>DEQS01000079.1 GCA_002360555.1 Chloracidobacterium sp. UBA3360
CAGTGCCTTGGTTAGCAGATCATCAGCCTTGGCGATCTCGCCCGACTGATAGTATAGGATGCCGAGAGGAACGTAGATCTCTGTCAACCCCTTGTCGGTGGCGAGCGATTTTTCATACGAAGAGATAGCCTCGGCCTGGTTGTCGGTGCCGGAATAAAGCTCACCGAGCCCGAAATATGCCGCAGCATTCTTAGGGTCAAACTTGATCGCCTCAAGGAAATATCCCTTTGCCTGTTCGCCTTTGTCGGCGACGAGGAGTGCATTACCGTTCAGCGCCAGAGCCTCACTGTATCCGGTATTTGCCATCACGTTTTTCGGGTCGAGGCGGATCGCTTCGCGGAAAAATTCAAAAGCCTGTTCGTACTCGGCTTTATCGACATAATATTCACCAACACCGGCAAATAGTTTGGACGCTTGCACCGGCGGCAGATCACGCCCGCCCTTTGGCCCAAGTTTATTTGGGTCGATGATCTTTGCACGGTTGACCTTAGTCGTGTTTTTGGCGATCGTCTCGTATTGTTTCTTGATCTTTACTGCTGATGCCAATCGCTGGGTTTTTGTACGCGTCGGTTTTGCGACCGGGCGCGGTTTCGATCCACGCGAGCCGCTTCGAAAAACAAACACGCTCGAACTGCCGCTCAGGCTGCTCACCGCAACCAGATCCTGTGCAGCGACCGACAGGCTTGACATCGAAATTACCGTTACCAAAACCGCCGCCGTTACTGCTCGAAACATCCACGATCTATTGAACATTCATTTTCCTCACCAGCATTTAAGGTCAAACTTTATCAACAATACTATAAACCATCTATTCGATGCACAAACTTTTCACGTGGGTTTCCCCATTGTTTCTTGCCTATTTGCCCCGCGTAATATAAATTTGAAAGTTACCAACAACTTTAAAAGGTTTCGAGTTAAAAGTTCCAAGTTCCAAGTTGGGGATCAGAATAACTCGAAACTCGGAACTCGGAACTCGAAACTTTAATAAGAAGGAGAGCTTGCCGAACATGAAAGCATTCGCAACTGAGAATATCAGAAATCTGGCTGTCATTGGACACGGCGACGCAGGTAAAACCCAACTCGTCAGTTCCCTCATTCACGTCAGCGGTAGCCAACATCGCTGGGGAAAGGTCGACGAAGGCACGACCATAACCGATTACGACGAAGACTCGATCGAACGAAAGGTCTCGCTCAACAATAATTTTGCCCACGCCGAATATCAGGACACCAAGATAAATTTTATCGACACGCCGGGCTACGCCGCTTTTGTCTCGCACGCACGGCCCGCTCTGCGCGTCGCTGATTGCGCGCTGGTCGTCGTTGACGCGGTGCACGGCATTGAGGTGCAGACCGAAAAAACTTGGCAATACGCAAACGAATTTTTGCTGCCGCGTTTTATGGTCATCAACAAGATCGACAAAGAGCACGCGGATTTTGGCCACGCGCTTGAGACCGCGGCCGACTCATTTGCCCGCTCGATCGTGCCTTTTACACTGCCGATCGGACGCGAAGGCAGTTTTCGCGGCGTGATCGATGTCGTTCATCAAAAAGCATACGAATTTGACGCCGACGGCAAAGCAAAAGCCATTGGCATACCGAGCGAAGAAAAGGCACTGCTCGATTCGACACGCGAACGCCTCATCGAGATCGTCGCCGAATCAGACGACGCTCTGATGGAAAAATATTTTGCGGACGGCACGCTGCCCGAAGAAGACATTATCCCAAACCTCGCCCGTGCCATCGCGGCCAGCAAACTCTGCCCCGTTTATGCCGCCTCGGCGACGACACTCGTCGGCTTGCAGATCTTGCTTGATCACCTCGTCGAATTTGCTCCAAACCCGGCGACGCATGAGATGGAATATGGTTTCACCGACAACGAAATGACCGGCGACCGTATCAATCGTAAATACAATAACGACGAGCCGTTCTCCGCTTATGTATTTCGCACCATCGCTGACCCTTTTGCCGGCCGAATCAACGTGATGAAGGTCATTTCCGGCAAGATCGGACACGACGCCAACGTAAGAAATACGACGCGCGACACGGACGAACGTCTCGGTGCGTTGCACGTCATTTCGGGAAAGACGCTCGACAAGGTCGATTCCGCCGCGACGGGCGACATCATCGCTGTCGTCAAATTAAAAGACACACAGACGGGCGACACGCTTTCCGACAAAGCAAAACCGATCGTCTATCCGCCGGTGCAATATCCCGAGGCGGCGATCGCGTTTGCCATCGAACCTAAATCGCGTGCCGACGAGGACAAGATCTCAGGTGCTCTGCACAAGATACTCGAAGAAGATCCGTCACTTCATTTTGACCGCGATCCACAGACGAACGAATTCATACTTTCGGGCAGCGGCCAACTCCATATTGAGACGGTCGTCAAAAAACTCGAACAGCGTTACCACGTCGAGGTCGCACTGCATCCGCCCAAGGTTCCCTACAAGGAAACCATCACAACTCAGGCCGAGGTCCAAGGCCGCCATAAGAAACAGTCAGGCGGACGAGGGCAGTTTGGCGATTGTAAAGTGATATTCGAGCCGCTCGAACGCGGTGCCGGATTCGAATGGGTCGACAAGATCTTTGGCGGCTCAGTGCCGCAAAATTTCCGCCCGGCCATCGAAAAAGGCATTATCGAGGCCGCCGCAAGCGGTGCCGTCGCGGGCTATCCGCTCGTCGATTTTAAGGTCACGCTGGTTGACGGCAGTTTTCACGCGGTTGACAGTGACGAGCATTCGTTCCGTGCCGCCGGACGCAAAGCGTTTCGTGCAGCGATGGAAAAGGTGAAACCGACCCTGCTCGAACCGATCATGGACGTCGAGGTATTTACGCCCCAAGAGGTTTCAGGCGACATCATGGGCGACCTCAACAGCCGTCGCGGACGCGTCGGCGGCATGGAGGTTCGCGGCAAACAGCAGGTCATCAAAGCCAAGGTCCCGCTCGCCGAAATGCTCGATTACCAGTCAAAACTAAACAGCGTCACCCAGGCACGCGGCTCGTATCACATGCAGTTTTCGCATTATGATCCGCTACCCGGCAACCTCGCACAAAAGGTCATCGACGAAGCCGTCGCCGCCGGACGTGTGAGAGCTCATGACGACGACGAGTAAACCATAGGAAGAAGTTTAGCCACGAATTACACGAATAACACGAATTTATTTCTTGTTTTATTCGTGTCATTCGTGTAATTCGTGGCAAAAAATCTTTTGAAACCAGTTTACTTCTAACCGCGAATATCGTTTCATGAAAACTCTACTAACCCTTTTCATCGTTACACTTACGCTTTCCGTTACCACCGCCGCTCAGTCCGCCAAGATCTCCGCCAAAGACCTCAAACCGCTCGAGGGCGGCGAGTGGATCGGCAAGCTCACCTATCTTGATTACCAATCTAAAAAACCAACGTCGATCAAATCGAACTTAACTGTAACCCGTTCTAAGACGGACAAGCTGACGTGGACATTCGACATGCAATACCCGCTTGAGCCCAAGGCAAACAGCAAAGACGAAGTAAGACTAAGCCCCGACGGCAAGACGTTTGACGGCGAAACTGTCATCGAACGCACCAAATTACCAGACGGCACACTCCGCATCGTCACCAGCAAACCCGGCAAAGACGACGATCGCCCGGCTACTCTTCGCCATACTTATCTAGTGAGCAAAAAGGCTTTCTCGATCAAAAAAGAGGTCAAATTAGACAGCGAAGCGGAGTATTTCGAACGAAACACATACAGCTGGACTCGATAAAACAATCTCGCGGCTCGCTGCGTATTATCTCTATTCCGGATTGGATTCGGCCAAGTCTTTATACATAATGGTTGCAAGACCTAATTTTGAGGAGAGTAATAATGCGTAAAACTGATCGTTTCTTTGTCATATTTTCACTCTTTGCCGTATTGGCAATAACCGCGTCGGCACAGGTAGTTCGTCCTCCGGTTCCGCGTGATAGTCAGAAAATGTCTATCACGCAGACGATCGGCACGACCGAGATCGGCATCACGTTTAGCCGTCCGGCGGTAAAGGGCCGTCCGATATTCGGGGCCCCGCCTGAAACGATGGCGACACGTGCCAAAGGCGAAGGCACGCTCGACGACCAGAACGCTCGCAAGGCCGGTGAGCCTATCGTCCCGTTTGATCACGTCTGGCGTGCCGGTGCTAATGAGGCGACGATGTTCACCGTGGCTGACGACGTTCTCGTCAACGGCCAGCCGCTCGCCGCGGGCAAATACAGTTTTCACGTCATCCCCGCCAAGGACGGCAACTGGACGATCATATTTAACAAGGATCTCGATTGGGGCAGCTTTACCTACAAAGCTGAGAACGACGCTCTCCGCGTAAAAACAAAAGCCGAGGCCGTCCCGTTCAACATGGAGTTTCTCACCTATTATTTCGATCCGATCAGCGCAGACACCGCGACCGTTCACCTTCGCTGGGAAAAGATGGACGTGCCATTCACAGTCAAGGTCAAGGATGTGGTCGGTTCGACGATGACACGGCTCAAAGCGTATGTCGCCGCCGCAAAGGCCGAAGACCCCGGCCCGCGTATCAACGCAGGTAACTATGCCAAGGCAAATAAACAAACAGAACAGGCAAACGCCTGGTTTGAAGAGGCACTGAAACTCAACGACGCGATGATCGCGACCAAAGAGACGTTTCAGAATCTGCAGCGTAAAGCGACGATCCTATTAAACCTTGGACGCGGCCCCGAGGCTCTTGCCGCCGCCGAACGGGCTCTCGTTGTCGGAAAAGCCGACACTACCGTCACCAAAGCTCAGATCGAGGCACTCGAAAAACGCATCGCCGACATCAAAGCCGGTAAGTAGTAAGAAAATTGCCCACGAAAGGCACGAAATTAAGAATCTTCTTTTTTTCGTGCCTTTCGAGTATTTCGTAGGCTAATTCTTATGCCGTTTTCTTATGACACATCGTGCATTGTGTCTGAATCGGCCCTTTCGACGTCGGCACTGTCTTTCTGACCTCACCATGGCAACCGGCACATGTCCGGTGAAACGCGGTCATGTTATTCATCGTGATCAGTGCCGGACTGCCCTCATGCTTGATCTCGGGGATAGCGTCGAGCAGCTTTGGCTTTTCGCCGGTGCGTGCATGACATTCGCGGCACCCCGCTACACCCGCAGCTTTTGCATCCTTTGCAAATAACTCAGCCGTCAGCGACGTTGCACGGTCCGCCGGCCAAGCCGTTTTTAGCGGAGCATGTTTCGCGATCTCAGACGCCGGTTGGGCAGTATGATGGCACGAGATACACGCGATCGGGGAACCGGGTGTAATGCTGTAAGTTCCGCCGTTATGCTTGGCATGGCTAAACGTGACCTGCCCGAGCTTTGCGTCCTTTCCGAGCACGATCACCTCAGGCATTTTCTGCTCATCAGCCTTTTGGGCCAATGTCTTGCCGACAAAACCATCTCCCATCGACACCCAAACACCGGCCGCCAACAACAGCCCCACACAAAATAAAAGCGCAATAGACCTCATAGATCACCTCCTGAAAAGATTTGATGCAAGTATATTCGCAATTCGGCCCCGGCATTGTGACGCAGCGCACACTCGCCCTATATTTTCTGATTCGTGGTATTCGTGTATTTCGTGGGCTAATTCTTATTCCATCTATCCCAACAAGCCTTTGCGATCTTTGCGATCACCGCCTCGCGAGTTTTCTCGTCGGCGGGTGAATCGGAAACAAAAACGGCGATGGCAAGGTTCTTTCCGTTCGGCAACGAAATAATTCCGATGTCGTTGGTTGCTCCTGTAATTCCGTTCTGGGTACCGCCTGTCCCTGTCTTGTGAGCGACAACCGTATTTGGAGGCAGAAGCCCTTTCAATCTCTTTTCCCCGGGAACCGACGCAGCCATTTGACGCATAAGAATTCGAATGACGACGGGCTCCGGGTAGGAAACTTCAGGAATAGGACAGTTACAGGCGACGCCAGGCACTGGTCGCTCGGGCGTGGGTGTCGCAAGAAGCGATTGTCTATCCACCTCATAAAGCCGACGGAGAAGGTCTGCCGATGCCATCGGCGTTGACCAGTTCTCATACTGGGTCTGCCAGTCTTTCCCGATCTCTTTTTCAGTATTTACGACCTTCATATCGCGGATGCCGATCTGCGTGAGGTATGACTGTATCTCGCCCGCACCGCCGGCGACCCGCATCAGAACATCGCTGGCGGTGCCGTCGGATTCGACGAGGGCCAATCTGATCAGTTCGCGAATGGTATATTCCCCGCCGTTCGGGCTTTTGTCACGCAGCGGCGAACGCATCCCTTCGCGGACCATGTCTGACTTTGTGACGCCAATGACCTCGTCGAGATCGAGTTTGCCAAGCCGCACCTGCTCCATCACCGCCATCGCGATCGGCAGTTTATAGACGCTCTGCATCGGATAATGCCCGTCAGCATTAAGAAACGCCGCCTCGCCTGTCTCAAGCACGACCGCAGCAACCCCGACCTTACCCTTCGCCGCCGCCGCGATATCCGCGATCTGCTTTTCAAGCTCAGCGTCCTGCTTGTATTCCATCTTCGGCACGGGAGTCGCCGACGGCGGCGGCTCAGGCGTTGGGAAACCGTCCGGTATCTCCGGCATCTTGACGCAGCCAAAGGTCATGCCTACTGCGAGCATTAGTACCAATATTGGGATTTTTTGCATCGCGGCCTTAAAAAGTATTTTGTTATCGCTCACCACGATGGCTTTTGGGTTTGCGTCACGTAAGCATCACCATCGATCACGATCATTGGGTCGCCCGTTTTGGGGTGGTTGCGGAGTTCGATCGGATAGACGATCTTTCCGTTGGTTTTTGAATAAGCGGTGATGGTATTTCGCGTCGCCGTCCAGCGGCCTGAGTCGTAGGATTGGGACGAGCTGCCGCCCTCACCTCCGGCCTGAGAATAGTCGCTCGAGTACTCATAAGTGCCGTTCGCATACAGCGTAAAACAGCGTCGCGAATGATATGAGTTTGTGCTATTTAGGTTTGCCTGATAGCACCATTGGCCGACAAACGCCGCTATGACTGAGCCTTCGCCGCCGCCGGAGTTACCCATCCCGCCCGACGTCGTTCCACCGGTAGCATTTCCTTTTAACCGCGTATAAACAACCTCGCTGCCGTCAACCTGTACGACCAGCGTATCGCCGTCAAGCTCGAACGGAAACGCCATCACGCCCTCGTCATTGGCGACGGTTATCACTGAGTTTTTGACCTTATAGACAAACTCGTCGTCA
This sequence comes from Chloracidobacterium sp. UBA3360, assembly GCA_002360555.1. GTDB lineage: Bacteria > Acidobacteriota > Blastocatellia > Pyrinomonadales > Pyrinomonadaceae > OLB17. Next base: position 7,230 of record DEQS01000079.1, read on the forward strand.
TTGATCTTGACCGTGCCATTCGCCCGTATTTCGATCACAGCAACATCACTTTTCCAACGTCCCACAAGCGGATTTTTCGCCGCCGTGCCGGGCTGTGCATTAGCACTGACAACCATCGAAAAAAGGGCTGCAGAAACAAGAGCAACAACCGGGAAAGCACTCCGGACGCGTTGAAAAGATCTCATGATTTTCTCCTTTAGATTAGAGGCAAAATGTAACGGATTTGCAGGAATAATAGCAGAAGTCCGGAGGGTTGTATAGCAGTATATTAGCCCAAGAGCGTGCCTTCGATGCCACAGGGAATTGCATAAACGCTATTGTTCGTCGCAACGACCATGTCGCCTTTGCGGGTGAAACATAGGCCGACGACGCTGTTGCCGGCGACGAGGTGTTCGGCGGTCTGGCCGTCGGGGGATATTTTGACGATGCCGTGGCGGCCTTGGTAACAGGCGGCGATGTAGAGGTTGCCGGCTTTGTCGAACGCGAGGCCCTGTGGACGACCAAGCCCGCGAAAAAATGCCTC
>DEQS01000042.1 GCA_002360555.1 Chloracidobacterium sp. UBA3360
GACGGGGAAAGATGTCAATCATGGTACTGAATACAATTACTTGGCGTTTCTTTGCGGCCTCGGCGCCTTTGCGTGATAAAAAGGTTATTTAACGCAAAGCCGCGAAGGACGCAAAGGTACGAGGATTTTAGATGCCGCTTGCGGGAAACGCGGCTTGCGTTGATAATCTATTGAATATGAACTGGCTTGAAAATGGCGATGTGATGTCGGCGATCGGCGAATTTTTGGCGGAGGACATCGGCCGCGGCGATATTACTACGCGGGCGACAGTCGCCCCCGATACGCGAGGGACTGGGCGTTTTTTGGCGAAAGAGTTTCTCGTGATCTGCGGCTTTGATGTGGCGGAGGCGGTGTTTTTCCACCTCGATCCTGAGATCACCGAGATAGAAACGACATTTAACGACGGCGACGAGGTTGAGGAAGGAACGGTGTTTGGCACGCTCAAAGGCTACGCGGACGTTTTGCTCACCGGCGAACGCGTCGCGCTCAATCTGTTGCAGCGGATGTCGGGAATTGCGACGCTGACGCGAGCCTTTGTGAAAGCTATCGAAGGCACCGGAGCGAGCATCGTCGATACGCGAAAGACGACGCCGGGTTTGCGGATGCTTGAGAAATACGCAGTCACCATCGGCGGCGGCAAGAACCATCGAATGGGCCTCGACGACGGCATCCTGATCAAAGACAACCACATCGCCCTCTCCGGCGGCATCACCGAGGCCGTTGCGGCCGCACGAGCGACTTCGGGCCATCTGCACAAGATCGAGGTCGAGGTGACGAACTGGGCACAGCTTCGCGAGGCGATCAACGCCGGTGCCGAGATCGTCATGCTTGATAATCAAACTCCCGAAGAAGCCGCCAAACTAGTCCAAATGGCCCGCGGCATGAACCCCGCCGTCCTAATCGAAGCCTCCGGCAACATGGACCTCGACCGCGTCCGTTCGTATGCCGACGCCGGCGTCGATCTGATCTCCGTCGGGCGGCTTACGCATTCGGCTCGCGCGGTAGATATCTCGTTCAAAATACAGACTGCGTAATTTGTCCACAGATAAACACAGATGGACACAGATAATAATTAGTTTTCCTATCTGTGTGTATCCGTGTTCATCTGTGGATAAATCTCCGGTTTTAGTCCGGGTAGGAAATAGATCAATCCCATCGAGATGACTATCGCGATAGTGCAGACGATGCCGCCTTCGATGCCGTAACTGCCGCCGGTTAGCCAGACCGGCCCGGCGTCGGTTGCCCGCAGCAAAGGGTCCGGGCTGAACTGGGAGATGCCGCTGACGTTTATTCCAAACACCGGGCCTTGCAGCCAATTCCACATCAAATGTAACCCAAGCGGGAACCACAGGTCGCGTGTCTTTAGATAAGCTGCGGCGAACCAGATGCCCGCAAAGAAAGTGTTGAGCAAAGAAAGGCGTCCGGCGTCGGGGTTAGCGTTGTGGGCGAAGGCAAACAGCAGCGATGTGAAACCAATGCCAAAGACGACGAGGTTTGAGCGGGCAAACGTTTGCAGCAGATAGCCGCGAAAGAGCGTTTCCTCCGATACGGCTCCGGCGATAAATATCACCAGCGTCACCGCTAGCGTCGTTGTAATAGCCGAGCCGGACGAATCGCGGTTTAGCGTTAAGCTCATCCCGCCGGACATCACCGCGATCAGCACCGCACTGCCAATAGCGATACCGCCAACGGCAAGCCCTGCGAGAAGATTCCTAAACCAATTACCTCGAAAAGAGATGCCGAGAACGCGGAACGGTAGGTTTTCAAATAACTTCGCAAACAGCCAGCCCAGCAGTATCGCGATGACCGACGAGATCGTGAACGGGATGAGCAGCGGCAGATAGCCGGTGACCGATTCGGTCTGCTGTATCTGCGACAACACGACCAGGCTCAGAAATATCAGGCCGTAGGCAATGAGCAGAAACGAGAATAGAAACGTAACCGCTCGCCAGCCGCTGCGGATCTGCCCTTTGTCGTCGAAGAAAATATTTTTCATTTAATTTGAGGAAATATTTACCGCAGATAAACGCAGATGGACGCAGATAGTGATATCTATTTTTCTTCTCTGCGTTTATCCGCGTTCATCTGCGGTTAAAAACTCTTTGCGTACCAATTGTCAGATTCTACCGCACACACGGCGGGCGTGTTAAACTTGCACTCGTGGAAAACGAGGTCGCGAAAGTAAAACGACGAAAGATGCCGTGGGTCATCGGGTTGCTGATGGCCGCGTCGCTGACGCTTCTCGTCATGCTGCAATCCTCAAATCTTTGGAAGACGTTTGCCATCGAATCTTCGAGCGATCTGATAATGCTCTATGCATTGTCGTCGCTCAATTTTATTGCGTTCATCGTATTTGGATTTATCTTTTTGCGGAGCATTATCAAGCTGGTTCGCGAGCGGCGGACGTTTGAACTTGGTGCGCAGATCAAGACGCGGCTGCTGATATATTTCTTTGCCGTCAGCCTGTTGCCGATCATCGCGATGGCGGCGTTTTCATATCTATTTTTGAATCGCGCGCTCGAACGCTGGTTTTCGCAGATCCCGCAGCAGGTCCTGCAGCAGACACGCTCCGCCGAGCAATCGCCCGCCGTCCGCGATGCCCTCGCCGAATTAGATCGGCTCGGAAAGCAGCAGGCTACGATCCGCAGCATCGGGTTGTTGACGCTTGGGGTGCTGACATTTTTGCTGATGTTCGCTTCGTCGTGGATAGCGTTTTATGTTGCGCGAGGGCTTACGACGCCGATCAAAGCACTTGCCGAAGGGGCAAGCGAGATCGCCAAGGGGAATCTCACCCATCGAGTCGACGTACTGGCCGAGGACGAGCTGGCGATCCTTGTAAATGCGTTCAATGATATGTCCGCTCGACTTGAGGCAAACGCCGTTGAGATCGCCGAACGCCGCCGGTATATCGAGACCGTTCTGGACACTCTGCCAACGGGCGTTATCTCGTTTGACCCGGACGATCATGTCAGCACGATAAACGGTGCGGCGGTCGAAATTTTGGGGTTGAATGGAGATGATTTTTCCGGAGTTTCGGTGGCTGACCTCGCGGAGGGCGACGATCTGAAGGTTTTCGAGAGATTGATCGGGCGAGCCCGGCGTGTTGGCAATGCATCGGATCAGACGGTTCTCAAACCTGCTAATTCAAATGGCGATGGTAATGCGGCAGACGGACGGACTGTTGCGATAACCGCATCGGCTCTGCCTGCGGACAGCGGTGTCGTGCTTGTGATCGAGGATCTTTCTGAGCTGATCGCGGCGCAGCGTGCCTCAGCGTGGCAAGAGGTCGCCCGCCGTATGGCTCATGAGATCAAAAATCCGCTAACGCCGATACAGCTTTCTGCTGAACGAATTGCCAAACGATTTGACCGAACCGGACACGAGGATCTTGGGATCGGCAAACGGATTAACGACAAGGGCCCTATCGGCGACGTCGTACACGAAAGCACGGCGACGATCTTGCGTGAGGTCTCGTCGCTAAAATCGATGGTCGATGAGTTTTCGCGATTCGCACGGCTACCTGATGCGAAACTTGAGACGGGTGACGTCAATGCGGTCGTTTATCAGGCAATCGCGGGGTTTGAGGGTAAATTCCCCGGCATGTCGATCGACTTTGCCGAGGGCGGCGAACTGCCCGAGGTCTTGCTTGACGAGGAACAGCTAAAACGGGTGTTTGTAAATCTGATCGAAAACGCGGCGGAGGCTTTTGTTGCTGAGCAGAGCGATCGCCGGATCGAGATCACAACTCGTCACGATCAGGCACGTGACATCATCGTCGCCGAGATCGCGGATAACGGCAAAGGTATTCCGCCGTCTGACCTACAAAAGCTGTTTCAGCCGTATTTTTCGACAAAAGGACGCGGCACGGGGCTTGGGCTGGCGATAGTTAAACGTATAATTACTGAACATCACGGCCGCATCGTGGTTGCGGCAAATCAGCCGCAAGGTGCTAGATTTACAATTGAGATACCCGTGAACGGATAGCAAATGCAGAATTTGATACTGATAATTGACGACGAACGGGGTATCCGCGACACGCTACGCGGCGTTCTAGAGGACGAGGGATTTGCTGTCGAAACGGCGGAGTCGGGTGAGGCTGGGCTCGAAATGGCCCGGACGCAGAGCTTTGGCTGTATCCTGCTCGACATCTGGCTTGGCGACGGAATCGATGGCCTCGACACGCTTGCCAAGCTTAAAGAAGAGGGTAACGACGCGGCGGTCGTGATGATCTCGGGTCACGGAAATATTGAGACGGCTGTTCGATCGACGAAACTTGGGGCGTTCGACTTTATTGAAAAACCGCTCAGCCTTGAACGAACGGTCGTCACCGTCAAGAACGCACTTCGTCAACGCGACCTCGAACGAGTCAACGAACAATTGCAAAGCGAGATCGCCGAGCAGTACGTTATGGTTGGCGAATCGGTAGCGATGCGTGCTCTGCGAAAGCAAATCTCGATAGTCGCCCCGACCGATGGCCGCGTGCTGATCTCAGGAGAAAGCGGTACAGGTAAGGAACTAGTCGCGAGAGCTATCCACGCTCAATCAAAGCGGCGAAATCTTGCTTTTGTCGAGATCAACTCCGCCGCAATCCCCGAGGAGCTTGTTGAGTCTGAGCTGTTTGGCCATGCAAAGGGAGCTTTTTCCGGCGCGATGCGGTCCAAAAAAGGTAAGTTTGAGATGGCCGACGGGGCGACGCTTTTCCTCGATGAGATCGGCGATATGTCGCCCCGCGTACAGGCGAAAATGTTGAGGGTATTGGAAGAGCAGCGGTTCGAGCCGGTCGGGAGCAACACGCCTGTGTCGGTAGATGTCCGAGTCATTTCCGCGACAAACAAACCGCTCGACAGTCTGATCGATGACGGTAATTTTCGAGCGGATCTCTTTTATCGACTAAACGTGATCCCGTTCCAAGTGCCGCCGCTGCGTGAACGCCGCGAAGACATTCCGGTGCTCGTCGAGCATTTCAACCGCAAGTTTTCTGCTGAATACGGAAAGCCATTAAAGGAATTTACCGCTGACGCCATCGAGAGCCTGCAAGCGAACGACTGGTATGGCAACGTCCGAGAGTTAAAGAACACCGTCGAGCGGATCGTCATCATGTCGGGCAAGACAAAGGTCGCGGCGGATGATCTGCCCGAGCTTGAGACCGCCAATGAGACGCCCGCGATCAGCTTTCGCTTTCCGACATTCAAAGACGCGACAGACGCCTATCAACGCGAATTTATCCAGCACAAACTCGCCGAGTTTGACGGAAACGTAGCAAAGGCTGCGGAAGACATGGGCGTCGACCGCAGCCATTTGTACCGCAGAATGAGGAATCTGGGGATCAAGTAAGTACGCCACAAATAGCACAAAGGACGCAAGTTAGGAAGATTCCTATTATGTGCATTTTGTGCTTTTTGTGGCTGTCGTCTATTTCTTCGTTACCGGAAATCCTCGCTTGATCATCAATGCATCCACATTCGGGTCACGGCCGCGGAAATTGCGATACGCCTCCGCTGGGTCGACCGTGTTGCCAACACTGAAGATATACTTTGTCAGCCGCTTGGCTACATCTTTGTCGTACGGGCCTTTGCCCTCGGTAAATGCACCAAATGCGTCGGCCGTCAAAACATCCGACCACAGATAGCTGTAATAACCCGCCGAATAGCCGTCGCTTGAGAAAACGTGGCCAAATTGCGGCGTGCGATGACGCATTACGAGTTCGCTTGGCATTCCAAGCGACGCAAGCGTTTCCTTTTCAAATGCATCTGCGTTTATCGGCTTGTCACCGGCAAGATGAAGCTTCATATCGACTAGGGCACTCGATAGATATTCGAGTGTCGCAAATCCCTGATTGAATGTCGCTGCCTTATTGATCTTATCGACCAAAGCCTGTGGGATCGGTTTGCCGGTTTCGTAGTGCAGCATAAATTTCGACAACACCTCGGGCGTCGAAACCCAATGTTCGAGTAGCTGCGAAGGAAACTCGACATAGTCGCGGGCGACATTTGTTCCCGACAGAGTAGGATATGTCACATTTGACGAAAGGCCGTGCAGGGCGTGGCCAAATTCGTGAAACATCGTCGTCGCGTCATCCCAAGAGATCAGCACCGGTTCGCCGGGTTTTCCTTTTACAAAATTGGAGTTATTCGAAACGATCGTCGTAATGTCGCCATCGACACGTTCCTGGTTGCGATAGGCGTTCATCCAAGCTCCGCTGCGTTTACCGTCGCGGGCATACGGGTCAAAATACCAGAGCCCTATGTGCTTGCCGGTCTTTTTGTTCTTGACCTCAAAAACGGTCACGTCAGGATGATAGACGGGAACTCCGGTTACGGGTGTAAACGAAAAATCAAACAGCTCACCGGCGACCCAAAACATCGCTTCGCGGATCTTGTCGAGTTGCAGGTACGGTTTGACCTCATTTTGGTCGAGGTCGTAACGCTGTTTGCGGACCTTTTCCATGTAATAGCGATAATCCCAAGGTTCGATCTTGATCTTGGCGCCTTCCTTATCGGCGAGGGCCTGCATATCGGTCACTTCTTCTTTAACGCGAGCAACCGCAGCGGGCCAGACGCCTTCCATCAGTTTCATGGCGTTGTCAGGATTTTTCGCCATTGCGTTTTCTAAACGCCAGTGGGCATGCGTCGGATAGCCGAGCAATTTTGCGCGTTCGGCACGAAGTTTTAAGATCTCAGGGATCACGCCGTTATTATCGCGGGCGTCGCCGTTGTCACCGCGATTGATAAACATCTTCCAGACCTTTTCGCGCAGGTCGCGCCGGTCGGAATAGGTTAGGAAAGGATCGACTGACGAGCGAGTGTTGCGAATAATTCCCGCTGCCTTAACGTTTTTTGATTTGGCAGCGGCGGCGGCACCGTCACGCAACGATTGCGACAGTCCGGCCATGTCAGCGTCGGTTTCGAGTGCAACATAAGGGCCGCTTTCGTCGGCGAGGAGGTTTTGGCTAAATTTTGTAAAGTGCCCGGCGAGTGCCTGATTGATCTCTGACAGACGCTTTTTCTGTTCGGCACCGAGTTTTGCACCGGAACGGACAAAATTTGTGTAATTGAGCCAGACGAGACGTTGCTGTTCGGATGTTAACTTTTTCTTTTCGGGGGAATTGTAGATCGCCTCGATCCGTTTGAACAGAGCTTCGTTCTGCGAGATCTTGTCGCCAAATGCCGCGAGTTTTGGGGCCATTCGCGTGTTGACGGCGTCCATCTCTGGCGTGCTCATGCTGCCGGACCAGATGCCGTAGATCGTTGAAACGCGGTCGAGCGTGTGGCCCGTTTTTTCCATTGCGGCGATGGTATTCTCAAATGTCGGAGCGGCTTTGTTATTAGCGATCGCGTCGATCTCAGCAAGATTCTCTGCCATCGCGGCTTCGAGTGCCGGTTCGAAATCCGATACTTTTACCTTGTCAAAAGGCGGGATGCCGCCATATGGGCCGGTCCATTTTTCGGTCAGAGGGTTGGCCGCAGCGGGTTCGGCGGCGTTTGTCAGTGTCTCGTTATTGGTGGTCATAAATATTGCAGCCGCCATAGCTATCAGGGCAACGGCCATAGTTCTCATACTAAAAAGCATTTTCATATTGTCGGGGTTCTCCTGTCGTCGATGATTAGAATATAGCTTTTTACGGTTGGTTGGACAAATTGTTTGGCGGCACGAAAAAAGGGCAGCCCGGATGAGCTGCCCAAAGTGGTTGATAAATAGATCGCGACGTTACGGTCGGACGATATAGTCTGGCCAGCACGAGTCGGAATCTTTCAAAAAGATGTCCATGCTATTGAACGCTGCGCGGTTTGCGGTGCCGGCTGAGTTAGGATCTAGGATCTTTGCGATCTGATCGCGGACACTCTCAAGATGAGCACGAGTTGCTTTGTCTGTCGTTCGAGCAAGAGCAGACCCGGCCATTGAGCTGATCGTACGAAGTTCGGCTCGATAAAACGCTTTTTCATCGCCGCTGGTGATGAAATTTGCGGCAAATCCCGCTGGCAGTCCTTGCGGCGCTGTAGCCGGAGGAGCATTTAGCTTTGTATTAGCAATGTCGAGATACGCCCGCTGTAGGTTACGGCGATAAGCATCTACGGCAACCTTAGACGCACTCAATTCACTCCAAACTCCGCCGCGAACATCCGCCAGGAAATCAGCCGCCTGATAAGCATTATTTCCGTCAAGGGCTTGCTGTTCGATCAGACGTGCGAAACGCGAGCTCGAGAGCAGGCTATTAAGCGTGCTGTTCTGCGCATTTCGGATGCGGTTTAGTGCACCGATGGGCTCGATCTTGCGGATAATATCCTTATCGATTGCCCATGTCGGCGTTGCGAACGCATTTTCGTTCAGGTACTTGACCGCCTCAGCCTGACGGGCTTTGGAAACGGCAGTGAAACGCGGTCCCGGTTGGCCGATGTGCCGCTGCTGCGAATCATATCCGCCGACGATGGCGGCAACGTGATTGTTCTCGAGCGTCCATTGCCCGATCATGCGGCCGTAGAGTTCGGCAAGGTCACTATAGTCTTCGCCGTTTTGCGTGGTCGTCGCGGGAACGAGCAGCTTTGAGATGCGTTTCAGGTTCAAAAGGCCGAGACCTGAAGATTTGACTGCGTCGGCATCACCAACGGCTTCGGTCAGTTCGCCTGGATCGCTACCGGCTGTACCATCGGTCGAGAAACGAAGCCACGGCGTTGTGTCCTGAGCCTTTGCCCATTCGTTGAGCGTATTTTTCTCAGCATCAGGAGTGCGGGCTGCCGGGATCGGCTTGTAGCCCCACATCGTCGCCCAGACGTCATATGGCCCGATGCCGGGAACGAGGTCTTCGACGGCGATGCCGTCCTCGGGCTGTGCGACATAGTTAAATCGCGAATAGTCCATCAGCGTCGGCGTGTGGCCCATCTTTTTGACCCACTCCTTATCACGCACCTTTTCCTGCGGATAGGTCGAGCTGGCTTTCATGTTGTGCTGAAACCCGAGCGTATGGCCAACCTCGTGGGCACAGACGTATTCGATCAGCACGCCCATCAGGTCGTCGGGCATCGGGAAACGCTGTGCACGCGGGTCGAGGGCACCTGCTTGCAGAAAATACCACGAACGCTGGAGGTTCATGATGTTGTGATAAAACTGGATGTCAGATTCGAGGATCTCACCGGTTCGCGGGTCGGCGATGTGCGGGCCCGAAGCGTTTTCGATAGTTGACGGCAGCCAGCGGATGACCGAGTAGCGGGCATCTTCGGGGCTGAAATCAGGATCTTCTTTTTTGGTCGGTGCGACCTTGGCAATGATCGCGTTCTTAAAGCCCGCGGCCTCAAAAGCTTTCTGCCATTTCTCGACGCCCTTGATCATAAACGGGATCCACCTTGCCGGGGTTGCCGCGTCGATGTAATAAACGATCGGCTTGACCGGCTCTGACAACTCAGCTGTCGGATCTTTCTTTTCAAGTCTCCAGCGGCGGATGTAGCGCGTCTCAGGAGCTTTGTGCTCGCTGCGGCCATAATCGATCTGGGTCTGTGAAAAATAACCGACACGCTCGTCAAACAGACGCGGCATCATCGGCTTTTCGGGCAGCTTGACCATGCTGTAATGCAGCACGACCGTCGCACTGCCGGGATTCATACCCTGTTGTGCGGCCGCACCACCCGGACCGCCGCCACCGGCTCCTGCGGGAGGAGCGGCACGTGTGTAGGTCATCGAAGACTCTGCCTCGATGTTGGTCGGATAGGGCGTAACACGCTCGATGTACGAACGCGTTGCGTCCAGAGCCGTGGCGTTGAGCCGCTGGCGGGCGCTAAATTCGAATACGTCGGTGCTAAACAGCCGCGTGACGTCGATGACCGCCGCTTCGTCCGGCCCCCACGCCGCGACGTTAAACGTCATGATGATCGGATCGTTGTTCGAAGCTTTTACCGCCTCTGATATCGGTTTATTGGGGTCGGCGACAACGCTGTAATTGATACTGCGGAGATTGATCTTGTTTTCGTTTCGCTCCCAACGAACGACGCGGCTGCCGAGAGCCTGTCCGCCGTAGCCGACGCCGAGGGTTGTGCGGGCGATCTGTGTGACCCAGAGAAATTCTTTGCCGAGCTCAGTTCTAGGGATCTCGTAAAAATATTTGTCTTTGACCTGATGCACCGCAAAGAGGCCTTTTTTGGTTTTGGCGTCTTTGGTAATGACCTTGTCATACGGCTGCGGGTCGGTTGACGGCCCGGCACCGCCGGGACGCTGTCCGCCGGGTGTCGGCGGGGTATCGGGCGGTGTGTCCTGAGCGGCCACGGCCAAAGCTGACGCCATCAAACACACGCTCATCAGCAAAACTCTCACTACGGTTCCATTCATCGAAATTCTCTCCTTAGGTTGGTAACACTTGATACATCTCCGCCGCATTTACAAACTCACTCGCGGCATCAGATCCGCGGCGGATAAACAGTTTCAAAATCGCGTTGTCAGAAAATAATTACCGGAAATTTATTTATAACATTCGCGTTCGGGCGATGCAATAAGGACGCACGCGCAAAAAAGACGGCCTTACGGCACGTCTTTCAAGATCAATAATTTGTGCGGAGATAAAAGTGGTACACCCGGCATGATTCGAACATGCGACCCCTTGATTCGTAGTCAAGTACTCTATCCAGCTGAGCTACGGGTGCGCGAAAAGCGAATAGTTAGACTACAAAGCGCCGGGCAATGTGTCAAGTTTCGCGGTTATTTAGCGAAGTAGCCCTGACGAGTGCGTGAGATGTAATCGGAGTTTTTGACCGAAATGGTGATTGCCCGCCACTTTCCATCACGTTTTTCGTTAGACGGGTTGTATTCGACCGTGTAAAGAGTGCGTAGATCGGCAGCTACCTGGGCGTAAAGACGGCCCATTTCTTCGAGGCGGTTGATCGAATTGAGCTGGCCGCCGGAGCGGTCGGCGACAAGTTGCAGGCGTGCTCGCGAGGCTTTGAACATCGCGACCTGACGCGGTGTTGGGTCGGCAAGCTTTGCCGGGTCGCCGGTCGGTAAGGCGAGCGGATAGATCGTCACGCCCTGTGCGTCGCTACGATTTAAGACGCGGTTAAGGATCTCGCTTGTCTCGGGTTTAATGGCGTTAACGATCTGGTCGTCCGTTAACGATTCGAGCGATTTGCGGTCGATGTTCTGGACATCGGAATCGACACCGTCGGTCAGGACGATAATAGCTTTGCGGCGGCTTTTTTCTTTTGAGAGTTTGTCTAGTGCAAAATCGAGAGCCTTATAAAGCTGTGTTTTGCCGCGTCCGTTTGACACCGCGATCGAGTTAGCAATAACGCTTTGATCGGTCGTGAAATCGTTACGCAAGTTTATCTTGTCGTAAAACTCGATCACGGCAACGCGGTCGTTTGGTGAGAGCGCGTCGATAAATCTGACGGCGGACTGTTTGATCACCTGACGAAACCCAAGCGTCGACCCACTCATATCAAGCATTATCACGACACTAAACGGAGCCTCGCTCGGCTCAAATCTGGTTATCTGCTGTTTTACGCCATCCTCAAAAAGGTCAAAGCTGTCTTTGTTAAGGCTCAGGATAGGACGGCCTCGCGGATCGACGACACCAACATTTAATCGGACGATCGACGAATCGACGCGGATCGGATCATCATCCTGCGCTTGCGTGCTAATAATGCCAAAAAGTAATGCTGTAACGAGGAATATCGCTTTGGACAAGCTCATATCGAAATGTTAGCAATTTGACGCCGAGAATCGAAACACGGTTGCATGGCGGTTAACACTAAATGCCTTAACAGATCGCGATTTATGGTTTATAATCTTTTCAACTTCGAAATGTGCCGGTGTCCAGAGCAGTTTCATTGTCGAACGGCGTACGTTGTGGGGAAGACGAATGCTTTTTCGCCCGAATTTTTGTGCAAACTGTGGAGAGAAAGTCGAGCGTGCCGATTGGGGTATACTCACGAGCCGTAGGTTTTGCCCGGTTTGCGAGTCTGAATTTAAGGGGCAGGATCTGATACCAAGAGCGATAGTCGCGACCGGCATTTTGATCGGAATATTTGGCATTGGGTTTTATATGCAGAGCGGCACGCGACCCGCCGCTGCTCTGGTTGCCAGGCCGACGGCAAAGCAAACAAATCAGGCAACGGCGGCGAATCCGTCAGCGTCTCAACCGGCGAATGTGGAGACGCCGCGTGCGGTTGACGTACAAAGCTCAATGTCGATGCCGCGAACGCTGGGTTCGCAACCGACAGGTCAACAGGTTCCGAAGCCCGTCGAAGAGATCGGCTACCATTGCGGGGCCGAGACAAAAAAGGGAACGCCTTGCTCGCGGCGAGTAAAAGGAAATATTCGCTGTTATCAGCACAAAGGAATGCCGGCAATATTGCCGCCTGAGAAATTGAAGATCGGATAATCTGCAAGTTAAATAAGGGCTGAGAATGAAACAAATTGCACCAAATTCAATGATCCAAAACCGTTATCTGGTCGTGCAGATGATCGGTAAAGGCGGCATGGGCGAGGTTTATCTCGCGGTCGATCAACGCCTCGGCAGCGCCGTCGCGTTAAAGCGGACGATGTTCAAGGAAAACCCCGAGCTTGGTGCGGCATTTGAACGCGAGGCTAAGATCCTCGGTCGTCTGCGGCACCCTGTGCTGACAAAAGTGATCGATCATTTTATCGAGGGCAATGACCAGTATCTCGTTATGGAGCACATCTCCGGTGATGATGTTGGCAAACGGCTCGAGAGCGCGGCTAAGCCATTCCCGCTGAGTTGGGTGATGTTTTGGGCGGATCAGCTCCTTGATGCTTTGAATTATCTGCACTCGCACGAGCCGCCGATCATACACCGCGATATCAAGCCTGAAAATCTCAAGCTGACGGACGACAACCACATTGTTCTTTTGGATTTTGGGCTGTCAAAGGATTTTGATACTAAATCTGAATCGGCCTCGCTCGGAACCGGCAGCGTTGTCGGCTATTCGCCCTATTTTGCGTCGATGGAGCAGGTTCGCGGCACCGGAACCGATGCCCGTAGTGATATCTACTCGTTGTCAGCAACGTTATATCAGTTACTTACAAATACGATCCCAGCGGATTCGTTGACGCGTGCGGATGCTATGCTCGGCGGAATGCCGGACCCGGTCAAACCGCTGTCCGAGCTTAATCCTGAGGTCAATAAGGCGATATCCGACGTTGTGCTTAAGGGAATGGCCGTGCGTCAGGACAACCGTTTTGACAGAGCCGCCGATATGCAAAAAGAACTGCGGCGGGCGTTTAATCGCGTAGGCGGAGCTGAAAAGCCGTCCGATGTCGATGGTGCGGCGACAATACTGATAAGTGATGAGGCAACGACAAAAGTTATCACTGAGGCACCCGCCAAAGAATCACCAACACTCTCCGGACAGGAGACCGAACAGATACCGGTGATCTCGGTAGCATCTACTGATATTGTCGAGGAAATAAATATCGAAGAGACGATGCCCATTGGAGATCATCTTAATGTCGAAGAGACGATCCCGATCGGTGAGGTTACCGCGGGTGAAGGCTTTAAGCAATCGGATATTCAGACGCAGGTGTTTGAGGCTCCGGTCATTGAAACAGCGCCGGAACCCGAGATCGAGATAGAAACAGTTGTGAATGAGCCGAGACCGACGGTCGAAGCCCCTGTCGCGATGGCCGCATCGGCTGGTGCGACGGCAGCAAACATTGCTTCGCCTCAGCCGAAAAAGAAATCGAAGAGTGGGGTATTGATCGGCGGACTCGTTGGAATACTTTTGCTCGCAGCCATAGCGGCCGGCGGTGGCTGGTACGCATACAACAACTACTATCTGCCATCACAGGTAAAAGCTACCCCTACACCCGCGGCAACCGCATCGCCGTCGCCAACCGAAAGTGTGGTCGTTGACAGTAACAGCAACTCCAACGCGAATGCGGAAGTAACCCAGGCCAATTCTAATACGAGTACGAATACAAATAAGGTCGTGCTGACGACGCCGACTGACACGCGACCCGATACTCCCACGGCTTCGAAAACACCTCCGCCGGCTCAGACGACCAAGCCGCCTACCGTAAAGGCGACACCTAAGCCAAAAGGGCGCGACGACCGCACAACTATTGTTCAATAGTCTGGAGATTGATGTAATGAAATTATTTAGACGAATATCGATTGTGTTTCTCTTGCTCGGCCTGCTTTCAGCAGGTGCGTTTGCCCAGAGTAAAAAAGACAAGGATGCAGCAAAGAAGCTGCAAGAAGCGGGTGATAAGGCGTTTGCTGCCAAAAATTATCGCGAAGCTGTCGATAAGTATAGTCAGTCAGCCGCACTTGTTTCGACAAATGCGAAACTTCATTACTTTAAGGGATACTCTCATTATAATTTGCAAGAGAATGTAGAGGCTCTAAATGAGTTCGCGATTGCGCTTAGTCAGGGTTATAAACCTCTTGATATCCACAAGATCCGAACGTACATCTATTACGAGACTAAGAATTTTGACGCGGCGTTATCAGAGGTCAACAAAGCGCTGGCTCTCACCCCAAATGATCTAATTTTGCTTAAATCCTCCGGCGAGATAAATCTTGGCCGCAGTGCTTACACCGAGGCTCTCACGAGCTTTAACAAAGCAGCTCAACTTGCTCCAAAGGACGGAGACATCTATTACAACATCGCCCGTATTCACCTCGGCCTAGGCGATTCGAAATCGCAGGCCGACAGCGCGGAAAAGGCTCTTGCAAACGGAACGCGCTTTGTCGGCGAGACTTACTATCTGCTCGGCGAGGCGCATCAAAGAATGAGGAACACCGGCCCGGCGATCGATGCTTATCAAAAAGCGATCAACGCAAAGCCCGATCTGGTTCAGTCTTACCGAAATCTTTCAGAGCTTTATAGGAGCGAGAATCGCTTTAACGATGCGATCAATACATCTAAACAGGGGCTGAAGTTATTCCCAAATGACGGCAATCTCTTTACTGATCTGAGCTGGTATTACAGCCTCGCGGGCGACCCAAGTAAAGCGATCGAAGCCGCAAAGGCGGGCATTCAGCTCCTGCCAAATCAGTCGATGGCATACACAAATTTGTGCCGTGCATATAACGAGACAAAGAGTTTTGAACTCGCGATAACTGCTTGCAACGGAGCATTGCGGATCGCTCCCAACGACGGCGAGACATACTTTTACCTCGGGAACGCGCTTGTATCAACCGGCAAGTCCGCTGATGCGACAAAGGCATACGCCCGTGCTGTGACCGGATTGCTTGATTACACGACAAAAAATCCCGCTTACTCAGACGGATGGTATTTGCTTGGAAATGCGTATTTCGCGGACCGGCAGTTTGAAAAGGCGATCGCCGCTTACTTGAAATGCCTGTCGCTAAGTCCGAAATTCACGAGAGCCATGGCAAATCTCGGTATCTGTTATACGCGCGTTAAGAATAAAGCCGCTGCGACTGAGCAGTACAACAAGTTGCTCCAAGCTGATCCGGCGCTCGCGGCACGCGTTAAAGCAGAACTAGATAGGATGTAATTAGCGTCGTTTGCGGGGCCTAATTCCGGTAGGAACATCGACACTTTGAAATCTGAGTACAACGCGGACGCTGTCCGAGCGTTTGTCGAGGTTTGCTGCGACAAATGGCGAGTAAGCGGGGTCTGACTCTAACGCTTTTTGCAGTTCGTTTATCGCTTTGCTGTCACGCGAAGGCTCTATCACCTCGGATATCCGGGCAAGCCCGTTGCCAAACACATCTGCCACCACGACAACCTCATCATCTTTCATCCCGCCACGAACAAGCGATCTTGTTAACGCGATCAACGCCCCCTGTGGGTTGACACTGGGCGATTCACTTGAGATATCGAGACGCGTTTTGGCGTATTCCGAAGCTGAAAGGGAATCGGGATATTGTTTTTGCAAAGGGCCGCGATTGGTCGCGAGCATTACGGTATCAGAACCCGACGGATTTGATGCAGTTGCGATACCACGATCGCGAATGCCCGAGAACATGACCGTCAGCAAAGTGAACGCCATCACGAGCGTCGCCATCACGCCGACTGCGTAAGGCATGATCCGCATGTTAAATATCTCACGCATCTCACCTGAGACAGGCAGCCACGAGCGTTTGTCGCGGCGTATCTCTGTCCGGACCGAGCGTTTCAATTGATCTTGCAGCGAGGCGGGGAGTTTAGGCCGCGCCAACTGCCGGATAGATGTCTTTATCGCGTTCATCTCAGCAAACTCCTGTCTGCACACCGGACACGTGTCGAGGTGTGATTTGACGTGGGTTTGCTCGCCGCCGGTCATGACTCCGTCAGAGTATAGTGCGAGTTCAGTTTTTATTTCCGAGCATTTCATTGCTGTGAAAATCTTGACGCGAATGGCTGGCTGGCCCCGGTTGTCACCTGCGAATCAGGTGACAATGCTTGTGCTGTGATCCGGTATTTAAGATCGGCGGCGTTTTCGGTGATCTTGTGATCGATGTTGCTGGTCGATTCAAACAACCGCCAATTTTCCGCTTTTCGTGACTCCAAAACCCAACTCTTGCTCTCTCTTGACCTATCGTTTGGCACCGATTTATTTAGTCATTGAAAAATGAGACCGGGGCGAGTCAACCATTCCCGTCAATTGTCAAAAATCCTTTAGTCTTCGCCGCAGTTCGTCGCGGCCGCGTGAGATACGCGATTTCACCGTCCCAAGCCCGACGCCTAACGCTGCCGCGGTTTCGTCGTAACTCAACCCCTCGATATCACACAGGACTACCGCCTCGCGGTAGATCTCTTGCATATCCTGGAGCGCCGTGTGAATCGCATATTCGCGTTCACGGGCTAGAGCCGAATCCTCAGGGCTTATCGAATTATCGGCCAGCGTATCGGAGAATCTCGTTTCCGATTCACCGATGTTTGCGTCCAGCGAGATCGTTACATCACGCCTACGGCGTTTCCACCAGCGAAAGCGGTTTCGCGATTCGTTGATCGCAATTCGAAAGAGCCACGTCTTTAGCTCCGAATCGCCGCGAAATCCTTTGATCGCCTTTAATGCCCGCAGAAATGTGTCCTGCGTCAGATCGCTCGCTTCTTCGGGACTTTCGGTCAGCCGGTAGAGCATCGCGTAGATGTCTCCCGAATAACGGTCGATCAGCGTTTCAAATGCGGCCTCTTCGCCCGCTCGTAATTTGTCAATAAAGGTAATTTCTTCGCTTACGTGTGCAGAGATAACAGGTGCAGACGCTACTGCCTGTCCGATCTCGTCGTCGTCAAATGTGATCGACTTGAACAACGTCATCGCCCGCCTTTTAGCATTCTCTCCGCAGAGAAGCTCTCAAATTGCCTGCCCGCTTTTTGGCGGGCTATACATATTAGACACCCCTTACGGAAATTAGTTCCCATAAATCTTTCACGTCTAATATTTTTATTGATCGGTGCCATTTTGATAATTACCCTTTACTTATTTGCTCTAACGGCCGTTTTACGTTAAATTAACTCTTTTGCAAAGGGCTTTGTATGCCCGATTATATAACGATAGAGCAACCAGTAATTGCAGTTTTTTGAACGATGTCACGAAAAAAGAGAAGATTTGAACAGCTAGAGGCAGCCGCAGCAACGACGGAAGAAAAAAAGACCTATGTTGACCCGTTTCAACAGCAGGTAATTCCTAAGATCGAGGGCTTTGGCAAAAAGTTTGAGGGCAAGGGCAAAACGATACTTTACGGGCTCGGAGCCGTGCTCGTTTTGGTAATTATCATCGTTCTTTTCATGCGATGGAACGGCCGCTCAAACGGTGCCGCACAGACTGCTCTTGGCAAAGCTATCGAGACCTCTCAGGCTCAGATCTCGGCAACCGGAGCACAGCCGGGCTCGACGGCGAAGACATTTAAGACTGAAAAGGAACGCGCTGACGCTGCAATCGCAGAGTTTCAAAAGGTCGTCGATACATACGGTGGCTCTGTCGGCGAAAAGGCAAAATACTTTATCGCCGTCAATAAGCTGATGTCCGACCGTGCGGCAGGCATTGCTGATCTCGAAGGCATTGCAAAGGGTAGTTCCGAATCGGCAAAGCTTGCTAAATTTGCTCTCGCTCAAACGCGTGCCGATGACAATAAAATTGATGAAGCAGTGACGCTTTATCAGGAACTCGCGGCAATGGCAGATCCGGTCGTTGCAAAAGACACGGTCAATTTTGAACTTGCCAAGCTCTATGAAAAGCAGGGTAAGAAACAAGAGGCTGCTGATATTTATTTCAACATCGCCAAAACCGCGAGTGAAGCAAAAGATCTCGACGGTAAGCCCGTCCGAATGACGGAGACAGCGACAAACGCCAAGGAAAAACTCAAGCAGCTCGACCCTGAACGTGCCAAGCAGATCGTCGACCCGACGCCTGAGTCGCCATTTGGCAACGGCTAATATTTACGAGAAACCCGCCCGCAATCGCGCTTTCTAAAGTGCATTGGAAATCCGAGGGCAAATATTGAGCGATCTTAAACCAACAGACCTGACCCGGATCAACGCGGCGGATAACACGTCCGCTGCGGTTGAACCGGCAAATCCCATCTCGATACGCGTCTCGCCGCACAGCTATTTCACCGCACTATTTCTAGGCACATTTTTAGCGGCACTGCTTTTCTATCTTGAGATAGATATTGCGGGCTTTGCCGCGTTTGGCATCTCGTGGATCGTGCTGCCGTTTCTCGCTCTGCGTGATCGTATTAGTTTTGACGGAAAAGGTTTGCAGCGAACGGGATTACTGCCGCAACTGTGGTCGTGGTTCAACGGCTCACGGCGTCGGCTAAAGATCACCGATATTGAACAGGTCGAGACGCAATCGATCCGTGCGTTAAAACGCGGCGGCAGTGTCCATTATCGTTATCGCACGATACTTCGGGGCAAAGGGTTGAGCATTGCGATCGCATCCGGCGGCGAAGATTTTCGCAGAATGATAAAGGGAATTTTGCCAAAACTTGAAGCCAATGCTCTCGATGTGCGTTCGCTTGAGCTACGCGAATTTCTCAGCGACCCAAAAGAGACCCTGATGAAAGCAGAGTTTTCGCGAATTCCGTCGGCTGACGCCCTCGAAAGCTCGATCTCCGATTTTCTTACAAATAAACATCGGCAGAAAAACGGTGTTGCGTTGGGAGATGACGAAAAGGTCGAGGATCTGCGTGTCCTCGGTAACGAACTGCGTGTATCGGGCTATCTGCCGCAGGCACTGGAAGCCTTTCGACGGGCATTAAAGATCCGCGGAGCTGACGGACTGCTGTTATTTGAGTTCGCTCGATGCCTGCATGCCTTTGCCGGCGTTAAGCGTGACCCACGCCTTGAACGGAAGGCTCTCGCTGCTCTGCGGCTGTCTGAGCGTCATGTTACCGACGACGGCGACCTGTTATCGCGTCTCGGGGAATATTATTTCTCACTAGGTGAGACACGGCGAGCGGAGATCATCTTTCAGCGGGTGTTTGACCATATTGGTGAAAATTTCCGTGCGGCTCGTGGATTGGCAGAAATGTCTTTGCGTGACGGCAAGATCGCTCACGTCATACATCAATTTTCGACGGCGAACCGGTTAGCCACGACGCCGAGCCTTCGGCGTTGGACACGTGCCGAGGCCGACTATTTTTCATCGCTTAACTCTGACGAAGAGTATATGGAGCTTGAGATCGGCCGCGTCAATATGCTCGAAACGATCGAACGCTCAAAACATACTACCTTAAAAATCACCTTTCTTTCATTCCCGCTCATCGCCGCCGGCCTGTTTTTCGAGGACTCACTCGTCGCCAACATCGGCTGGGCAGCCTCAACCGTAAGTTTGCTGATATGGACCGGCCTCAACATCAGCTCGCGAATGCTTTCACACCGGATTCCGTATGACCTTGTCGAGTCAGGCGACTAGGCCTCAAACACAAATGCCCAGGGAACGCATTTCGTTTTTTGCCACAACCAATCACATTCACCTTATTTATTGGTGACCACGATCACACCGAAGGTTAATACGAATGATATAGAATCGCCACAAAGATCCTGTTTATTTGCGCGTTATGAGAAAAGTCCTACCTTCAATTTTGGTAATGTTTTTGATGGCGGCAGGATTTCTCGTTGTCGACACTCTTAGCCCGAAAGCTCAACGATTGCCGAAACCAGCTGACGAAAAGAAGAAAGTCATCCCAGAGGTGATCATTCTTGGAAAAGAGGCAAAACTCGGCAAGGTCACGTTTAATCACGTAAAGCATAATGGCGGCGAGTACAATATTGGCGGCCCGATCCTCTGCATCGAATGCCATCACACCGCCCAGCCTGCTTCGGATCTTGATAAGATACCTCCGCATAAGACAGTCTGGCCAATTGGACGTACCACGACGCTTACCGCCGAACTCTTCGCAGCAGACCCAATAAAAGCCGGGGTAGCCGCTTGTCGCGATTGTCACGCACGAAGCGGACGCAAACCGAAATTATTGGACGCGATACCATCGATCGTCGACCCAGAAACCAAACAGGTAACTACGATCACAAATCAACTCGCGTTTCACTCCGCGTGTGACGTTTGTCATTTCGAGATCCAGTTTCGAACGACGGGATCAAAGGTTCCAAGCGCAACAAATTGTGCTACTTGTCATAAGTCTGCAGCGAAGAAGCATTAGAATCATTCCCGTTAACATAAGGTGGTGCTAGTCACGCCGAAATAGTAACTATTATCGCTGAGCCCTTGCGTCCATGAATATGGTGGTGAGACCTAAAAAGAAAGGCCTCGTCTTTGTTGGACGATGCCTTTTTTAAGTCAGTGTTCATTACAGCCTAAGCCATTTTCACCGCTTTCTCCGGCGGGTTGAGCATTGCTGACCATCTATATTCGGGTGTTTCCCAGCCTTCTTTTAATTTCTTTAGGATAAACTCGGTCATGTTATCGACGATCCAGCGATGATTCTTTTCGCCAACTGACGCCAGTTCTGCATCAGGTGCAGGATTCATAAAATCGATGGCGTATGGGATGCCGTCTTTGATCGCAAATTCGACGGTGTTAAGGTCGTAGCCGAGAGCGGTGCAGATCGTGATGACATCCTTTTCAACGCGAGCGTGCAGCTCCGGTGAAAGGTAATCATCGACATTAACATACTGCATTCCCGAGAGATACGGCTTTGATGGGTCGTAGGGCATGATCAAAACTTTCTCTTTGCCGACGCAGTAGCAGCGAACAAATTGGTCATACTCGATGCCTTGTTGCAACGTCATGCAGAGCGTGCCGGACGCGTTGTATTCCTGCCAGAGTTCTTCGAGTGAGTTAACCTTGGAAACATTCTTCCAACCGCCGCCGTCGAACGGTTTGAGGAACGAGGGGAATCCGACGTGCTCGACCACTGCTTCCCAGTCGATAGGGAATTCGAGATTGCGGAGGCTTTCTTCGGTAATGTCTTTTATATAGCTATGCTGAGGGAGCAAGACAGTCTTTGGGATCGCGACGCCGAGCTTTGTTGCTAATGCAAAGTTAAAAAATTTATCATCAGCCGACCACCAGAACGGGTTATTGATGATATACGTGCCCTCGAGAGCGAAGCGCTTTAGAGCTGCACGGTAATACGGCACTTCGTGCGAGATGCGGTCGATGATGACGTCGTAACGCTTTGTCTCTTCGAGCGTGATGCCGCCAATCGTGACCATCTCGGCTACGACTTCGCCATTGCCTTTCTCGTTGATACTGTTGATTATCGATTCGGGAAACGTCTGCTCGCGTCCCACTAAGATTCCTACACGTTTCATATACAATTATTATAGATAGTTGATAGGCAAAATTCCAACGCGACAGTTTTTCTATATAATGCTCTATTTACAAAACGCATCATTCGGACAGGAAGGTTTTAACACGCATCTGATGTCTTACACATTTGCTGTATCGCTGTCGAACTTTCTCGGCCGTGACTTCTTTTTTGATTACGAGATACCTTGCTCGACGCCGCCGGACTACGCATCGAAGGACGAGTACAAAGACAAATTTGGCGTACTGTTAACAGCAAAGCGTTCGCTCGTGACGGACCTCGTCAAGATACCGAACCGCCGCGTCTTTGAGGTCGACCGCGAGGTCGCGAACAAGGCTGAGTATCAAATGCTGTACAGCTATTTTGCGACGACCGAGGCGATGCAGGAAAAGTTTGAAGGGACGTTTGTCTGGGATGCGTTTGGCATCGGGCGGTTTTCTCTTACACGCGAAGATCTGCAAAAGTACGACCTGATCGAATGGACCCATGCGAAGACAACGAGTCCGGCCGTCTTCTATTTTTTGCCGCGGGCAGAAAAGCAAGCCTTATTGGATTCTGTAAAGATCAGGTTCACGGATGAGATCGAGAGGCTGGCGGCGAAGATCATCGCCGATGCCGGAGCTTATAACGCGGTTCATCTGCGGCTAGGTGATTTTCTGACGAACTATGCCGCAGACGAATATTCGGTCAATGTAGATCGGTTCACCAAATATATTCGCGCGACGTTTCCGGACGATACCGTGCCGATCATGGTGGCTACGGACGGGCTGCAAGAGAAAGAGCTGTTCGCGAAGATGTTCGCGGGCTACAAGCTGATATTTATCGACGAGCTGATCTTTGACGAATACCGGGACGAGTATAACGCTCTTGAATTTGCAGATTTTAATGTTGTGACAGTCCTAAACGAGCTTATATGCGGGGCGGCGGATATGTTTATCGGCACGTATCGCAGCACATTTACGGGCATCATCCACCGTTTAAGACAAGAACGTTACGGCAAAACAGATTTTAATTTCTTTCCGGATGAAAAAGTCGCGCGGCTACTAAATGATGGGATGAAGCTCGTTCCCGACAGTATGGGTTTCTTTGACTGGAATCGATATTCGGTTATGTCGACCGGGCATCTCGATATTTCGTGGATGCGTGAGTGGGATCATTCGCGGACGATGATCGACGTTTGATCAGGATTTCATTCCGGGCAGCAGCTCAAGATTGCCCATCTCGCGGTTAAACGCATCGAGGGCTCCGACCTCATCGGCGGTCGCGTCGAGCATTTGTTTTGTCATCGCGATCGAATCTGACAATTGCTCAAAATCAAGCAACGAGAATTTCTCAGGTGTCGAGATCGTGACGATCTCGTCATTGAGGTAGCTAAAGAAATTTTCGATGGACTGCAGCTGTCCCTCGACCAGTTTTACGCTCCGCTCGATCTCGTCAAACGACGCGACACGCCGTTTTAATATCTCAACATTTGTCTGTTGGATACGCTTGGTCTTTTCGTCTGTTGCCGATTCCATCGAGCGAAAGGCTTGCGAAAGCTGATTATGAACAGCCTGCCGATTGATCGATTTGAGATGCTGTTTGCGGCGGCGATAGGTGTCGAGCAGATCGACAAAATCTTCCCACCGCTGGTCAAGAGCTTTGAGGTTGCTAGGCAACTGGCCCGCGCCGGTGAACTTATGATAATTGTCCTGGATCTTATTCTTGAGCCAGCGAAGATATTCGACGGCCTCACGTTCGCGGGGCGTGAAACTTTTGATCAGAGCCTCGCGTCCGGCGGTGTGAGCTTTGAGCAAACGCTCCTTTTCGCGGGCGTTGACCATTCGGCGATATGCGGGCAGTATTGGCACGGTAACAAGGTAAATAGCTTCGCAAATAAGGGCGATCAGCAGCGGTATGACACTACCTGTGTAAGCCGCGGCGACAGCAAAACCGGCGAGGCCCCAGAAATTTACGGGCTCCTTTAAAGCCGATTTGGCATAGCTCGAATTAAATTTATCGATGTCCTGCCGGTATTTTGCTATATCAGCCATATCAAACTAACTAGATGCAGATGTGCGTCGCCGCGTTTGTTATTACTCCTAGTTCGAATGGCCTGTTTCGTTTGCAACGTCCAAAACGTCACCGTCCTTGCTCCCGGCGATCTGCTTGCTGTCAGGCGTCCCTGCACCGAGCATGCCCATCGATTGTTTGTATTCGAGCAGTTTGTCCTGAAGTTGGATGTCCATAGCCTCACGCTCGATGTCCTGCATCTGGGCGTCAACTGTGGATGATCCAAGCTGCAATTTGGCTTCGGCAGCCGCAACCCGGCGGTCGATCTTTTCACGCATCTCGTTAAAGGTCGATGCGTCGTCGCCGATGTTAAACGTGTCCATCGTCTGAGCTAGCTGCTCTTGCAATTTCGCCTGCTTAGCCGCACTGATAAGCTGCATCGCCTCGGCGGTGCGCTTTTTCATGTTAAGGACGTAATTATCGCGGGCCTTTAGAGCCTGTTTCGAAGAAAGCTCAGCTTGCTCTCTTTGAGCCTGAGTTCGCTGGAGGTCGATCTGAGCCTGTTGTAGTTGGCCGATATAAGCCGTCGCGATGTCGTCGCGGCCCATCTTAACTGACGCTTTGATCTTGGAATCGAGATCGACAACCTGTTTTTCGAGGTTCTCGTGATTCTTGATCAAAAGCCGCTCGGTCGCCATCACCTGTGCGACAGAATTATTCAATTCCGGCACACGGTCACGCATATCGCGGATCGTCTGTTGTAGCACGAGTTCGGGGTTTTCGATCCTGTCTAACGCCGCACCCGTTCCCGCTCTGAAAACTCTCGTTATTCTCTGCCAAAGTCCCATTTTGCCTACCTGCTCCTCAAAAATTGTATTTAAACAACTATTCGCCAAATTCCTTACGATACGCCATCGGCCAAAGTTGCATTTTCCGCAATCAGTATAACAGGAAAATTTGTTAAGGGAAGAGAAATTGGGATAATTCGAGGCGGACAAAATTGGGTTTTTTTCAGTAAGTGGTTTACAGTAATTTCACTGCGTTAAACTAAGGAAAAGAATGTCAGGACCTTTCGAAAATCTTATCGCCGAGCTCGATCAGCAATTGCTGAAAGAACATCGTTTTGACACGAGTCTGTTTGAAAGACTGACCGCCATTCAACACGAATCAGGCATATTGCACGGCGACCGCTCGATCTGTCCGTTTTTGAGGCCGTATTTCCTTGCCGAATCTAGATATAACTCGATCCGGCGGGCCGCGGCATTGCTCTTTGGTGCATTTGGCTCGTTGACAGCGGCCGCGCTCGATGACGACGACATTCTTGCTGAATTGGGGATGTCTGAAAAAGAGATCCGCTGGGCGAGACTCGATCCCGGATACCTCGACGTTTCCATCAACAGTCGTCTAGACACATTCTTGTCGGCGGACGGCTTTGCGTTCCTAGAATACAATGGTGAAAATCCTGCTGGCATTGGTGATCAGGCTGCATTGGAGCGGCTTTTTACCAATGTGCCGATAGTAGATCGGTTCCTTAGCGATAACCTTCACCATTATCCGCAGCCTCACATACGGCTGCTCGAAGTTCTTGACCGCTCCTACCGTGAATTCGGCGGCAAGAAATCTACTCCGAATATCGCGATCGTTGACTGGGACGGAGTTTCGACCGGAGCCGAGTTTGAAATATTGAAGGAGTATTTCGAGGCAAACGGCTATGCGACAAAGATCTGTGACCCCACATTCATGGAGTACGAAAACGGCATGCTGATGTCGGATGATTTTGAGATAGACGTTTTTTTCAAGCGTGTAATAATTCACGAATTTCTTGACCGGTTTGACGAGGAGCACGCTGTTTACCGGGCATGCGAGGACGGTGCCGTTTGTATGGCAAACTCGTTCCGCTCTAAGGTGCCCCACAAAAAGGCGAGCTTTGCCATCCTTACGGACGAGCGGTACCGAGGCTTGTTTACTGACGCCCAGATCGACGCGATCACACGTCACGTTCCTTGGACACGAAATGTTAAATACGGAAACACGACTTATGGCGGCGAATCTGTTGACCTTATCGACTTTATCCGCAAAGAACGGGATCGTTTTGTGCTCAAACCAAATGACGATTACGGCGGCAAGGGTATCAAATTTGGGTGGGAGAGTACCGTTTCCGAGTGGGACGACGCTATCGAAAGCGCGGTCGCAGCGAGATACGTGGTTCAAGAGCGGGTCGCGGTCGAAAAGACCGATATTCCGATGTTTGAGAATGGCGAAGCCCGTCTACGATCTTTGACCGTCGATTTTGACCCTTTTCTTTTTCAGGGGGTCGTAGAGGGCGGGATGGTCCGGTTGGCCGCAGGCTCGCTTGTCAATATAAGCTCGGGTGGTGGGGAAACTGCACTTGCGATACTTGAAGGGTTTTAATTACACGCAAGATATGTCGGTCCGGTGCGTTCCAAAAGCAGGGAGAAGTCTCGATCTTCTCTGCGAGATCATTTTTTAGGAAGATCATCATAATGAAAAAACTTGTTTCTTGGTTCGTAGTAATCGCTATTTATCTGAGTTATATCGCTCCCGCGAGCCTGGTCGCTCACGGACAGGTTCTTGGAAAGACAATGGAACAAAAGCAGAAAGACTTGCCAGCCGGGCTTAAATTTCGCTTGAGCGAAGGCGTCGAGGGGGCCGAACAGCGCGAAAAACAGGCGCTTGCGGCGACCGATCCTCTGTCCGAAGGCGATGCAAGCAATTTGTTAAAGCGGATCCCTGAAATAAAGACCGCAACAGATGACAAGACCGAATTTGCAAAGCGTATCGGCACCTTGCCCGCGCCAAAAACAGGGAACAGAATACCTGTCAAATTTCCGTCCGACGAGATGAGAAATCCGCCGAACGTTAACCCCAACGCTAACGTTTTAGAAGTCATTCGTTTTTCGCCCGAGGGCGAGGTGCCGCTTGCTCCGGATCTGAGTGTGACTTTTTCGCAGCCGATGGTCGCCGTTACGTCGCAGGAAGACGCCGCCAAATACGCACCCGTTGAACTTACACCGCAGGTTGAGGGACGCTGGCGTTGGCTCGGAACAAAGACGCTGATGTTCGACACGACCAAGCGTTTTCCGATGGCCACAAAATTTACTGCCCGTGTGCCAGCCGGAACCAAATCTGCGACCGGACAGGTGCTGGCAAAAGATGTCGTTTGGACATTTACTACGCCGCCGCCAAAGGTCGAGACGATGATGCCGAACGGAGGCATCACGCGGCGTGACGCATTGATGTACGTCCAGTTTGATCAGGAAATTAACGCTGAGGCGGTGCTCAAAACTATCAATGTCACGGGGCAGGGAAAACGTCTGCCGCTGAGGCTTGCGACACAGGCCGAGATCGATAAGGACACAAGCATCTCGTATTACTCAAAACAGGCACAGCCGCGACGTTGGGTCGTGTTTCGTGCCGTAAATTCCGATGGATTACCCGATAATGCTCTACCCGCAGCATCGTCGATATCAGTCGTAGTCGAAAAGGGAACACCCTCCGCCGAGGGCCCACTCACGAGCACGGCTGCGCAAAGTTTTAGCTTTCAAACATACAGCCCGCTCAAATTTAGCGCCGGGTATTGCGGATGGCGTGACAACAAAAATTGCTCGCCGTTCGAATCGTGGTATCTCGAATTTAACAACGCGATCGAGGCGTCAAAATTTACCAAAGAGATGATCAAGATCGAGCCAGCGGTTGAGGGTTTGACGATCTATCCGTCGGGTAATTACGTCTATATCACCGGCTATAAAAAAGGCCGCACGACTTATAAGGTCACGATCGACAGCAGCGTTTCAGATATCTTTGGCCAGTCGCTGGGACAGCCCGCTACGGCAACAATAAAGGTCGGCCAGGCGGAAAAGAGCCTGTATGCGCAGGGCGGTTTTATGACCGTGCTCGACCCGACGGCAAAACCGACATTCTCGATCTATTCGACCAATCAAAACGCCGTCAAGGTGCGTATGTACACGGTTGAGCCGAGCAATTGGCGGCAGTTTCAGGATTATGTTCGGCATATCAACTACGACGACGGCAAGCGTCCGGCGATACCGGGGCGGCTAGTGTATGACGAGATCGTCAATGTCGCGAGCAAGCCGGACGAGATGGTCGAAACACGCATCGATCTCGCAAGTGCGTTGAGCGGCGGATTTGGCAATGTGATCGTCGATATCGAACCGACAATTCGCAAGGATAAATACGACCGCACACGCATCTTTACATGGCTGCAGGCGACGCAGATCGGTCTTGACGCATTTGTCGATAACACCGAGCTGATCGGCTTTGCTACTGATCTTAAGACCGGTAAGCCTCTCGCAGGCGTCGACCTGTCGATCTTTCCTAACGGTAAGTTGGTTAGTAGTAATCAGTCGTCGGAGGCAAGTGAGGATAAAGGCTTGATCGCCCGGGCGTGGGATTGGATCACGAGTTTTGGCGGCGGGCCGAACGCTGGTGAGATCGAGTCGATCGACACCGATGGCACCGCTGGAACGACCGAAACAGTTCCTGAGGCACAGACAAATAAGACCGGCGAAAACGGTATTCTGCGGCTGCAGTTGCCCGATTCGCCACCAAAACAGGGCCAGAATCTGCTCATCGCAAAACGCGGTCGAGACACTGCATTCTTGCCGGAAAATACAGAGTATTACTGGCAGGACAACGGCAATTGGTACAAAAAAGGCCAGGCTGATTCACTGAGGTGGTTCGTTTTTGACGACCGCAAGATGTACAAGCCAAAAGAAGAGGTTGCCGTTAAGGGCTACATCCGCAAATTAACTGCGGGCAAGCTTGGCGATGTCGAGGCTCTCGGTGATGCGGCGAACGGGTTGACCTATTCGGTAAAAGACCCGCGTAATAACGAGATCGCTAAAGGCACGGCAAATCTCAACGCTTTCGGAGCATTCGATTTCAAATTTGCTTTGCCCGACAACGCAAATCTTGGCTATGCCAGGATCGATCTATCAACAAATTCAAATATCTCGGGGGCGACGTATTCGCATCAATTTCAGATACAGGAGTTTCGCCGTCCTGAGTTTGAGGTCTCGACAAAGGTCGCGTCAGAGGCTCCGTTCTTTGTCGGGGGCAATGCTCTTGTTTCGGTCGATGCAAAGTATTATGCCGGTGGCGGTTTAGCGAATGCTGATGCCAACTGGACGGTAACCGCATCGCCGACAAATTACACTCCTCCAAATCGTGGCGACTACACATTTGGCACATGGACACCTTGGTGGGGACGCTACGACGAGGGATACGGTGGCCGTGGCGGCTATGGCGGCGGCAGTTCGCAATCTTTCAAAGGTGTGACCGACGCCAGCGGAAAGCATACGCTCAAGGTCGATTTTGAGTCGGTCAAACCCGCACGGCCCTACACCATCTCAGCGGCGGCTTCTGTTACGGACGTTAACCGCCAGACGTGGTCCAGCTCGACCTCGCTGCTGGTGCATCCTTCGGCGTTGTATGTCGGGATCAAGACGCCGCGAACATTTGTCCAAAAAGGCGAAAAGATCCAGATCGATTCGATCGTTTCTGACATCGACGGCAACCTGCAAGCGGGTCGTGACGCTGAGATCAAGGCAGTTTTGAAAGATTGGACCTTCGATAAAGGTGCGTGGAAAGAAGAGACGGTGGACGAGCAGAACTGCACCGTCAAATCCACTGACAAAGAACAGAAATGTGAGTTTGTCGCCAAGCAAGGTGGCCGATATACCATCACTGCGACCGTGATGGACGATAAAGAGCGGTTTAACGAGAGCGAACTGACTGTGTGGGTTCCCGGCGGCAAGACTCCTCCAAAACGCAACGTTGAACAAGAAGAGGCTCAGATCATCCCGAGCAAGAAAGATTTTGCTCCGGGCGATGTTGCCGAGCTGCTTGTCATCTCTCCGTTCACACCGGCCGAGGGTGTGCTTACGCTTCGCCGTGACGGCATTGTCAAGACCGAGCGTTTTACGATGAAAGATTCGTCGATGACGCTCAAGATCCCTCTGGATGAAAAATACTTGCCGAATATTACGGCACAGGTCGATCTTGTCGGCGCGAGTCCACGAACCAACGATAAGGGCGAGGTGGATGCAAAGCTTGCCAAACGTCCGGCGTTCGCGACCGGCAATATCAATCTCTCGATATCGACCGCGACGCGTAAATTGACCGTCACCGCAGACCCGGTGGACAAGACGCTTGCCCCCGGCGGCGAGACCAAGGTCAATGTCGAGGTAAAAGATAATCGCGGCGAACCGGTTGCGAACAGTGAAGTTGCGATCATCGTCGTTGACGAAAGCGTGCTCGCTCTGTCGCGGTACACGATCGCTGATCCAATGAGCACTTTTTACACGGCACGCTCGACGGGCACGACAGACTATCATTTGCGCAAAGACATTTTGCTTGCCAACCCGGATGATGTGAAAGCTCCTCCACCCGCTATTGATATGGTGACCGAGAGCAGACAAGAGGTGCTGGCGACGGGGTCTGGTCGTGCTGTGGGCGGTGCAAGCCCGGCTAAGCCAGTGCCGGTCTCGGGACTGAAAAAAGCCGCTGAGCGGGATCGTGATGACGGTTTCGCGGCGGATGAGGAGAAAGCTCAAAATCAGCCAGACGGTTCCCCGATAACTCTGCGGCAAAATTTCAACGCGTTGGCTTTATTCTCGCCAACCGTG
>DEQS01000029.1 GCA_002360555.1 Chloracidobacterium sp. UBA3360
TGTCGGAGATTGTGGAATAGAAATATGTTAAACGAAAAGATCCGCATCAAGTTAAAAGCATACGATCACCGCGTTTTGGACCAGTCCACCGCTGAGATCGTAGAGACGGCAAAGAGAACAGGGGCGAGGATCGCAGGTCCGATACCCCTACCGACCATCAAGAACAAATGGACGGTCCTGAGATCGCCACACGTTGATAAAAAATCACGTGAGCAGTTTGAGATAAGAACGCACAAGCGTTTAATGGACATTCTTGATCCGACGGCCGAAACGGTCGATGCGTTGATGAAATTGGACCTGCCGGCCGGTGTTGATGTAGAGATCAAGGCGTTTGGCAAGAACTAGGTTTGGGGTCCCTGCTTTAGCAGGCTCTGTACAGGGAGTAGCCGCCTAAAGGCGGAACTCTTAGCGAGAAAGATATGATCAGTGGAATCATTGGTAGAAAAGTCGGAATGACGCAGCTTTTTGCTGAAGATGGAACAGTAACCCCGGTTACGGTCATCAAAGCGGGGCCTTGCGTTGTGATCCAGACGAAAAGTGCGGCGGGCCGCGACGGTTATAACGCCGTCCAGCTTGGACTCGTTGAGGACAAGCCGGTTCGTTTGAAAAATGTTTCAAAGCCGCTGCAAGGGCACTTTGAGAAAACGGGCGGCGGCACGCCTCCGACCCGTATTTTGAGAGAGTTTCGCCTTACGTCGGAGCCTG
This sequence comes from Chloracidobacterium sp. UBA3360, assembly GCA_002360555.1. GTDB lineage: Bacteria > Acidobacteriota > Blastocatellia > Pyrinomonadales > Pyrinomonadaceae > OLB17. The sequence goes on from DEQS01000029.1 coordinate 706, forward strand.
AAGCGGCGGTCGGTGATCAGGTCAAGGTTGACGTCTTTGCGGACGGCGACAAGATCGATGTCATCGGCAAGTCAAAAGGACGTGGTTTTGCCGGTACGATCAAACGGCACAACTTTAAACGCGGCCCTGAGTCGCACGGTTCGATGAACGTTCGTGCACCGGGTTCGATCGGCCAATCGGCATATCCTTCACGTGTTATTAAAGGGACGCGTTCGTCGGGTCACATGGGCGATGCCCGCGTCACCGTGCAGGGGTTGACTATTGCACGCGTCGATGTCGAGAACAATTTGTTGATGGTTCGCGGTGCTGTACCGGGACCGAATGGCGGACTTGTAATGGTCAAGAAAGCTTAGTTAGATGCTTTGCAATTTGAGATCTCAGATTTGAGATTTGAAACGCAAAGAAACGGAGTGAGAAATTATGCCTACCGTAAAGGTTCGCAACTTAAAAAATAAAGAGGTCGGGGACGTAGAGCTTCTGGATGCCGTGTTTGGTGTCGAATTGAACGAAGCCCTCATCCACTCGGCTGTGATGAACTATCAGGCCAACGGCCGGCAGGGAACATCGGCGACGAAAACTCGCGGTAATGTTTCGGGTTCGGGCCGCAAGCTCTGGAAGCAAAAGGGAACTGGCCGTGCGCGTATCGCATCGCTTCGCTCGCCTTTGTGGAAAGGCGGCGGAAACGTCCATGGCCCGCAGCCACGTGACTGGTCCTATCAGATGCCTAAGAAAATGCGCCGCGGTGCATTGCGTTCGGCTCTGTCGGAAAGATTGCGTGAGGGTAACCTGCTCATCATTGACGAATTTACATTCAAGACGCCTAAGACGAGTGAATTTGTCGGTGCTGTAAGCGGACTAGCTCTTGCGACCAGCAAAAAGCCTGTCAAGACGCTGATCGTTGATTCGCTTGATAATCAGAATCTGATCCTGTCATCGCGAAATGTTGAAAAGACCAAGGTCACGAACAGTTTCGGGCTGAACATCTACGACATTATCTATCACGAGAAACTGCTTATCTCGAAAGCTGCTCTTGAAGAATTGACGGCATTGCTCGATCCGAAACGCGAAGGGGCAAGCTCAGAAGTTGAGGTTGTCGAAGCAAAGCCAAAGGCAGAAAAGGAAGCTGCTGCTCCGGCAGAGGTGACCGAAGAAAAGCCGAAAGCTAAGAAAGAGGCAAAGCCAAAAGCGGAAAAGGTCCCAAAGGCTGAGACTGAAGCTCCGGCTGTAGAAGCCACCGAGGAGGCGACTGAAAATGAGTAATTTAGGTGTTTGGGACATTTTGAAATCGCCTGTCGTCACTGAAAAGAGCGTCATTCTGAAAGAAGATTCGACGGACGAGGATAGCGGACGCAAGGCTGGCCAGGTATTGACCTTTAAGGTCGATAAAAAGGCTACGAAGCCGGCGATCAAAGCCGCGATCGAAGAGATCTTTAATGTAAAGGTCGCAGCGGTCCGCACGGTTCAGTACGACGGAAAAGTTAAAAAGCGTGGACGCATCGAAGGACGTCGTCCGGCTTGGAAAAAGGCTTATGTGACCTTAAGAAAGGGTGAGCCGATGGTTGATTACGCAGAAGCGATCTAAGGAAGTAGTCAGTAGCCAGTAGTCAGTAGCCAGAATTAAGAAAATAGCAACCGACAACCGACAACCGACAACCGACAACTGTTATGGGAATCAAGAGATTAAAACCGACATCACCGGCCAGGCGTTATCAAACGTACTTGACCCGCGATGAGTTGACTAAAGGGGCAGTACCCGAAAAGTCACTGCTCGAGCCGAAAAAGAAAATTTCCGGCCACAATAACGACGGCCGTATCACGGTTCGACGTCGCGGCGGAGGGCATAAACGTCATTACCGTATTATCGATTTCAAACGCGATAAATCGGGTATTCCGGGCAAGGTTGCTCAGCTTGAGTACGATCCGAACCGCAGCTCGCACATTGCTTTGATCAATTATCTCGACGGCGAAAAGCGATACATCCTCGCTCCTGTCGGTTTAACGGTCGGAACGATGATCGTTAGCGGCGAAGATGCCGATATTTTGCCGGGTAACGCATTGCCGATCAAAAATATCCCGCTTGGTACACAGGTTCATAATATTGAGCTGCGTCCGGGTAAAGGCGGCCAGATGGTCCGCTCGGCTGGTGGTTTTGCACAGATCGTCGCTAAAGAGGGCGATCACGCACAGCTCAGAATGCCTTCGGGTGAGGTTCGCAAAGTTCCGGTCGTCTGCATGGCGACAGTCGGACAGGTCGGCAACACCGAGCATGAAAATGTTTCGCTTGGTAAAGCCGGACGTTCACGCTGGATGGGCAAACGTCCTAAAGTTCGCGGCGTAGCCATGAACCCGGTCGATCACCCGCACGGTGGTGGTGAAGGTAAAACATCAGGCGGACGTAATCCGGTAACCCCTTGGGGAAAACCGACTCGCGGTTATAAAACACGTCGCAATAAGCGGACGGATAATATGATCGTTAAAGACCGGAGGAGAAAGTAATTTCAAATCTCAGGTTTGATACTTAAGAAAAAGATATGCCACGTTCATTAAAGAAAGGACCATTTATCGATCTCAGCGTTCAAAAAATGCTGCGACGTATCTCGGACGGAGGTCCGAAACCGCAGGCGATCAAAACCTGGTCGCGACGCTCGACGATCACGCCGGAAATGGTCGGATTGACCTTTGGCGTTCACAACGGCAAACGCCACATCCCGGTATTTGTTACCGAGAATATGGTCGGCCACAAGCTTGGTGAGTTTTCGCCGACGCGTATGTTTAAGGGCCACCCGGGTACTAAAGCGGAGAAGATGGCTAAGAGGAAGTAGCACTTGGCAGCAGCAGTAGGCAGTAGATGCCTTGACTGCCAACTGCCGACTGCAACTGCTAACTGATTATGGAAGCTGTAGCAAAAACAAAATATCTGAAAGGCAGCCCTCGCAAAGCGCGGCTTGTGATCGATCTGATCCGCGGCGTTAGAGTGTCGAGAGCCTTGTCGATCCTTAAATTTACGGACAAGCGGGCGGCAGATCCGATCGCTCAGTGCCTGAATTCGGCAATTGCCAACGCGACGTTCAAGGCGGAGAAAGAAAATATCGCCATCGATCCTGATGATCTATGGATCAAGCTGTGCTTTGTCGATATGGGGCCGCACAAACACCGCAGCCGCATGCGTCCGGCACCGCAGGGCCGTGCTTATCGTGAGCAGAGGCATTATTGCCACATCACGATCCACGTGACCAGCGAAGAAAAGCCGAAGACCGAGAAAGAATTGAAGATCGCTGAGTCGATGGCTAAACGCCCGGTCGGCAAGAAATTAGCCGCTAAGGCTGCCGGTAAAGACACTAAGAAAGCCAAGACCGAAAAGGCCGAGACCAAAAAGCCTGTGGCTGAAGAGGTCGTTGCGGCACCGGTCGAAGAGGTAGTCGAGACAGTCGCGGTCGAAACGGTTGACACGGCTCCGGTCGAAACAGTGGCAGAAGCAGTCGAGGAAACGACGGTCGAAACGGCAGCGGTCGAAGCTGCTCCGGTCGAAGAAACGGTCGAAGAAGCCGCAACTGAAGAAGCTGCTGCACCTGAAACAAGCGAGGACGCTGAAAAACAGTAAATTATGGGACAGAAAGTACATCCATACGGCTTTAGGGTCGGATACAACAAAGATTGGCACTCGCACTGGTTTGCGAAACAGGAATACGCCGCATTTCTCGCTGAAGATCTACAGATCAAGCGTGATCTGAAAAAGAAATTTGCCGGCGGCGGTGTCTCGCACATCGATATTGAGCGTGCAGCAACCCGTTTGAAGATCGTCATCTACACGTCGCGTCCGGGTATCATCATCGGCCGCAAAGGTGCTGAGATCGATGCTCTTCGCGAGGAACTTGAGAGAAAGACGGGCCGCGAAGTGATGGTTTCGATCCTTGAGATCAAGCATCCTGAGCTTAACGCTCAGCTTCAGGCAGAAAAGATCGCACAACAGCTCGAGAAACGCATTATGTTTCGCCGTGCTATGAAAAAGACGATCGAGGAAACTCTTCGTTTTGGAGCACAGGGCATCAAGGTTATGATCGCCGGCCGTTTGAACGGTGCCGAGATCGCAAGAACCGAATGGTCGCTGCAGGGCCGCTTGCCGCTGCACACATTGCGTGCCGATATCGATTTTGGATTCGCAGAAGCGCTGACCACATTTGGCATCATCGGTGTCAAAGTTTGGATCTATCGCGGTGAGATCCTCGACCCGAATGCTTCGATGGCACGCGGAACGACGACCGACCCGATGAATGAGGTCAAGGTCGACCGAAATGCGATGAGAGACAGACGTCCGCGTAGGGACGACAGACGA
>DEQS01000089.1:0-6766 GCA_002360555.1 Chloracidobacterium sp. UBA3360
TGCTTTTGATACACACTACGGTTGTCGTAGCCATAGTATGAGCCGTTGTCGTAGTAGCCCGACTGGTTTTGCTCTTGATAATACGCGTCGCTGTAATTGCCGCCTCGACGGCGGTTTTGGTCGCGGTTTTGATACGAAGCGTTGTCATAACTGCGTTCGTTGTAACTGCGGTCCCGACGTCCGTTCGAGTCGCAATTTTGTCTCTGAGCAAACGTCGCTGACGCGGACAACAATACCGTGAGCATCCCGCCCATTAGCAATGTCATTGTAAATTTTTTCATTTTCTTACTCCTTGTTTCGATCTGCAATTGCCGCTCGCGGCGGGTTCGCCTGTATGAGGAGCAAGCGTTGTGCCAAAAGGGCGATGTTGTTGTAATGTAACGGTTTAGGAGGATAATGGGTCGGTAGGTTCTCGCAAAGGGCAAACCATATACGCCACGAGACAGACATTTTGGTGCGCCGGGTCTTAAGAGGGTGAAAGCGTGCCGATAAGGTAAAAGATCGACAGGATCACAACCGGCAATAGATTTAATGCGATGCCTGCGGCGGGAAAGAGACGTTTGTTCTTTGGCAAAATAATACCGATCGCACCCATTATGAGGCCGAAGATATGACCTGCCACCGGTATTAGGAAAAAGATCACGGCAAACACCACGACCGCAGTCCCCATGCCGCGAAAGTCGGATATCCCGCGAGACTCCGGCACAAAAAGATCATTCAGCCACTTGGTAAATCCGTCCGCAAAAAACACTAGGTAAAGCATCACGGCAAAATACAGCCACACGCAAAAAGCCATGAGGCATGATGCGATGCCGAGTTTTGAATGTTGTTTTTGTGCGACCGCGTCCATTATCAGCACATATTACTCCCGAAATTATTTCAATACAAATTTGCGCGCTGTTTAAAAAAGTTGTTTCATTTCGCGCGCCCGTGTGGTAGACTTTCGTTGTTTGTAACCCTAAGCGCCAGAACACATTACCTTTCAGCGGTTAAACCACCTCTTTAATAAATGCTCAAAAGTCCAATTCACGAGCTCGCATTGTTTTTTGATATGGAGTGGGTGCCGGATGCCGCCGGAGCCAAGCGGCTCTTTGACCTCGACGACGACACGACCGAGCTCGACGCGATGCAGCGGCTGTGGGAACATTCGCCGGCGTATGATGCGGAAAAGAATCCGCGACCGTTTCTCAAATATATGTTTTCGCGGGTGGTGTCGATCGCGTTTCTTTCGCGAAAGACATTTTTTAATCGTGATAACGAGCGTGTTGTAGAGTTTTCGCTAAATTCGCTGCCCAAATTGCCGCTGGAGGAAATGGACGTTGATGAGGCGTCGATCATCGACCGGTTTCTGTACATCCTCGGCGAGCGGCGGCCGCAGCTTGTTGGTTATAACTCCGCAGAGTCTGACCTGCAAGTATTGATCCAACGCGGGATCATCAACGAGGTGACCGCCCCGGCGTTTAACGAGCGGCCAAACAAGCCTTGGGAAGGGCCGGACTATTTTGACGCCCGCAACAGCGAGGCCCATTTTGACATATTAAAGAAATTTTCCGGCGGTGCGATGACGCCGCGTCTCGACGAGATGGCAAAGCTCTGCGGCTATCCCGGCAAGATCGACGTCAAGGGCGATCAGGTGACCGATCTGTGGCTCGAGCGCAACCTGACAAAGATCGTCGAATACAACCAGATCGACGTGCTAAACACATATCTCGTCTGGCTACGTGTCGTGTATTTTGCCGGACAGCTCACCGAGGAACAATACATGGACGAGCAAGAGCAGTTTCGCGAGTTTCTCGAATCGGAAACCGCAAAGCCCGAGAAAGCATTTATCAACGATTTCCTGGCCAAATGGCCGCAATAACCACCCTATGAAATTTGGTAAGATCTACCACGAAAATTGTATCGATACGCTGCAGCGGCTGCCCGACGACACGATCGATATGACGATCACTAGTCCGCCCTATGACGACCTGCGCGTCTATAACGGATATATTTTCCCGGTCGAAGAGATCGCCAAGGCGCTATTTGCCAAGACAAAACCGGGCGGTGTCGTGCTGTGGGTCGTCGGCGACCGAACCGTCAACGGTGACGAGACGCTGACGAGTTTTAAGCACGCATTTGCGTTTCGCGAGGCCGGGTTTAATGTACACGACACGATGATCTACGCCAAAAACAATCCGATCCCATCGGATTGCGGCAAGCGTTATCGGCAGTGTTTTGAGTATATGTTTTGCTTTTCTAAGGGGCAGCCAAAAACCTTTAACCCGCTCACCGAGCCGACAAAGTCTGCGGGACAAAAGATCAAAGCCTTTCGCATAACCGAAGTTGGCCGCGGCAATCTGCCGGACGAAGATATCGGACGCGAGATCAAGACACAGCGAAAGGTGGGAAATATCTTCTATTACAACGTCGGAACATCCAGCTCGCGTGACAGGATCGCGTTTGAGCACCCCGCGATCTTTCCGGAGCAGCTCGTCGAGGATCAGATCCGGACGTGGACCAACGAGGGCGATCTTGTGTATGACTGTTTTATGGGCAGCGGCACGACGGCCAAGACGGCACATCTGCTTGACCGCGAATGGCTCGGCTCCGAGATCTCCGCCGAGTATGTCGCTCTCGCTGAGCGTCGCGTCGCCATCTATCAGGGCGAACTGAAAGTAGCCTCGATCAAATAACAACCAATCCTGCCCAACAAGCGTCTATATATTGAACGAAAAAAAGGCTCTCCTTAATTCAAGCGTTCAGGAAATATGAACCTATGAGATCGATATTTATCGCCGCCGCGTTAGCATTTTGTTTTACCGGGGTCGTTTCGGCCCAGCCTAGGCCGATCGACAAGACGCCTAATCCGGCGGCAAAACCCGCTCCGGCGACGTTTGAGGCGAAATACGAGGGCGGGATGTTTGGCTACAGCGACAAGATCGACGGGACGCTAAATTTTGACGATGCGAACCAGCGGCTTGTTTTTCGCGGCAAAGATAACAAAGAAAAATTTGGCATTCCGTATGAGTCGTTTCAGGTGATCTATCCGCAATCGCAATCGGTTACGTCAACGGGTGGCACTGTAGTCAGCCATATTCCTGTGCCGGGAGCGGGACTTGCGAGCCTGATCAAGTCGAAACGCCGGTATCTGGTCGTGCAGTTTGACGACCCGGATGTTGATGTTAAGGGTACGACGAGCTTCAAGATCGACGATAAGGATCTGCTGGATTCGGCCCTGCAAACACTCGCGCTGAAAGCAAAACTCTCGCAGCGTGGAGACGCGTATTTCAAGCCAAAAACTCCAAAGAGCGATAATTAGTTGAGATCGCCGAAACGATGTTGGAGTATCGCGGTGATCGCGATCGCAGCAGTTTCGGCACGCAGGATACGGCCGCCGAGCGTAACGATATCGATATCGTGTTCGGCGGCCATTTTTAATTCAACGTCATCCCAACCGCCTTTTGGGCCATAAAGCGCGGTTATTTTTTTGTCGGCTGTGATTGTGGTGAAATCAACGCCGTCGCGTTCGGAAAATAGGACAGCATTCTCGTCTTTCAATTCGTTTAACAACCTATCAAAGTCGGCGGGTTCGGCGATCTCCATTAGCTTTGCCCGGCCCGTCTGCTTTGTCGCCTCCATTGCGATACGCCGCCAGCGTTCGAGCCGCCGGGCGGCATCTTTTTGCTTTACATCGCAGCGAATGGTGATGAGCGGGATCAGTTTGGTAACGCCAAGCTCGACGGCTTTTTGAACGATCAGGTCGTACTTTTCGCCATTGAGAACGGTCGCTGCAATGGTGATGGCAAATGGCGATACTTGAGAAGACGGTTCGATCTCACCGGTGATCGACAGCATCGTTTCTTTTTTCCCGATCTCTCGAATTGTGCACGCAAGTTCCTTTCCCGCTCCGTCAAATACTGATACCTCGTCGCCGACGTTAAGCCGCAATACATCACGCAGATGCCGCGTCTCGTCAGCGTCTAGCGTGACGATGTTGTCGGTGAACCTATTTATCGGAGCGAAAAACCGTCTCATAAAAATGATAAGAACTATTTAACCGCAGATGAACGCTGATAAACGCAGATAAGAACCGAACTAAATGAGCTGGCAAATATTTGCGTCCATCTGCGTTTATCTGCGGTTAATTTTTTTCTAGCGTCTTTACGTTAAATATCTTCCTTAACTTGTTCGAATTTCTCCAAATAATCAGGAGACGTTTGCCGCAGATCGACCCACGACTCGAATAGCTCGGGCGTTTGCAGCCATACGCGAAACCATTCTGCGATCTCGGTGTTTATCTGCCGCGTATCGGCATCGACGCGAGTTCGTTCGGCGGTCTCGGCGGCTTGCTGTTTTGCCGTAAGGGCTGCTTCTCGCACCAGCCTGACACCTTCTTTATCGCCGTCATTTTTATATTTTGCCCGTAAAGACTCAAGATTGCGTAGCGAGACAAGCGCACTTTTCAGCCCGCTGACGTTTAGCACCTTGCGAAATGCAGCTTCGTATGGCCGGTTTGACGCGCGGGCAATGTACAGCTCCATTATCTCGGAGTGCCGCAGGTCGGCTCCTTCGTCAGCCAAGAGCCGAGCGATCTGCATCGGCGAATCGACCGCCTGTTCGCCATACTGGCCGCGAACCGCCTCTTCGATGGCCTCGATCTCGACGGCGCCGATATTTTCACAGTCGAGCTTTTCCCAGACCTCGATGACCAGATCATTTTTTGTGCGGGCAGTCCACATAAGAAAGTGGAGGAGAAGAGGAGTAGAGGAGAAAAGGAGAAATTTGCTTCACCCCTTCTGGTCACCTCTTCCCCTCTTCTCGATCAACTCAGTTGACGAATGATCCTTAGGGTCGCCGACGATGGCGACGCGGCCGCCGACTTCGCGGATGATGTCGCGTTCGGGCACGGTATCGGTCGTGTAATCGGTGCCTTTGGCGTGAATATCGGGACGGATGTCACGGATTAGCTGCTCGACCGTCGGTTCGTCAAAGATGGTCACGATATCGACACATTTCAAGGCCGCGATTATCTCTGCACGTTCATCTTCGGGCATAAACGGCCGACCCTCGCCCTTTAACGCATGAGCCTGACGATCGGAATTTATGCCGACGACCAACAAATCTCCGAGCTCTTTTGCCCCGGCAATATATCGGACATGTCCGACGTGGAGCAGATCAAAACAGCCGTTCGCAAGCACGATAGTAGACCTGTTGGAGCGAGCCTCGGCAACGCGTGCGACAAGTTCTTCTCGGTTCAAGATAGGTGCGGATGACTCGGCCATTGTTGTTTAATTAGCTTGGCTCGCGGATGCGGGATCGGTGTTATCGGCGATCGATGTTGTCAGTTCGGCGCCGGTTACTGAGGCTGTACCTTTTTTCATGACGACGATGCCGCCCGCGTGATTGGCTATTATTGCAGCGTCGGCAAAGCTCATCCCCGACGCAAGTCCCAATGTATAAGCTGCAATGACCGTGTCGCCGGCACCTGTGACATCGACCGGCTCGGTCCCTCCGACGGCGTCGATCTGGAGCGGTGATTGTCCCGTTTCAAAAAGCTGCACGCCGCGATTGCCGTTTGTCACCAGCAGAGACTTGAGCCCAAGCCGCGCACAAAGCTGCCCGCAATCATCAGCCCTAAAATCTTCGCCCAGAATCTGAGCGACCTCGTCGCTATTTGGCGTCGCGCTGGTTGCCCCAATAAAACTCTCGAGCCGGAAACGCGAATCAACGACGAGGGGTATCCCGCGTCCTTGCGATATCGCTAAAGCGTCGGCAAAGATCTCAGGAAATACTGCGCCGTAATTATAGTCAGAGATGATGATCGCGTCGGCATTTGGTCCGGCCGCCCAGAGGCTGTCGCGAAGCTTTTGCTTTGTCGCGGCGTCGAGGTCGGGCGACGCTTCGTAGTCGATGCGTATCACCTGTTGACGGGCGGCATAATGCTGACCGGCAAGCACGCGAACCTTTGTCGTTGTGGTGAGCAACGCATCAGTGACGATATGGTCGGTAGCGATACCAGAATGACCCAGCGCATCGAGCAGCAGCTTGCCGTTAGCATCCTGCCCTGCGAGTCCGATCAACACTGGCTTGCCGCCAAGCGACGCAACGTTTACTGCTGCATTTGCCGCCGAGCCGGGAACCGTTTTGGTCGTATCGTGACGCAAGATAAATACGGGTGCCTCACGCGAAACGCGCGAGATCGTTCCGTTTAGAAACTGATCGGCCACGAGGTCGCCGATAATGACGACGGCTTTCTGCGGAAAGGTATGGTTGATGATGTTTGTCAGATCGGCCATTTGCAATACTCAAAAGCTACTATAATTCCTCGCGGGAAACAAAAATGGCCGGAGCATTAAGCCCCAACCACTTAAGATCTGGTATGCAATATTAATTAACGTGTTTGATAGCTCGCGATCGGGTAATCGTTTATGACGCCCCAAGCAAAGCTTGACGTGGTCATCGTCAGCGCGTTAATGATCGTAAACGTCTGGGTCGAATTATCCCAAACCGCAAGATCCGTCCGGTTATCGCCATCGTAGTCGTTCTGAGCGTTATACGATGTGCCCGTAATTCCCAGGTCGACAACCACCGCGGTTGTGTCGGAGCTGCGTCGGATGAGCCACGTGAGCGGGTCGGTCTGCAGCTTGCCCTCGCGAAGCACAGCGTAATCGGTTTTGAAATCACCGTCATAATCACCAGCGATGATCAGGTCGCCGTTAAGTCCCCAGGCAACAGATTCCTGCAGCCCGGTCGAGCTCAATTTAGTGATAAATGTCGTCAGCCC
>DEQS01000089.1:6891-80942 GCA_002360555.1 Chloracidobacterium sp. UBA3360
GTCACCGGATTTGCCGAGCTTTTACGAATTATCCAAGCAGTAATGTTTGTCGAGAGATTCTTGCGGGCGACCGCCAGATCGGTCTTGCCGTCGCCGTCATAATCACGAGCTACCGGTTCGTCACCCGTTGCTCCAAAGTCGATCGTGACCAGTGCGCTGGTCGAGCTATACATGATGTACCACTTATGTTCGGAGTCGCGAAACACTGCGAGATCACCGATCGAGTCGCCGTCGTAGTCGCCGGGGACAAAATAATCCTGTCCGCGGATGCCAAACTCTTGGCTGATCGTGCCGCCGTTGCTTTTGGCGATGTTCCACTTATTTGTCGCGTGGTTAAACACCGCAAAGTCGGCCTTTCCGTCGTTATCGTAGTCCATCGCGATGCGGAGTTTATCAACCGGCGGAGGGGATTTAGCGGGCGGTTGACGACGCGGAGTCCGCTTTGTTAACTGCGCAAAAGCGGGCAACGACAACAGTAGCAAGATGCTCGCAAAAATAAATATTTTTCTGATCATGAAAACCTTAAATTATAAAAATCAACAATCAATAGATGCCTTTCCCGTTTGAAAGGTTGGCAATGTTAGATACCCTTTCGGCCGCTGCCGCCCTGTACGATCGTGTAAATTTGTCCGCCAATAGTGACGGAGCCGGTTCGCGGCATACCTGTATTATTGCCAACGGTGATGCTGACGGTGTTGGTTCCGCTCATGACCTCGGCAGTATTGCGGGTCACCCAAGCGTTATTGCTCTTTACAAAATAGTCGCAATTTGTCGCCGCAGGTATGTTTATTGAAAACGTTCCGCCAGCCGCCCGCGATCGGATCTGGGTCGCGCCGTTATTAAAATTGCAAACCGTCGGGTTTTGCATCGCCTTAAATACATTAAGCCTTCCGCCTGTTTTTACGAGCGTACTCCAAGCCGGTAGTACATCGACGTTGTTCAGCAGCGACGCCTTGAGCGAAGCAACCGAAAGGTCAGGCCGATACGAGGCGAGCAAAGCTACAGCCCCGGTCACATGCGGTGTCGCCATTGATGTGCCGCTGAGGGATCCGTATGAGGTTGTACTTGAAAAGACCGTGCTAAGTATTTGTGACCCTGGGGCTGCAAGGTCAACTGAGGTCAATCCGTAACTTGAAAAACTTGATTTCGAATCGGAGGATGTTGATGACGCAACCGAAATAATGCTCGGGCTGTTATAGACAGACGGATACGAGATGCCGGGGTTGGTATCGTTATTATTGTTGTCATTACCAGCAGCATATACATTTACGATGCCGGCCTCGCCCATTGCGTCAATGCCGTCCTTAGTCGCCTGATCGTAGCCGCATGCCTCACCACAGTTGCCGTAAGAATTATTCGTTGCTCGGATATTTACCCCGCGAAGCTTCATCATCGTGATGTAAGCATACGCATTTACTAGCATCGCTGACGTCGAGTTTGTTCCACCGCCTGTTGACGCATAGAGTTTTATCGACATTAGCTTCACATTCCAATTAACACCGACAACGCCGAGAGCATTATTGCCGACAGCTCCGATGGTGCCCGCTGTATGCGTTCCATGCCAAGATGTCGACGCATTGTCGTCTATCGGGTTTGTATCGTTGTTGAAAACATCAATACCCCTAATGTCATCGACAAAGCCATTGCCATCGTCGTCTACACCATTTGCTAACTCACCCGGGTTGCTCCAAGCGTTTGCGGCAATATCCTGATGGGTGTACCCCAATCCAGTATCGATGTCGGCGACGACGATCGAGGAACTCCCGGTCGACAGGTCCCATGCACCCATTCCCGGAGTTGCCGAATACGCTCCGATCTTCGTCAGGCCGTACATGCCGGTGCTGGTAAACTGTGCGTCGTTTGGGGTTGCGAGGATGTGGTAGTAGTAATTAGGTTGCGCGTAATCGACGCCGGATAGCAACGAGTAGCTCGAGATCGCACCCTCGACGCTCATACCATCGGGCAGTTTTACACGCTGCCAATTGTTGTCGCCAAGCGTCTCGACAGCGGTCGTGCCCATTATGCTGTTGACGCTGCGGGCAAAATTTGACTCGGCTCCGTCTTTAAATTTTACAAGCAGCTCGCCGGGGACGTAGGACAGTTTGTTCTCTACGGGAGCACCCTTTTCGCTGCGTTGCCCGGTGATCGAACCGATCAGCACGAGCGCTAACAACACCGTCAATACGAATAACCGTTTTGAAAATATCTGTTGACGCATAACGACACCCGCGAACATCAAAGAATAGAAATGGGGCGGCTAGAGGGATTCGAACCCTCGACATCCTGAACCACAATCAGGCGCTCTAACCACTGAACTATAGCCGCCATATCAATGGAAAATGTATAGTGGAAAATGAAAAATTTAAGAAGGTTTTCTGACTCCTACATTTTCCATATTCAATTATCCATTCTCAATTTTCAAATGGTACCCCCGCCAGGGCTCGAACCTGGGACCTACGGCTTAGAAGGCCGTCGCTCTATCCAGCTGAGCTACGGGAGCACATGCAAAAGAGCAACTTATGATTTTAAGGTGCGCTGTGCTGTTAAGTCAATCTTTACGCCGCTGTTGCGCGTTTTTCGCTGACCTTTGCAAGCATCTGTTCAAATACCTCATACAGGTCCAATTCGCTCGTGTCGATGACGACGGCGTCGTCGGCGATGGTCAGCGGCGAATCTTCGCGCGAAACGTCGCGTTCGTCACGCTCATTGATCTCGGCAAGCGTCTGCTCGTAGGTCGAAATGCGGCCCTTCGCCTGATCCTCGGTATGACGGCGGCGGGCACGCGCCTCGGGCTTTGCCGTCAGGAAAAATTTGATGTCGGCGTGCGGAAACACGACACTGCCGATGTCGCGCCCCTCAAGCACGCAGCCGTTTGGCGCCGAATTGCCGATTATCCGCTGATGCTCGACCATTATCCGCCGCACTTCCGAAATAGTCGAAACGACCGACGCCGATTGTGCGGCGTCTAGGGTTCGGATATCCACTGACACGTCCTCGCCGTCGAGCATTACTTTCATCGCGTCTGGTTCGCCGACGAGATCGATCTCAGAATTTTCGGCAATATCCGCAATGCGGTCGATGTCGCGAAAGGGAACACCGGCCCGCGTCACGGCCAACGCCACAGCACGATACATCGCACCGGTGTCGAGATAGAGCAGATTCAGTTTTTTGGCAAGCATCTTGCCGAGCGTCGATTTGCCCGCTCCGCTTGGGCCGTCAATGGCGATTATCATTGTTTGGAGTACCGTGTTTGGAGTCCCGGCTTTAGCCGGCTTTTTCTCGCAAGAGCCAACTAAAGTTGGTACGCCAAACTAGATAGTTTTCTTTACCTTGGGTGGTAGTTTATCAAAAACGAGTTGGTATGACTTGCCGATGAGTGATTTTAGTTCGTCAGGCGTTACGGCATTGAGGTCAGAGATGTGAACCCAGTTATAACGCCCGACATACGCAGCCGGATCGATCCCTTCGCGTTCGATCAGCTCGTCAAACTTTTCAGGTGTACATTTTATCGACATCCCGCCGGATATTGAATCTGCACCCGTCACGCAAAACATCTTGGCCCCGACACAAAAACACAGATCGGCTCCCCATTTAATATCCTCAGTCGCACCGGGAAATGAAAGGCAGTATTTTCGGAGCTGTTCGATGTTCATAAATGTAGTTAGCCACAGAGGTCACAGAGAACAGTGAGACAAAATGCAGAAGCCCGCACGTTAGTATGGGCGTAACACTCAAGTCAACAGGCCGCTTTCAACGCATTTACAGTCTCCGAGATTTGATCCGCCGACACATCCAAATGCGTCACCATCCGTATCAAGTTGCCAAAACCTATCGCCAAAATGCCGTTATCCTTTAACATCGAAACAATCTCAGCCGATGTTCTACCTGTGCCCGAGATGTCGAAGATGACGATGTTTGTGACAACCGTTTCAACATTTATCGAGATGCCCTTGATCTCGGCGAGACCCTCAGCCAACGCACGAGCATTTGCGTGATCTTGAGCTAATCGCTGTGGTCCTTCGTCCAAAGCGATCAGCCCTGCAGCCGCGAGGATGCCGATCTGCCGCATGCCGCCGCCGAGGCGTTTTCGCCAGATGCGTGCTTCCTGAATAAATTCTTTTGTGCCGAGCAGTATCGAACCCGCCGGCACTCCGAGCCCTTTAGACAGCGTGAACATCACCGAATCGCAGCCCCGCGTCAGATCGGCGACCGACTCATTTAGCGCGACCGAGGCATTAAATATCCTCGCTCCGTCCATGTGAACGGGAAGCCCGACAGCGTGCGACCGTTCGCAAACGTCGGCACATGCCGCTGCCGTCATCACGCTGCCGCCGGCGAAATTATGCGTGTTTTCGAGGCAGATGAGGCCCGTCGCGGCTTGGAAATATGGCGGATCGATCTTTAGAGCAGGCTCGATCTCATCCCAGGTCAGATGCCCCGAACCGTTCGAACTCTTGACCGCACGAATCGTCACGCCTGAGATGACAGCCGCCGCTCCGAGTTCGTAATTCAGGATATGGCCCCGATCTTCGGTGACGATCTCGTGTCCGGGTTTTGTGTGAACCTTGACGGCGATCTCATTTCCCATACAACCAGTCGGCACCCACAACGCGGCTTCCTTTTCAAATACCTCACACGCCCGCTCCTGCAAACGATTGACTGTCGGGTCATCGCCAAAAACGTCATCGCCGACCTCAGCCTGCGCCATCGCCCGCCGCATGGCTTCGCTCGGTTTTGTAACTGTGTCGCTACGTAGATCGATCATAGTGGCGTCGGTTAATTTTACTTATTAATTAAGTTTCGACAAGATGCCGTTAGTTTGCAACGGTCTTTTCGGTGGATGCGATGGTTGTAAGTTTCCATTTTCCGTCGAGTTTTTCCCAAACCTCGAGCCAGGCGAAGACAGTGTGATCTGACACATCTTCGCCTTTTTCATTTTTATAACTGCCGCGAACACGCTTTTGCACCGTCTTTGTCGCCATCGTACCGTCTTTAGAGATCTTTATTACCGGCGGTGCGATATCTTCCCACTCGGAAAATTTCAAGCTCGAAAAATAGCTTTTAAACCGGGCGAGGTTCTCAGCCTTGGTTTTGGCTGACAACACTCCGCGTTGTAGTTGGGTCACATTTTCAGCGAACATCTCGACAAAAAGCTCCGCGTTGTAAGTCAGATGTGCCGTTTTTTGCTGTTCATGCAAGCGCATTAATTCGGCCTGATCGGCAACACGCGGCGGGACGTTTAAGATTCGGTCGTCAGCGATATTTAACCTGATCGTGTGAAATCGCAGTGTCCATTCGCCTTGGCTATCGGTGGCTCTGACGACGGATGGCAGCGTTACTTTGCCGATCTTTTTCCATTCTAAAAATACGTTTTTGACCGTCTCGGTCGAATTAGGGATGAATAATATGTAACCGTTAAGCCGACCGGTTTCCTTGTCAAAATAGAGGTTTGTCGCCATGCCAAGTTCGTTTTTCGCACGGATCTTGGTGTTGGGTCGGCCTTCGAAAACCTCATCGCCCGCTAACTCAAGCTCGCTAAAAAAGCTGCGAATATCGAATGCCATCTTTTGATATTCGTGGGCCCGTGCCGCCATGCGCTGAAATGGCGAGGCAAGCGAATATTCATTTACGTCGGAGAGCCGTTCCCACGCGACATTGCCGTTGACAAAGGTGCTTGACGGTGCCCTATAAGAAAACCTCTGCTCAAATCGGGTTTTGCTTTCGCGAAATGACGAGATTGACGTCGTGTATTTTCCCTTTGGACCGATACAATCCGCATCGGCCTCAATACTTTTGATTTTTGCGATGTCAGCTTGACTGCCTACGGCGGCAACGGCGGATGCGATGACCGCCGATAGATCTTTGTCCGGCTTTAGTTGGGCAGTCGCAGATCCAAAGGGGAAAGCCGTCAAGGCGAACAGTAGTAACAGGGGTAGCCGAATAGTCATGGTATGAAAACGCAGAAACAGCGAGATATGTTTTCAAATTCTTGAGAGAACAAAGCTCGTGGTGTCCCAGCCGGCTCGTTTTGCGCCTGCTTTATACGTCGATTCGAGAAAGTCGAGTATTTGCTGGCGGGAATTTTCGGTGTTACGGATGTCGTCGTACATCAACAGAGCCATTCCGCCGTCGGGTGTCCAGAAAGCGGTGTCGGGCTGGAGCGGTTCGTTTTCAAGGCCGTCGGGTTTGGGGGCGGTGTATGAATAGAAAGCAGGGGCGGCGACGCTGTTTTCTTTGTCGTCGCCAAACCAGAAACCAAAGCTGATGACCTCGTGCGAATAGGCTTCGCGGGTGACCATGTTTGCCCCGTCGATCGGCGGAGCGGGTTTGCCTGAGAACCTCGTCAACGCCAGGTCAAAGCTGTGCCAGAAAAGATGCACGGGCGTGGATTTACCAGTAAATCGTCCGCGAAATTCCTCAAAAATATCATCGACCGCGACCAACACTTTGTGAAAACGCTCGACGTACTCTTTGTCGTAAGAGCAATTTTCGTGGTCGTCGGCAAAGGGTGTGGTTGACGGAGCTTCGTACGGCTCGGCTTTTATTTTAGGCCGCAGGCCGAGCTTGGCAAGGTTTGAGAAAAGGCTTGCGTAAAAATCAGCGACCGAAAGGCCGTCGTACAAGGCGAAATCCTCGTAACGCCCGTCGCTCGTTTTGATCTTTAAGGCGTGCTCGTGAAAATCGAATTCGATCTCAAAACTTCCGCCCGATTTTGGTATGGTCCGCGTCGTCAGTCCGCGTGGCGAAACATACAGCGGCACATGCCACCAATGGTTGACCCGCGGATGCATCTGCAACCGTATCTTGCCGACGATCTGCAAATACAGATGCAGCGTATTTTTGGTCGGCCGCCAAGCGTCGAGTGGAATTTCAGGAAAACTACTCATAAAAAGATATTGCCCACGAAACACACGAAAATCACGAAATAAAGAGGCTTTCCTATTTTAGTGTCTTTCGCGTGTTTCGTGGGCCAATTCTTACTTCGCCTTTTCTTCGATCTTCAAAATATCACCCTTGGTAAACAGGTACGTTTTCATATGCTCGTCAAATTTTGGCGTGCATCGTCGCAGCCATTCGAGAGCCATGACGGCGTGCTCGATCTCTTCGTCGCGGTTGTGTTCGAGTATCTTTTTTAGCTGCTTGTCGCTGGTTTGCTCGGCGCGCTGGTTGTACCAATCGACAGCCTCGAGTTCCTCTTGCACGCTCTTGATCGCGCGTGAAAAATTGCGCGATTTCTCGCTCATCTTGTCGTAATCTTCATGCCATTCTGCACTTGTCGCCATATAAAAACTCCCCCTTAAATTTCAAATTTCAAATTTGTGATCGCTTACCCGAAACTAACCGTCCGGTAACGTCTTAAAAAACATATCGTCAACATAACAGTAACCCCATTCCTCACCCGGCTCGTGTGAACGGATGATCGGGTGCCGCGTTGATTGGTAGTGTTTTGTTGCGTGTTTATTGACCGAACTGTCACAACAGCCGACATGGCCGCATGATTTGCATAGCCGCAGATGCACCCACAGGTCGCCGGTTTTCAGGCAATCTTCACAGCCCTCGGCACTTGGTACGACGGGCACAATGGCGGCAAAATGTTCGCAATTATCCATCTCGACTAGATCCTCACTTTACGCGAATTTCGTCAATATTACGCCTGTTGTCCGCCCAACTCAAACATCGAAACAAATCCATTGACCTGCGGCGTTAAAAGCAATACATTTCAAAATTATGATAGAAAGATCGACGCTCAAATTTCTCAAAGATCTCGCCGCCAACAACAACCGCGACTGGTTTCAGGCAAATAAAAAACTGTTTGACGCGGCACAGGATAACGTGACGGCGTTTACCGGATATTTGATCGGCGAGGTTGGTAAGTTTGACGATGCGGTTGCGGCTGTCGATCCAAAATCATGCGTTTTCCGCATCTATCGCGACGTGCGATTTTCTAAGGACAAAAGCCCGTACAAGATTAACCTCGGTGCATACATCGCCCCGGGCGGCCGCAAATCGATGCAGCCCGGTTATTATTTTCACCTCCAGCCCGGAGCGAGCTTTGTCGCGGGCGGCAAACATCGTCCGGATGGCCCCGAACTGCTCAAGATCCGTACTGCGGTCGCGAACAATACTGACGAATTTCTCAAGATCGTCGAGAAAAAGAGCTTCACCGATGTGCTCGGCAACCTGTGGAACGACCGCCTAAAGTCCGTCCCAAAGGGCTTTGATCCCGATCACAAAGCCGCCGAATATCTCAAGCTTAAAGAATTTATGGCGTTCGCCGAACTGCACGATCACAAGGCACTGACGTCGGCCGACTTTCCAAAACAACTCGTCAAAATGATGAAAGAAATGTACCCGCTCGTCGCGTTTTTACGAAAGGCATTGGCCTAACTTTTCTTAGCTTTGCGTTGTTGGCGACTTTGCGTGAAATTTTTAACGCGAAGTCGCAAAGGACGCAAAGAAGGATTAGTGACACCTGCCATGCGACTCTTTTAGCAGTGCGACTAGGTCGCTATTTAATTTCCCGGCATCATCAACAACGACCATATGAGATATCCTCGGCATCGGGCCGGTGAGTTTTGCTTTCTCGGCAGTTTCGTCAAATGGACGATCGCCCAGATCGAGCCCGATACGCAATTCTTTTGTCTTGATGTTGGCCGCACCAAACTCGCGATTTTCAAGCACCGAAACATAGGTTTTCTTGGGCAGGATCGTCGCGTCGGGAAAATTCTTTGTGATAAATGAGACGAACGCATCGTAAAGCGGACGCATATCGGCAGCTTTTGAAAACTGCGCTTCCAGCAGATCGCCGGTGCTGGCATAGACGGGCTTGCCGCCGTTGGCGTGGATGCCCGCGAGCAGTGATGCGTTCATGTGGCCAAAACCATGCTCGCTTTTTAGCCACGCGATCACCTCGTTTCGCTTTTTGCTGTTAAAGCCGTCGATGGTCTTTAGCCAGGTCGCGAGATCCTTGCCCGTTGAACCCGCGAGGGCGTCCATAAATTCTTTTTCAAATTCACCCGATGTTTTCTGTGCCATATTATCTCCAGATCCCCAAAATAAACCCGATCACCGCGAAATAAACTGTGATGTAGCCGCAGTTTATCAAAATATGCTTGAGCGAACGCTGCTCAAAGAGGCTGATGATCACGTACATTGCGATCGCCCAAAACGCGGCAAGCATACCCGCTCCGATGCCCCATTGCCAGTTCGTACCCGGAGCCCCGAGAAAAAATGCGAGATTGTACGACGCGAGATATGCCAGAACAAACGTCAGGCCAAATACCTTTGCCGGATTCATTTGTTTTAGCTGTTCGTCGCTCAAGCCGACCTCTCGCTGCCAGGCTTTTGCAAACAAAATTGGTGACCACCAAACGCCGCCGATCACCAGGCTCATGACGGTGCAAACAAGAACTGCGATGTGATTGATGTAAATATTTTCCATAGCAAGAGCGATACTAACCGTTACGGAAAACGATGTATTGGAAAAAATTTACCTAGCCGACAGGTATGTAATTTTGATAATTTGTCTGAATTTCGGCATATTTTGCAGGCGTAAAGCCTACGAAATGCTTGAAATCATTGATGAAATGGGCCTGATCGTAAAATCCGCAATCAAATGAGATTTGCGTCCAGTCGATCGTCTTGGCCGCGTCTATCGCCTTTACTGCTTTTTGAAACCGCATAATTTTCAAATACGATTTTGGCGTTACGCCGACCGAGCGGCGAAACATATCAGTAAAATGTTTTTGCGAATAACCGATCTGAGCATTCATCCGGGCGATGCTGATCTGATCTGGGTTATTTGTCATCTCGCTGACGGCAAACGCGACGCACGGATCGATTTCCAGTTGGCGGTGAAATTTCTTTAACAGAAAATCTTCGACCATTGTGAACCTCAGATCGATGTCCGATGTCGCGATCATCTTTTCCCTAAGCCGCCCAAAATCACCTCCCCAGACAAGGTCGGCATCGACGACGCTGTCGGCGATCTCGTTCATCGGAAACGGAAAAAACGGAGCGGCCTTGCCTTTTTTAAATGCAATGACCATCATCGCCGCATCGGTTCCGGACGGGATCGTTATCGGCTCGGTCCGCAGGCCCGAAGCCCAGACGTGATTGCACGCCTGTATCTCTTTGAGCGTATCGTTGTCGTAGATATATTGCGGAGCGTCGTGAAAATCGATCAGAATCTCGGTGTCGCCGTTTGGTAAAAACCGATCGACCTTATGCGCGTGCTGCACTCCCTCGTAATAGATAAATATCTCGATAAATTGATCGAGCGGGAAGCGGGGAATGTGAGCACGAAAAATCATGTGATCGCTTTTACGAGATTTGCTCCATGGCCGGATAGGATCGACCTCATTTTTTCGTCAGTCATCTCGGCGCCGTCGCCGTCAAATTTTTGCCCGACAAACGGCACTGCGATCTCGGCGGGCAGCACATGAACTCCCATCAGCGTAAACACACCGCGAAGGTGATTGAGGCATCGCAAGCCGCCAAATTGGCCGGGCGAAGCAGTTATCAACGCGGCCGTTTTGCCTTTGATCGGCTCATACATTTTATATTTGTCGTTCGCCCGCGAGACCCAATCGATCGCGTTCTTAAACCCGCCGGGAATACCGCCATTATATTCCGGCGACGATATCAAAAATCCGTCATGCTCATTAAATGCGTCCTGCAAACGCAAAGCATGTTCGTTAAAAGCCCCGCCGTCTTGCATATCGGCGTCATAGACCGGCATCGGAAAATCGCGTAGGTCGATAACCGTCACGTCGGCACCGGCTGCGCGGGCACCTTCGACAGAGATGTTTAGAACACGTTTGTTGTATGAATTTTTGCGATAGCTGCCCGCGATGGCTATTATTTTAGGCATAGGATTAGCATAGGTCGTCTCTCTCGATCTGAGAGATCTTATCAACTCGCGGAGCGTGCCGCCCGCCTTCGAAGTCGGTGGTAAAGAATGCTTTTACGATCTTTGCCTGCTCGTCGGCGGAGACAAACCTGCCAGCGAGAGCGAGCACGTTTGCGTTGTTATGCTGGCGAGCGAGCCGGGCGATCTCTTCGTTCCAAGCGACGGCGGCACGGACGCCTTTTACTTTATTCGCCGAGATGGCCATGCCGGTCCCGGAGCCGCAAACAAGCAAACCTTGATCGAAATCACCGCGAGCGACCGCCTCGGCGACCTTGCGGGCATAGTCGGGATAATCGACCGAGTCCGGCGAATCGGTGCCCATATCGGCATATTCGACGCCGATCTCATCGAGCGTCTGTTTGATCTTTTCTTTTTCCTCAAATCCGGCGTGGTCGGCGGCAAGTGCGATCTTCATAATTTTATTTAGCTGAAAATCGATTTTAGCACCTATTTTGGGCGCTTGGAAAAGACCATTTCACGCAAAGCCGCGAAGAACGCAAAGTAAGAAAAAATGAATCTACTTCTTTGGTTTTCCTTGGCGGTCTTCGCGTCTTTGCGCGAGAAAACATCCTTTAGATAAGAAAAGGGATTAAATTTTTTTTTTGCAAGAACTCAAAACATCTCCGTTCTAAAGGCAAATCTTTTTAGGAGCGTACAATCATGAAATTCAAATATTCAGTTCTGATCATTGCAGCTTTTATGTTTTCTGCGACCGCTTTTGCAGCAGGGAAGTCCGCTGAAACGTTAACCGCCGAAGCCGTTTCGAACGACACTGCAATGTCGGTGCCCGCGATACGCGAACTCCGTGCGATGGGCAGCGTTGGGCTCGATGCGTTGTTTGCCCGCTACGCCGCCGACATCGACCGCTTTGTCAAAACCGGCAATGCGACCGCCGAATGGAAACGCATCGCCGCCGCGCTCGACACCGTCGCGATGCAAAAAGACGCCTACACCGCACACCTATATTGGTACACCGACCTCGAAGCCGCCAAGGCAGCGGCTAAGGCAAAAAACAAGCCGATCCTGACGCTCCGCCTGCTCGGCAATCTTAACGAAGAATTTTCATGTGCAAACAGCCGCCTGTTTAGAGCGATCCTATATTCGAACGCAGGTGTCTCAAAATACCTCCGCGACAACTATATCTTGCACTGGAAATCGGTCCGCCCGGCTCCACGTATCACCGTCGATTTTGGCGACGGCCGCAAGATCGAACGCACCGTGACCGGCAACAGCATTCATTACATCATCGACAGCGACGGACAGATCATCGACGCTCTGGCCGGACTTTACGGGCCGACGGCGTTTTTGAATTACCTGCAAAAATCCGCTGGCGTTGTGAATACGACGGCGAAAATGACACCGATCGAAAAACAACGCGCGTATCTTACGTTTCGCAAAACCAATTTTGACGCGATCAAAAAGAACCGCGACGCTGCTGTCACTACCGCAGGCGTCACATTTACCGAACCGCAAAACACGACGGCCGCTTTGCCTGTGATGGAACGGGCGATGTCCAAAGCGATCGTCGTTGACGAGGTATCACTGCTGCGTGTCTATGATGATTTTTCGCGGTTCGAGCCGCAGATAAATCTTGACTCGTGGAACAAGCTCGCAAAGGTCTATTCGCCAGCTTCCGGCATCGACAACGCGTCAAATGCGTTCATTCGCCGCCAAAATCGTAACACCGGCCTTTCGGAAAAGGAGTTTGCGGGACTTTTCGCAAAATTAGAAAATTTTGTCACCCTCGACACGACACGAAACGATTTTCTATTTCACACGACGCTCTACGAATGGCTCAACGCCCGCCGGACAATGCCTCTCGAACGTTTTAATTCGCAGGTCTATGATGTGCTTTTCAAAACACCCGAGAGCGACAAATGGCTAGGCTTGTACTCGACCGACGTCTATACGGCACTTGATGGAAATGGGATGACCAAGTAACCAGTCTTTTTCCTCCTTTGCGGACTTTGCGGCTTTGCGTGAAATGAACCTCACGTAAGGCCGCAAACTTTTTTGCAAAAAACTTGGGTTGCGGCGTTAAAGAACATATAATCAACGCGTCGCCAATGTTTCGATCTACTGCCAAAATTTTTCTTTTATTTTTTGTATTTTCCGCGTGTTTCGCGGGCATAACAAACGCGCAGGATTTTTTGCCTGAGCTGGTCAAACGCATCAAACCCTCCGCGGTCGCGATCGAAACATTTGACTCCAAAGACAATACTCTCGCAAGAGGCAGCGGATTTTTTATCGCCGCTGACCGCGTTATTACTAATCGTCACGTTATCGAGCGGGCGACCCGCGTCGAGATACATCTGCTCAACGGCAAAAAATATCCGGTTCGCGGCGTGTTGGCAGTCGATGGCGAGGGCGATCTGGCGTTGCTGCAGGTGGACGTTCCGCGTGAGTTGGCGGTGCCGCTGCCGATCGTAAAAGCCGCTCCACAAGAGGGCGAATCGATCGTTGTGATCGGTAATCCTTACGGGCTGGAGGGCTCAGTCTCGAACGGCATCGTCTCAGCAGTTCGCGAAATTTCAGGCTATGGCAAGATCATCCAGATAACCGCCTCGATCTCACCAGGTTCAAGCGGTTCACCTGTCGTTAATATGGCGGGACAGGTGATCGGCGTTGCGACGTTACAGGCCGCCGAGGGACAAAATCTGAATTTTGCCGTTCCGGCGGAACGTATCTCACAGTTAAAAGTTTCTGACGTTCAGACCTTTTCATCGCTAGTTGCGGAGACGCAAAAGAATAAACGCTCATCCGCCGAGCGGCTTTATTCCCAGGGCCTCGCTCAGCTTTCGCGTGACGATTACGCTCGTGCTTTGCCGTATTTTGAAAAAGCGGCCGAGGCCGATCCGAATTACGCCGAGGCTTGGTATCAGGCGGGCTATTGTTACGGTGCTCTGAACCGTCATGCCGAGGCTCTAAAGGCTTCGCGCATTGCTGCAAAGCTCCGGCCCGAATGGTCGGCGACGTTTATCAATATCGGTGCGTCAAGTTATGCGCTTGGCGTTTACAAAGACGCGGTCGATGCTTACCGGCAGGCTATCCGCCTCGATGATAGTAACGCCGAAACCCAGTATTTTCTTGGTCTAACCTTTGGCAAAATGAGCCGCACCGACGAAGAGATCCTCTCCTATCGCCGTGCGATCACGCTAAAACCTGACCACGCAAACGCCATCGAAAAACTCGGCCTCGCGTTGTTCAAGCAAAAACGCTTTGCCGACGCAGCCGTCGCATTCGAACAGCTCAAACCCTACAAGCCCGACGGCAAAACTTACAATTACTTAGGCGAAAGCCTGCTCGAAGCCGGCAAGGCCGAGGAAAGTGTCGAGGCGTTCAATAACGCCGTCGGAGCCAACCCCGACATGGACAAGGCCCGCTACAACCTCGGCCGTGCCTACATCAAACTTGGCAATCGCGACATGGCTCAGGTCCAATACGAGATCCTCCGAAACTCGCGCTCCGAATGGACCGACCGCCTGTTTGTTTTGTTGAATCCTTAGGGCTGTTTTTGCTCTGTAACTGCCAACGCACTCAAGAAACTGTCCTGTATCGGTTTATCCAAAAAAAGCTTTGTGTGCGAGGTGCAGCCGAAAAGTGACGATGTCGGTGCGAATATCGGTTTAATGGCCGTTTCGTCGCCAGTCTTGTTTGACGGGTCGGCGGTCAATAGTGAACGCGCCGTCACGGTTCCGTCACCCATTGAAAACATCGCGGCTTTGACCTCCGCTTTTTTGTACTCCTTGCCAGCCGCCGTTTTGATATCCTTTGCGTCGGTCAGCGTTGTCCATGTCCCTTTCTTTTCGTCGCGGATCAAAACGATCGCGTCTAGCGTCGGTTCGCAGTTACCACCATAGACAAATAGTTTGACGGTTGTGGTTTTCGCCGGAGCATCGAGAGCCAGATGAAAACGCTTTGCCCGGCTTAACGCCGAGGCGAAGTAGGCGAGGGCTTGGGCGACGGTTGTGCGGGCGAGTAGACGGTCGTCGGCGTTTTTGTCTTTTGGGTCGTTAAGAGCTTTTAACTCCTTTTCGCTCAGGACCGATGTGTTGCCGCCACGCAGTTTAGCTAAGAATTTTGGGTCGTTGATCGCTCCCCAACCGTATTTCTCCCACGTTTTCGGATCGTAGATGTCGAGCTTTAGCGGCTGCAGGTTTTCGTCTAGAAAACGCGCCGATCCCTGATGCGGCAATACCTGAAAAGCGGCAGGATTTGCCATCACGTCTTCGGGACGCAGGTCGTCGACAAACGGCAGTTTGCGGTCGGCAATTATCGGATAGCCGTTGAGAAGGGCATCGATCGATCTGGCCGAGCCTTCGTTAGGAGTGCCAAACATCATCAGTTTATTGATGTGGACCGCACCTGACCAAGTCGGCACAGGAGTGACGCCGTCCCGCCCCAGATCGGCGGTGCCGTACATTGCGGCGTAGCGAGCGATGAGCCCGCCCATCGAATGTGCGAGGATGTCGAATTTTAAGTTTGGTTTGCGAAGCGTCCTTTTAACCGCGGCCATCTTTTGCATCAACAGCCGTGCCGATTCGACATTGTCACGCCGCCAGTCGTAGGCAAATACATAAAATACATCAGTCGCTTTTGGTTTTTTCCAGTCGGCCTCGGTATAGCCTCGTTCGATGAGAGAGTCGATCAGCTTTTGATACACCTCAACGTCTGGCAGCACGGGCACCTCGATCTTTCGGATGATGTCGCCAGCCTTTAAACCGTCACGATTGAGCGCGAGATTTGGCGAGTTTATTGGCAACCGCAGGTCGTCGACCTTATCGCGTCTGGCGCTAAACCAGACGGTCTTGCCTGTCCTTGCATTTAATATTTCAGAACCGGACACGCCAGGGATGATAATGACCGGATCTTTTCCGATCGTTTGGGCCGTAGCGTCAATGCAAAATACCGCAAGCGCCAAATAACCTATCGACAATAGTCGTGATTTGAACATAATTTTGTGCACGGAGTTTATTAACGTAGGGCATAGCGGAGTCGAAGCCGTGAACGACTCCCACTATGGTGATGCACCTATAAGATAGCTTATATTGCCGCGCAGTTGCTTTGTTTATCAACGGATACAGGATTTGGCTTTCTTAACCGGCGGCAAAAAAGCTAGAATCAAAGCTATAGATATGGAACTTACACTGGCGATAACGGGAGCCTCCGGCACGATCTACGCACACCGCACGTTGCAATTGCTGGCCACGAGCGGCGTTGTCGATAAGATCAACTTAATAATGTCCTCGACGGCGGCGACGGTCGCGCAGGTCGAGATGGGCGTAAATCTCAAAGACCCTGACATCACGCGGCTCAACGAATGGCTCGGCCTGCCGGTCGATTCGCATATTATTCGTTACTGGCGGCTCGACAATTTTGCCGCAAAGCCTTCGTCCGGCTCGAACAAACAAGCCGGGATGATCATCGTCCCGTGTTCAATGGGCACACTCGGGTCGATCGCTTCGGGTGCCGGAACAAACCTCATCCACCGTGCCGCTGACGTTTGTCTCAAGGAGGGCCGCAAACTGCTGCTGGTCCCGCGAGAAACACCATACAACGCCATCCATCTCGAAAATATGCTCCGCCTGTCGCACGCCGGTGCCCGGATCCTGCCCGCCAGTCCAGGCTTTTATCACCGCCCAAAAACCATCGACGATCTGGTCGAGCATCTGTGTTTTCGCATTCTCGACCAATTCAACATCCCCCACTCCAAAAAATCGCAATGGACCGGCGAAGAGGTGTCAGAACCGCCTGCGTAAGCGGGCGGCCAGAAAAGGCGAAGAAAATTAACCAGAGATGAACACAGATACACACAGATTTCATTTCGTATTTTTGATCTGGGTCCATCCGCGTTTATCTGTGGTTAAATCTCTTTCTCTATTTGGGTTAAATGGTTTATGACTGACACTGTAGAACGTTTTTCAAACCGCGTCGAAAATTACGTCAAATACCGCCCGGATTATCCGCGTGAGATCGTCGCGTTTCTTGAATCGAAATGCGGCTTGACGCATGAGACGGTGATCGCAGATGTCGGGTGCGGGACGGGAATTTCGTCGCGGTTGTTTTTGGAAAACTGCAACCGCGTCATCGGCGTCGAACCAAATGCGGCGATGCGCGCGGCGGCGGTCGAATTTCTCGCGGAGTTTCCCGATTTTACGATCGTCGACGGCACATCGGACGCGACCACACTTACTGATGGCTCGGTCGATATGGTCGTTGCGGCACAGGCGTTTCATTGGTTTGACGCTGAAAAGACCCGCACTGAATTCAAACGCATTCTAAGACCCGGCGGCCACATCGTCCTGATCTGGAACGAACGTCAACTCGACACAACGCCGTTTTTGGTCGAGTACGAGGCCTTTCTCGAAAAGTACGCATACGATTACGGCACCGTCCGGCATGAGAATATTAAGAAACAAGAACTCGACGATTTCTTTCAAAAAGACTACGGTTCGGCGGTGTTTCAAAACGTCCAGATATTTGATTTTGAGGGGCTAAAAGGCCGTATGTTGTCTTCGTCATATATGCCAAATGAGAGCGACGCGGTATTCCCAACAATGATCGAAGACCTACGCTCGCTGTTTGCCAAACACGCCGAAAACGGTAGAATAAGGGTTTTCTATGATACAAGGGGTTATTACTCTCAGTTTTGATATATGGCAGTAAAGGCAGAAGAAATTTCAGGAATTCGCACGATCTCGGTCGCCCATTCGCCCGATTCGGACGACGCATTTATGTTTTACGGGCTTGCGACAAACAAGCTCGAGACAGACGGTTTGAAGTTTGAGCATACGCTCAAGGATATCCAATCGCTTAACGAAGATGCCAAAAATGGCGTTTTTGACGTGACGGCGATATCGTTTCATGCCTACGCGTACGTTTCCGACAAATATGCTCTGCTGCCGCACGGCGCTAGCATTGGCGACAACTATGGCCCGATCGTCGTTTCAAAAGAGCCGCGTGACGCGAGCGAGATCGGTTCGATGAAGATCGCTGTCCCCGGCGAGATGACAAGCGCATATCTTGCTCTGCGTATTTACAACAAAGATTTTCAGCACGTCGTTGTCCCTTTCGACGAGATCATCGAAACCGTCCAGAGCGGCATCGTCGACGCCGGCCTGCTGATCCACGAGGGCCAGCTATTTTACAATCAGATGGGCCTCAACAAGGTTCTCGACTTAGGCGAATGGTGGTTCGACAAAACGACCCTGCCGCTGCCGATGGGCGGCAACGTCATCCGTCGCGATCTCGGAAAAGACCTGATGACACGCGTCTCAAAACACCTGCACGAGAGCATCCAGTATTCGATGGACAACCGCGAAGACGCGCTTGCCTACGCGATGCAGTTTGCCCGCGATATGCAGCCTGAGCTCGCCGACCGTTTTGTCGCGATGTGGGTCAACGACCTGACGCTCGATTACGGCGACCGCGGCCGCGAAGCCGTCAAACGCCTGCTCGCTGAGGGCCACAAGGCCGGCATTATCCCGCACAAGGTCAAGATCGATTTTGTCGACTAACCTTTTGCGGCCGAAACCCTGCGATGGTCAAATTTGACAAACGTTTTCTACAACGCCTGCGCGTCCCGCTCGGGTTTCTCTTTGCGATAGTTTTTATTATTTTTTCGCGACCGACATCGTTGCTGCTGATCATAGGCGGTGTTGTTGCGTTCGTCGGCGTCGCGATTCGCGGCTGGGCGTCCGGCCAT
This sequence comes from Chloracidobacterium sp. UBA3360, assembly GCA_002360555.1. Lineage (GTDB taxonomy): Bacteria > Acidobacteriota > Blastocatellia > Pyrinomonadales > Pyrinomonadaceae > OLB17. Next base: position 25,509 of record DEQS01000089.1, read on the forward strand.
ATCCGAAAGGCCCGCGAGCTTGCCATATCCGGCCCCTACGCGTTTACCCGCAATCCCCTTTATGTCGGCAGTTTTATTCTTGGCGTAGGCTTTACGATCGCATCGGGAGTATGGTGGCTGGGATTGATATTTATTGTCCTATTCCTCGGCATCTATTTGCCCATTATGCGCGTCGAAGTAGATGATATTCGGCAGATCTTCGGTGCGGAATTTGACGAATATGAGCGAAATGTTCCGATGTTTTTTCCACGCCTGTCGGTATGGAAGAAAACAGAACAGAAATTTGATTTTCAGCTATACTTACAGTATCGCGAGTACCGAGCGGCCCTCGGAGCCGCCTTGGCAATAGTCGCCCTAGCCGCCAAGGCTTACTTTTTTGGTTGATCTGATGAAAGCGGTTTTCTCCAAAATTCTACTCCTAACAACGGTCGTCTTAATGTCCGTTTTGGCGCTATTTGCCCAGCCGGAAACGAAAGATGCGCCCGGTAACGTATTTGTCGGCGAATCGGCGAAATACGAGGCGAGATTTAGTAAACTCATCAGCTTTTCGGTCGCTGAACTGACCATCACCGCGTCTCTCGCCCCGAATGGCTCAGACCTCATTATCAATGGCGACGCAGTGTCAAAAGGCACGCTAATCAAGATCGCCCGCTTTAGCTTTTTGCAGCAATACGTTTCGACCGTCGATCTGAAAGATTTTAGGATCCTAAAAACGACCAAGCACGACGTTCAAAAAGAGCGTGTCCGCGACAGCGAGGCGATATTTGATTACGGCCAAAAACGCGTCACATACGTCGAGACCGATCCTAAGGACGCAACCCGTCCGCCGCGCCGCATCGCTTCGGACATCGACGAGACGATGCAAGATATCTCGTCTGCGATCTTCGCAATGCGTTTGCTGCCGCTCGTGGTTGGCAAGCGTTATGAGTTGCCGGTGAGTGATTCGGGCGTCGTTTATAAGATACCCCTAGCTGTCACCGGTCGCGAATTGATCAAGACCGCGATCGGCAAAGTGTGGTGCGTGCGTGTCGAACCCGAGGTTTTCGGCCCCGGCCGTCTGATCGAGCAAAAGGGCAAATTGGTTATCTGGGTGACCGATGACGACCGCCGCATCCCGGTCAAAGCAAGGATCGATGCATCGATCGGCAAGGTCGAGATCAAGATCAAGGAATACAAAAAGACGCCATAATTTAGGCCAGACCTTGTTAGTTTGACGCAAAAGCCGCATACTTATAGTTTGCGGTCTTATTGTTTTATGGAGAAGAAAGTTACAAAGAAGGCACCGGTAAAGAAGAAGGCAGCAGTTGCGTTGAAAGACGAGGCTGTTGTTGTAGACGCAAAGCCCGTAAAAAAACGCGCTGTTAAAGCTACTAAAGCAGTCAAAAAGGCATCGAAAGACATCGTACTCGAACCGTTTGCAGAGGTTGCTGAAGCGGTTTCGCCGGTCAAAAAACGCGCGGCTAAAAGGGCGGCAGTTATGTCAAAACCGGGAGCGATAGCGATTGGGTCTCCTAAAAAGAAAGTTGCCAAAAAAGCCACGCTCGATGCAACAGCCGAGATCGCGGCTGTCGAGCCAAAGGTCGAGCTTTCGCCTGTGTTCAAGGCACTCGCGGACGTGACGTTGCCTGAGCTAAAACGCGAAAATCGCGCCCGTTTGCAGATGCAGACGCCGACGCGTGTTTATTTTTACTGGTCGATCAAGGAAAATCCGTATCACCTGCTCAAACGAACATTTGGCGACGACACGGGCAGCTATACGCTGGTCCTAAAACTCACAAACCTCCGCAACGACACCGAGGAAATTCACGCTTGTGAGTCCGAGGGCAACTGGTGGTTTAGCGTCGAGCCCGACGGCGAATATCAGGCCGAGGTCGGATTTTACGCTCCGAATCGCCCGTATTTTCGCATCGTTTATTCGAACACCATCGAAACGCCCCGCCGTAGCCCAAGCCCGCATCCGGCCAGCGAAGCACGCTGGACCGTGTCGGCAAACAAGTTTGCCGAGGTGCTCGATGTTGCTGGATTTTCGCGTGACGCTTTTGACGTGGCGATGGCGGGCGACAACATTTACGCCGCGACGGATGCGACGCAGACGGCATTCAACACTTTTGTCGGTGCCACACACGACCTCAACGGCGTTTCCGCCGAAGATATCCGATACGCGATGATCGCCATTGCCGCCGGAGCCACACTCGAAGAGCTGCGTTTCCGCGTTAGCCCCGCACTGTTTGCGGTGCTACAGGCAAACGCCGAAAAGCTCAACGCCGGCAAAGCGATGTCAGCTCTAAGCGAGCATTTCGACATCGACGAAGCAGAGTTTGTCGAGGAAGAGCTTGGCTCGGCCGTGTTTGGTGCGAGCCTCGTCAATTTTCCGCGAACGCTAAAAACCCGCACCGCGTCGGCAAAATATTCACCGCGTTACAATCCGGTGAGTTCGCACAGCATTCGTTAGTCGTCAGTTGTTAGTGGTTAGTAGCTGGTTGTATTCTTAGCAACTAACTACTGACCACTGGCTACTGACTACTGACAATTATGCCCCTCGGATATTTCAGCCTCATCCTCCACGCTCATCTGCCTTTTGTCAGGCACCCGGAATACCCGTCGTTTCTTGAGGAAGACTGGCTTTACGAAGCCATCACCGAGGTCTATCTTCCGCTAATTTTCATATTCCAAACGCTGCACGAATCCGGCATAAAGCCGCGCCTTGCGATGAACGTCTCGCCGCCGCTGTGCGAAATGTTGGCGGACGAGATGCTGCAAACGCGGTATACACGCCATCTCGAAAACCTGCTTGAGCTGGCGCAAAAAGAAGAGCACCGCACGCGAACGGAGGCCCCCGAATTTAACGCCGCCGCAAAAATGTACGTCGATAACCTATCGGCGTCGCTCGACCTGTGGAACAACCGCTACAAACGCAATCTGATCACGGCGTTTCGCGAGTTGCAGGACGAGGGCGTGATCGAGATTATCACGTGCTGTGCGACGCACGGATTTATGCCGCTCATCTCGACGCGAGAGGCACGACGGGCGCAGGTTCAGATCGCGGTTGCCAATTACAAAAAGCATTTTCACCGTCAACCCCGAGGCATCTGGCTCGCAGAGTGCGCGTACGAACCCGGCGTCGAAGACCTGCTCAAAGACGCGGGCATCGAATATTTTATCTCCGACACGCACGCCATACTCTACGGCGATCCGCGTCCGCGTTACGGCGTCCATGCGCCGGTCGTCACACCGAACGGCACCGCCGTTTTTGCCCGCGATGTCGAGACGAGCCAACAGGTCTGGTCGGCCGAGATCGGCTATCCGGGCAACGACCTGTACCGCGAATTTTACCGCGACATCGGCTGGGACGCCCCGCTCGATCTCATCCGGCCGTACCTCGACGACGACGCTAACCGCAAACATCTCGGCCTAAAATATCACCGCATCACCGGCCGCGATGTGCCGCAAAATCTAAAGCAGCCGTACATACCGTCGCTTGCGAGAGACAAGGCCGCGGAGAACGCGTCGCACTTTATCGGTGAACGGATAAAGCAGGCGCACAAACTCCGCGAAACGTTCGAAGGCCACCCGCCGCTCGTCGTATCTCCTTATGACGCAGAGCTTTACGGCCATTGGTGGTTTGAGGGGCCGCAGTTCATCGATTTCTTTTTCAAAAAGATCCACTTTGACCAGGACGAGATCCAGTGCATTACGCCCGGCGATTTTCTCGACTCCGGCCTGCCCATCCAGGTCCAGCAGCCCACCGCCTCAAGCTGGGGCGAAGCCGGCTATTACAAAGTTTGGATCAACGAAGGCAACTCATGGATGTACCCCCACCAACACGACGCGGAGCGACGGATGACGGAATACGCGAACAAGCTCGCAGTGGATAGTGGAGAGTTGATAGTGGATAGTGGCGACCCCCAACTATCAACTATCAACTATCAACTATCAACTCAGATTCTCAACCAGATGTCGCGTGAATTATTGCTCGCCGAATCCTCCGACTGGGCTTTCCAGATCTATCAGGGCACAACGGTCGAATACTCCTCCCGCCGTTTCCAGTCGCACATCCAACGCTTTAACATGCTCGCCACCATGCTCGAGCAAAGCTCCCCTCCTCACGAAGGAGGGGTGGCAGACGCTTCGGCAGACGGGGTGGTTCTCTCGCCCGAACAACTCGACCTCCTTGCCGAAATAGAATCCCGCGACAACATCTTCGCCGAGATCGACTACCGCGCATACCAAAGCTGATAATCTCACCGCCATATTTGCCTAATTTACTGCTTAAAGCTATTCTTATTGTTTTGTATCTCGGAGGAAAATGATGGTAGAGAAAGGTGTGGAGATAGCTCCCGCAGATGGTAAATTGGGTGTTTTGCTTGTCGGCTTGGGTGCCGTGAGCACTACTTTGGTTGCGGGTGTCGAGGCGGTTAAACGCGGTATTTCGGCTCCGGTCGGGGCGTTGACACAGATGGGCACGATCCGTCTTGGCAAACGCACGGACGACCGCGCACCGCTGATCAAGGATTTTGTGCCGCTCGCAAGCCTCGACGACATCGTATTTGGCGCGTGGGATATTTTTCATGACAGCGCCTATGACGCGGCGATGAACGCCGGCGTTTTGGACAAGGACCTGCTCAATCAGCTTTCCGAGCCGCTCTCTAGCCTCAAGCCAATGGCCGCCGTTTTCGAGCAAAACTACGTCAAACGCATCACCGGCGAGAACGTAAAGACCGGCAAAAACAAGATGGACCTGGCGGAGCAGCTCATTGCCGACATCGCAAAGTTCAAATCCGAAAATAATTGCTCACGGCTCGTGATGGTCTGGTGCGCATCGACCGAGATCTACATTGAGGAAGGTGAGATACACCAGTCGGTCGCTTCGCTTGAAAAAGCGATGTACGACAACGACCCGATGATCGCACCGTCGATGATCTACGCGTACGCCGCACTCAAATCGGGCGTACCTTTTGCAAACGGTGCCCCAAATCTGACAGTCGACATTCCGGCTCTGACCGAGCTTGCCGATCAGACCAAGATGCCGATCTGCGGTAAAGATTTTAAGACCGGCCAGACGCTGATGAAAACCATCCTCGCACCTGGGCTGAAATCGAGAATGCTCGGGCTCGACGGCTGGTACTCGACCAACATCCTCGGCAACCGCGACGGCGAAGTGCTCGACGACCCTGAGAATTTCAAATCCAAAGAGGTCTCAAAACTTTCGGTTCTCGAACATATCTTCCAGCCCGAAACCTATCCCGACCTGTACGGTAATTTTTCGCACGTCGTCCGCATCAACTATTATCCGCCCCGCGGCGATAACAAAGAGGGTTGGGACAACATCGACATCTTTGGCTGGCTCGGCTACAAAATGCAGATCAAGATCGACTTCCTATGCCGCGATTCGATCCTCGCCGCACCGCTCGCTCTCGACCTTGCTCTGTTTATGGATCTCGCACAGCGTGCCAATATGAAAGGCGTCCAGGAATGGCTGTCGTTCTACTTTAAGGCACCGCAGACCGCACCGGGACTATACCCCGAGCACGATCTGTTTATCCAGTTGATGAAGCTCAAGAACACTCTGCGTCACCTTCGCGGTGAAGAGTTGATCACGCATCTGGGACTCGAATATTACGATTAGTTTTGTCTCCGCAGGAAATGGGCGCAAGCCCGTACGAAGTAAGGGCGTAACACTCAAGCTGAATGTTACGCCCTTACTTCGTGCGGGCTTGCGCAAACCCGACGCTATTTCATTGGTCGTTTTCAGCGACGAGAGGCGAGCCCTATATTTTCAATTGATTCATGTTTCCACAAAAAGTTTAAACTTTTTGTTGTTTTTCGGTTGCGCTGGATTTATTTTATGTGCTAAACCTTAGAATGGTGCGGGCCTTCATACTCGCGACCACTCTCTGGGCTTCAGTACCCTCCTATTTCCAAAGTCCAGCCAACGATACATCTTTTGAAATCATCATTACAGACGACAGACTTGTCGCCGGAGATGACCGGCAAGTTTGGATTGAAAATACGTTCTAGTGCTGAGGGGCAACAGGCCTCTCGAGGTAAAGAGATGAAACAGGAATCGGCTAAGAAAAAAGAATCATCAGACAAGGGAATTTTGCTGGACCCCGAGCGCAAGAGCCCTCGGGCGGCGGAATTTGAGGACAAGCTATCCAGCTTGATCGTCGGCCAGGAACGCGCGGTCCGCCGCATGAGCGGGCTGTTCCAGATCTATCTGGCGGGGCTGAATAATCCTTCGCGTCCGATCGGCACGATGCTGTTCCTCGGGCCGACCGGTTCGGGTAAGACGCGTGTCGTTGAGGCCGCGTCCGAGGTGCTCTTTAATGAGCCCTACACGGTCGTCAAGATCGACTGTGCTGAGTTTCAGCATTCGCACGAGATCGCCAAACTGATCGGCTCGCCTCCGGGCTACCTCGGCCATCGCGAAACGTCGCCGATGTTGACACAGGAAAATCTCGACAAGGCACACACCGACGAGACCAAGCTGACGTTCGTGCTGTTTGACGAGATCGAAAAGGCTTCGGATTCGCTGTGGCAGTTGTTGCTCGGCATCCTCGACAAAGCGACACTAACGCTCGGCGATAACCGCCGCGTAGATTTTTCGAAGACGGTCGTCATCATGACGTCGAATCTGGGTGCCCGCGAAATGTCCGAGATGATCTCCGGCGGCATCGGCTTTGCTCCGACGAAAACCGATCAGGCCAAGGACGACAACGAGATCGACACCAAGATCTACCGCACCGCGCTCGAGGCCGCGAAACGTAAATTCTCACCCGAATTTATGAACCGCATCGACAAGGTGGTCGTTTTCCGAAGTCTCAAGGAACATCACCTTCGCCGCATTCTCGATATCGAGCTGCGATCCGTTCAGGACCGCATCACGGAATCGGCGGGGACGAAATTTGCTTTTGAGTGCACCGACGAAGCCAAGGAATTTTTGCTCGGCGAGGGCATCGACCTCAAATACGGAGCCCGCCACCTCAAACGTGCGATCGAGCGATTTCTCGTTTATCCGCTATCAAACCTCGTCGCGACCGAGCAGGTCGAGACCGGTGATCTGGTGATAGTCGATTTTGACGGCGCGACAGACGCTCTGACGTTTACCAAGCAGGCCGGCAAGATGATCGTAGCCGATGTGGCAGACCGCGATGATGATATCGACCAGCCGCTGATCAACGCAGACGCTGTCGGATTGCCGCTGCCCGCTTCGCAGGTTGCCGCGGGCATGAGCAAATCCAAGAGCGAGCAAAACGACGCCTAGGATTCGTTTCTAACAATACTTTAGGGAGCGACCATTCGCTCCCTTTTTTATTTTGCCCAACCGAGTGATCTGCTGACCGCCTCGTGCCATCGGTCCGTGAGGGCTTTTGCATCATCCGACGACATCTGAGGTTCGAACTTACGATCAGCTTGCCAATGCTCTGCGAGTTCATTTTTTGATCCCCAAAACCCGACGGCCAGCCCCGCAAGATAAGCCGCACCGAGAGCCGTCGTCTCCGCAGTTTTTGACCGCACAACAGGTATCTGCAAAATGTCGGCTTGAAACTGGAGCAAGGCATCATTCCGGGTCGCCCCGCCATCGACGCGAAGCTCGGTAAGGTCAGCATTCGAATCGGCGTTCATCGACGTTAGCAGATCGGCGGTTTGAAAGGCGATCGATTCGACGGCAGCACGGGCAATGTGAGCTTTCCCTGTGCCGCGTGTCAGGCCGATGATCAGCCCGCGAGCATCCTGATCCCAATGCGGTGTACCCAGTCCGGCAAACGCCGGGACGAAATACACGCCGCCGTTATCCGAGACGGACGCCGCGAGAGCCTCGACATCGGACGACTGCTCGATCACACCGAGCGAATCACGCAGCCACTGGATCACGGCACCGCCGATAAAAACACTGCCCTCGAGAGCGTATTCGGTCACGCCCCCAACCTGCCAACCAATGGTCGAAAGCAAACGATTCTCCGAGGCGACCGGTTTGTCGCCAACATTCTGCAGCATAAAGCAGCCGGTGCCGTAGGTGTTCTTGGTCGAGCCGCTGGCAAAACACGCCTGTCCAAACAGAGCCGCTTGCTGGTCGCCCGCAATACCGGCGATCTGTATGCCCTTTAGCTCGTCGATCTCGACCTCGCCGTATATCTCCGACGATGACCGCACCTCAGGCAAGATTGATCGCGGGACATCAAAAACGGTGAGTAACTCATCATCCCACTCAAGCGCGTTGATGTTGTAGAGCATCGTCCGCGAGGCATTTGAAGGGTCGGTAATGTGGAGCTTGCCGGTAGTTAGTTTCCAGACAAGCCAGGTGTCGACCGTGCCAAATGCAAGCTCGCCGTTCTCAGCCCTCTCGCGAACACCTGGAATATTATCAAGCAGCCACTTGATCTTGCTCGCCGAGAAATATGCATCGACCTCAAGCCTGGTCTTTGAACGGATCAGTTCGCCATATGTTTCGCGGACGGCGTTGCAGATATCAGACGTGCGGCGGTCTTGCCATACGATCGCGTTGTTAATGGGTTCACCAGTTACACGATCCCAGATAAGTGTCGTCTCGCGCTGATTTGTGATGCCGACGGCTGCGATGTCGGCGGGGGTAAGATTCGCTTTGGCTAACGCTTCGACGGCAGTATCGACTTGCGATCGCCATATTTCCAGCGGGTCATGCTCGACCCAGCCGCTTTGCGGATAGATCTGGGTAAATTCTTTTTGACCAACGGACACAACGCTCCCGTTACGGTCGAAAACGATCGCCCGGCTGCTCGTCGTGCCTTGGTCTAGTGCGAGAATGTAAGACATATCGTGATAGGCGTATATGTGAGGTTAGATTTTATCCAAAGCCTGCGTTAGATCGTCGATCAGGTCATTAACATCCTCAACGCCGACCGAAAGCCGGATCAAGCCGTCAGTGATCCCTGCTTTTAGACGGTCTTCCCGCGAGATTGTTGCATGGGTCATCGACGCTGAGTGCTGCAGGATCGTTTCAACGCCGCCAAGTGAAGTTGCCAGCGTGCAGAGCCGTACGCTGTTGGAAAAGGTCTTGCCAGCCTCAACGGTGCCGAGGTCGAGCCCGATCATACCACCGTATCCGCCCGGCATTTGCCGTTTTGCGATCTCGTGATTTTGGTGTGATTCGAGCCCGGGATAATAGACGCAGGTAACCTTTGGATGGTCGCCGAGCATATTTGCGATCGCAAAGGCGTTGGAGTTGTGCCGCTCCATTCGCAGGGCGAGCGTTTTGATACCGCGAATGACGAGCCATGCGACCTGCGGGGCGATGTTGCCTCCGTAAAATTTATTAGCACCGTGACGGGCCGCTTCGACGATCTCGCTTTTACCGACAAGCACACCCGCCGTCAGGTCGCTGTGGCCGCCGAGATATTTAGTGGCACTGTGAATGACAGCGTCAACACCGAGGTCGCACGGCCTCTGGTTGAACGGTGTAGCAAAGGTATTATCAGCAACTGTGGCGATACCGTTTTCACGGGCAATGGATGCGACAGCCTCGATGTCCGTGATCAGAACAAGCGGGTTCGTCGGCGTCTCGATCCAAAACAGTTTTGTGTTTGGCTGTATAGCCGCACGATAATTCTCAGCGGAGGTCGCGTCGACAAATGTCGTCTCGATATTGAATCGCTCTTTTAGATGGTGCAGAAAATTGGTGGTGGTCGCATACATCGACTGCGGGGCGACAATATGCTCGCCGGACTTTACCAGCGTAAAGATCGCGGCAGAGACGGCAGCCATGCCGGACGCGAGAGCGAGAGCCGCATCGGTATTTTCAAGTTCTGCAACGGCAGTTTCTAGTGCCCGTTGGGTAGGGTTTCCCAGCCGCCCGTAATAGTAGCCGTCCTTTTCCTCATTATGGATCGCCGCTCCCTCGTCGGCATCCGTAAATGCATACACTGACGCAGGGTAAATTGGCACCGACAAAGCCCCGTAGTGTGATGAATGGTCGTCACCGGCGTGGACCCCCTTTGTGTACATCGATCTGTCACCCATTTTGTTTAAATGCTCCTTTCCGACAATCGTAAAACTAAACGGGGCGATTCGCAATCCGAGGCAGCGAGTGGCTCGATTGCATTACATATATGGTTGGCGTAATATGAAAAAGACACATTATGCAGGAATCAACATTTACCGCCCTCGAACATCTCTTTTTGGCCTTATCCGACAAGACACGTCTGCGGCTTCTCGCGTTAATGGTCGATGGTGAGGTGCCGGTCGGTGTACTCGCTGAAAGCTTAGGTGAAAGCCAGCCCAAGATCTCGCGACATCTCGCATATCTGCGGAGCGCCGGGCTGGTTTCGACACGCCGCGACGGCAAATGGATATATTACGGTCTCGAAGACAACATGGATGATGCCGTCACGCGTGTGCTCAATGCAACGCTGCGTTCGATCTTGTCAGACGGAAAAGAATCGGCTGTCAGCAAGCCGGTTGTGTATGAAGAGTATGTTTACGAAGAGAGCGAATACGACAGTGAAGAATATGTGTCTGATTGGGTTCCGCAGGAGCTAGAGATCCACTTACTCTAATTCGTCGCTATTGCCATACGGACAATGGCGGCAAATATTGTTGCAGCAGTGGCCGCGATTGAGCAGGTAACGCCGGGTCAGAACCATCAACCCCTCGTCAAAATAAAAATCCAGGCCCTCAACAAAAGTCTCAGCCTGCTCGCTCGTGTCCACCGCTTGTCCGTGACTATCTTGCATACAAACCCAGAAACTCCTTGTTACCCTCGACACCGGTGATCGGCGATTCGATCAAACCCTCGACCCGCAAACCCAGCCCGGCTACAAAATCATTTATCTCGGCAACCACCCGCTCGTGCTTTTCAGTTTCGCGGACGATGCCGCCTTTGCCGACTTCGCCACGTCCAACCTCGAACTGGGGTTTGATGAGCACAACCAGCTTTCCCGTTGGCTTGAGCAGCGGCAAAAGTGCCGGAATAATTTTCGTCACCGAGATAAATGAGACATCCATCACCGCCAGATCAAATTGTTTGTCAAAGTCATCGGTCGACAGTTCGCGGGCATTTGTGTGTTCGCGAACCTCAACTCGAGGGTCGTTTCGCAAGCTCCAGACCAATTGATTTGTGCCGACGTCGATGGCGATGACACTCGCCGCACCGTGCTGGAGCAGGCAATCTGTAAAGCCGCCGGTCGAGGCTCCGATATCAATGCAATCAAACCCGGCCGGGTCGATCTGGAATTCCGCTAGGGCCGCCTCGAGCTTTAGCCCGCCACGCCCGACATACCTTAACTCACTAGACGCTCCTTTGAGCCGGATGGTCGCAGATCTTTTAAAACTTTCCGAAGATTTTTCGACACGTTTTTCGTCGGCCAGCACAACGCCGGCCATCACTAATGCCTGAGCCTTGGTCCGAGACTCGGCTAAACCAAGCTCGACGAGCAATTTATCTACGCGTTCTTTTGTGCTCACAGACGTAACCTCAGACCGCTCTTGGCCATGCGAAAACCATGTCGGCGCAGATCTTGGAGAGCCGTTTTATTGCCCTGCACCAGCGGATTGCTGTGATTGAAATGCGTGAAGTAGACTTTTGCACGTTCCTTTACCGGCAGAGCTTTCAGCAGATCCACAGTCTCGGACACGAAAGGGTGCGGCACCTCGCTCATCGGCCTTGAGATCTCGCCGTCGGCGTAAAACGTCCCGTCGATCAAAAGATAGTCGGCTGTCCTTACTACATCTGCGAGCGGCGTCTGCCATTTTTGCCACTTGTCGATATCGGGTATGAAGATGAGGGTTTTTGTCCGGGAGCGGATCCGATAACCAACCGTTTCGGAAAATTCATCGCGGTGAGGCACGAGAAATGGTTCGACCGTAAGCCTGTCATTCAGCCTAACTTCGCTCTTATCGACAAGCGGCTGCAGCGAGATATTTTTGAGTCCGACGAGTTGCGACCACGGAGCGTTTTGCTCAAGCATTTGCTTCATTCGCGGCATAGCATAGACCTTAACGTCTTTGCCGTTCATCGATTCGCGGCCGAGATACATCAGCCCGGTGTAATGGCCAATGTGGGCGTGCGTCAGAAAGAGGCCGGTGATGTCATTTGTGCGATCGCCTGTGATCTGCTTGAGAAATTCGAATTGCTCAGGCAGGTCGGGCGTCGCGTCAATTATCCAGCGGCTTTTTGTGTCCGGGTCGACAAGCGCGATCGACGATACCGTCTGTCTTAGGCGGTCGTCGCTCCACGCTTGCTTGCAAAACGGCGAGTCACACCCCATCTGCGGCACGCCGGCATCCTGGCCGACGCCTAGCACGACAACATACGGCGAGGCAGCCATATCATTTACCGCAAACGCTAGAATGAATACAAAAACCGCTAAACGGATCATCATTTTTTTGTGCAGACGAAAGTGCTATTCTATGCAAAATGGTAACGGAAACAAAGCTCGATCGGTTTGCTAAATACTCTTGGTTCGTCGTGGCGTTTAACCTCGTCGTGATATTGTGGGGCGTTTTTCTGCGTGCTTCGAAATCGGGTGACGGCTGCGGACAGCATTGGCTGACTTGTCATGGCGAGGTTATCCCGTCCGCGCCTGAGCTGAAAACTGTCATCGAATTTTCGCATCGCATCACGAGTGCGATCGCATTCTTTGCAGTTTTGGGGCTGGTGATATGGACGTTTCGCAAGTTTAAGAAGGGCGACCCGATCCGCAAAACTGCCATCATTTCATTTTTCTTTATCATCACTGAGGCAGCCGTCGGGGCAGGACTCGTGCTCACCGGAAACACAGCCGATTCGTTGACTGCCGCACGTCCATTTTGGATGGCCGGCCATCTCATCAACACATTTATCCTGCTCGCATTTCTGACTCTTACAGCTCGTTACGCAAGTGGAGGCAAGAGGATGGTGATAGGTATTGCGACGAAATATAAGGTTGCAATTGCCATCGGCATCGCGGCGATATTTGTTGTCGGCATCAGCGGCTCGATCGCGGCTTTGTCGCATATGCTGTTTCCATCGGGATCCCTCGCCGAGGGCATGGCAAAAGATTTTTCGCCAACCTCAAATATCTTGCTGCGGCTACGCTTGCTGCATCCGATCACGGCAATTCTGACTAGTGTTTTCTTGGTCTTTTTAACCGGCTGGATCGCAAAAGAATCGGGAAATGAAGCGGGCGTAAAGCGATGGTCAAATGTATTGGCGATACTCGTTTTGGTTCAGATAGGCTTTGGCTCGCTGACGCTTTTTACGTTGGCTCCGATATTGATGCAGCTCGGGCACTTATTTTTGGCGGATGCGATATGGATCAGCTATGTGCTGATGGCGGCTAGTTTTTTATCCGTTGAGACGCCGCAAACCGAAAGCTCTTAGCTTGTCCGTTCGACAAGTTCATCAAGCGACGCCTGTAGCTCGGCCAACTTTTCGTTAATTACCGTATCATCGGCATCGTCCGGTACAAATATTGGCTTGCCATACGTCATCGTCGCCCGCGTAAAAGGGAACGGAATGATCATTTTGTCCCAACTATTCGCTGTAATAGATCTTTTCGGCGTTATGATAAATGGCAGGATCGGGTCGCCGGTTTTTTTTGCGACCATAACGGGGCCCGATTTCGCGACATGGCGCGGGCCTTTAGGCCCGTCGACGGTAAACCCCATCGGAATACCCAACTTTTGTTTGCGGATCATCTCAATCAAGGCTCGCGAACCGCCTCTGGTAGATGAGCCGCGTATTGCTCCATAGCCTAATCGTTGAATAAATCGGGCAATATATTCGCCGTCAAAGCTCTGCGAGGTCAGAAATGTGATGCCGCGACCGCGCAGGAAATATGTTCCGAGAAAAATGCGGTCGTGCCAACTCGCATAGATGGGTTGATGCCCACTGCTCACAATCGATTCAAGGTGCTCTTCGTTTTCCGTCTTGAATCTGATCGTTGTTCCGACGATCAGTATCAAAAAGTAAAACGCAAGGTCGGCCAGGCGGATCGTGAGGCGCTTGTCAAATGAATATTTGTCGAGCGGGGCGAATTGATAGATCTTGTCTTTTTGTTCCGGCACGGTTAGAAAGTTACTCTCTATTTGGGGTATTATTTGCAACAACGGCAATAGACATATCGTATCCTAATATAGCCCCTCAACGCGCACTATGCAGCGACGAATTCTCATCATCGACGATCACGACGATCTCGCTAGCTCACTCGACGAAGTGTTCACCCACACCGGCCATGAGGTGCGCGTGCTTGAGCGGCGTGCCGACGCGCTCGCGATCGACCATCTTGAGGATTTTGATCTAGTCATTACCGATCTCGACGTTCATCCGGGAACAGCTGCGACGATAAAGGGCGACGCTATCTGTTTGCCCGATATACCCGCGATCGAGGCGGGTGAGCACGTCAAGGCGTTCAAATTGTGTGCTGCCAATTACCGCCGCGAAGAATTTGACGAGGAAGAGCTTAAAAACCTGGTCGCGACGATCCTTGATTACAAGATCAAATTTGTCGACACTCAGGCCGCCGTTGCCGAGCTGCACGAGAATATCGAGTTTGAGTTGCCGTCGGCGATCTCGCTAATGCATATCGTGCTGGAATATTTGCTAAAGCGTGTCGAAAAACTCGGTGTCATCAATCCCGAACAGTCCAATCTTTTTGTCGCTCTCGACGAAGCGTTTGTAAATGCCGTCAAGCACGGCAACAAATTTGACGCTCAAAAGCTTGTCCGGATCGCCGCCGAGATCTCAAAAGTCGAGGCAAAATTTACGATCGAGGACGAAGGCGAGGGCTTTGACGTAAAAAACATTCCGGATCCGCTCGACCCCGAAAATCTGTTCAAAACCTCAGGCCGCGGCGTGCTGTTTATCTACAACATCATGGATGAGGTCCAGTACAACGATCGCGGCAATCGCCTCACGATGGTCAAAAAAGCCCATCCGGACGAAGAGCACACAGCTTGAAATGCGGTAAAATACCGTTAGATGAAAGTCACGATCGCACAGATCAATACCACCAACGGCGACCTCGCCGGTAATACTCACCGGATAATACAAGCTATCGAAAAGGCCCGCAGCGACGGGTCGAATCTGGTCGTTTTTCCTGAGGTCGTGACCCACGGTTACACGTCGCAGGATTGGTTTCAGGACCGCGATATTATTGAGCACTCAGCCGATCCGCTGCGCGAGATCATATCCGCGACACAGGGGATTACCGCCGTTGTCGGCACGATCCGCCGCAACGACGATACGAATGGACGACGACTATACAATTCAGCGGCGGTGATCACCGACGGGGAGTTGATCGGCTTTGCGGACAAGTCTTTGCTGCCCGAATACGATGTTTTTGACGACCCGCGTTACTTTGAGCCGTCCGATCACCGCCGGATTTTTGAGATAAACGGAGTAAAGCTGGGCGTCGTCGTTTGCGAAGATTTTTGGAACGACAAGACGTTTTGGAAAGAGCGGCTCTATGAAAGCGACCCGACCGACGATGTGATCGCAATGGGGGCGGACATTATCGTTTCGGTCAATGCTTCGCCTTACAACAAGGGCAAGATCCGGCTTCGCTGCGACATGGTCGCGCATCGTGCCAAGCTGCAGAAAAAGCCGATCGTTTTTGTAAATCTGGTTG
The DNA here is from genome assembly GCA_002360555.1 of Chloracidobacterium sp. UBA3360. GTDB lineage: Bacteria > Acidobacteriota > Blastocatellia > Pyrinomonadales > Pyrinomonadaceae > OLB17. The sequence continues at coordinate 41,093 of DEQS01000089.1, forward strand.
GCGGTAATGACGGCATCATCTTTGACGGTGCGAGCCTGATCGCCGACGAAGAGGGCGATATCATCCTGCAAGCGTCGGCGTTCGAAGAGTTTGTCGAGACGGTCGAGCTCGATGTGCGAAAGCCAGATAAGCGAGGCATAACCGGCGGTGAGATCGATTCGATCCATCGTGCATTGGTGCTCGGCATTCGCGACTACGCGGCAAAGAATGGTTTCAAACAGGCCGTTTTGGGTTTGTCGGGCGGTATTGATTCGACGCTGGTCGCGGCTCTTGCTTGCGAAGCGATGGGTCCGGAAAATCTGTTGTGCGTCATGATGCCATCGCCATTCTCGTCAGAGGGTAGTGTCAAGGACAGCGAAGAATTGGTCCGGAATCTTGGCTGTCAGAGCCGCATCGAGCCGATCTCTGACACATTCGAAGTGCTGCTCAAACAGATGGATCTGCACAAACCGACCAAGGGCGGCGAATCGCTTGCGGCTGAGAATATGCAATCGCGCATTCGCGGCGTGATCCTGATGGCGATCTCCAACGCAGAGGGCCGTCTGTTGCTCTCGACCGGCAATAAATCGGAGCTTGCGGTTGGCTATTGTACGCTCTATGGTGACACTAATGGCGGGCTTGCGGTGCTTGGTGACGTGCTAAAGACCGAGGTCTGGCAGATCGCCCGTCACATGAACGAGAAAGCGGGACGCGAGATAATTCCGAACAAGATCATCGACAAAGCCCCGTCCGCCGAGCTTGCTCCGAACCAATTTGACCAAGACAGCCTGCCGCCGTACGAAGTGATGGACCCGATCCTACAAATGTATTTTGAGCAAAAGGCATCGCCCGCCGACATCATCGCCGCCGGTCACGACGCCGAGCGGGTTTATTGGATCCTAAACAAGGTCGAGCATCCGGCAAATGAGTTCAAACGTCAGCAGTTGCCGCCAACACTCATAATCTCGAAAAACGCTATTGGCGTCGGCCGCCGCAGGCCGATAACGCATAAATATCGGCGTCAAAAAAGCGACCAATAAAGCTGCAAGTCCACCTCTAAACTCCGTTCTTAAATCATCAGCATTTGCTGCATTTTTTATAACGGAGTTTTTATATGCCTAAATTTGATAGCCCTTTGAACAATATCCAGATCGCGAGCCCTTGTTCGGCGGATTGGAACGAGATGTATGGCGACGACCGTAAACGCCATTGCGGTGACTGTAAGCTCAATGTTTATAACCTTTCGGGGATGACCAAAGACGAGGCTGAGGCGCTCGTGATGAATGCCGAGGGGCGTTTGTGCGTGCGGTTCTATCGTCGCGAGGACGGCAGCATACTCACACAAGATTGTCCGGTCGGCTGGGCAAAGATCAAGCAGCGGACAAAGATCTACGCGACAGCGGTTGCGTCGTTAATAATGGCGTTATTTACCGGCGTTTTATTTGTGTCGCTTTTTTCAGGTAAACATCGCGGCATAACGGTGGGCGAACTCATCCCGTTTGCGACACCGACACCGCAGCCTCTAATGGGAGCCATTGCCGCTCCTCCGAGAAATGCGAATACGAATGCTAATACTACCGCGACACCAAGGACGAAATTTGAGGTCGGTAAAATGCGGGTGATCCCAAATACCGGCCGCAAAGAAAGCTAAATCAACTTAGTTTTTAACGTAATAACCCTGACGGGCCCGGACGCGAAGTTCGGGCCTATTGCTTAGGCCGACGTCGAGTTTGACGAATTTATTGAGCGGAAAATCAGACTCTGAATAATACTGGATCAGGTACTGTGAACGCAGTTCGTTGGCGAGTTGGCGAAAGATACGGTCGAGCATCTCGGTATTTTTTCGCGTACTGATCGTATTTTGATACTGATCTTTGGTGTCGATCGGTTGAAACTTGGGCAAGAATGCGGTGCCGCCCGTCTCGTCGGCAAATTTCTGCATATTTTCTTGTCCGAAGACGCTCATCTTATTTAGTTGAAATGAGCTGCCCGCGGGATTTATCGAATAGAAAACAGTGTCGGCGTCTTGCAGCGCACGCGACACACGAAGCCGCTCTTTTACGCTGGCTGCGTCACGATTTGCGACGGTTAACTGATAGAGATCTTTGTTAGTAATGGTGTTGATCCGTTCGCCGATCTTTTTGTAGCCGTCCTGAATGGCTTTTGCAATTTGCGTGCTATTGGTATCTTCACCGTCAGAAATTACCACAACGACCCGCCGCGTGCCGCTGGGGGCATTTTTACGAAGATAGTCCGAGGCCTCGGAAACGGTATCAAAAAACGCGGTCGAATCTTTTGTCGGGACGATCGCACGAACTGCGGCTGCGGCTTTCTCCGCCACATCCCGCGATGCGAGCAGCACCGCTTTAGATCCGATCGCAAAAACGGCAGCACGGTCAACGGGCCGCATTACGTCTTGCAAAAACTTAGCTGCCGTCTCTTGTTCAAACGTGAACATCTTGTCAGTGCTCGCTGACACGTCAAAAAGCAAGACGATCTCGAGCGGCACGACATCCGCCGTTCCGACATTTTCTATAGACTGGGTTCGGCCATCTTCCGAAATACGAAAGTCCTGGGCTGTTAGGCCTGTAACGGCTTGGCCGTTGGCATCGGTGATCGATACGGGCACGACGACGAGCCGCGACTCGACTTTGATTATGTCGTCGTCGATCTTTGGTTTGGGTGTTGGGGTTGCGGTTTGGGAAAGTGCGGGTAAGACAGAGGCTAGGATCAACACGATCATCACGAACGGATATTTCCGGATCTTGCTAAACATCATGTTCCGTTACCTCCAGGGCAAAGTTTGAGGGCATCGGAGCCGGTGAGATATTGTACACACGGCCCGGCGATGCCCTCTGTTAGCGTTATTACTTATCGTCGTTAGACTGTTTGACCTCGACATTCTGATTGATGCCGCGGCTTACCAGCAATTTGACCTCGACACGGCGGTTCTGAGCACGGCCTTCGGCTGTAGTATTGTCAGCAACAGCCTGTAGCTCGCCATAGCCATACGAAGTGCTCATACGGCGAAGCGAGATGTTGTGCGTTTGGATCAGATAATCCTTGACGGCCTGTGCACGACGGTCGCTGAGAGCCTTGTTTTGAGCGGTGCTGCCCTCCGCGGATGCAAAACCGGTCACCTCGATGAGATAGCCCTTGAGCGTGGCTGCGGTCGTTGCAACCTGGTCGAGTGCTGCTTTACCCTCGGCTGAAAGTTTTGAGCTGTTGACCTTAAAGTTGACGGTCGCCGTTGTCTGAACGACATAATCGTCAAGATCGGAGATGCGTTTGTTAGTCGCGTTGACACCCGCGACGGCGGCGTCAGCGGTGTCTTGAGCGGCCTTAGCACCGCCCTTCGCGGCGTTTGAGATAGCCATCAGCTCATCGATCTGACCGGATACACGCAGAGCATTCTGCTCAGCGGCGGTCAATCTGTCCTCCGCCGGAGCCATTCTAGAATCGATCGCCTGAGCCGTCTGGAGGCTGGTCTTGTCAAAGCGTACCTTTGATACCGAAACGCTGCCGGATGCGTCGCCAATGCCCTCAACTTCCATGTTGAGGCCTCGAACGATAGCGCTCAAGGCGTATTTATCTCCGCCAAAAAATCCGTTCGATTTGATGCTGGCATTTGGCAGGACAACGATCTTTGTATCCATGCCGACCGAATCTTTGATGACAAAGGTGCCGTTATCGTCTTTGGAAACGACAACGCCCTTGATCTTGTATTTTTGTCCGGCGACAGCGGTTCGGAGCTGTCCGGTCTGTGCGAACAGGCTGACGGCGCTAAAAACAACTGCTAATGCGATGATCGATAATTTTTTAAGCATGATTAACTCCTCGAAGAAAGAATGATCGTTGGTAAACACCACCAAAGGAATAGACGCAAAATAGGTGGTCGGGGTTGTCGGCTAAAATTACTGAGCCATGCCACACGATCGTTAAAAACAATTTCAATTGCAGGAGACAAAGAAACAATGTTTAAAGCATACACTAAACGGGGCGCGATTTAAACCGTTGGGAGTTGGGACGAAAGCCTGTATTTACAGGCTTTTGATCAATATGTGAATGGGGCCTTTTCCAAATATTCTTTCAAATAGGCCAAAAACTTCTCGGCATCGGCACCGTCAACGATGCGGTGATCGTAGGTCAGTGCAAAATATGCCATCTGACGGATCGCGATATAATCGTCACCCTCGGGCGATGTCATCACCTTTGCTCGTTTTTCGATCGTTCCGACGCAAAGGATGGCAACCTGCGGCTGATTGATGATCGGTGTGCCAAAAAGGCCACCGAAAACGCCGGGATTTGTGATCGTAAATGTGCCGCCCTGAACCTCGTCAGGGCTGAGTTTTTTGGTACGGGCACGGTCGGCAAGATCATTTGCCTTAACGGCGAATTCAGACAGCGACAACGTCTGAGCGTTCTTAATGACCGGCACGAGCAAACCCCAATCGAGAGCGACCGCCATGCCGAGATTTATATCGCCTTTATAGACAATGTTGTCGCCGTCGATCTGCGAATTGACGATGCGGTGTTCACGGATCGCTGCGGTCACGGCCTGAAAGATGAACGGCATAAATGTCAGCTTGGTGCCAAATTTTGCCTGAAAATCAGCCTGATTTGCCTTACGAAACTTTGCGACATTGGTCATGTCGATCTCATAGACGCTCGTCACATGGGCGGACGTCTGTTTTGAGAAGGTCATGTGTTCGGCGATCTTTTTACGCATCACCGACATTTTTTCGACGCGGTCATCCATCGTTGCTGCGGTCGATGGCGGCGTGAATGTCGATACTTTTGCCGGCATTGATGCCGTCGGCATCGCCGGAGCACCTTTTACAAGCAGATCCTGCGGACGCAGAGCCGCTCCCGTTTCGAGGAACGACATAATGTCGTCCTTGGTCACACGGCCGCTGATGCCGCTGCCCGGTATACGTGTAATGTCTATGCCGTGTTCCTTGGCAATGTTACGGACAAGCGGGCTGCTCTTAGTACGGCGAAGCTCGTCGAGCGTCGCGTTGCCGTTTGATCCGCCATTCGTTGCGGCAGCCGCTCTGGCTTGGACGGGCGGTGCAACGGGTTCGGCTTTTGGAGCCTCAGCGACAGGCGCCTGAGCTTCTGGTTTTGGTGCGGGAGCAACAGCACCGCCTTCGGCTCCGACTAAGGCCAGAACGGCACCGACTTCGACAGTCTCTCCCTCCTGAACATTGATCGACAGCAGCGTCCCTGCCGCGGGCGACGGTACCTCAGCATCTACTTTGTCGGTCGAAATTTCGAGCAATGCCTCATCCTTGTCGATCTTGTCACCGACGGCTTTGAGCCATTTTGAGACGGTTCCCTCGGTGATCGATTCGCCCATCTGGGGCATCACTATCTCGGTTGCGTCGCCCGGAGTAGCGGGAGCGGCGGGTGGAATAGCTTCGACGATCGCAGGTTCGGTCGAGGGTTCTTCTTCGGCGGCCACATTTTCCGCAGTCTCAACAATTGTCGGAGCTTCTCCCGCGGCCGCAGGTGCGGGAGCCGATGCTCCGGCTTCGCCTTCTTCGCCGACGACAGCGACGACCGTCCCGACCTCAACAGTCTCGCCTTCTTGCGTGCGGATCTCAAGCAATATGCCGGCACCGGGGCTTGGCACCTCAGCATCGACTTTATCGGTCGATATTTCGAGGATCGCCTCGTCTTTTTCGACACGCTCGCCGACCTGTTTCAACCATTTCGAAACGGTGCCCTCGGTTATCGATTCGCCCATCTGGGGCATTACGACTTCAACGCTCATAAGATCTCCGCAAACTTCACAACTATCAATTAAATAGGATACAAGAAAATAGAACTTAAGAAAACTGACGCAGGTTGAGCAGGGAGTAGTTTTTAGACAGCTAAACGATCTTGCTTTTTATAAATGAAGTCGCTCGATCGAGTTCGTGAATGGCGGACGAGACGGCGATCTGTTTACTGTCTTTTAAGACGATGGTGCCGTCCTGACGGACTTCGCCGATCTCATCCCATTTTGCAGAATATTTACGATAAGCGACACCTTTTTCAAAGATCTCAAGAGCGGTTTTACGCTGCGCGATCCACGAAAAAAGCGTGATGATGTAAACCATCAGAAACGCCGAGGCCAGCAAAAAAAAGAGCAGCTCTTGACGCACATAATAAGCGACCATTGTTCCCATAAAGAAAACGAATGACAGCACGGTGATAAACACGGCACGTTGTATATGAGCCGGAGACAGTCCGTGAACGGCGATAAGTTTGCCAAGATCGTTCTTTATTTCAGCCACAGTTTCTAAATAAATAGTATCAAACAACCTGCCGCTTGATGCATCGTACGGGCATCGTGCTATAGAATACCTACATCGTTTAATACCGAAACTAAATAAAACATTGACCTCAAGAAACATGATGAAAAAAATCGCGATCTTTGCCGTCCTCCTTTTTACATTGAGCATTTCGGCCATTGCTCAGCAGCCTGCACTCACAGGGGCTGATTACGCTCGGGCCGAAAAGATGCTCGGCTACAACACCTCGCCGCTGGTTGACCGCAACGGGGTAAGGGCGACCTGGCTGCCCGACGGGCGTTTTTGGTACCGTGTTCTGACGCCGACCGGCAGCGAATATGTGCTGGTAAATCCGGCGGACGGTTCCCGAAAGACCGGTGCAAAGCTCGCGGATCTAGGCTTGCCCGCGGCTCCGGCAGGTGGTGCGGGACGCTTTGGCGGAGGCAACGGCGTGACATCGCCGGACGGAAAACTTTCGGCGTACATCAAAAATTTCAATCTATGGGTCAAGGACATCGCCTCGGGTAAGGAAACGCAGCTAACAACCGACGGCATGAAAGATTACGGCTATGCCACGGACAACGCCGGTTGGCAGCACAGCGATCGTGCGATCCTGGTTTGGTCGCCGGACTCGAAAAAGATCGCGACATTTCAGCAGGACGAGCGAAACGTCAGCGACAGCTATCTCATCTCGACCAATGTCGGGGCCCCAAAGCTGAGCCAGTGGAAATCGGCTCTGCCGGGTGACGCGGTCATCCCGACGCTTCGCCGCGTCATCATTGAGGTCGATGCGCCTAAGGTCATCAGTCTTCAGCTACCGCCAGATCCTCACCGTTCGACACAGTGCGACGATATTTCATGCAATGGCAGTTGGGACGACGTTTACTGGTCAGCAGATGCCAAAACGCTCGCGTTTGTATCAACCTCGCGCGATCACAAGAGAGAGAATCTGCGTGTCGCCGATGCCGCAACAGGGGCGGTCCGCGACGTGTACGAAGAGATCAGCCCAACTCAATTCGAGTCGGGCCAGGGAGCTACGAGCTGGCGGTATCTGCCCGCGACAAATGAGTTTATCTGGTTCACCGAACGCGACGGCTGGGGACATCTGTACCTTTACGATCTGACGACCGGCAAGCTCAAAAATCAGATCACCAGCGGCAACTGGGCCGTTTGGCGTGTTATGAATGTTGACGAAAAAGCACGGACGATCTATTTTGAGGCAGGTGGACGCGAGGCGGGCAATGACCCGTATTTTGGCCACACGTACAGTGTCGGATTTGACGGTAAAAACCTGAAACTGCTCACGCCAGAGACGGCCAATCACGATGTGACGTGGTCGCCTGACGGCAAATATTTCATCGACAATTATTCAACGCCGAATACGCCAAACGTCGCTGTGCTTCGTGATGCTAACGGAAAGCTCGTTGCCGATCTTGAAAAAGGCGATGTCTCGCGGCTTGCGGCCACCGGCTGGAAACCGCCGACTCCTATCATCACCAAGGCTCGCGACGGCGTGACCGACCTCTACGGCCTGATGTACTCGCCGACAAAACCGGTTGCCGGCAAAAAATATCCAGTGATCGTCTATATCTATCCCGGGCCGCAGGGCGGCAGCGTCGGCAGCCGAAATTTTTCGGCATCGCGTGGTGATAATCAGGCGTTGGCTGAGCTCGGCTTTGTCGTGATGCAGCTTGACGGCATGTGTAACCCGCTGCGGTCTAAGGCTTTTCACGATTCGTGCTACGGCAATATGGCCGATAACACGCTTGAGGATCAGATAGCGGGCGTTAAGCAGCTCGCGGCCAAATACAACAATATCGACCTCGACCGCGTCGGTATCTGGGGCCATTCAGGAGGCGGTTTTGCGACTGCGGCGGCGATGTTTCGCTACCCGGATTTCTTTAAGGTCGGCATTTCCGAATCGGGCAACCACGACAACCGCAACTACGAAGACGACTGGGGCGAACGCTACATCGGGCTTCTCCAAGGCGATAATTACAAAACACAAGCCAATCAGGAGTACGCCAAAAATCTAAAGGGCAAACTGCTGCTCGCCCACGGTACGATGGACGACAACGTCCCGCCGGGCAACACTTACCTCGTCGTTGATGCTCTGATCAAAGCGAACAAGGATTTTGATCTGCTGATGATCCCTAACGCACGCCACGGCTACGGCCCGGCGAGCTATTACATGATGCGCCGCCGTTGGGATTATTTTGTAAAGAACTTGCTCGGAGCGGAACCGCCAAAGGAATACGTCCTAAAGCCGACGCCTGATCCGCGTATGGCTCAGTAAATAACAAGGCAGGCTTTGCGGGGCCTGCCTTTTTTATTTAAGTTCTTCGGTGTCGTCTTCGCTGGCGTCAAACAAAACGCTGACGGGCGTGTGGGCGGGCGGGAGCGATTGGGTGTATCCAGCTATATCTTTTTGCAGTTTTTCGACGGCGTCCCGGCCGCGTTCGAAATCGTCGGCCGTTAGTTTGAGCACGAGTTTGCCGTCATCGGCGGGCAGACCCGCCAACGCGGCTAGCGATTTTGTGCGGATCTCGATCTTGGCACCTCGTTTAAAGACACCCTTTTTGAATTTAATGTCGAGGATATCGCCGATGGATATGCGTGCCTCGTTAAGCCCGACCGAGACCAGACCAAGGATCTTTGAGTCAAATTCGAGCACAATACCGGCGGATGAGAACTTAGCCACACCATTGACCTCGGTCAGGCCCTGATGTTTCGAAGATTTAAATGGAACGCTGGTAAAACTCTGCATAAGACATTTACCCACAAAAAACACAGGGGTCACAAAAAAGAAGTCCTAATTTGTGCCCTTTGTGCCTTTTGTGGCTACAAAATATTTGCCGATACCAAACAGGCTGATCAGCAGCCAAAAAAATTCTACTACAAACGAAGGGAAGTTAAAGTCGAAATACAGCGAGATCAATATCAGCGTCGCCCCGACGGCGTTTAGCAGCGAATAAATAAGCTGCTCGCTCCCCACCTTGCCAAGCTGGAGCAAAACGTACGTCACAATAATGACCGCAACGCCAACCGTGCCGAGTATGTCGTACCATGCATAGGTCATTTCATTTTAACGACCATGCCTTTTGGCCCGACTGCCCAGACAGCTTTCACGCCTTTGGCAGCAACGGCGTTCAGATCCTCGTTCCCAAGTATCTTCCAAGTCTTACCGCCATCGCGAGAAATATCCGAGCCGTTCGTGCCGACTGCGACGATCGTTTTCTTATCCAAATAGGTCACGCCGGAGCGATATCCGCTCAAGCCGATGCCAAGAGTCCAGGTCCTGCCACCGTCGGTAGAGAATGCGAGAGCGTCCTTAGATTCGTTGGGCTTTTCGTAATTCCCACCTACAATCACGCCATTCTTTTGGTCAAACATAGCGATGGAAAAAATGCCGCTACCGCTCGTGCCTTTCGCAACTTCGGTATGAGCCGCCAGCCAGGTTTTGCCGCGATCATCCGATCTAAACACGCGGGCTGCCGTGCCGCCGGAAACAATGTATGCGGTCGATTTGCCGGTTGTTATGAGACACGTACCGCTGGCGGCAAATGCGGCTTCGCCGGTCAGAGCGATAGCAAAATGTTCGGTTACAGGCGGTTTCCAGTTTGTGCCATCGGTTGTCTCGATGAGAACATATTTTCCATCAACCGGATCCGACATCGCGATGCAATTGTTTTTATCCCAACAAGCGATGGCATCAAAAAATGCCTTTTCGTTCGTATTCTTAAATTGCAGTTTCCAAGTCTTTCCGCCGTCGGTGGTTTTGTAGATACGCGAAGATTCGCCGTTGCCGATGCTTAGGATGTAGGCGGTGTTCGCGTCAAATGCCTCGATGTCGCGGAAATCGAGCTTGGCGGCGTCGGGCACTTGGATCACATCCCATTTCGCCCCGCCATCGATGGTGCGGATGACCGTCCCGCCCGTGCCGCTCGCCCAGATGACCTTTTCGCTCACGACCGACAGCCCGCGAAAGCTCGCGGTGGTGTTGACTGCCTGCTTGATCCACTGGGCGTTTGTCGAGATAGCGACAGCTATCAATACGAATAATAGTCTTGCGATTTTCATGACATTTCTCTCTGAATAATTAGTAATTACTAATTGTTAATTATTAATTAAAGACGGAAAAAAGGTTTCAAATCAGTAAACCATCCTTGCCCGTATCGTACCCTTGATGCCTTTTAGTATCTCAAACGCCTCTTTCGAGAGTTTAGAATCAAGATCGAGTATTACATAACCGATCTCGTCGTTGGTTTTGAGATATTGGCCGGTGATATTGATGCCGCCTTTTGAGAGCCGCGAGTTTATCTGGCCGAGCACGCCGGGGACGTTTTTGTGAATGTGCAGTATGCGGTGCGTGCCGGCTTGGGGCGGCAGGGAAACGGACGGCACAGTGTGCGAGCCCTGGGAAATGCCGAGTTCAAGATAATTGATGAGCTTTGCGGTTACGTCGAGGCCGATGTTGGCTTGCGCCTCTTCGGTAGAGCCGCCGATGTGCGGCGTGAGGATGACGTTTGGCAGATTTTGCAGCCCGCTTTCAAATGTGTCGCCGTTCTTTTCGGGCTCGACCGGGAAAACATCGACCGCCGCACCCGCGAGCTTGCCCGTTGTCAACGCCTTGCCGAGAGCGTCGAGATCGACGACATCACCCCGGCTGTAATTGAGCAGCACCGCACCTTTTTTGAGGTTTTTGAGCATCGCGGCATCCATCATGTTTCGCGTTGTGGCATCGGACGGCACATGGAGCGTGACGATGTCCGAGCTTTTCAAAAGCTCTTTTAGGTCGCGGATCTGGCGGGCGTTGCCGTGCGGCAGCTTGGTCGCGGTGTCGTAATAGGTAACGTGCATGCCCAGAGCCTCGGCCATGATCGACACCTGCGAACCGATATTGCCATAGCCGATGATGCCGAGAGTTTTGCCCCGCAGTTCAAACGAACCAACCGCCTCTTTTAACCATTCACCGCGATGAGCAGCGGCGTTTTTATCAGGAATTTTGCGGATCAGCATCACGCACAGCCCGATAATAAGCTCCGCAACCGAACGCGTATTCGAATACGGTGCGTTAAAAACCGCGATACCTTTCTTCGTCGCCGTCGCAAGATCGACCTGATTCACGCCGATGCAAAAACACCCGACTGCCAGCAGCTTATCCGCCGCGTCGAGCACATTCTTAGAAATATGCGTCTTTGACCGTATCCCAAGCAGATGAACGCCCTTGACGGCTTTGATAAGCTCAGCTTCGCTCAGCGCACCGTTGATACGTTTAACGTCCGCATAACCGCCAACACGCAACTCCTCAACCGCCGCATCGGAGATATTCTCGAGCAGCAGAATCTTGATCTTTGTGCGGGGGTATGAAGTATTTGCCATAAAGAGATCGGGCCGATCATCAGCCGCGACTGACAACCGGCCACTGACAACTGACAACCGAAATTACATATGTATCGTCAGATCATGAACGCCTTCGGCGGCTTCCATTACGCTTTCCGAGACGGTCGGGTGGGCGTGGATGATGCGGCCGAGTTCGTCGGCGGTGCATTCGAGGGCCATGGCGACACAGGCTTCGGCGAGCAGCTCGGTCGCATGCGGGCCGATGATATGGACGCCGAGCACCTCGTCGTATTTTTTCTCGGCAACGATCTTTACAAAACCGTCAGTCTCGCCGAGTATACGGGCCTTGCCCGAGGCTGAGAACGGGAATTTGCCGACCTTGACGTCGTAACCGGCGGCTTTAGCTTTTTCTTCGGTCAGGCCGACGCTGGCGACTTCGGGGTCGCAGTAGGTGCAGTTAGGGACGAGGTTTTGCTTGATCGGCTCTACCTTTTTACCGGCCAGCTTCTCGACGACCAAGATGCCTTCTTTTGAAGCGAGATGGGCGAGCCAAGCTGTGTCGATAACGTCGCCGATGGCGAAAACGTTTGGTTCGTCGGTCTCGCAGTATTCGTTGACCTTGATGGTGCCGCGTGGATTGACGACGACCTTGGTGTTTTCAAGCCCGATGCCTTCGATCGAGGGCATACGTCCAACGGCGACAAGCAGCATCTCGGCTTCGAGCGAAACGGTTTCGCCTTTGGCGTTTTTGCCGGACACTTTTACGCCGCTCTTATTTTTTTCGAGCTTGTCGAGTTTTACGCCGGTCTCGCATTTGATACCTGCTTTTTTGAACGAACGAGCAAGCTCTTTCGAAACGTCAGCGTCCTCGATCGGCACAATGCGGTCCATCAGCTCGACAACCGTCGTGTCACAGCCAAAGCGGTGATATACGCTCGCAAACTCGACGCCGACGGCTCCTGAACCCATAACGATCAGGGATTTTGGCACTTTTGTCAGCTCGAGAATGTGATCTGAATTTACGACCTGTTTGCCGTCGGTTTCAAAACCCGGGATCGGCCGCACGACCGAGCCCGTGGCGATGATGATATTTTTCGTCTCGATCGTCTCTTTTTTGCCGTCAGCCAGAGCGACCTCGACCTTGCCTTTGCCGACTATCTTGCCAAAGCCGTTAAAGATGGTGGCTTTGTTCTTTTTCATCAAATAGGTCACGCCGGCTGAGTTTTTGGCGACAACGTCGGATTTGTATTTCTGCACGCCTGCCCAGTCGTAAGAAAGGTCTTTGACCTTGAGGCCATAACTTTCAAAATGCCCCGCTTTGTCATAAAGATGAGCGGCATTGAGCAAAGCCTTGGTCGGAATACAGCCGCGCAGGCCGCAAGTGCCGCCGAGCCGCGCGTCTTTTTCTTTCTCGATGATTGCTACTTTTAATCCAAGTTGTCCGGCTCGCACGGCGGCAACATAGCCGCCCGGCCCGGATCCGATGATCGTTACGTCAAATTGTTCTGCCAATGTAGTTTCCTCGTGTTACCAATAAAAATAATTGCTATTTATACATTATAGGCGTTTAGTGTGAGCCAATCTAGTTAAGCCTCGGCGAATTAGATTACAATAGCTCTATATGATACATTCCGAAGAATTTTTGGCCCTCGCACACGACGCTAAGAGCCAGGTTAAAGAATGCGATGTCGCGGAAGCACGTGAACGGGTTGCCGGCGGAGCTGTCCTGATCGATGTCCGCGAAGACAATGAATTCGAGGCCGGCCACGCCGCCGGTGCCAAACATATGTCACGCGGCATTATCGAACGCGACATCGTCCAGACCTTTCCCGACAAAGACACCGAACTGGTCCTATATTGCGGCGGCGGCTACCGCTCCGCACTGTCAGCCGTAAATCTGCAAAAAATGGGCTACACCAATGTCATCTCGATGGACGGCGGCTGGGCGGCGTGGCAAGAATCGGGTGCGCCGGTAGAATAAGGTGGGTTCAAACATGGCAGAGAATAAAGAAGAAAGACGCGAGCGTCTGCGTGCGTTGGCGGCCGAATTTGAGGCTCGCGGCGATACGCTCGGTTGGTTTGAAGCCTTTTACAAAGAATCAGCAGGCGATATCGATCAGATACCGTGGGCAGATCTAGAGCCCAACAGCTATTTTCGAACATGGGCAGAATCGACCGGGCTAAAAGGCGACGACCGCACGGCGCTCGTTGTCGGCTGCGGGCTCGGGGATGACGCGAAATATCTGCACGATCTTGGATTCAAGGTCACGGCATTCGACATTTCGCCAACTGCGATCGAATGGGCGAAAAAGCTGTATGGCGACGCAGATATTCGGTTTGAGTCAGCAGACCTTTTTGCTCCGCCGCAAGGTTGGGCAGGTGCTTACGATTTTGTGCTCGAGATCTACACGATCCAGCCGCTGCCGCTCGAAATGAGGCCTCAGGTCATTGATGCGATTGCCGCATTCGTCGCGGAAAATGGAAAACTCGTCGTTGTGACACGCGGCCGCGAAGATGATGTGGTACCTGACGTTTTGCCGTGGCCAATGTCCCGCCAAGACCTTGCACGCTTTTTAGACAACGGCCTCACTCAAACCGATTTTGTTGTAATGCCGCCCGTCGATGAGGACGAACCGCCGCGTTTTGTTGTCGAGTATGTCCGCAACACTGCTTCCTCTTAAGAGAACATCGCACTGCGATCGGAGAATTTTGCTTTTAGGCTGCCGCAGACGACATCGCACAATTCAAAGACGGTCTGATCAGCGATCCGATAATAAACCGTGTTTCCGTCCTGGCGTTTAGCGACAAGGCCTTCATCCTGAAGCATTTTAAGGTGTTTGCTGACGTTCGGCTGGGTTGAATTCACTCCTTTCGTGACATTTGTCACACTCGATTCGCCATTTTCCAGATACTGTAATATTTGTAGGCGGATCGGCTCCGAAAGCACTTTAAATCTTGCGGCAACGACGTTTACGGCGTCTGACGACATTTTTTGATGTTTTTGTTTTTTCATACTTGACAATATAACGATATAGTTATATGCTCATACACAGATCGAGTATATTACTTAGGAGAACGAATTACAAGAATGACAATTAAACAAGCAACAGTGCATGAGATCAACGAGCTATTAGACGGCGGCGGCGAATGTCAGGTTATCGACGTCCGCGAGTTTTCTGAGTTTAATAGTGAGCGGATAGCCGATGCACAGCTGATGCCGCTTTCAAATTTTGAAAAGCACGCGGACGAGATCGACCACACGAAACCGGTCTATCTGATGTGCCGTTCGGGCAACCGGGCGAAAAATGCGGCCGAGAAACTGGCGGCAAAGGGTTTTACGGATATTCACGTGGTCGAAGGCGGAATGGTCGCCTGGGCCGGAGCAAATCTGCCGGTCGTTAAGGGCGAATCTAAGGTATGGTCGCTCGAGCGGCAAGTGCGGTTTGCCGCCGGGCTGTTTGTGTTGTCCGGAGTGCTTTTGAGCCTGTTCGTCAGCCCGTATTTACTTTTGCTCACGGCGTTTGTCGGGGCGGGACTGATGTTTTCGGCTGTGACCGACACATGTGGGATGGGCATGGTTTTAGCCAAAATGCCTTGGAATAAAGCCCCTGCTAGCTGCGAACCCGCGAAATAAGGATCACGATGTCAGTACTTTTTATCATTGGTTTGATCTTGAGCGCGGTCATCGGCTTGTCATTGGGGTTGATCGGCGGCGGCGGATCCATACTGACCGTGCCGATACTTGTCTATTTGCTCGGTGTTGGCCCGCACGAGGCGGTTCCAATGTCGCTGGCCGTTGTCGGGGCGACGAGTATTTTGGGCTCGTACATGCACTGGCGACGCGACAACGTTGATATTTCGACCGGGCTGTTATTTGGAGTCGCGGGAATTGTTGGAGCTCTGCTGGGTTCGCCTCTGACCAAACTGGTTTCACCCGAGCTGCTCTTATTGATATTTGGCCTGTTGATGTTGGTGGTTGCGGTTTCTATGATTTGGCGGCGAAAACACAAGATCAGCGGATCTACGCATAAACCCCATCCGGTCCAAGGCATTTTTGCCGGGCTTGGCGTCGGAGTTTTGACCGGTTTTCTAGGTGTCGGGGGCGGATTTTTGATCGTTCCGGCGTTAGTTTTTTTTGGCGGGCTAAACATGAAAAAAGCGATCGGTACTTCGCTATTTGTTATCTTTCTCAACTGTGCCGCGGGCCTCGTTGGCCATATGAGCCAGAATATTTTTGACTGGGGACTGACGGGGATCGTGATGGCGCTCGCGGTCGCGGGGGCGATAGTTGGCACGCTTTTGTCACAACGAATCGCGGCACAACGTTTGCAGAGTTTATTTGCGGTTCTCGTTTTAGGGGTCGCAGCGTTCCTCGTAGTGAAAAACTACGCGGTTATTTATTGAAATTGGTAAAATACACACAGTTACTCAGGAGAACTAAAGTTATGCAGTTCAAGCAATTTTATTTGGGTTGTCTATCACACGCTTCGTATTATATTGGCTCTGACGGCGATGCGGCGATCATAGATCCGCAGCGGGATGTCCAGCAATATCTTGACGAGGCAGCCGCGCACGGCCAGCGGATCAAGTATATTATCGAGACGCATTCGCATGCCGATTTTGTCAGCGGGCATGTCGAGCTTGCCGCCAAGACCGGTGCAGAGATCATCTACGGCCAGCGGGCGAATACGAAATTTCCTACCCACAAAGTAAATGACGGAGATGAACTGACCGTCGGCAAGATCAAGCTCACATTTCTCGAAACGCCCGGCCACACGCCCGAGGGCATCACGATCATCGCCAAAGATACAGCAGACGATGCTGCACCGCTAAAGATGTTCACTGGTGACACGCTCTTTATCGGCGACGTAGGTCGGCCAGATCTGATCGGCTCGGTTGGATTTTCGGCAGCCGAGATGGGCGGCATGCTATATGATTCGCTTCACAACAGCATCCTTGCGTATCCGGACGAGACTGAGGTTTATCCGGCGCACGGGGCGGGTTCGCTTTGCGGCAAATCACTGTCAAAAGAGACTTGGTCAACGCTGGGCGAACAGCGCAGATTTAACTATGCGCTCCAGCCGATGTCGAAAGAGGACTTTGTAAAGATCGTGGCGAGCGACCAGCCTGAGGTGCCCGCTTATTTTCCTAAAAGTGCGGCAAAAAACCTTGAAGGCTCAGCTCCGCTGACTGAGATCGTAAGGCCGCATGAGCTTTCGACTGATGAGATCCTAAACTTTGACGGTGTTGTGATCGACGTCCGTAAGAATTTTGAATACGGTGGCGGCCATATCCCAAACTCAATAAATATTGGCCTCGGCGGGCAATTTGCTTCGTGGGCCGGAACGCTCATTCCCATCGGGACGCAGATCGCAATTGTTGCCCAGACTCAGGAACAGATCGACGAAGCCGTCATGCGGCTCGCCCGAGTTGGCCACGAAACTGTCAGCGGCTCGATCCTGATCGACAATTACACCGGTGAGAAAAAAATGATCGAACAGGTATCGGTCGAGGCGGTGGCCGGGCTGACCCAGACCGAGAAATATCTGCAGTTTGTTGATGTACGGAGACCGGGCGAATACGACGCCGGCCACGCGACGCGCACTTGGAATGCTCCGCTCGACAAACTCGCAAATTTGGTCGATAAACTCGACCCGGCGACGCCCGTTTATGTGATCTGCCAGGGCGGCTATCGTTCGAGCATCGGCACCAGCATTTTTGAGAACGCCGGTTTCCGAACCGTGTTTAACGTTACCGGCGGCACCGCCGCGTGGTTCGAAGCAGGGCTCGAAACCGAAGCAACCGCTACGGCGTGTTCCGTCGCGACATAGGAGTACAAAAATGAAATTTCTGTTAGTTATTACATCCGCACTAGTTCTCTTTGTCGGGTGTCAAAATGTGGCGACGAAAAATACAGATTCGGGCGTTGCAAATGTCCCGACTGACATCAAGGAAGTTTCGCCGGCAGAGGCGCAGGCTGCCGTTTCTAAAGCTTATTCGCAGTTTATCGACGTTCGCACCGCTGAGGAATATGCCGGCGGGCATGCTGCACGAGCCGTAAATGTCCCGCTCGACACTATCTCTTCAAAACTCGACACGCTCGAGAAAAATGAGCCGGTCTATCTGATCTGCCAGACGGGCAATCGTTCGAAAAAGGCTGCCGCCATTCTCAAGGAATCCGGATTTAATAACGTTTTGAACGTGACGGGCGGCACTGTCGCGTGGCAAGCTGCCGGATTGCCGATGGAGACAAAATCTCCGCACGGTGCCCCACCCGCGAAATAGGGATGCATCGCAATGGAAAAGAAAGAGCATTGGGAAAATGTATACGCGACCAAATCTCAAGATCAGATGAGCTGGTACCGCGATCATCTCGATAATTCGCTAGAGCTGATCCTGCAGACAGGCGTCGAGAAAGATGCGGCGATCATAGATGTCGGCGGCGGCAGTTCGACGCTGGTTGACGATTTGCTTGACAGAGACTTTAGCGATGTTTCTGTCCTCGATATATCCGGGACAGCAATTACGAAAAGCAAGCAACGTCTCGGGTCGTCTTCGCAAATGGTCAATTGGATCGTAGGCGATATTACCGAGGTCGATCTGCCTGATGGTCGCTTCGACGTTTGGCACGACCGGGCGGTGTTTCATTTCCTGACCTACGCCGCAGATCGCCGAAAGTACGTCGATCTGGTCTTGAGTTCGTTAAAACCGGGCGGGCATCTCATCGTCGCTGCATTTGGGCTCGAAGGGCCGCAAAAGTGCAGTGGTTTGGATGTCGTCCAATACAGCCCCGAGACGATGCAAGGCGAATTTGGCGGGCAATTTGCACTCGTCGCGAGTCTCGATGAAACCCACAACACGCCATTCGGTACGACGCAGGAATTTATTTATTGCTATTTCAAGAAGGTTTTATGAGCGGCAAATTTGATCCAAGCAACGCGATCCAAGATTTTTTGGTTTTTGGTGAATTCGGCGATGTAAATCCGTCGATCACAGACTCCTCGACGTTTACTTTTATGAGCCCTGATCGGATGGAGGAGCTTTTCGATCATGAGATCGAGGGCTGCTTTTTATATTCGCGGCACTGGAATCCGACGAATAAATTTCTTTCGGACGCTCTCGCGCGAATGGAAGACAGCGAATCGGCACAAGCAAAAGCCTCCGGTATGGCGGCTATTTCGTCAACCATCGTTCAACTGTGCGACAGCGGTGACGAGATCATCTCTTCGCGCACGATCTACGGCGGAACCTACGCGTTATTTAAAAACTTTCTTCCCAGATTTGGTATTACGACGCGTTTCACTGACCTCGCTGATCTGGAAAAGGTCCGCGCGCTAATCAGTGACAACACCCGCGTGATCTACTGCGAATCGATGAGTAATCCGCTACTCGAAGTCGCCGACCTTCCTGCCCTCGCTGCTCTTTGTAAGGAACGAGGTATCAAGCTCGTTGTTGATAATACGTTTAGCCCAATGATCCTGTCACCGATCAGGCTGGGAGCGGACATAGTCGTTCACAGTCTGACAAAATATATCAACGGCACGAGCGATTGCGTCGCAGGTGCGGTCTGCGCAAGCGACGAATTTATTCACAAACTAACTGATATCAACTCCGGTGCGTCGATGCTGCTCGGAGCGGTTCTCGACAGCACTCGTGCCGCGAGTATTCTCAAAAATCTGCATTCATTGCATTTAAGAATGCGGCAGCATAGTGAGAACGCGATGTTTCTCGCGGAAAAACTTCGTGAGCTCGGTCTCCGCGTCTATTATCCCGGGTTGCCCGATCACCCGCAGCACGAACTGCTCACACGGCTGATGAATCCCGGCTACGGTTATGGCGGAATGTTGGCGGTAGATATCGGAACATTGAAAGACGCAAATCAGCTAATGACTCGGATGCAGCAGGAAAAGGTGGGCTATCTGGCGGTGAGCCTTGGCTATTTCAAGACTCTTTTCAGTGCACCCGGCCACAGCACGTCATCGGAGATACCTCTCGATGAGCGTCAGGAAATGGGACTTAGTGAGGGACTGGTTCGGTTTTCAGTCGGGCTCGACAACGACATCGAGCTCTCATTTGAGCGGATCAAGCGATGCCTCGCGGATGTCGGCGTGATCTAAACAACTAACTTCATTAAATTCATGCTGGTTTTGCAATGTCCTGTCTTTCGGCGGCTTCGAAACTGATGTAAAATTGCGTTTTGAAAACAACAGATATGTCAGAAGAAACAGAAGCAGTAAAAACGCGGATCGAGACCGATTCGATGGGGCCGATCGACGTGCCGGTGACGGCGTATTGGGGTGCACAGACACAGCGCTCGCTCCACCATTTTAATATCGGTTTCGATGTTATGCCGCGTGAGGTCATACGCGCGCTTGGGATATTGAAAAAGGCGGCTGCGATAGTCAATTACGATCTCGGCAAGCTCGAAAAGAGCAAGCTCGATCTCATCGTGCAGGCGGCCGATGAGGTTATCGAGGGCATGCTCGACGCGCATTTTCCGCTGCGTGTGTGGCAGACCGGTTCGGGTACGCAGACGAACATGAACGCCAACGAGGTCATCTCAAACCGTGCGATCGAGATCGCCGGCGGCGAGATGGGGTCGAAAACGCCTGTGCATCCGAACGACGACGTTAATAAATCGCAATCGTCGAACGACACCTTTCCGACGGCAATGTACATTGCGGCGGCTGAGCGGATGACAGCGTTGATCCCTGAGGTTCAAAAAGTACGCGACGCGATCGACGCCAAAGCCCAAGAATACAAAGATGTCGTAAAGATCGGCCGCACGCATCTACAGGACGCGACACCGATGACGGTCGGACAGGAATTTGGCGGCTGGGCAACGCTTGTCGAACGTGACATCGAGCGGCTGCGGCTCGTAATGCCGGGGCTGTTTGACCTTGCGATCGGCGGGACGGCCGTCGGCACGGGCTTGAACGCACATCCCGAATTTGCCCAGCGTGCGGCGAATAAGATCGCCGAGCTTACCGGATTGCCGTTCAAATCACACCCCGACAAATTCGCCGCTCTGTCGGCGCACGACGAAGTCGTTTTCGCATCCGGCGGCCTAAAAACTCTCGCCGGTTCGCTGATGAAGATAGCGAACGACATCCGCTGGCTGGCGTCCGGCCCACGTTGCGGCGTCGGGGAAATAAGCTTACCGGAAAACGAACCGGGAAGTTCGATCATGCCGGGCAAGGTCAATCCGACGCAGTCGGAAGCAATGACAATGGTTGCCGTCCAGGTTTTTGGCAACGACGCGGCGATCGGTTTCGCCGGTTCGCAGGGTAATTTTGAACTCAATGTTTTCAAGCCCGTGATGATCCACAATTTTCTGCATTCCGTGCGGCTGATCCACGATGCGTGTCACGGATTTGTCGATTATTGCATCTCGGGCATCGAGCTAAACCGCGACCAGATCGATCATTATTTGCGAAATTCGCTCATGCTAGTCACCGCGCTCAATCAGCACATCGGCTACGACAACGCCGCCAAGATCGCGAAAAATGCTCACAAGAAAGGCATAAGCTTAAAAGAATCAGCAGTCCAACTTGAGCTTTTGACGGCCGAGAAATTTGACGAGCTGGTTATCGCAGAGGATATGACACACCCCTGATAGTGAATAGTTGATAGTGAATAGTGAATCGTGAGAAGAGATAAGGTTACGGAGCCCGATCTTTCTCTTGGCTATTTGGCGGATTTAGAAAGTCACGGTATCAGCCGGGCGGTAGTAAAACAGAAAATAGACGAGAGCTATCACTACGGCGGCGATGCCGAGGCCGATAAGGCCGACGGTGAAGAGAAATGTTTTGGCGCAGCCGCGTTTTTTGGGCTTTACGGGGGCGGCTTTTACTTTGGCGGTAGCCGGCGGTAAGCCTTCGGTCTCGACGGTTTTTGCCTCATGAAAATCGGGTTCGGCGGGTAAACCTTCGGTCTCGATCGTCTTCGCTTGATGAATATCAGGTTCCGGTTGTAGCCCCTCGGTCTCAAGGGTTGTTGCTTGATGAAAGCCGGGTGCGGTGGTAGATTCGTCAGCGGGAACGGTCGCGTGTATACCGGCGGGCGTGTGCCCCTCGGTCGAGCGAAATATCGGTTCCGGCATCGTCCAAGTCTCGGGGCTTTCAGGTTGTTTCTGTTCGTCGCTCATCGGCGGTCAAGTTGCGTTATAAGATAATACACACTCGCCCAATTTCGCAAGACTATGCCTGAATATCTAGCAAGTCAGACCGCGTAATGATCGCGGTGATGCGTTTGAAATCTTCGATCAGCACTGCAGGGTTACGCTGCAATTTCGATTTGATCTCGTCAAAACTTGCGTCAACGTCGAGCACCGGAAAGCTCTTGTCCATCACTTCGCTAACCTTTGAATTGAGCAGATCGCGATTCGCCAGCAGCTTGGTCAATACGCCGCTTTCGCGCAAAGACCCGACGGAGCGGTGATCTTCAATAACCGGCAACTGCGTAATACCGCTCTCGTTCATTTTTGCCAGAGCATCGCTAACGAGATCGTCCGGGCCGACAAATATCAGCTCACCGGGCGATGTGCCGTTCTTGGTCTCGGCGATAAGACCGGCGGTGATGCGCTGGGGTTCGAGCAATAGTTTTTCCTTCATCCACTCGTCCGAGTGGAATTTACTGAGGTAATGTTCACCCGTGTCGCAGACAATAAATACGATCAGTCCCGTTTCGTCGAGATCTTTCGCGACCTTCAGTGCCGCGGCAAAATTGGTCCCGGTCGAGCCGCCGCAAAATATACCCTCGCGACGCGACAGCAGACGGGCAAAGTCAAACGAATCACGGTCCGTGACATTGATGATCTCATCGACGATCTTCATGTCCGCATTGCCGACCGGCAGGGATTGGCCAATTCCCTCAACAAGATATGGCGTCGCTTCGGGGACGTGGCCTGATTCTTTGTAAGTCTTAAAGATCGAGCCATACGGGTCGGCACCGACGATCTTTATGTTGGGGTTCATCTCTTTCAGGTATCGTCCGGTTCCGCTGATCGTGCCGCCGGTGCCGATGCCTGCAACAAAATGTGTGACTTTGCCGTCAGTGTCGTTCCAAACCTCGGGGCCCGTCGTCCGGTAATGTGCCAGCGGATTTGCCGGGTGACTGTACTGATCGGGGTAGAACGAATTTGGCGTCTCTCGATGGATGCGGGCCGCAGTTTCGTGATAATGGTCGGGCGTCCCAAGTTTTGCCGCCGCCGGAACGACGACCACGTCAGCTCCCATGCTCTTAAGATAACGGACCTTTTCGACCGAAACTTTGTCGGTCAAAACAAAGATACATTTATATCCACGCACCGCCGCGACCAGAGCGAGTCCGATACCTGTATTGCCGCTTGTCGCTTCGATTATCGTGCCGCCTTTTTTGAGGACGCCCTCTTTCTCGGCCCAGTCGATCATTGAGATGCCGATGCGGTCCTTGACCGAATAACCGGGGTTGAGGCTCTCCATCTTGGCCAAGATCGTGGCTTTTATTTTGTGTTGGCGGGTGATGTGGTTGATCCGGACGAGCGGCGTATTGCCGATAAGCCCGAGAATGTCGTTGTAAAGTTTCATCGCTAAAAGATCTCGTTATGGGTACATAACGAGTTTAAGCGTAAAGAGGTTTTGAGGCAAGAATCGGGTATTTATCTTGGCACTCTGCTAGACATTAGTTATGGGATCACCGTCAGCGGTAAAGGTTCAGTTTTTTGCTAATTGGCGTGTGGTATTGACGCCTGATCAGAGAGGACTCGCGGGTTGATCGAGGCACGTAGGGCGTTAAGAACGGCGAGTACATCAATGACTTCTTGGGTAATAGCTCCGGCGACCGGCGGTAGATAGCCTAATGCGGCGGCGGTAACTCCGATCAGGCTCAATCCCACTCCACCTACGGCCGTTTGTAGGGCGATCGAACGCATTCGCCGTCCGATGTGAAGCATTTCATCGACCCGTTCCAATGAACTTTCCAGTATGACCGCACCGGCTGCCTCCGCAGTAACGTCACTCCCTTGGCCAAATGCGATGCCGACGGTTGCTGCCGTTAACGCTGGTGCGTCATTTATACCATCGCCCATGAAAACAGTATTGGCGAGTTTTGTCTCTTTTCGTACTAGTTCCAGTTTCTGCTCAGGGCTCTGCCCGGCGTGCACTTCGGTTATGCCGACGCGTTCGGCGAGATAGCCGACCTCACTTTCGCGGTCGCCTGAAACCAGCAGTATCCGGTCAAACCCGTGTTTCGGCCCGAGATGACGAACGAACGACCTGCCTTCGGGCCGCGGTTCGTCACGGAACCTAAATGTTGCAGCGTACCGGTCATCTATAAGGACGATGCACTCCAAGCCGCCCGTAATAGGCGGAAGCGACCCGGCTTCCTGCGGGGAAAGAAGCCCAAATTTCTTACGACTTGTCACGCGGACCGTTCGTCCGCCTATAACCCCGTAGAGTCCGGCACCGGGCGTCTCGCTGACCTCAGCCGCTTCGTCCAGTGTGAGGTTAGCTTCTTTTGCGGCACCTATTATCGCTCCGGCGAGCGGATGCCGTGAATACCGCTCAAGACTCGCGACGGCGGCGAGAGTTTCGTCGGAGCTCACCCCGTCGGCGGATAGGATCTCTGACAGCTTTGGTTCGCCATAGGTCAGCGTGCCTGTCTTATCAAATATGGCGACACGACAGGTATCGATCTTTTCCAAAACGGCAGGGTCCTTAATGATTATGCCGCGTCGTGCGGCCAAGTTAACTGAGCCGATTATTGCGACGGGGATACCGATTATCAACGGGCACGGGGTTGCGACGACGAGAACGGCTAGAAATCGTGAGGCGTCGCCGCCAAGTACCCACGCGGCAAGAGCGATAATGACCGCAGTCGGTGCATATATCGCTCCGATCTGGTCACCCAGCCGCCTTAGCTCAGGCCGCCCCTCTTCTGACTCGCGCATTACCTCCATGATCTTGGCGTAACGCGAATCCGTCGCAACTCTTTCCGCACGGATCGTCAGGGCACCTTCGCCATTGATAGCCCCGGAAAGCACTGCGGAGCCAATGACCTTTGGCAACAGGAAAGGTTCGCCTGTGAGGTACGACTCATTCATCGTACTGTGACCCTCCACGACTGTGCCGTCTGAAGGGCATGTTTCGTGTGGGAAAACGATAACCTCGTCCCCGATCGCCACGTCGGCCAGCGGAATGTCCTTGACCGACGCCCCAACTTTTTTGTGAGCCAAAGAAGGCAGCCGCTTTGCCAACGCATCCAGGGCAAACGACGCCCTGCGAACAGCGTAGGCTTCTAGTGCCTGGCCGCTCGCAAGCATCAGGACGACAATCGTGCCGGCGAGGTATTCTCCAAGCAATACGGCGGTGACGATCGAAATAACGGCGAGTAGGTTGGAACTGAATTCGAGTTTAAAGGTTTTTGTGATCAGACCGATCGTCAGCGGTGCTCCGCAGATCAGAGCGACCAGCAGAGGCAATTCCTGCATGGGCAGCCCAAAGAGCGTACCGACCGGAAACACGGCGAAACGCAACACTAGATGAACGGCGATCCCTGTTAGCGCGAGCGCCGCGATAACGACCTCTTTTGTCTTGAGTGCTGAGCCCAAGTTCGACGTTGGTTTTTCCATAGGTTCCAACTGCTTCGACAATATTGCTGATCGGAAACCCCGGAAGCAGGTTTTAAAATCGCCTAGTTACTGGTAGGCCAGTCTGGTCTAATTAATCATCGTCGCCGTCCTTTTCCGAAGTCCCTTTTTCCGGGGTTCGTGTATCAATGTTCTGGGCTCCCGACCTGATCTCAGTGTGGCGGACCTGTCCGCCCAGATTTGCGGTCCTGACCATAGACGTTGTGGTGAGCAGGGATAGTAGCAGGGTCGCAATCACCAAATAGCCGGGATTTTTTTCGGTTCGCGCTCGTGAAAATAGCAAAGCGGTTATTGCCAGCACTCCCGAAAAAATCGCAAGTCCCAGTGATAGGGCAGCTGCCGACTCATGCTGGCCGGTGATGGATTCGGAGAAACCCGGTAGCTTTTCGACGATCTCCTCGGCGGTCTCGCCGGTAAGGTAAACGGGGATGGCGACGATCGCCGAAATGGCCAAGAGACCCAAACCGACGCGGTTCACGGCTTTTGACCGGGCAACAATACCTATAAAAAGTATTATGAAACCGAATACGGATCCAATAACCGGAATATGATTGAGTGATAAATGCAGATATCCAAGATCCATTTTTTGCCTCCTTTTGGCTAGAATTCCACAGCAGGCTGCGAAAATTTACGCGACAGGACACGTGATAGCTACCGGTATATCCGGTAATATCGATCAACGTGCCTTGGCAAAGGGAATATCTGCAAGAATCGTTCCTCGGTTGTGCCGGAGCGTACAACCCAACTTTAGAAAGGAATGGTGGAAAGACGGGGTTAGAAACTACGATTCTCGTGTTGTATAGCCGCTCATCTATCCAAGACCGCCGGTCGTGAAAGTGCTGCGCCGGTTTTTAGCATTGTCTTGGCTCGAATATTAATTGAACAGCAAAACTTAAGGCTTTACGCCAAACCGTTTGACCTCGGCGGGGATGAATATTACTGCCAATGCAACGTCGCTGGTTTCGCGGCCGGGGAAGACCTGCATCGAGAGTGAACCGGCGGCGGAGCGGGTTTTTTCAGGCAGGGTTTTTTCGTCAATGAGGATCACGTGTTCGCCCGGGGCGAGGTCGCCGATGATGTAATATCCGTCGGCATCGGTGAGCGTATCGCGGCCGCTGGCGGTGACGACGCGAACGTCTGCAAGCGGTTTTTCACCATCGTCAAATTTGCCGTTTTCGTTAACATCGAGCCAAACGCGTCCACGAAGCCGCCCCGTCCTAACAAGCCGAAAATCAACGGTCGAACTGCTGCCGGCTTTGATCGCCGCCGCATGTTCGCCGCCGCTGAGCAATGTCAGATCCGCACGCACTGACATCAGATCGAGATAAACCTTGTGGTCACCCGCGAGCACCGCGTCAAAGCTGTATTGCCCGTTGGCGTCCGAGAGGACGTAGCGGTTGCCGTCTACTTGTACTTTCACATCGGCCTGCGGCTTATCAACGCCGACGTCAAAACGGCCGTTCATATCCACGTCCTGATAGACACGGCCTGAGACTTTTGCAAACGAATTGACCTCGGTGAGCGGTGCGTTGAGAAACGCCGAAGATTCGCGTTTGCGGAACAGCGTGCCCTTGATGCTTACCAGCAAGGTCGGCCCGGCGTTAGTGTTCATGTAGCTGACCTGCAGCGAAGTCTGACGCGGCAAAGTGAGCGAAGCGGTGACGCGTTCGTAGGCGGAAAATTTGGAATTTCGGCCGTAACTGTAGCCCGCACCCGCGGTAAAGCTGAGGCGTTTGCCAAGCAGGCCGAACGATCGCCAGTCGATCTGGCCGGTCAAGGAACGCTTGCTGCCGATGCCTTGGCTAACCTCAAGCGAATTCGTGTCGTTGATCAGGAAATTTGCACCAAATTGAGCGTTCGACGTGGCCGTGCCGAGCGTTTTGACGCGGGTTGCGTTCATGAAAACACGCCATCGTGAAAAATCTTTTGACGCGTTAAATAGCGAAAAAGCCGACGATCTGGCCTGTATCGAGTTGTTTTGCGTGTGCGAAAAATAAAAGCGGGAGCTTGTGCCGCCCGGAGTGATGGCGACGGCTACGGTCGCTGAGCGGTCTTGTTTTGTCGCGTCTCCCGGACGTTTCACGACGCTCGCGTTAAACGATGTCGAGATCCATTTTCTCGGCGACCAGTTAACACCCGCGGCTTTTAGATCAAGCGGATCGCGGGCTCCGGTTTGGGGCGAGAGGAAATTGCGGCCGATAAACGCATAACGTCCCTGGACTGAAAGGTTCTCGGCGATCTGATATGTAGCGGCGAGATCGATCGCTGGCGCCGTGCCGTTGATCCGGTTATTGTCGGACGAGATGCCGTTAAACTTGCCGAAAGCAGCGTCACTTTGTAGACGAAATCGCGAGCCGTTGTAGTTTGCACTTGCGGTAAAGATATTGCCCTTTTTCGATGGCCCGGCGAAACGCATTGCTCCGGCGGCGAATGTCCAAGGCGAGACGCGGCGTGAGTTTGCCGACGCGGTCGAGACGGAAAAGCCGAAAACATTTGTATCGTACCGCGAAGCGACGATGGGCTGGGGTAGCGGATCGCCATCCGTCAGAATTGGCGTCACAACCGTACCCGAATTCGCACGACCCGCAAACGCCGTGACCGCAAACCGTCCGATCGGCAACGATACCATGCCTCCGCGAACATTTGCCGAAAGAAACTGAAGCGAGGTGCCGGTGCCAAAATCTCCGGCCGTGAACCGCTGGCCGTTGGGCCTCTCCAGATTAAATGTGAAGTTACGTGGACGGATGTTCTGCGACGAAGACTTGCTTGCGTTTGTAGTGAAATAAAATCTTCCGTCGGCAATGCGGCCGACGCCCGTCAGTATGATGTTGTGCGACGAGAGCGATGAATATCGGTTGAGATTGTACTCGTAATCAAGGTTGTAAAGTTCGGCAACGCTGCGACCGCCACTGTTTTGTACCGCCGCCGGAGCCACACTTCCACGGGTTATCAGAACGGCGTTTTGTGCGTCGTCATACCGGATCGCCACGTCAAAAAGCGTCGATACGATCTCGGCGGGCAGAAGCAGTTGTTCGACGTTAGGGGTGAAGATAAGTTCGTTGGCATTCGAAACGGTGAGCATCACCGAACCATTCTCACGAACCTGACCCAGCCTTGCGTCAAGGTCCGCCGTCTCGCCGGTCTGGCGTTTTACTGAGATTCTACGGGCCGCCGCATCGACGCTTACGGTGTCTCCAAGAGCTCGTGCAATCGCGATTACCGGCACCGCGACGCGGCCATTGCGATTTACGGCATTGCTGTTTGGGCCGGTCAGAGTACGGCCATTAACAATGATCGCGGCAAACTGACCTTGTTTTTTTGCGGCGGCGGTATTTGTCGGAACTTTCTTTCGGGGGCCCGGTTTCGCGTAGGTCTGAACAGGCATCGCCAGCGTAAGCAGGCTAGCCAGACAGGCGAAGAACGTGATGCGAAATAGAAAAGAGCCGTTCATTTAATTGAGAAAGAGGCGGGTGTTAGGGCTTTTTGACGGTTTTGTCGGAGGTCGCGATCTGTGTGACGGGGGCTTTGACGACCAGGTCGGTGACGCCTTCGGTGGCGATCTTGCCGTCCTGAAAATCGACACGATATTTGACCGTGTAATTGCCGGGCGGCAAATTTTTTGCAACGAGGAGCGGCTGTTTTGTTTCTGCACCGCCGAGGATCGGGAGAGGTTCGACGTCCGGCATGTCGGCGACGACCTTGCCCTCGGTGTCCAAAACCTTGACCGACGCGAGCGGGCGGATCATGCTGTTGCCTTCGTTTTTGAGAGTAGGCGTGACGAGGATGCCTTCGGGAGTGGATTCGGCAAGCAGGTCGCCAAAATCGCCTTGTCGTGTCAAGCCAGCCACCTTGATGTAAAAGACCGATGCCATGCGGTATTTGACGATCATCTGGCGAACGTTTTTGTCGTATTTGAGCGTTTCGGGACGCTGTTCGATGATGAGAGCGGTTAGGTGGTCGCCGGGTGTTGCATTCTCCGGGACCGAGATAGTGACGCGGATCTGGTGAATTGTCCCGGGCGTGACGGCGGCTTCGCCCGGGCTGTAGATGAGCCAAGGGCTGGCCGAATTTGCCTGCGTACCTGCTGGGAAGTATTCGACGCGGCCATCTTTTGTTATCGTCCAGTCGTTGAGAGTCGCGACGATGCGCGCGGGTTGCGTGATGTTATCACCCGCTTTGTAATCAAGATTTACGACGACCGTCGTTTCGGTGCCGGGTTTCATTTCAAGCTCAAAACGAGCAGGCCCGAGAGCCATGCCGCCGCTCTGTGCAAGCGCTGAAACCGAAAGACAGATGATCGCGAGGAATATAAAGTTGAGTTTATACATGGCTGTTGTTAACAGGGAGCCGATGGGCCGGCTGAAATCGTAAATGTGATGGTCGCGCTCGTTGTGCCGGCGGCATAAAACTGAGGCGTGATCGCAAATATCGCGTCGAATATGTAGCCGTCATTTGTCGCACGGGCGTTACCGCCATTCGAAAGCCGCGGGCCGCTGAGGATCGTGGTATTCGTCGTCACATCGGCGAGGTCCGAGACGTATTGGACCCGCCCCGTTGTTGGATTGATCGACACGCTCGACGCTGGATCATTGCTGAACGGGGAATATATGGTGTGCGGCAGAGCACAGACGCGGGAGTTCGAACCCATTGCACGCCAGTTTCTGAGGCCAAACCCGATATCTGATTTTTGCAATGCCTGAGCATTTGCGTTGATCGCACCGGAATAGGTTGCCGTCACTTTATACGCTTGATTGCTGCGAACGGTGATAGGGACCGTGACCTTGACGATGCTGTTTGTGTTGGATGGCGAGATCTCGCCAAAATTTATTGTGACAACCAGATTATTGAGAACACTGGCACTGCCGGTGACCGAGCCGCCGACAGCGCCTGTTATCGTCGGAGCTCCGCCCGATGAAATGTCGAGTGCCTGGGCAAATATATTGCCCAGGCCTGCGAGCGAAATTACGCATACCAGAAATGCGAATGAGAAGACATTCTTAGTCATTTCAATTATGGTGCGGTTACGGTAAACGTCACTGAGACGGTTGTCGAACCGTTCTCGTAAAACTGCGGTTTGACAGCAAACATTGCCGGAACGACAAGGCCGTTAGCGTTGCTGCGTGGAACAGCGTTCATGATGAAAGCACCATTTAACGCGGTCGTCGAACTGGCAAATGCACTCAGGTTCGAACGGGTGGCGGTGAACTCATAACGTCCGCTGGTCGCGTTGACCGAACCGTTACCGACAAGCGTAGGGTCACCTGAAGTAGCGTTTGTGTCAACACCAGTCGTGTTGACGCCGACGCCAGTGCGTGAAATGGTGCCGAGGCCAAATCCGATATCGGCAGCACCGATCTTGTTGGCCGTCGAGCCTGTGCTGCTGACGGTTGCGACCATCGACATCACATAGGCGGCATTGCTGCGGAGCTTTAGCGGCACGTTTGCTGTGACAAAGCTGCTTGCGTTGCTTGGGCCAAGTTCGCCAAGGTTGACGATGACTGCTAACGGGCTGTTGGCAGTGCCGTCAGTCGTGACGCCGCCGCCTGAATTTCCGGCAAGCGTTACCGCTCCACCCGAATTGATCTCGACAAATTTCGAGACGGTTCCGCTCATCGAGACCGTTCCGGTCGTCGTCTGAGCGTTGGCTGCAACTACAAAAAATGCAGCCATACATGCCGCGATCGCGGCTATTTTTATTCTTCTGAACATTGAATTAATTATCTCCTTTTTCGACTGTTTGAGGGGGCGAGACGCAGTTCTAGCGATTCGAGAGACGGTGGGAATCTCAAAATGCAAAAATGACTTACAGGAACGAACTGTCTCCCGGATGGACGCAAAAATACACGTCACTAGCAAGTTCAAGAACCTAGTCTGCGAATCGTAAATTGTGGGGGATTGCTGTGGGTGGGCGATGCAAAACTGCTGCACCGTAAATAAGATTATTACAGGTTAAACGTATTGTCAACAAGTTTTAACACTTTGGTTGATTTAGTTTCGTGTGGGCGTTTTATATCGATCCGAATGATATAATAGACAAAAGTGTTTCGTCACATATTTGTTTTTTATTAGAGGAAAATATGAAATTACCGGGTGGTATGGATATTAACGCAATGATGCAGCAGGCCCAGCAGATGCAGGAGCAGATGGGCCGGCAGATGAAAGAATTGGTGGTCGATGCGGCCGCAGGCGGCGGCGCGGTTGCCGTAAAGATGCGCGGCGATTTTGAGGTCATCAGTCTGACGATCTCACCCGATCTCGTCAAAGACGGAGACGTCGAGATGCTCCAAGACCTGACCGTCGCGGCTTTGAATGAAGCCCGCCGCAAAGTTGAGGAGTCGCTCAAAGGCAAACTCGGCGGGATGCTGCCTCCTGGCCTGATGTAAACAATAGAAGAAATTTAACAGGATATACAGGATGAATAGGATTCCTGTCTTGATCCTGCATATCCTGTTTATCCTGTGAATTTTCTTTCTTATGCTTGATTATTCTGAACCAGTTGCAAAACTAATTGACGAATTCAAACGTCTGCCGGGGATCGGCGGCAAGTCAGCCCAGCGGCTGGCTTTTTATGTGCTGCGCCGCCCGCTGGCCGAGGTCGAGCAGTTTGCAAGTGCGCTGTTAGAGGTCAAAGCAAAGATCGTCTTTTGCACCGTTTGCAACAATCTGACCGACGTCAACCCTTGTCTTTACTGCACCGACCCTAAACGCGATCGTTCGATCATCTGCATTGTCGAGGAGCCGTATAATCTCGTCGCCGTCGAAAAGACGCGTTCGTATCGCGGGCTGTATCACATCCTGCACGGTACGCTTTCACCAATGCGCGGGATCGGGCCGGACGAACTGATGCTCGCGAATCTGCTGCCCAGGTTGCGTCCGGAGAATAACGAGGGTGTCGAGATCAAAGAGCTGATCGTCGCGACCAATCCGAATACCGAGGGCGAGGCAACGGCAAATTATATAGCGCGGCTATTGAAGCCGTTAGGTTTATTGGTAACCAGAATTGCAATGGGAATGCCCGTCGGAGCCGATCTAGAATTTGTCGATGAGGTCACGATGGATAAGGCTCTTACCAATCGTCACGCTATTTAGTCAGTAGGCAGTTGCAGGAGGCAGCAGCAGTAAAGAAGGTTCGTTACTTTGGTAAAAACTTCTCAGGGTTTGCCAACATTCCGCCAAGCATTCTTCCTACTTCTCCGTAGCCGTCGATAAGCCGCATGTGATCTTCGATGGACAAATACTCACAGTCTTTAGATACATCCAGCCAAACCTGCGTTTCAGTAGCTTCGCCATCTGCATCAGCGATTTTGCTGACGAACATCTTGGTGTACTGGCGTTTTCTGTAGCCCTCAGCAATATTCGCTGGTACGCTACGAGAAGATCGCCGGATCTGATCGGTTAGAGAATATTTCTCCTCAGCTGGAAAAGATTTTGACAGGTGAAAGATCTCCATCGCCAGCCTGTAGGCCAATTGGTATACTTTGAGATCCTTATACCCCTGCATAGAACGCGAGTCTCTACTGCTTACTGCCTCTGCCTACTGCTACTGATCTTAGAATCGGACCGTTTCCGTTTCGGCGGTTGAATCTTGGTGAGTTTCCTTCCAGTCGCCTTCGGTCCCGTAAAAATTTACATCAAATTTCAGCAAGCTCTTTGCGGGGATGCCGTTAAATTCCTGCGGGGCGTCTTCGAAAGCCGCGATCGTTCCGATGCCGATAACCTCAGATCCGGCTGCTTGGACGAGCTCGATGGTTTCGTTGATTGCCCTGCCTGAGCGGTTGATGTCATCGACGATGATCGCCGGATAGAGTTCATAGTCAGACATGTATTGGCGAAACTGCCGTTTGCCGTCTTCCATCTCAGCCCAAGATATCTGCTGAGCGCTGAGGGCTTCACGGACACCAAAGGCGACCATGATGCCGCCTGGGCTAGGTGAAATTATCGAGACTTTTGGCAGGTGGCTGGCAATTGTCTTTTCCATTCTAAAAAGACGGCTCAGGCCGACGGCTAGAACGCGGGCGTTGTCGTAGTGGCGAAACGCGAGCGGCATCTGGAAATAATGCGAGGCGTGTTTGCCGTTCGGGTAAATAAAATGCCCTTTGCGGTACGCTCCGGTCTTAACTAAGATGTCCATCACCTTTTCGGGTGACGGAACCAGGTCGATCTGGTTTTCGGTCATGAAAGTTTCTCCTTAAATCAATTTGCAATTATACAACCCGCAGGTTTGTTGGGCAAAAAAGCTACCAGCTTTTTTAATTTTCGTGCCCGAGTACGCGGCGGATCATAAATTGTTGGTCGAGTGCCATCTCCGGCGGCAATTCGTCCACGTCGAACCACGCAAGCTCTGTGATCTCGCGGCTGCCGACCTTAGCATCGCCGTTGCCCTTTGCGGTAAACATCACCTCGATATGCCGTTTGAATGTGCGGACGCGGTAAAGCTTGACGTCATGCACATCTATGCCGGTTTCCTCGCGGACCTCACGGCGAAAGGCGGCCTCGGACTGTTCGCCAAATTCTAGGAAACCACCGGGAACGCCCCAGCCCGATGCGGGCCGCAGCACGTGATGTGCGAGCAGCACCTTGCCTTCCTCATTCACAATGATCCCGGCGGCGGAGGCGGTAAATGTCACCTGCATCCGGCGGGCGACAAATGTCCGTGCCGATTTGGGCAGCTTTTTCCAGAGTTTTCCGACGAGGTTTATGATCATCTAAACAAAAAAGGGAACAGTTGAAACCGTTCCCTAATATTCGCACAGCCGGTCTACGCTCCGCTATTTAGCGGCGTCTAACCAGAGGTTTTTCGTAAGCCTTGCGGGCGTTGAGCGTAACGGAATTCAAGATAATTCGTCCGCGCGAACCGGTAACATCGGGGTCGGCGTACTCGTAATCAAACGAGTATGTAAAATGCCCGGCCGAAAGTTTTTTGCAGAGATCATCGCCGAGGTGAAATGAAAATGCGTCGGCGTAGTGGCCGAGACACTGGTCGACGTGGCCGAGCAGCTCGGGCTCTTCGCCGGCGAGATATACCGGCACCTCTGCGGCTTCGGCGATCGCGTCGCAGCGGGCATAGAGATCACCGAGTACGTGGCGGCGCGAAATGGATAGCGGACTATATGTCATAAACAGATTTTAACACAGAAATGGACACCAAAATTAAAAAAAGATGCCCTGTCGCTGTTACACGATAGGGCATCCCTTTAATTAATTAGCTAATTACCAGCTGCGTCCGCCGTATCCGCCACCGCCGCCGCTGCGATTGCCGCCGCCGCTGCCGCCACGACCACCGCCGCCGCCGTAGCCGCCGCGTCCGCCACCACCACCGCCGCTGCGGTTTTCTTGTGGTTTAGCTTCGTTGACCTTTAGCGTGCGGCCATCGACTTCCTTGCCGTTCAATTCGGCAATAGCCTTGTCACCGTCTTCGCTGTTTGCCATTTCGACAAAGCCAAATCCGCGTGAGCGGCCGGTTTCGCGATCTTCGATGATGTTTGCTGATTCGACAGCGCCGACTGCGCCAAAGAGGTCATTAAGGTCCTGGTTCGTTGTCTGAAAAGACAAATTTCCTACGTATATTTTCATTTTATTTTCCTTTCCCGCTTAGGGAATTGCTAAAGAAGTGTTGCGAATGCTGGCTTTGTTCTTTACCAAAAGCGGAAAGGGCCGGTCGCGGATACTCAAAAAAACTCAAGAGCTACTTCTATTTTACTATCAAAGGCCTGCTCTCAAACTTATCCAAAAACCGTTAAAGACGAAGCGCGTGTCCCAGAGGCTCACGCTAAGAGAAGGATCAACTCGATAAGGATGACACCTCCGCAACAGAAAAGCAACTTAAAAATGGGGACGATCCAAAGATCGTCCCCATTAAATGATCCGGCGAAATGCCCGATCTATTTAAGCGACACGTCGTCCACGCGGAAGGTTGACGTAATTGAGCTGTCCATCGTCGAGCGAAATTGGACTCGCACGGTTTGGCCCTTGTACGCCGCGAGGCTAAACGATTTTTGCGAATACGTCGATGCGGACGCCACTTTGTTTAGGTTGCTGTATGTCGCAAGTGTCGTCAGCAATGTGCCGGACGTGTTTCGCACCTCGACAAAGAGTTTGTCGTAGGCGGTCGTTGTGGTCGTCTCGCTCGACGTGACGTTGAGCCAGAATGTCAGAGTTCCGGTCGCCGTCGTCGGGATCGCAACCTGCTGATACGACTGGCCGGTGACGCTGTTATTGACTCCAAAGTAGATGTAACCGGTTCCGCCGTGCGGGCTTGCGCCGTTGGCAGTGTAGAAATATCCGGTTCCCGAGCCGACCCAAGGGCTGGCACTCGTTTCAAATCCACCGTTTGTTAACAACTCGGTGCCGCCGGTAGGTGGCGTAGGTGTTGGGGTCGGTGTACTGCCGCCCGGGCAAGCTCCGACGCCGACCGCACACCATCCGGTCGCTACCGAATTGTATTGAGCACTCGATGCACCAAAAAGGTCGGTCGCAGCGCTCAATGTTGCTGTCCTTGCACCTGCAAAATTGGTACTGGCGGTCATATAGGTCGTCAGGGCTCGGTAAAAGATCTTTGCCGCGTCCGTGCCGCCGATGCCGGTCACCGCGACGCCGCTGACGCGGTTTGTGCCGCCATTGGCGATCAGATAAAAAGCGTGATTCGAGATGCTCGAATTTGTGTGAACGCCGCACTGGTCATTGGCATTCGACGCGGTGCAAGAGCCTTGGTAAAGCCTGAGCGTGTAGTGATCGGGGTCGCCGACCGCATTTGGATTGTCCATCCGGCGGAGCGCGTCACCGGCGGTGCCGGGCGTGTAGGCGTCTTCGCCGATCTTCCAAGTGTCGCCGGAAACCGTGCCGCCGTCAGCGTAAAGCTCGACCATCGAGCCCATGATATCGGACCACGATTCGTTAAGTGCGCCTGATTCTTTTGCGTAGGTCAGATTGGCGGTGCGTTCGGTCACGCCGTGGGTCATCTCGTGGCCGCAGATATCGATCGTCGTCAGCGGCGTAAACGTCGTGCCGTTGCCGTCGCCGTAGGTCATCATATTCTGATACCAAAAGGCGTTGTTGTAATTACTGCCAAAATGCACACGCGAAGCAACGATGCTCACGCCGTTTGCCGCCGCGGTCGTCGTGCCGGGGCCGTAGTTGCCGTCGATGCCGTTGCGGCCGTGAACGGTCTGGTAATAATCAAATGTTTTAGCCGCACCATAATGTGCATCGACACCGGCACGGGCATTGGTCGCCGTCCAGTTGTCATCGACGTCGGTGTATCGTGACTGCGTGCCGCCGGTACCGGTCGAGGTGTTGCCGGTGTTGTTCATGTTAAAGGTACCCATCCGGCGGGTCGTGTCTTCCATGTAAAAATTTGCACCCGACTGGCTGGTGCTGATCGCAACCGTGCCGCTATAGAGCGACGAACCGGAGCCGGTTTGCAGATTGTCATAGCCATCAACTCGTTCTCCGGTGTGGGCATCGACAAACACGACCGGAACCGACGTTCCGCGTGAACCGTCAAGCCTCGGTGTTTCGACGCGATAGACTAGATGGTCGCGGTCGTCGCCGCGATAGATGAATAGCCCGATCGTCGGGGTGTCGGTAAGTCTCGCCTTTCCCGTGTACATACCGATCGCCAGGCTGAGAGCTTCTTTCTCGCCAAAGTTTGGCGTTGTATTGATCGCGATGTTGTCCGCAAGTGCGTCGGTCATACCTTTGACCGAGCCGTCAGGCGCGATGTGGACGATCGCCTCGCCTTCCCAAACCGGCACGCCGCCGATGCGTTGACGGACATGTGTGTGAGCGGTTTTGAGGCCGTCGATCTCGACACGCTTGATCTCAAAATCATCCGCGTTGCCGATCGCACGTTCTGCTGCACGGCCGCGCAAAAAGTCGAGACTTATCTGCTTTGCCATTTCACGCTCGTCCTGCGAGCCCGTATTAAAGACCGCCTTGTTAGCCGTAGCGCGTTTTGAAACAACGCCAAAGGCAACCAGTGCGACAACGATCACTGCTAAAACACCTAGGATTTTTTTCACTGTGGTAGATCTCCTCGAAAGCTAAGATTTGAAACAAGCCGTGAACGGTTTAATGGAGGGCATTGGAAAAACCGGAACGGCGACAACGTTGGATTGTTAAATGTAACTAAAAACCACCGAAATACGGGTGATGGGCAAACATTTTATCACCACTATATAATGTGTCAAAGGGCAAACGGATAATGAGCGCATCGGCTTTAACATCAGACGACATCGGACGGATTTCTGTTGAATCAAAAAGCGGTTTGGAGTAGAGTATTCGAAACAACATCCAGTAGAAATTATTTGATGCCGAAAGACTCGACCCAACCCAGCATTCGGCAAACGATCAGGGAGAGACCGCATGAATAACATCAATATGAGAGCCGTATTGTCCGTCGGAGCAATGGTTGTGCTGCCGCTGTTTGTAGTGTTATTTGCTGCGGCAAATACTCAGGCGCAGGCACCGGCGAATTCGAAGTTTTGTGCCTACGACTTTGAGATCTGCGAATTCCAAGGCGAGCGCGAGGTGATCTACGGTGCAAATAATATTTTCGTGCGAAAGGTCATCAAAGGCGGGTCGGTTTGTCTGCCGGCGACATTTGGCGTACCTGACCCGGTCCCGAATGTAAGGAAAAGCTGCTTTGTAGTCAGTTCGTCGTCGGCCATCGATCTGAACGGCGAGTGGAAGATGTTTGAGGCCAACGGCAAACAGTACGATAAGAAAGCCACTATTACTCAGACGGGAACCACCGTTAACCTCGATAACGGATACGGCAGCAACGCGAGCGTGAGTCTTCAGGGTTCGACGCTTGCGGTTACAGCGTGGGGACTGACGGGAACCGTCTCCGCAGACGGCAAGAGGATCGACTGGTCAAATGGTTACCGCTGGGAAAGATATAACATCTTCGACAGGCCGGAGATCGAGGTCAAGCAGGAAACGCCTACACCTACCCCATTGCCCACGCCGATCCCAACGCCTACGCCGGTGCCAAACAACCGGAGATTAACGCTTAAAAACGGGGGAGCGATGACCGTCACGATCAATGCTTACAAGGCAGTGAGCGGTGCCTCTGATGCGGCTCCGCTGACGTCGATAAAGTATCTCGACGGAGGGGGGAATAAGAGCGTGAGCTTTGGGGCAAACCTTTCGCGGGCCGCAGAAATCGATGTCGAGATCACCATGAAGGTCGCCGCAGGGATCGGGAGCAGGGACGTAGAGATCTATCGGGGACGAGTGGCGGGCGGAGCTTCCGCGCTATGTTTCGAGGTCACCGGCTCGGTCTACGAAGCTTTCGTCAAGCCCTGTGATAATACCGTGGCGACGGAAAACGACTACGTGACCGTACGAAACGAGGGCGTCATGATCGCAAATGTCGAGGTCGAATACACCGGAGGCACGATAAATAACGGTGATACAAAAAAAATATTCAAGACAGACGACGCTCTGCTCGGGTACATCAGAAAGATCTATACGCCCCGCGACGCCGCGTCAGCACCGAGGACGCTAAATTTTTATGGCCGCGGCAGCGACCAAAGCGGCACCACATTTACAAAGGAGTTCGGAGCGAACGAGAAACTTTCGGGCTGTTATAAATTCTGGGGATCCTCGGTATTTCCAAAGGTAAGCCCCTGTTCGATCAACAGCTCCGCGAGGACCATCAGATTTTGGAATAACTCTGCCGGCACTGCTTATCTGGAGATCACTTACGACGACAGCCAGATCGTCCGAACCGGCATACTATCAGTCGGACAGGCAGAGAGCGTCGAGGTTCCGGCGTCGAAAACAAAGTCGCCGATCAAGGTGGCATATATTGATAGTTTTAACGGGCGTGGAGAAGTCCTTCGCCGTTCCGTCCCGATAACTGTGCCATACAGCTTTACGGGTGAGGTCTGTTTCAAGCTCGAAGGCGGATTGTACAGCGACGGGTTTTCGACTTGCGACGATGTCGTTGGCGATGTCATCACCGAATCACGCAAGATCCGGTTTCAAAATGATGCCGGTTATGACGCGTCAATGGTCGTCACCTTTTTTGAAACCCAAATCATCAACGGCCAGAGCGTGCCGATGCCTAAGACATTTTCTACCGGAATGCTCAACGGGCTCGGCGGTAAGTTTCGCCTGGTCGCTCTGCCATTGAAAACAGCCAAAGGAATGCCGATAACGATTTCGATCGTGGCGAGCACAACGCTCAGGAACAACGTATTTTCGACCACGCTCGATGCCGACTTCGCCGCGAGCCCGCAGCCGTGCTTTAAGGTGTGGGGAACGCTTTTTGATCCGCAGGGCGGGAAGTGCGATCAGTAAAATTGGGTTTCAATTAAAATATGAAAAAGATAATTTCAGGCATTGTTTTGGGCTTTGTATTTGCCGGAGCGGCAGCCGCTCAGGTTGTGCCGGCCAAGATCAAAAAGTTTCTTGACGACTATTACACTTCGGCTGAGATGGGCAAGTGGCAGCAGGCACCGGGGGCTTGTGACGGCAAGAAATGGTTTTTGTCCGGCGATTTTAACAACGACGGGCGGACCGATTATCTTGCACGCATCTTGACCGGCAAGGGTAGCAAACGCAGCTTGCATCTGATCGGTTTTATCAATCAAAAAGGCGAATATACGCCCGACCC
>DEQS01000008.1 GCA_002360555.1 Chloracidobacterium sp. UBA3360
GTTCGTGTTGACCGCTTGGTCAAGCATCCGGTGTATCGCAAATACGTCAAGAAGCGTAAGAAATTCATGGCCCACGACGAAACAGGGGCCGGGATCGGCGACAAGGTCAGGATCATTGAAACGCGTCCTTTGTCGGCCAGGAAGCGTTGGCGTGTAGTTGAGATATTGCATAAGGCGGCGAAATAGTTTCGAATTCCAAGTTCGGACCGGCTCGGTTTAGAAAGAGATCGGCGAAGTTGGTTGGAGTGTAAAAGTTATGATTCAGATGCAGACCTCGTTAACGGTCGCAGACAATTCAGGTGCAAAGCGGGTCGTTATGATCATGCCGGTCGGCGGTTCGACTGCAAAGATCGCACGGCTCGGCGACACGATCAAGGTGACGGTCAAAGAAGCCTCCCCGGATGGCACTGCCAAAAAGGGAAAGGTTTATAACGCGGTTATCGTCAGAACCCGAAAGGAAGTTCGCCGTAAGGATGGGACTTATATTCGCTTTGACGAAAACGCAGCTGTCCTTATCAAAGAAGACGGCACACCGGTCGGAACGCGTGTTTTTGGCCCCGTGGCCCGCGAACTGCGTGAAAGGAATTTCATGAAGATCGTGTCATTGGCACCAGAGGTTATCTAAACGTAATGCAGAGTGCAGAATGCACAATGCAGAATTTAAGAGTGAAGAAATGAAAACTGCAAAGACAGGAACAGTAAATAGCAGAATCAAGCGCGGCGACCAGGTCGTGTTTATAGCGGGCAAAGAATATAACCGTTATGACAGCGCCGGTACTCGCCAGCCGTATCGCGGCAAGGTGATCGCGGTCGATGCCCGCAACGGCAAGGTCAAGGTCGAGGGTGCGATGATCGTCAAACGTCACCGCAAACCGGTACCGCAGCTCAACCGCGAAGGCGGCATATTTGAGCAAGAGGCTTGGGTCAGCTCGTCAAATGTAGCGTTGATCGATCCGGAAACGGGTAAGCCGACCAAGGTCAAGTACGAGATCCGCGATGGAAAGAAAGTGCGAGTCGCTAAGAGCGGCAAACTCATCCCGGAAACCGCTTGGGCCAAGAAAGAAGGCAGGAAAGCGGTCGAGGATGAGGAAGCACCGGAAGAGGCGAAATAGTTTTATCGTTTGGAAACGGAGGATTTCAAATTTGAGATTTGAAATTGCAAAATCCGGGACCCAAATAAACGGAAGATAAGAAAATGGCTAGATTAAGAGAAAAATACAAAAAAGAGATCGCTCCGGCTTTGGCCAAAGAGTTTGATATCAAAAACCCGATGGCGATCCCCAAGATCGAAAAGGTTGTCGTAAACATGGGCCTCGGCGAAGCTTCGGCAAACGCTAAGATCCTCGATGTCGCAACCGAAGAGCTAAAAGTTGTGACAGGTCAAAAGCCTGTTGTAACCAAAGCAAAAAAATCGATCGCGGCTTTCAAACTGCGTCAGGGTATGGCTATCGGTACGATGGTCACGCTGCGTGGCGAGAGAATGTACGAATTTCTTGACCGTCTGATCTCAGTAGCTCTGCCGCGTGTACGCGATTTTCGCGGCATCTCAGGTAAGGCTTTTGACGGACGCGGAAATTACACACTTGGTATTCGCGAGCAGTTGATCTTTCCGGAGATCGATTTTAATAAGGTCGATAAGACCCGCGGAATGAATATTTCGATCGTCACAACGGCTCGAAATGACGATGAGGCCCGCTCGCTGCTGAAAGCGATCGGTATGCCGTTCAGACAATAAGAAAATGGCAAAGATAAGCAAAATAGTTACAAACGAACGCCGCAAGGAAAAGGTCAAGCTCTGGTCGGCCCGCCGTGCGGAGGCAAAAAAGATCATCAACAACCCTAAATCGACGGTCGAAGAGGTCGATGCAGCGGTAATCAAGCTGCAAAAAATGCCGCGTGACGGCAGCCCGATCAGGGTCCGCAACCGCTGTTCACAGACGGGTCGGTCGAGAGGTTATTTGAGGAAATTTGGTATTTCCCGCATCGCTTTGCGTGAATTGGCCCTCGAAGGCCAGATCCCGGGCGTTGTTAAGTCGAGCTGGTAGAGTTTGGTGTACCGCCTTTTTTCGGCGGCAGATTACTTAAGTGGAGGCTTGCTAAAGCAGGGGCTCCAAACTGAGTTTACGGAGTAAAAGAGACATGACAGATCCAATAGCCGATA
Source organism: Chloracidobacterium sp. UBA3360 (assembly GCA_002360555.1). Taxonomy (GTDB): domain Bacteria; phylum Acidobacteriota; class Blastocatellia; order Pyrinomonadales; family Pyrinomonadaceae; genus OLB17. The sequence goes on from DEQS01000008.1 coordinate 2,162, forward strand.
TGCTGACGCGAATTCGCAATGCAATTGCAGCGAATCACACACGCGTTGATATCCCGGGCTCAAAGTTAAAGATGGAATTGGCCCGCATCCTCAAGGACGAGGGCTACATCAACAGTTACACGACCAAGGGCGAAGGCGTGAAATACATGATCCGTGTATTTTTACGCTACGACGCCAAAGGCGTTTCGTCGATCACGCATTTATCGCGTGTATCGAGCCCAGGACGCCGCGTTTACGTAGGTTCGGGCGAGATCCCAAAGGTTCTCGGCGGCTATGGCGTGAATATCGTTTCGACGTCGCAGGGACTTATGAGCGGCAAACAGGCCCGTCAGGCAAAAATCGGCGGCGAGATCCTAGCGGAAGTTTATTAAAAGTGAATAGTGAACAGTGAACAGTGAATAGTTATTCACTTGTTGCTCGTCACTTACCACTTGTCACTAGAATATATGTCAAGAGTAGGAAAAAAACCGATCTCGATACCGTCCGGCGTGACCGTGACGATCAATGAATCGGAGATGGAAGTCAAAGGGCCAAAAGGCACATTGCGTAGCCCGATCCCGGCTGGCGTCAGCTTTAAGCAAGAGGAAGGCACACTTACGGCGGAGCGTGCGAGCGACGATGTTGCGGCGTTTCACGGACTCGCGAGAGCACTGGCTAATAACGCAATTGTCGGAGTGACTGAAGGCTTTACGAAAGATCTCGATATCGTCGGGGTTGGTTATAAGGCTGATGTGCAGGGCAAAAAGATCTTGTTCGCGCTCGGGTATTCGCACCCGATCGAATATCCTCTGCCCGAAGGCGTTGATGCCAAAGCAGAGCGTGTAAATTCAAAGACGTCGATCAACCAGTATCAAACAACGATCACGCTGAGCGGCATCGACAAGCAATTGCTTGGACAGGTCGCAGCCGAATTGAACCGTCTGCGTAAGCCGGATGCATACAAGGGCAAGGGCGTTAGATACGCGGATAAGTATTACAGATTGAAACCGGGAAAGACCGGTAAGTAATTAGCTTGGAGTCCCGCCTTTAGGCGGCTGCCCGCTAAAGCGGGGACTCCAAACGGGGAATTATGGGACAGAAAAGCAGAGCAGAAATCAGAGCAGGTGTTCACAGCCGCATTCGTAAGAAAGTTCGCGGTTCGGCTGACAGGCCGAGACTAGCGGTTTTCCGCAGCCTCAACCACATCTACGCGCAGGTCATTGATGACCATAGCGGTACGACGCTGGCGACGGCATCGACAACCGAAAAGGCACTTGGTATCAAGGCCGGCGGTAATGTCGAGGCGGCAAAATCGATCGGTAAGGCTATCGCCGAGCGTGCACAAAAGGCAGGTATCTCGACCGTTGTGTTCGATCGTGGCGGATATCTTTTCCACGGACGCGTCAAAGCGTTGATCGACGCGACCCGCGAGGCCGGACTTAACAAGCACGAGGCAGCTGCAAAGGTAGAAAAGCAAGAAGGTAATGATGAATAATAATAAGAAGATCAATCCGGGCGGTTTGCTCCTCAAGGATCAGCTGATCTCGATCAATCGAGTCACCAAGGTCGTTAAGGGCGGTAAGAATATGTCGTTTGCGGCATTGGTCGTCGTCGGTGATGAGGCCGGACACGTTGGTTTTGGAACAGGAAAGGCAAAGGAAGTGCCGAACGCGATCAAGAAAGCGGTCGAAGCAGCCAAAAACAGTCTTATCCGAGTGCCGCTTATCGATGGTACGCTGCCACACGAACTGATCGGCAAATACGGTGCAGGACGCGTCTTGCTCAAGCCGGCATCAGAGGGAACTGGCGTTATCGCCGGCGGAGCCGTGCGTGCGGTATTGCAGTCGCTTGGCGTTCATAATGTTCGTACCAAGATCCTTGGTTCGAACAACCCGCACAACGTCATTCGTGCAACATTTAACGGCCTGACGAGAATGAAGGACCCGCTCGAAGTTGCAAGATTGCGTGGAAAGCAAGTGGAAGAACTTGGCTAAATTTCGAATTAGCAATTACGAATTGATTCGTAATTTGAAATTTGAAATTCGTAATTGAATTATCATGGCAAAGAAAATAGAAAATTCGGATAGCTCGCAGATCAAGATCCAGTATTACCGGAGCATGATCGGCTACGCTAAGAAACAGAAAGATATCGTCAAGAGCCTGGGCATCACAAAGTTGAACCAGACGGTCGTCCGTGAGGACACGGCGGCATCACGCGGCATTGTTGCAAAGATCCCGCATCTTTTGAGGATTGTTGATTAGTGAACAGTGAATAGTGAATAGTGAGATCGATCGCCGTTCACAGTTCCGATTCGCAATTTACGAGGAAAAAATGGTACTAGCACTAAATAATTTACGTCCGGCAAAGGGTTCGACGCATAAGAAAAAGCGTATCGGTCGCGGTCCCGGTTCGGGAACCGGTAAGACTGCCGGTAAGGGCCACAAGGGCCAGAAATCGCGTTCGGGTTATAGCCAAAAGATCGGTTTCGAAGGTGGACAGATGCCTTTGCAGCGTCGTCTGCCAAAGCGCGGCTTTACCAATATCTTTAAGAAACAGTGGATCGAGATCAGCCTTGCTAAGATCGAAGAAAGTTTTGCGGCTGGTGACGAAGTCACGCCGGAAATTTTGCACGAACGCGGCCTGATCAAAAAAGCCAAGCACGATCTTGTGATCCTCGGAACCGGCGAGGTGACAAAATCGTTAAATATATCAGCACACCGCTTTACCAAAACGGCTAAAGATAAGGTCGAAAAGGCCGGTGGAACTGCTACGGTTATCGAAAAGTACAAGGAAGCCGAAGCGGCTGCTTAGTCCGTTGTTCGTAGTTCGTAGTTAGTTGCTGCATCCGCTATACGGTTTGCCGGGCAACTAATAACCAACACGAACGACCACCAAATTTATGGAAAAGTTTTTTGGCGCCGTTCAAAACATGTTCAAGATCCCCGAGCTGCGTAAGAGAATACTCTTCACACTCGGGCTTTTGGCTGTGTATCGCTTTGGTGCTCACGTTCAGGCACCGGGCATTAATTCCGCGCAGCTTGAAAGGGTTTGGGGCGAAGTGGCTGGAACGCTGCTTGGCGTTCTCGATCTGTTCTCAGGCGGTAATTTCCGTACTATTTCCGTATTTGCTCTCGGTGTGACGCCATATATTACTGCGTCGATCATCATGCAGCTCTTGCCCGTTCTCTCGCCTGCGATGAAGAAAATTCAGGAAGAGGGCGAGGTCGGACGGCAAAAGATGAACCAGTGGACGCGGTACTCGACCGTGGTTCTTTGCGCGGTTCAGACGTTTTTTGTTTCGACTTGGCTTTCGCGAAACCAGATCATTCCTGAGACGTGGTGGGCGACGGCGATGATCGTTGTTACGCTGACGACGGGCACTATCTTTGTGATGTGGCTGGGTGAGCAGATCACCGAACGCGGTGTCGGCAACGGCATCTCGCTGTTGATCTTTGCGGGTATCGTTATCGGATTGCCCCGCGGTATCATGCAGATCTCGGAGCGTGTAGGCTCGGGTGATACGACACTTATTATTGGCGTTGCATTTCTCGTCGCAGTTCTCATCGCACTGATCGCTTTGATCGTATATGTCGAATCTGCGAGGCGAAATATTGCCATCAGCTATGCCAGCCGCAAGGTGGGTAATCAGACATTTCGCGGACAAGAGACTGCTCTGCCGCTAAAGATCAACATGGGCGGCGTTATACCCGTGATCTTTGCTTCGTCGGTGCTCGCGATGCCGCAGACGCTGTTTTCGGCATTCCCGGCGGATCCGGCAAATCCTGATTCGGCGTGGTCTAAAGTATTTACATTTTTCCAGCAGTTTCACGGCGGCGATCCTTATTACGAGCTCGTATTCCTGTCGCTGATCGTTATTTTCACGTTCTTTTACATCACCATCATCTTTAATACGGATGAGGTGGCGGATAACCTGCGTAAGCACGGCGGGTTTAT
>DEQS01000067.1:0-5407 GCA_002360555.1 Chloracidobacterium sp. UBA3360
ACGTTGTCATAAAGCGTGTCGGTCGCGAGATCGACTGCAGCGTTGCCAATACGTCGGACGATCGACGGGATAAAGATGTCTTCATCGTGTTTCTTTTCCTCGACCCGCGGCTCGTCGGCGAGCTTTTTGGATTTATCTATCCTCTGGATCGCGGTCAAAAGCTCGCGGACGGACTGTATCTCGTTCAGCGTATCCGGCGACAACACGCGCCCACCCGCATCCTCGACCGCCGCCTGCAGCTCGACGAACATCAGCGAATCAAATCCCAGATCGGCGAGTTTATCCTCCATCACGACGTCCGACAGCGGACGGTTCGAGACCGACGCTACGACCTTGCGGATCCAGACGGCGTTATCATCGCCCTTGGCATCGACGACCGTTTTGGTCTTTGATTTGGAGCGTTCCTCGAGCGTTTGGAGCATCTCGACGACCTCGGGTCGTTTAACCTTTCGGGTCGCTGTTCGCGGCAACTCGAAAGGCGTGATGTGCAAAACCTTGACGCGTTTGAAAAACGCGAGCCCCGCCGAAACCTCGCGAAAATGCTGTTCGATCTGCTTGTTTACTTCAGTTCTAGTGAGAGCGATGTCGTGTTCGTAATCAGGCACAACGAGGGCCGCGATCTTTTCGCCGCCGTCATCAGCCGGCAGCCCGACAACGCTCATCTCCTTGATATAAGCCGATTTGCTGTAATGGTCCTCGATCTCGTCGGGGTAAATATTCTTGCCGTTCGAATCGATAATGACATCTTTCGAACGCCCGACGATAAATAGATTTCCGTCCTCGTCCAGTCGTCCAAGATCGCCCGTTTTGAGCCAGCGGTCGGTAAGCACGGCGTCGGTCGCTTTGTCGTTATTGTAATAACCAACCATCACGTTTTGCCCGCGAGCCAGCACCTCGCCAACGCCGTTCTCATCCGGCGCGTCGATCTTGACCTCAACACCCGGCAGAGGTTTGCCGACACTGCCGCGTAAAAGTTTATTACCCGGACGAGCCACCGTCAGAACAGGCGAACTTTCGGTCAACCCATACCCCTCAAGCACCGTAAAGCCCAATCCGTGCAGATCTTTTTGTACTTTTTCACTTAACGCCGAGCCGCCCGAGATCAGATATCGCATCTGACCGCCCATACCCTGATGGATCGGGAAAAAGACGATCGGGCCGAGGTTAAACGGCGTGTTGTCGCGTATCCACGCGTTAAATTCGATGACGTTATCAGCCAGATCGGCGATCCAGTCGCCGCGTTCGCGCAATCTCGTCTTGATACGCCGATGCAGCATTTCCCACAAAGCCGGAACACCGACCAGACCCGTAACATGGCTGTTTTCAATTGTCCGTGCAAGATCCTCGGCGGTCAGTTCGTTGAGATAGGTGATCTGCGTTCCGTTAGAAAACGGCGTCAAAAACCCGGCTGAAAACTCGAATGTATGATGCATCGGCAGCACCGACAAAACTCCATCGGTGATGTCCATATCAAGCACCGATGAGAGCATCGAGATCATGTTGACGAAATTTTTATGCGACAACATCACCGCCTTTGGCGTGCCGGTCGTGCCTGATGTAAAGATGAGCGACGCGATGGCGTTCGAGTGTATCTTTGCCGGCAACAACGCATTGCGTTTCGCCTCCTCAGTCTCCGTTTGGATCTCCAACACCTCATCAAACGTCCAAACGGCAACCTCTAATCCCGCATCTTTCAACGCTTTAGCTAAGTCAGGATTCTCACCTGCAAGTTTCGGGCTGACAACGACCGCCGCCGCCTCGCCAGCCTTTGCAAACGCGACTATCTCATCGACCGTGCTTGCCGGATCGATCGGTATCGCCGTCGCACCCGCTTTGAGGATGCCGAAATACGTCATCCCCCATTCGGGCATGTTGTTTGAAAACAGGATGACGCGGCTGCCTGCGGCAATGCCTTTTTTGGCGAGGAAACCGGCGGCTCGCAGCGTCAGTTCGTTGACATCTTCGTAAGTGTATTGCTCTTTGCGGCCGTCGCGTTCGATACGCATCGCGACGCGGGTCGGGAAACGTTTGACAGACGTGTCAAAGAGATCGATGAGATCTTTGTAAGTGTAAGACCGTTTCTCGACCGCCTTAAGCTCCTCTTCGAGCGTCGGCAACACCCACTTTCGCATTCCCGGAAAATGGACATTGAGCCAATAGTCGTACCAATCGAGCCGCTCCGGATACCACGGCAACAGATCTTTTTCTTTTTCCCTGATCGCCGAATACAACGCGCGAACATTGTCCGAGCGGTACAAATACTCATTATCGATCATGAACGGTTTGAACATCGCAAACGCGTCCATCGTCGCCTGGGTCGATTCCTTAAAACCCTCGGTCGATTTTTTGAGGTCCGAAATAATATTGCCAATACGCCCGCCGCCCCAACGCGGTGTTGCACGGTCCATCAGATCATCGGCACGTTTTGCGATCTTATTGAGCATCGGGGCCGAGGTCAGCTCGTAGGTTCGCTGTTTGACCGTCTGCGTTTCGATCATGCCGGCGAGCTTGTTCGTAAGCCGATTGCCCGTTTCCTTATCCTCAAAATGCTGGCGTTTGTACAAGCCGACAAGCCCGACGATGCGTTTCATATCGTTTGGATTCGAGTCACCCGACGAAGCCTGAAACACTAGCGGCGGCTTATCATCGACGAGCGCATTCATCGTCGCCGCAAGTATCGCACCCGACACCATGTCAACAGGGATGACATCGAGAATGAGCTTTTCGTTGACCGGAATGATCGGCTGGCCGCGCAGCGCAATGAGAATAAGCGGAGCGGTAGTTGTAAAGCCTTCGTTCCAACCGGGGAACGGATATTGATTAGATGACTCAACGATTGACGGCCTGAGCAGTACCTTAACAATATCCTCTTGAGAAGCGATGATCTGCTCGGCGAGAGATTTCGAGTAGGTGTAGATATTTGTCCAGCCCCAATACTCGGCACGCTCGGTGCCAAGCTCGGTCGTGCGTTCGCGGATCCACATTTTGCGTTCGCGGAAAATGGCGGATTTCAGCTCAGCCTCGTCGTCCGGGTCACGGCCCTCTTCGATAAAGCGGCTGCGTGCCTGCTCGCGAAACTTAGCATGCTGTACGGCGTCGTCGGCCTCTTGCCTAGCTTGTTCTGACAAACGTGCGCAATCCTCGACCTCGCGATTTACGTCAAAAACAGTTCCGACAAGCTCATCCTTTCGCGGAAAATACCCAACGACCGGCTCATTTTCCCAGATCGGCCCCGATCGTTTGCCCGCAACAAAACAAGTCGAAACATGCACCAAACGAGGCCTTTTCATCATCCGGGCGAGCTTGATGATGTTGTTCGAGCCATTTATATTCGTCCGCAAAGCCGACTCAAGCGGCGGGTTAAATGTTACGTTTCCGGCACCATTTATGATGATGTCCGTGTCCCGCATGATCTTTTTCGCCTCTTTTTCGTCGAGGCCGAGATACTCATTCCCAACATCACCGTTGACCGGCACGACCTTGGACTTAATAAAATCATCAAACCCGTCACCGTATTTTTCACGCAGCGGATCAAATGTCGGCGAGGTCACGATCGATGTCCAAAACCGTATCTTAGATTCCGCCGAATCTCGCGCCCTCACCGTCGCATAGACCTTGCCGATATCCGGAAAATTATGCAGCAGCATCGACAACGTGACCTTACCCACAAAGCCCGTCCCGCCGATAAAAAATATCTTCTTACCCTTAAATATTTCTGTTGGTGATAGTTTCATTAAAATGGAACGGAGATATCAATTCCCGCACTGATCCTTATTCCCAAAATTATCCGGCTCGCGGCTCCAGCCTATCTGGCCGCGGGAATTTCGAACTTTTACCCACCAGACTGCTTTTGGTTCGCGGATTTGGCGAAAGATAGTTTTATCGTAGGTTTCTTCTTCGGTGATCTTGCCCTTGTACCAAACGCGTTGAAAGCCTTCGCCGACATAGGTCAGCAGATAGAGCGTATCACCCGGCCGAGCAGTGAATCTGCCTATCTTTGTACGTTTCAGCACGCGAACCTCGCCGGCTTGCGAAGTGATGACGGAACCTGTAAGACCGCGAACTCGCTCGCCTTTCTTCAGGCGAAAAGCGATCGACGAACCGTCACGCATCGCAGATCGAACGGTCGTTGCCTTATCGACCGTCCAATCCCTATAGGTGCAGCATTCGAAAGGACACGCTCCCTTATCCACAAAAGGCATCGGTGGACGCGAAGTTTGGCCTTCGGCGATCGAGGCCATTGTCCCAAACAAAAGTGCGATGCCAAGAAATAGTTTTAGTTTCATAGAACTCACCCTTTTACTGCTCTCACTTCCAAATACTCCGACTCGACCTGCGTCGTTCCGTCGGTCGCGCGGTTGTTGTCTGCCCAAAGCTGTTCAAGGTCGTGGCGGAGGGCGTTTTGGCCTTCGGCGTCGAGCGACTCGAACGCTTTTTGCGTCGGGCCGAAATATTTGACAAAATGCTCGACCACGTCGACCGGGCCGAATGGGTATGTGAAATTGATCTTTTGTTTGGTCATTTGCAGATCGGTAACGCCGTCAGCCAGACGCTCGCGAACGGCGTCTTCGGTTCCCCACAGGATCGGCGAGGGCATCCCCGTCGGAGGCGGTACGTGTTTGGCGTTTGTCTTGAACATCTGCCCGGTAAACGCATCCGGCGTCCAATTTGCCATTGCGATCACGCCGCCGGGTTTGCAGACGCGGATCAACTCAGCCGCCGTCACATCAGGCCGCGGGGCAAACATCGCTCCAAACATCGTCATCACCACATCAAAACTCTCATCGTCGTACGGCAACGCCTCGGCGTCGCCAACGTCAAATCGCACCTCAAGCCGCTCGTCAGCCGCCCTTGCCTGAGCCTGTTCGATCAGGTTCGGAGCGATGTCGATGCCCGTTACATCGGCACCGGCATGAGCAGCCGGCATCGCGAGATTACCCGTTCCGCAAGCGACATCCAGCACTTTCATCCCCGGCCCAAGATCAAGCCGTGCGACAAATTCCTCAGCACCGGTCTCGATCGATTTTGCGATCTCGCCAAAATCCCCCGCGATCCAGGTTGCCCGCAAACGGCTTTTCAGTGCCTCCATTTCAGTTGTCATTTCTGTGCTTTCCATAATATTTCCTTACTAATCCGTCACATTACACAGCCCGATCATCGGCTGGTGCAGCATGGTGATCTCGGCGTTGCGGCCCATGTAGCTGCGGGCCATGGCGATGGCTTCGGTCAGGTTATCGGCGCGTTCCCAGCCGAGCATTTCGGGAACGTGGGCGTTTTCGGCACCGGCGACGATGACGTGGCCGATGTGCTGACGACCATTTTCGCCCCAGTACCACATGAAAAACGGGTGAGCTCCGTGATAGGCGTTGCCGCGGCGGTACATCTCGATGTATGCCGGATTTGTGGC
>DEQS01000067.1:5500-58702 GCA_002360555.1 Chloracidobacterium sp. UBA3360
TCGTCAAAACACGGATGCGTAATGATCATCACACCGCCTTTCCTTAGCAAAGGCTTATTCCGGTACATGTTGAAGTGATACCCGAGCGCCATCACCTGCACGAGCAGCGGATTCAAGGCCGAGTAGACGTTGTACGGCGAAATGTCCGGGATGCCGGAGATCAGGATGTCGCACTGGCCTTTTACCGGGATCTCGTACTGCTGATAATTCTTTTCGAGGATTTTCTCGTGCACCGGCTCGGTCTTGCCTGCGTAACACGCGATCAACTCGTACTGAGCGGGTATCGCATGAAGCATTTTTCGACGTGCGGCTCGCGGCATTTTTGAAAAGGTTTTGGCCATCACTTCCCATTTCATTCGGTCTGCAAAACTGAATTCGTCCTCGTTTCGCGTCAAGATGTCGTAGCCCTCGGGAAACATCTTGTTGTTGATCGCCGTCTCGATATGAAAGACCTTACAGGCATCATCGACGAGTTTGCCGAGGCGGATGACCTTGTGATTCAACACCGATTTTGGCGGATCCATATAGGAATCCGAATCGCGAATCGTCTGTGGATCGTGATGAGCACGTAAGCTTTCGTAATCGCACAGCCCGACCGCGACAGATTTGTGGCCGCCGTCCATCGGGACGAGATTGATGTTGAGATAAATCAGCAGGTCGCTCTCGATCGCACGTTTGTTGACTCGCAGCGGTTCGTTGTGCCGCGTGACGCCGAGCGTTACTAGATTGTCATCGTCCTCGGCGTCGTGGTTGTAATAGCGGTCGGGGTAATATTCGTTATAGATGTCCGTGCCGACCATCCGCTTCATTTCCCAAGCCGTCATCTTGCGGTGGAGCGAATTTGCGATGATCAGATGTACGTCGTCAACGCCATTCGCACCGCACATATCCAGCACAACCTCAAGCATCGTCTGCCGCAGATCAGGCGTCTGCATCGGCGGCAGGGGCAGCGAAATGTCGTCCATCGCGATCGTCACCCGCATTCCCGGCTCAAGCAAAGCATAAAGCGGCTCCATCTCGATCGGATGATTAACCGCATAACGGATAGCGGCCTCGCGGTTAGGCAAACCCTTGATCGGCGGATTCGGATAAATAACCCGCGTCCCAACCGGCAGGTCATTAATAATAAAATCCTCACCAAACGGCATGATCCGCGGCGCGGAATCTTTGTCGATGTAAACGATCGATTCGTGTGTTTTTCGTCTTAGTTCAAGAGCCATAATTATTTAAGATCAAGAATTGCCCAATCGTGCTGCAATGCCGTTTGCTTCAATCTGAAATCCGGACAGACCGCAACGGGATGCCCGACGATCGAGAGCATCGGCAGGTCCGAGATACTGTCGGAATATGCGTATGATCCGGACAAATTGATATTTTCTCGCTCGGCGTATTCGCGTATCCATTGTGCTTTGGTCGCCGACGCCATTACCGGAGGCAGGACGCGGCCTGTTGCATAGCCATTCACAAATTCGAGCCGGTTGGCAACATAATCGTCAATGCCAAGATGATCCATCAGTTTTGCGATGGTGAAATCGAGTGCTCCGGTCAGGACAACCTGCCGCTGTCCGATCTTTTTGCCGGAATTAATAAGGTCGAACGTACCGGGAAAGATCGCGGGTTTAAGGACTTTTTCAAAAAGCTCGTCTGAAAAATAACGGAGGCGATCTTGCGACAGTCCCGAGTAGCTTTTGAAAAAGACCTCGTTAAATACATTACGCGAATACAGGTCGGCGACGCCAAAGAACGGCAGCTTGGCGAGGGTCCCGACGCTCTTTTTGGCCGTCTGCCACAGGCCCTGCTGGCGTTTGGCGTAAAACGCCAGCGTGTGGACGAGATTGGTGCTGACTAGCGTCCCCTCGAGATCGTAAAATGCGGCGGCTTGTCCGTTTTTGTTCATTTTCAGCTTTATGCTAATGTAAGGACGCCGTCTCTTTAATTACTAATTAATAATTTAGTAATTATTAATTAGTAGCGAGTAGGTCCGATTTTGTATTGCTAAATATTAACACTTTTCCGTAAATTCCAGAACGAGGAGCGTGAAGTTATTCGTATTGTAATTACTTTGTAGATACACAATATGCGGCGAGCTATATTTCCAGGGTCGTTTGACCCGCTAACCAACGGCCATCTCGATATTATCAAGCGCTCAGCCCCGCTTTTTGACGAAATGATCGTCGCGGTTCTCAATAACGTCGATAAACATCCGATGTTCACCGTCAATGAACGGTGCGAAATGATCCGCGAAGTGTTGCCCGCCGTCGCAACGGATGGCTGCAAAATGCTGGTCGAAAGCTTCTCAGGCTTGACCGCAGATTTTGCCAAACGATCAGGAGCGAATGCCATCGTTCGGGGCATCCGTGCAGTCAGCGATTACGAATACGAGCTCCGCATGGCCCTAATGAACCGACGCCTCGAACCCGGCATCGAAACAGTGTTTCTAATGGCGGGCGAAGAGTATTCATACGTTTCATCGACGCTGATGAAACAGGTCTTCGAACTAGGCGGCCGTGTAGAAGGGTTGATCCCCGAACTCGTCGAAACCCGCATGCGACAGAAGCTTGGCAAGTAAATGATCAAAGCTGTCCATCACGTCCAGATCAGCATTCCCGTTGGCGGTGAGGACATGGCTCGCGGATTCTATTGCGGTGTCCTCGGATTCTCAGAAATTCCTAAGCCCGACTCATTGGCAGGACGCGGCGGTTTTTGGCTCGACCTCGACGGATTTCAGCTTCATTTTGGCACAGAGGACAATATCGACCGTGCGAAAACCAAGGGCCATGTCGCCTATCTGGTCACCGATCTCGGCGGCTGGCGGCAAAAACTGACTTCCGCTGGTTGTACCGTTATCGATGGCATCCCAATACCTAATTATTGCCGGTTCGAGTTTCGTGACCCTTTCGGAAATCGTGTAGAATTTTTGGAAAGAGAATAAACATCACCATGGCCAATCCTTTCCCCGTTTCCAATCACGTCGCCGCAATGCACGGTTCATCGACCTTGATCGCCGCCCAGATGGCGGCAGAGTTGCGTGCCCGTGGCGTCGATGTGATCGACCTGTCGGTTGGCGAGCCGGATTTTGACACGCCCGAATTTATAAAAAAATACGCTTGGGAAGGCCTCGAAAAAGGCTTGACCAAATACACCGCGACTGCGGGACTAACCGATTTTCGCAACGCCATTAATGAGTTTTACGCGTCACAATTTGGCGCCGATCTAAAACTGAACGAGGTTGCAGCATCGTGCGGCGGTAAACAAGCTCTCTTTAACGCGGCCTGCACAATTTTAAATCCGGGCGACGATGTTTTGATCCCAAAACCTTATTGGGTCACGTTCCCCGAAATAGTCACATTTTGCAGTGCGAACAGCGTTTTTATCGAAACCGAGGACACGGAATTTGTTCTCACCGCCGATCAGGTCGCCGCAGCTATCACGCCGAAAACCAAGCTTCTGATACTAAATAGCCCGAGCAACCCGTCGGGGCGCGTTATCCCGCCTTACGAGATGCGGCGGATCGTCGAGGCATGTGCGAAACGCGGCGTGTATGTCCTCACCGATGAATGCTATCTGTTTTTTGCCTATCCACCGGCAAAGCCTTTTTCGCTTGCGTCCCTGCCGCCGGAGCTGAGAGATTTCGTCTGTGTTGCCGGCAGCTTTTCGAAAACCTATGCCATGACCGGATGGCGTGCCGGTTACACGATCGCGAATCCCGATTGGACCGCCGCGATGATCAAACTGCAAAGCCACTCGGCGACGCATCCGACATCGTTCGTCCAATACGCCTGTGCCAAAGCCCTCCGCGACACCGACGCGACCCTCGCCGCAGTAACCGCTATGACCGCCGAATACAAACGCCGCCGTGACTGGCTCATCCCCGCCCTCAACGAGATCGACGGTTTCAAATGCGCGATGCCCGAGGGTGCGTTTTACGCGTTTGTAGACGTGCGGGAAATGTTGGGTGAGAAATTTGCAAGCTCAGCCGACATAGCCGACATGCTCTTGAAAGAAGCCCACATCGTTGTCACCGACGGCAAGGGGTTTGGAGCGGACGGATTCCTCAGATTCTCCTATGCGACCTCGATGGAAAACCTCGAACGCGCCATTGCCGCGATGAAAGATATTTTCGGAACCACCAATTAACCGCCCGTCATCATCAGGCCGATGTCTTCAGTCGAGGTTGTTTTGGGGTCGACCTCACCGACGATCTTGCCTTCGCGGATGACGAGCAGACGGTCGGCAAGTGCTGTTACTTCTTCTAATTCGGCAGAGACGAGCAGCACTGCGGAGCCCGCGTCACGCAAGCCGATGAGTTTGCGGTGGATGAATTCGATCGCACCGATATCGACGCCGCGTGTCGGCTGGGAAACGAGCAGGAGTTTTGGGTCGAGGTCAAATTCACGCCCGATTATCAGCTTTTGTTGATTCCCACCGGAGAGTGATTTGGCCGAAAGCTCTGCATTTGGCGGACGAACATCAAATTTTTCGATTATCTCGGCAACGCGTTTGTCGATAACCGCCGAATTCATTAAACCCATTGCGGCAGCGACCGGAGGGCGATAATGAACGCCAAGGATCGAATTTTCGGCAAGATCCGAATCGAGCAGCAGACCGCGTTTGTGGCGATCCTCTGGAATGTGGGCGATCCCGAGCTCTTTTAGCTGACGGGCGGATTGGTTAGTAATGTTTTTGCCGTCAAATTCGACCGTGCCGGCGGTGGCTTTGGTCAGCCCCGCCAGAGCCTCGATCAGCTCTGTCTGGCCGTTGCCTTCGATACCCGCAATGCCGACGATCTCACCCGCACGGACGACAAACGAAACGCCGTTGACCGTTGAGCCGTGATTGCCCGTGACCTTTAGGTCCTTGACCTCAAGCACGGTTGCTTTCGGCGTGGCGTCTGTCTTTTCGACACGCAACAGCACATCGCGCCCGACGATCATTCTCGCTAGATCTTTGGCACTCGTCTCGGACGTTTTAACGTTGCCGACGGCTTTGCCGTCACGCATCACAGTGACCTCGTCAGAGATAGCGAGCACCTCGTCGAGCTTATGCGTGATAATGATGATGGTCTTTCCCTGCTCTTTCATTCGGCGAAGGATCGAGAAAAATTCTACTACCTCCTGAGGAGACAAAACGGCTGTCGGTTCGTCCAAGATCAGCAATTTCGCATCCCGATAAAGCGCCTTGAGCAGCTCTACACGCTGCTGCTGGCCGACCGACATATTTTCAATATACTCGTCCGGCTTGACCCCCAACCTAAGCTCGTTTGAAAGCGCGAGCAGGTCACGATTCGCCTTGTCAATATCAAGATTAACCGCCGAGCCGGTCTCGGCCCCTAGCACAATATTCTCAGCCGCCGTCATCGTATCGACAAGCATAAAATGCTGATGCACCATGCCGATCCCAAGAGCGATCGCATCGTGCGGACCCTTGATATCGACTTTGTTGCCGTCGACCATTATCTCGCCGCTATCAGCCTTATAAAAGCCGTACGCGATACGCATAATGGTCGATTTACCCGCACCATTTTCACCGACAATGGCGTGGATCGTACCCTTATGAACCGTCAACGAAACGTCGTTATTCGCAGTTACGTTTCCGAATGTTTTTGTGATGTTTCTTAGTTCTAGCATTGTAAATCTAATGAACGCGAGTTATCGCCCAAACCAACCCGCAGGCCGCCGTAACTACCATCAGCGCTGCCGTAACGGTATTTACCCAAAAATATTTCTTGAACATGCCCGGCTCCGATGTTATCCCAAAAATTGTTCCGCAAATAACTACGGGAGCCATGAATAACATAAACTCCAGTCCCTGCAGATACCATGCAAACGGTAGAGCAATGAATGGCGGGATGATCTTAAAAGCAGAACGGTTCATTATTTAGCCATTGCGTCGGTCACCTTGATCTCCCCGGCCACGATCTTCCTTCTCGCCTCCTCGGCTTTTGCGATCACATCCGCAGGAATCAGAGCTTTGTTGTTGTCGTCCATAGCGTATGCGACGCCGTCTTTGTCGAGGCCAAAGACATGAAAGCCGCCTTCGAATTTACCGCCGAGGACCTCTACGATGACGTTATAACAGGCATTATCGACACGTTTGACCATCGATGTAAGCACAAATCCTGGCTTAACGCCGTTTTGATTTGAATCGACACCAATGACAAATTTGTTGGCCTGACCATTGCTATCGCGGCCGTACTGCTCGACCGCGTCAAAAGCACCGAGTCCCGAGTTACCCGCCGCCGTAAAGATCACATCCGCACCTTTTTCAATTTGTGCGAGCGACAGTTCTTTACCCTTGCCGGGGTTGTTCCACGCACCGTCGGTCACGCCGACGTAGTTGTCGATAACCTTGATGTTGGGATTGACGGATTTGGCACCTTCTTCATAACCCTTCTCAAATCGATGGATCAGTGGAATATCCATGCCGCCAAGAAAGCCGAGCACGCCGGTCTTTGATTTTGACGCGGCGATCACGCCGACAAGATACGATCCCTCATGCTCGCGAAATACGAGCGACGCGACATTTGCCTTTGGCGTTTTCCCATCAGCCTCAAAAATAACGCCGTCAACGATGGCAAATTTAATGTCGGGATAATCGTTTGCGACCTTTTGCATGATCGGCCCCTGGGCAAAGCCAACGCCAAATATCAGGTCAAAATTCTTTTCGGCAAAAGCCCGCATCGCCGGTTCGATCGACGTCGGGTTGCCGGGTTCGACGTCATAAAGACAGATGTCTAGGTCCTGCTGGGCGCGTTTGACACCTTCCCAAGCCGCGGCATTAAACGAGCGGTCGTTCTTGCCGCCGATGTCAAAAACGATACCGACCTTGATCTTACAGCCCTCGCGTCTGGCTTCGGCCTGTTTTGCACACGAAGTGGCAAACATAGCCGCCGCGACAATAATAATGCTCGACAAAATAGCTCTGAGTTTCATAACCGTTTAGACCGTCGCCTTTATCAATTTGGTTGTCTTGGGGATTTCCTTGCCTATTTTATACGCATTTCGCAATTTTTCGCTAATCAGATCGGCCTGACTTTGTCGCCGGCAATAAACAACACCAAGCGTGTCGCCTTTTCGTACGCGGTCACCGATCTTTTTGGCGCACAAATAACCGACCGCGTGGTCAACGCCGTCCTCAGCCTTGACCCGCCCGCCGCCGATGTCGCAAACAGCACGCCCGACCGCAAATGTATCAACCTCAGTTAGATAACCGCTTGAATCGGCTGTGATCGCGACTTCTTTCAGAGATTTTGTCAGCAGCTTTTCAGGCTTATCACAAACCTTAGGATCGCCTCCCTGCAACTCAATATTGTGTCGAAATCTTTCGAGTGCCTTTCCCGATCTGAGCACATTCTCAATTCTCAATTTTCCGCTCTCAATTGTCTTATCAATCTTGCACTGCACGAGCATGTTCGCCGTCAGATCTATCGAAAGGTCAAGCGTTTCCTGCATCACAGCATCGCCCTCGCCACGCAATATCAGCAAGCATTCATACACTTCATGAGCATTGCCGACATATTTCCCCAGCGGTTGGCTCATGTCGGTGATCAATGCCTGAGTGTTGACGCCAAACGCCTTTCCGGTAGCACACAATTCAGCGGCCAGCTTTTTTGATTCGCTAAATTTCTGGATAAAAGCTCCCGAGCCGGTCTTAACATCGAGCACAAGAGCATCCAATCCTTCGGCGAGTTTTTTGGACATTATCGACGCTACGATCAGCGGTATGTACGGCACGGTCGCGGTCGCGTCACGCAAAGCGTAGAGCTTTTTGTCGGCCGGTGCGATCTGTTTCGTCTGCCCGATCATGCCAAAACCGCACGCTTTCATCACGGTCTTAAGCTTTGCAAATGAGAGATTTACGTTGTATCCGGGAATCGATTCAAGCTTATCAAGCGTGCCGCCCGTATGCCCGAGCCCACGTCCCGACACCATCGGAACCGCCACGCCGCAAGCGGCAGCTATCGGTGCAATTATCAATGAAGTCTTGTCGCCAACGCCGCCGGTCGAGTGCTTATCCGCCTTAGGAACATCTATATCGGAAAGATCCATTATTGTCCCCGAATTGAGCATCGCACTCGTGATCGCGGTTTGTTCACGGCGATTCATCCCGTTAATAAACATCGCCATCACAAGCGCCGTTATCTGATAATCGGCCCAGGCTCCGTCGCAAACGCCGTCGATAAAGATACCTATCTCAACTTCAGAGAGCGATTTGCCGTCTCGTTTTTTTGCGATTATTTCCTGTGGACGCATAAATTAATTTTTTACTATCAAAACAACGGCCTGTGCCCTAACGGCGCGACGCTCGCCGACCGCATCGACCTTTTCGCCGGTCTTTGCCTTGACGCTCACCTGATCAATATCAATCTCAAGTGCGGCAGCAAGATTCGCTCGCATCGAGTCGATATGCGGTCGCAGTCTCGGAAACTCGAGATCGATGACCGCATCGATATTAGCAATCGAATAGCCTTTTTCTCTTATCAGTCCGACCGCGTGTTTCACGAACTGCGAACTCTCAGCATTTCGCCAACGCTCTTCATCATTCGGAAAATGCTTCCCCAGATCGCCAAGCGCCAATGATCCCAGCACAGCATCCGCCGCAGCGTGCATCAGCACGTCGGCGTCCGAATGTCCGTCAGCCCCGAGGTCCGACTCGATGCGAACCCCGCCAAGAATCAGCGGCCGCCCTTCGACGAGACGATGGATATCTGTGCCAAAACCGATTCTAAACATAAATTACTGTCCGCCCGCTAACGCAGGCGGTTCTGACAAAAACATCTCCGCGATCCTAATATCTTCCGCACGGGTGATCTTAATATTTCGCGAGCTGCCCTCGACCATCGCGATCTCGACGCCTAATTTTTCGACAAGATAACATTCGTCCGTAACATTGTCGCCCAGGTCAGCGTTTGCAAAGGCTCTCTGTAGAATATCGTAACGAAAAGCCTGCGGCGTCAACGCCCGTCGCAATTTATTGCGGTCAACTGTCCCAACGATCACGCCTTCACGAATCTCTTTTATCGTATCAGTAACCTCAGCAACAAGACATGCGGCCCCTATCTCATCGGCCTTCACGATCGTCCGTGTTATTTCATCAACCGTGACCAATGGCCGCGCACCGTCGTGCACCGCAACGACATTCGCCAACGCAGCATCGATCGCATCGAGGCCATTTTTCACGGACTCGGCACGCGTTGCTCCGCCGGTGACGATAGATCTGACCTTTGAAATTTCAGATACGAAATTTGACATTTGAAATTGTTCGCGTCCGTCGTTCGACAACACCAGTACGATCTCATCCACTGCGGGACAAGCCTCAAAACACTCTACAGTGTGTATTAATAACGGTTTGCCAAGGATTTGGGTAAACTGTTTCGGCTGAGCGGGCGAAAATCGTGATCCTGTTCCGGCAGCTACGATGATGGCGATATTCATTTGTTAGTGAATATAAAATGGTGGATCGTGAATGGAAAGCAAAAGGCCGTGAGAGCGGATCTACTATTTACGATTTACCATTCACTATTCACTTACTTCTTCAATTATCGTCGTCTGACGCAGTTCACGCGTTGCTTTGCGAAACCCAAGCGAACGCGAATCGTGAATGCTGAACGAGCTTTCGGTCGTTTGAGTAGCCTGAGCGGTTGGCGTTGTCTGCGGCGGAGCCTCGTCTCTCTCTTCCCACAATCTGCCAAATATCATCTTGCCGGCGGTCGTCTGCAGCACGCTGGTGACGGCTATGTCAGCGGTTTTGCCGATCAGTTTGCGGGCGTTATCGACCACGACCATCGTGCCGTCATCCAGATACGCGACGCCCTGATTGTATTCCTTGCCCTCTTTGAGGATAAATACACGCATCGCTTCGCCGGGGAGAACGACAGGTTTGACGGCATTGGCAAGCTCATTGATATTGAGCACCTCGACGCCGCGAAGCTGCGAAACTTTGTTTAAATTAAAATCGTTGGTAACGATGACAGCGTCAAGCTGGGCGCCAAGCTCGATCAGCTTGAGATCAACTTCTTTGACCGCCGGGAAATCTGTCTCGACGATCTGAACGTCAAGCTTACTGTTGTTGCGAAGCCGCTGGAGCATATCCAGCCCGCGTCGTCCGCGTTGGCGTTTTGACGAATCGGCAGAATCAGCAACCTGCTGTAATTCGGCAAGAATAAAATGCGGGATGATGAGTGTGCCGCCCAGGAAGCCTGTTTCGGCTACGTCGGCGATGCGTCCGTCGATAATTACCGACGTATCGAGGATCTTAAAATCCTGCTTTACGTGCTTGTCGCTAAAAATACCGCCCAGTGCCGACAGGTCGAGATAATCGCCTTTTGCCGCACCGACCATCAGGCCGATATAGCCCATAAAAAAGGCGAGCGAGATGGTGAGAAATGTCTGCATTTCGGCCGAAACGGCGGCTTCTTTTTGTATTGAAATAAGAACGCCGATGAGAAATGCTCCGACAATACCGAGTATCGAGCCGACCGCAGCACCGATCAGCGTCTTTAAAGACGCTCGGCGAACACGCATTTCAAACCCGATAATAATAAAACTAATGACCGCTCCGAGCCCTGCTGATAACAGCCTGCGCGTCGTTTCATCGCCAATATTCACCAGGCCAAAACGCTGCGTGCGCTCAAACGGATTGAGCAGATAGCCCAGCAAAATGAGCAATCCTACAAACGCTACCCGTAATATCAGAATATCAGCCTTCATCGATTGAAATTTTAGCACGAAAGACGGCCCCAACGTTAAATCCGTCTGTGAAATACCTTATTTTTAGCTACCTTAACAAAGACCGATTCGGACACCTATTTCAGACAAAAGTGCCGTGATTTTCTATCCGGCACGCATCTGTTGTATCCTTTTCTCTCAAATGGCAAAACTACCCGCAACGATATTTGTCTGCCAAAACTGCGGCAGCCAGTCGCGCAAATGGCTCGGCCAATGCCCCGACTGCGAAGAGTGGAACACTCTGGTCGAAGAGCGTTTTCGCGCCGCCGCGCAGACAAAAGGCGCGGGTAGCTTTTCCTCGCAATTTTCGACCTCACCCATCGCCTACGACACTATCGAATCACAGAACGACGCGCGCACATCGACTTGTATCGATGAAATGGACCGCGTGCTCGGCGGCGGCATCGTTGCGGGTTCGCTTGTGCTGATCGGCGGTGCTCCCGGCATCGGCAAATCGACCATTGTTATCCAGATGGCTGATAAACTTGGGCAAAACGGCATCAAGGTCCTTTACGTCTCGGGCGAGGAATCCGAACGTCAAATAAAAATGCGGGGCGAGCGCCTTGGCATTGCCGCCGAAAATCTTTTTCTACTGCCTGAGACAAATCTGCAATCGATCCTCGCCGAGACCGCCAAGATGAAGCCCGATCTTGTCATCGTCGATTCGATCCAAACGGTGTTTAGCGAAAAGATCGAATCCGCTCCCGGCAGCGTATCGCAGGTTCGCGAGGTCGCGGCGCAGTTCATGATGTTTGCCAAACAGACCGGCACGCCCGTTTTCCTTACCGGCCACGTCACCAAAGAAGGCTCGATCGCCGGGCCAAAAACGCTCGAGCACATTGTCGACACCGTTCTCTATTTCGAAGGCGACCGCCATCACAACCACCGCATTATCCGCGCCACCAAAAACCGTTTTGGAGCCGCAAACGAGATCGGTGTGTTCGAAATGACCAACGCCGGGCTCGTGCCCGTTGCCAACCCGTCGGAACTGTTTTTACAAGAGCGGCCTGAGAACGCGACCGGCTCGGTCGTCACCGTCTGTATGGAGGGTACACGTCCGATGCTCGTTGAGGTGCAGGCGCTTGTGAGCGGTACAAAATTTGGCAGCGGACGGCGCATGACGCAGGGTTTTGACCACAACCGGGCAAGCTTACTGATCGCAGTTCTCGAAAAACAGCTCGGCTTTCAACTCGCAGGCGACGACGTTTTCGTAAACGTCGCCGGCGGTATGGAGATCGACGAACCCGCCGCCGACCTCGGCGTCCTCGCGGCCATCGCATCCAGCTTTCGCAACCTCCAAGTCCCACCCGAAACCGCCGTCTTCGGCGAAGTCGGCCTAACCGGCGAGATCCGCGGCGTGCTCCAAGCCCAAGCCCGCGCCCGCGAAGCCCAAACCCTCGGCTTCAAAAAGCTAATTTTGCCGGAATCGAATAAGAAAGGATTGGAAAAACTCCTGGGGATTCGTGTCGTGGGAGTCAAGAATCTTGAACAGGCGATGGATGAACTTTTTTAGGACACGATGAAAATACTCGTCAGTCGAAAGGCGGCTTTGATCGCCATTTTAGCTTCTGCTCCCTTCGTCGGGACTGCAACATATTTTTGCATCCGAGCCTACCTCGAAGTACGCTGGCCAGTGGACGCGATAATTTACTGGACTATAGGCACAGCCATTTTCCTTCTCGGTTCGCCCCTTACACTTATTTATCAACTTTTAATGCCTTATATCGGCCAATTTTTAATGTGGAGTATTGGCAATGTTTTGGCTCCGCTAGTTATTCCTGTTTACATTATCTTGTTTGTTTGCCAATGGATCATTTGGTCACAACTTATCGTACTTGCATGTAGAAAACTAAACCGACGTGGGCGTCTCGCATCCGATGCGCCGATAGAAGGACACATCAAATGAAACTAAAAAGTATATTCTTCGCATTCATAATTCTTTTATTCGTCTCACACGCCTTTGCCCAGACAAAGGACGAGGCTGAGTTGACCAAGCTTGTTAACAAGATGGTTGCGGCACAGATGAATTACGATGCGGCGGCGCTTGATGCGGTTTTTACGGCTGATTATATTGAGATCTCGCCGGTCGGGGAGTTCGATCCGAGGGCCAAGGTTCTCGGGTTTTATAAGCCGGAGCTTAAGCCCGATCCGGCCAAAGTCTCGACGAAAAGTGATGCTTCGGAATGGTCGATCCGTGTGCGGGATAAAAGCGCGGTCGTGATATTGCGGCTCGATTACACGATCACTGCCGAAGGCAAAACGATGCCGCCGCGCGGGATGCGTGTGATGCTGGTGTGTGTAAAAGAAAAAGGTGTTTGGAAGATCGCTTCCGCCCAGTACACGGGCATTCGGCCGCCGCAGCCGCCAAAACCGGCTCAGTAGGCGTCGCCGCCGGACATGATGTGTTGGAGAACGGCGTCGCGTTTTTGGCGAATGTCGGTGATGCGCGGGCTTGGGTCGTCGCCGACGAATGTGGGCGGTAATGTGAACGGATCGATCTGGAGCGGCACGCCTTCGTTTTCGAGTTTGTTGGCGATAATCTTTGAGATCAGAGACTGTTCGAATTTGGTGATCTCGGTAAATTTGACGCCGATGCCGGTGTGTTCGAAACGGTAAAGAGCTTTGCAGTGAAGCGGTAGATAATTTTTGTTCGGCAGCTCGATCTCCATCCTAAACTCATCACCGATCAGCACACTGTCATCCCAATCGGTAAAACAGCCGCCGATACTGATCTGCTGCAGCCGCGTCAGTTGTTTTTCGCCGAATTTCGAATAGATGATCGCAGGGATATCGAGCGAAAACCGGATGTGTTGTCGTTGGTTGATGGACATCTGCTACGTCTATTCTATCGGTTACCGCACGCCGTACGCAACAAAATAAAAACCGCCCCGGTTGGAGCGGTTTTGGAAAACGTAATTGTTATCGCGTTAGTTATTCGCGGCTTCGGTCTTTGTGCAATGCGTGTTGAAAGCTTCGACAAGTGCCTGTGCGATCATCTGCGGCGGACGGCCTTCGAGATCGCGGCGCTCAAAAAGCTGAACGAGCTCGCCGTTCTTCAAAAATCCGATCGACGGCGACGAAGGCATGTGGCCGGTAAAGTATTCGCGAGCTGTTTCCGTCGCATCGATGTCTGCCCCCGCAAAAACGGTTATCGAACGGTCAGGCACGTTTGGCGAATTTGCGAGCGCCATCGCAATGCCCGGGCGGACACCGCCTGCAGCACAGCCGCATACCGAATTTACAACGACCATCAGCGTGCCGTCGGTGTTTTTTACCGCTTCGTCAACAGCCTCAGTCGTCTTTGCTTCTTCAATTCCAAGGTTTGCAAGCTCGGCCCGCATTCCGTAGATCATTGTTTCTGGATATGGCATAAGTTCGTTTTTACTCCTAATAATTAGGCCGGCAACAAATCCTGACCTTTTTTTCAAGTATTCAATAATGGGGCGTTTAAGTCAAGCCCCAGCCGCCGGAACCGTCCAATTTGTCCTACCCGACCTTATCCTTTAGAATTAAGTTTAAAGCTCAACTAAGCGGGATGAATAACCAGTAAATGGCTATCGAAATTGAAAAAAAGTATCTAATTGATAAAAAACTGCTGGTTGATCTCAGCGCAAAGCTTGGCAAACTCGGTGCGGTGTTCGCCTACGAAACATTTGAAGAGAACTATCTGCACCGCGGTGGTTTGCTTGACGGAAAAGCAGCGGTGCTCCGCCTGCGTAAAACCGATACCCGCACGACCCTGACGTACAAAGAGAAGGTCCCGACCGCAAACGATTTCAAACATCAGATCGAATTTGAGACCGACGTTTCGGATGTGAATGCGACCGAGAGCATCATCGAAAAACTGGGCTACAAGCTCTCCGTTATCTACGAAAAACATCGCAAAGCTTGGCATTTTGGCAATGTCGAGGTCGTGCTCGACGAGCTGCCGTTTGGATATTACATGGAGATCGAAGGAACGGTGGAGGATATTTTAACCGTTGAAAAACAGCTCGGAGCCGATAAACTGACAAGTGAATCACGCGGCTATCCACGTCTTACCTTGAAATACGGTAAAGATGTAAATGGTGTTTTTGAGTCGAGATTTGATAAATCAAAAGCCGTCTAGCAAAGATCTGCCTTTCCGACAAAAGACATCTGCGAATCAAACCCACCGCCCTTTCTATCCGCGAGTTTTTTGTAACTGCCGTCAGGATTCAAGATCCGGGCATTGACCTCGTCTTTTAGATAAACCGCAAGCATTTGGTCTTTTAGATAACTTTTAATCTCGGGATCGAGGATCGGCGTCACGACTTCGACGCGGCTGTCAAAACTGCGGTGCATGAGATCGGCGCTGCCGATGTAAACTTCCTCAGCATCGCCGCCGCCGTTTGCAAAATACAGAATACGGCTGTGTTCGAGGAACCGTCCGATGATCGAGCGAACACGAATATTCTCAGACATACCCTTAACGCCGGGCCGCAATGCACATATCCCGCGAACGATCATATCGATCTCGACGCCACTCTGCGACGCGGCGTAAAGCTCATTTATAAGCTCTACGTCCGTGATGCTGTTGGCCTTGATGATGATCCGGGCTGCCTTACCGGCGAGCTTGTTCTTCTTTTCGCGTCGAATGAGGGCGATCAGGCGTTCGCGAAGATTTAGCGGAGCGACGATCAGCCGTTTGTATTTATCCTGTTGCGAATATCCCGTCAAAAAGTTGAACAGGCTGCTCGCGTCTTCGCCGATCTCTTCGTCGGCGGTTAGCAGGCCGAGATCTGTGTAGATCTTAGCCGTGATTGGGTTGTAATTTCCGGTCGCGAGATGGACGTAGCGAACAAGTTTGTCTTTCTCGCGTCTTACTACAAGCAAAACTTTCGAGTGTGTCTTTAGCGTACTGATGCCATAGACGACGTGGACGCCTTCGTTCTCGAGCCGCCGTGCCCATTCGATATTATTTTCTTCGTCAAAACGTGCTTTTAGCTCAACGAGCGCCGTCACCTGTTTGCCTAGACGGCTCGCCCGCATAAGCGAATTAACGATCGGCGAATCTTTCCCCGTGCGATACAAACAGATCTTGATCGCCTGTACACTCGGGTCCTCAGCCGCCTCGGCGATAAAATCCGACACGGTGCCAAACGTCGTGTAAGGATGGTGCAGTAACACGTCCTGCTTTTTGATCACATCAAAAATATTTTCTTTTTTGTGCAGCGGAGCGGGCACAACGGCCGTGATCTGCTTCTCTTTTAACTCCGGCCGGTCCAAACCATACAATTGCATCAGATCGGGAATATCGACAAACCCTGCAACCCGCTCGATCTCCTCCGGGGCGAGCCCGGTGCCTGCCGTCAGCAGCTTGACCATCTTTTCAGGCATTGCCGCGGCAACCTCTAACCGCACGGCAAACCGGTCGCGGCGACGCTGCAATTCGCGTTCGAGCGTTCGCATCAGATCGCCGGCCTCGTCTTCGCGCAGCTCGATGTCCGCATCGCGAGTCACGCGAAACAGAAACGCCTCGCTTGTCTTCATATGCGGAAAAAGCTCGGCGACGTTTGCCGCGACGACCTCTTCGAGCAGAGCGTAACGGCCTGTCTTTTCGTTGATCGGTATAAGACGCGGAACGGTCGCGGGCAATTTGATCCGTATAAAACGTTTTTGTTTAAATAGGTGCTTGAGATTTGCCTGTGTAAAAGTACGATCCGGCTCGATATACAGCCCAAGATTGATACTCAAATTCGAGATATATGGGAACGGATGCGACGAATCTACGGACTGCGGCGTGAGGATCGGAAACAGATTATTGCGGAAATATTTATCGAGCAGACGCTTGTCCTTAACGTTCAAACCCGCATATGGTTCGATCGATATCCCGGCTTTTTTTAATGCAGGAAAAACATTCTCAGTCAAAAACGACACCTGCCGTTTCAGCATCGGACGCAGGCGTTTATACACCTCGGCAAGCTGTTCTGACGCAGTCAACCCGTCGGGCGATGTCTCGCCGATGCCCTCAGCGATCTGCTCCTTTAGGCCCGAGACGCGGATCATGAAAAACTCGTCCAGGTTTGTCGAAAAGATCGAGAGAAACTTGAGACGTTCGAGCACGGGCAGGCTCTCATCCGTCGCCTCGTCGAGTACGCGGCTGTTAAATTCGAGCCAGCTCAACTCACGATTAAAGAGCGTCCTGCTGTCCACCTCGGCGGCAGCTTGCACGACAGTCTCGACCTTTTTATTTGACCTTGCGCTTTTCGTATCCGTTAGAGTCATATATGGCGGGCTCGATTATAAAAGAAGCCGCCGCCATAAGAAAGAATTTCGATGTTAAATCTTTTTGACGTAAATGTTACGCATTTATCTATTGTACGCTGATCCGCCTCGGCTCATCTCCGTCGCCAACGATCGTGACCTTGATCGTATTATTTGTAAACGATATCTCGCCCAACCTATCCGCCCACTCAATGATCGTCACTGCATTTTCGTTTTCGAGTATCTCTTCCAGCCCGACCGCCGAGGCTACATCCATACCGCTATCCAATCGCCAAAGATCGATGTGATAGACATCAAACGTCGCTGTCTTATATAAATTTACCAGCGTAAAACTCGGACTCGTCACCTCGTCAATATCAAACTCAAGTACATTCAAGATGCCTTTGGTTAGCAATGTCTTTCCCGCACCAAGCCCGCCGTACAACAGGATGACATCGCCACCAGTCAACGATGCTCCGAGACGCTCGCCGATGGCAAAGGTATCATCCGGCGAATTACAAATTACTTCTTTTTCGCTCATCAAAACACTAACAGGATTTACAGGATATTTTCTCTAAACCTATCCTGCATATCCCACATATCCTGTACATCCTGTCCTAATTCCCTGCCAAATTAGCAAAAGTCTCGGTCAGACATTCCCGCACATCCGACGCCGTCATTGCACGTTTTCCGTATTTCCTTTCAGCAATGTCCCCCGCCATTCCGGCAACATAAACCGCCGCCACGACCGTCTCAAAAACATCGATCTCAAACTGCACCGCCTGAGCAACAAATCCGGCCAAAATGCCCGCCAGCGTGTCGCCATTACCCGCTTTCCCAAGCCCCGAGTTCCCCGTCGGATTAACAACCACCCGGCCATCCGGCGAACCGATCAAAACCCGCTCGCCTTTGAGAACGAGGATGACATTATTCGTTACCGCAAAATTTCGAACAGCAGTAACGCGATCTTTTAACGCATTTTTGTGGTCCGTCCCGAGGAGCCGCATAAACTCGCCTTCGTGCGGTGTGAGGATCAGGTTTGGAGTCCCGCCTTTAGGCGGCTTTTCCAATAGCGAGACTGTAAACGGCGAAAGCAAATTTAACGCATCGGCATCGACAATCACCGGCTGCCGCCGATGCTCGATGACCTTTTCAACAAATTTCTTCGTACTTGCGTCCTGTGATATCCCGCAGCCAATAGCTACCGAGTCTGCTTTCCCTAGCAGATCCGCAAGTTCATCAAAAGCCGCTACTGAGATCGAACCGCTTTTGGTCTCCGCAACCCCGCGAACCATGACCTCGGGCAAAATCCTCGACGCAACCGAATCTTTCGACGACAGTGGAGTTGCGACCGTCACTAATCCAACACCGGATCGCATCGCCGCATTACCACACAAAACCACAGCCCCGGAATAATTCTCCGAGCCCGCGATCACTAGCGTATGCCCGCGTTTATTTTTGTAGTCGCCACTCGAAAATTCGGTCATTTTGAGCCAAATTTCAGCATCCACTATCTCAGTCAAATAAAGCTGCGACGATTGCTCATCAATAAGTTCTTGCGGGGAGCCAATGTCGGCGACAATAAGTTGGCCGTTCGAACGCGATGCCGGAGGAAGAACGTTAGCGGGCTTTGGTGAGGTGAATGTCACCGTTACGTCAGCATGAATAGATTTGCCTTCGAAAGCCGGTATGTCGGCGTTCAACCCAGATGGCAGATCTATGGATACAAATAGGGGCTTTCCATATAGTTTCTTCCAGTCATTCAAAATGCCAATCTGCTCGTCGAAAAAGCCGTTCAGTTTGCGATTCAACCCCGTCCCGAATAAAGCATCGACAATCATGTCAACTACGTCATAGTCAGAGTTGTCCATCCAGCCACTTACGCCATCGTTTTTTGTTTCAGGTTGAACCTCGGACAGCTTAAGCCTGGGTTCAAAGGATAACTTTGTCTTTTCTTCTAGCTTTTCGAAATTTACCCGGGCGTCTCCATCTGTCTCAATGACTTTCCCGAAGATCTCAACTGTAACTACTGCTCCCGCGTCTGAAAGCATCCTCGCTAGAGCCGCGCCGTCACCACCGTTGTTGCCGGGCCCACACAAGATCAAAATTGACTTTCCCTTGACCGAGCCGCCGAGTTTGTCGGTAATGACGCGAGCAACGGCATGGGCGGCGTTTTCCATCAGCAGGATCGATGGAATGCCGTACCGCTCGGTCGTTAGACGATCGACGGTACGCATTTGCTCGGCTGTTAGGACTTTTTGCATACATAGGTAATCTACCACACCAGAAAATCGCCCACGAAAAACACTAAACACGAATCCAAATATTCTAATTTCGTGCCTTTCGTGTGTTTCGCGGGCAAAGAAAAAACCGCATTGCTCGCAACAATGCGGTTCTAGTCGATTGGAGATCATGAACAGACCTTCGGCGGTCTTCACCGTGGATAAATGTATGCCACTGTGCTCTTACACGCTTTACTTCCGTTCACTTAATAGAAAGGTCTATTCGCTACGCCGTTCCACAAAAACGTTGATGTAGAGATGCTATTTAAGGTTTGCGGGGTGATTTTTTGCCGGGGCTTTGGGTTTAACTTTTGATTCCACCGCTCGCGAGACCATCGTGATGATCCCGACTCTGCCGGGATATACGGGAATGATCGGCAGAGCAGAGTTGGGGATCTCGTTGAGAATATCAGACACGCAAAAGGCTCGCGGGGTCAACGCATAGACCTGATACCACTTTTTTGTGATCGGAACAGTCGGCACCGGTTTGGGATTCGCAGACATCTCTGCCCGAAAATCTTTCACCAGATCCTGGCCCGCCGGTTTCCAATTGCCGCCGCACAAATTTTCAAGCGTTTTGGTTCCCTCATTATCAGGCGTTGCAAAGATCATCCGCAATTTGTCGTCGCTCGAAAAGGTCAGCATTATACTCTTGTGACCCTTTGCATTTTCCCATTCGCCGACCTCAAAATTTCGCTTAGCCGTATCTGCCGACAGCAGCGGCTGGATATCGTACACATGCAGAGTCGAATCCCGGTAGATGCGGGGCCGGCCGTAAATAGCTATCGCCTGCTCAGGTGTCGCTTCATCGAGGATGAGTTCGTTCCACCGTTCGGCGGCCTGGCCGTTGACGGCTATGCAAACTAAAAATATTGCGGCAAAAATGCCGAAAATTCTCATATTGACGAGGGAAAAGAAATGGTGATCCCGGGTGGATTCTAACCACCGACCTTCCACTTAGGAGGCGGACGCTCTATACAGCTGAGCTACGGGACCGAGATAAATGCAAAATGGAAAGTGGAAAATGAAAACCCACGTATCAGACATTTTCCATTTTCAATTTTCCGTTTTCCATTATTAAGAATCGTAATGAACTAGCGACCTGACGTCATATCCGTCAAACTTGCTGCGGCCGCCGAGGAAATCGAGTTCGACGACGAATAGCAATCCGGCGACGGTTCCGCCAACGCTTTCGACTAGGTCAATGACCGCACGTGCGGTACCGCCGGTCGCCAGCAGATCGTCAACGATCAGGACACGATGGCCGTCACCGACGGCGTCTTTGTGCATTTCGAGCGTGTCGGTCCCGTATTCGAGTTCGTACGAGACCGAGACCGTCTCTGACGGCAATTTTTTTGGTTTACGAACCGGGATAAACCCGGCACCGATCTGATACGCGAGCGGTGTCGCAAAGATAAAGCCTCGCGACTCGACGCCGATAACCGTGTCGATATGTCCGGGCGGGATCTCGCCGACGAGTGCGTCGATCGTATTTTTCAAACCCCTCGGGTCGATCAACAGCGTCGTGATGTCGTAAAAATTAATGCCCGGTTTTGGAAAATCCGGCACTTCGCGAATAAGGTTTCTTAGGTGTTCCATTTTTATCTCTCGATCCTAAATTGCGGAAATAACCCGCTTGGCTCTACTACAAATTCCTCGATATTGCTGACCCGCGAATGGGTCGGCCCGGCGGCAATGTCTAGCCTGAAATTATTAACGGCCTTTTCAACGCCCTCGGCGAGCACCTCGACACGGCCGTCTGCCAAGTTGGTCACATAACCGCGAACCTGATGGCGTGCGGCGGAGCGTTGGGCAAAATAGCGAAATCCGACGCCCTGCACCTCACCGCTGATGACAAATTTTCTCGCGATCATTAAAACTCGTGTCCGACAGCCAAAAACATTTTGGCAAGTTTAGCCAGTAATGCGCAAATCGGATAACCACGGTATTTGATTTACAAAATCTGTCTTTAGTGCCAAAATTGGGTTTATGAACCGGCTAATACCAACTCTCATCATTGTGCTCGCGGCGGCCTATGCCTCGCTCGGGCAGCAGCGGCCGCTGCTTACGGACGATGTGGATATCACTCCTGCCGGTTCGGTAGAGATTTCGGCGGGCGTCGATTTTTTTCAAAACGCAAAATTTCCGCTCTCAGGCCTGACCGGTGATCTGACCCGCGTCGGCGATATCCGTCTCAAGACCGGCTTTGCATCAAATGTTGAGCTGCAGATCGAGGGCACGCTGCAAAATTTTCTTGCCATTAATTCGGCCGGGGTTTCGGCGATCCCGCTAAACATCAACGGAAATTCGACCAACGACATCGACGATTTCACGATCTCTGCAAAGGTCAAGGTTCGTAACGAAACCAAGCGGCTGCCTGCTCTCGGTCTAAAATTTGGCTACGTAATGCCAAATACAGACCAATCGAGGGGCATCGGGACAAATCAGATAAATATCTTTTCTAAGATATTGATGCAAAAGACGTTTGGCAGCCTCAGAAATAAAACGCCTAAATTCAAATTGATGGGCAATATCGGCCTGCTGATGATGACGGCACCGCTCGCAAACTTTACGCAAAACGACCTATTCACATACGGATTAGCCGGTATTTACCGTGCCACCGATAGCATCAATATCGTCAGCGAGGTCAACGGCCGGGTAAATACCCGCAAAGGCAGCGCACCGCTCGGAACCGAAAGCATGGGACAATTTCGTATCGGAGCCCAGATCAAGGCCTCGGGGTTGCGGTTCGACACGGCAGCGGCATTTGGCCTTACAAAATTTAGCCCTCGTACCGGCATCACATTTGGCGTGACGTATGTCAGCCCGTCGATCTTTACACCCGCAAAATAATTAGATATTTATCGGTGAATTTCCGTGGCCGATCATCGGTGCCGTGCGGATCGCTTCGTAGACGAAAGCCTTTGCGATCGAAACGGCTTCGCTCAAATCCCTACCCAAAGCCAGATTCGCGGCGATCGCCGCCGCCAAAGTGCAACCCGTACCATGGGTCGCCGTCGTCTCGATAAACTCCGCCTCAAAAATCGTCAGTTTTTCTCCAATATATAGGAAGTCTTTCGCGGTTCGCGGTGTATCCTTACTCCCTTTCTCCTCTACTCCTCCACTCCCGTTCTCAAATGTATGTCCGCCCTTCATGAGAACCGCCGCAGCACCGCGTTCACGGATCAACATTGCGGCATGACCGATGCTTTCGGGGCTTTGGATAGAGCACCGGGCGATCCGTTCAGCCTCTTGTAGGTTTGGAGTTACCACCGTCGCAAACGGAAATAGTCTTTCTATCAACGCCGTTAGAGCCGCATCATCGATCAAGTCATAGCCCGACGTCGAACGTACGACCGGATCTACAACGACATTTGTTAACTTTCGCTCCGCGATAATTTCTGCGACCGTCTCGATGATCTCGCGGGTCGGCAGCATCCCGGTCTTAACGGCCGCGACATCGTAATCATCAAGCACAGCCTCAACCTGTTTCCTGACCGAATCCGCGGTCTGATGCTCTGCACCAAAAACGCCCACCGTGTTTTGAAAAGTCACCGACGAGATCGCCGCCGCCGCGAAACATCCAAATCTCGAAAATGTCTTGATATCCGCGACAATGCCCGCCCCGCCGGACGGGTCGAGTCCTGCGATCGTCAGACAGATCGGTTGTTTTGATGAGCTATTTTTCATTTCGCAGTTCCGTAGCGATCGCCCGCAGCTTGTCAGCATCATTCAGATATCTGATCGCCGCAAATCCTTTCGCCCCGGCGTAAATGACGGAACGATAATTTCCCTTATCAACGCCGCCAAGAGCGATCACAGGGAACGGTTTTAGTTTGTCACAAACATTGCTCAGTTCGGCAAGTCCGCTAGCCGAACCTTTCCCAGGCGTTGTGAACACAGGGCCGAAAACAATAAAATCGGCTCCGCCCGCAAAGGCCGCATCCGCTTCGACTGCATTATGGTTCGAAACGCCGATAATAAATCCGCTGCCAAATTTCTTTCGGATCACCTCCGCCGACAGTGATTTCGATGTCAGATGCACGCCGTCCGCTCCGGAGGCGATGGCAATGTCGGCACGGTCGTTGACCAGCACGCGTGTAGCTGAGCCTTTGGTTATCTCAACTACTTTGGCTGTGAGTTCGAACAACAGTTTTGCGGTCAAGTGCTTTTCGCGGATCTGGACAAGCGGTATTTTTTCCTCGACAGCAACACGGACGATATCGAGTATCTGACGACTCGCGTCGTCAAAGTTCACGGGCGTTGCTTCGCCTTTTGTAATGAGATAAATAATGGGTGAGTTAAGATCGAGGCTCACTTTTCGCCTTGCGTCGGGTTGCCTTGCAGCATCTTGACGGCTTGCTCAAAATGCATGACCTCCCAAAAAGCGATTAGCAGATTCATCACCCCGAGGCCGGTCACCGCTCCTCGAAACCACGTTGACGCCACCGCTTTTTGGATGACAGGAGCCCCGGCTTTGTCCGTCAGGAAAACTAGCAGATAATTCTCACCCCACGGCCCGAACAGCATGTCCCATGGCGAAAATATCAAATACGCGCCGAGCAGGACGCACAAGATCACAAAGAAAATGACGGTCAGTTTTTCAACCATACCGTCAAAGTATAACGCTTTTAGTTTTTAGCCGACAAACGCTAGTGCTGGCCGACGAGGTTTTTGACGCGTTCGCCGACATCGCGGAAATCGACATTTTCAGCGTAGATCTGTTCGAAATATCGTGCGGCGGTGTCTTCGTCGCCGTTGGCCTGATAGGCGAGGGCGAGTTCGTACCATAGGCCGTGATGCTCTTCGTCGGAAATATCGGGCGTCTCGAGGGCACGGATAAACCACGTGATCGCGTGGTTTGCCATCCCGTTTTGCAGGAAACAATGGCCGAGCAGATTTGAACACTGAAACGATCTACGCGTGCCATCATTGGGCGTGGTGAGATGGACGGCGTCTTGAAATTCGGCGATCGCCTGTTCGAGCAAGCCCATCTCTTGATACGCGACAGCCGTGTGATAGTGGGTGTCGTAATCGTCGTCCGCATCAACCGATCCCTGCTCTTCGAGGCCAAATTCGGAACGCATCTCGTCGATGCCAAGCGTATTGACCACGACCGACTCGACCACCTCGATCGCCTCGACCTGTGGATGCTCTTCTTCGAGCTCCATGCCGATCTTTTGCCGCAGTTCGGCAAACGCGGGCCGGTCGCCGTATTCGCGCGCCAAGTCGTTGAGAGCCTTTTCGGCAAGCTCGTTGTAATCGTTCTCAATGTAGAAAGTGATGCTCTCGATCTCTTTCTGTATCTTTTGCTCGTCCGAGTGGGACAGATTTGGCTCGTCAGTATCCTCACCCGGCGGTACATAACCGCCGCTGACATCGGACATGCTCTCGATGATCTGAGCCTCAAGCACATTGCCGTTTCGCTCGATCGCGCTTGGGGTTTCGAGGTCGTAATTTTTTGAGTGACCGTTTTGATGAGCAGTATCGGCACTGGCAGTTTCCGGCGAATCGCTTTCTGCTTTCAGAACCGCTTCGTTGACCGGCAGATCGCCCGGTCCGTACTTTTCGACGATCTCGTTTAGGCGGTCGCGGTAACGGGTTTCGTGTGGGCGAATAACGATAAGCTGTGCAAGAGCGAACCGCTCGTCGTCGACGGACTCGACCTTTGACGCGGCGGAATAGAGCCGCTCGAGAGCGAGCCTGATGCCCGTCTCGTCGTTGAGCCAGGCGTTGTAACGGACGAGGATACGAAGACCCGAAAGTTGATTTGGATCGCGTTCGAGAATCTCGTTGATCCACTTTCCGCACTCGTCCGATTGGCCGCCTGCAAGCAGATATTCGCTGCACATCGTCAGGATGCGAGCTGCGGATTCGGGGTCATTGACGTTTAGATAAATGCGGATCAGATCGAGGAACTTGGGATAATTTGCCGGCTCGATCTCGACGAGTTTGATGACCGCTTTTTCGGCCGCAGCCGCATTCTGCGAATCGATGCAGCAATCGATCAGCAAATAAAGCACGTCGCGATTATAGGGCTCGTTTTCGAGTATCTCTTCGAGCAAAGACGCCGCCTTACCGGCACGACCTAACGCAGTCTGAGCCGTTACGATCCCTTCAAGAATTCGCAGATCGGTCGATTTGATGTCGTAGCCGCGCATCAGAGCACGGATCGCGTCTTCGTGGCGGCCCTGACGGCCAAATCTTGCACCGGCCTCAGCATAAGCCTCGACGGCCTCGTCTTTTTGATTTTCCCGCAGGTACGAATCAGCAAGATTCATACAAACGTCGGTGTTGTTCGGGTCAAGCAGGGCGATCTGTTTGAACATCGCCAAAGCCTCTAAACGGCGGCCGTTCTTTTGGTAATGTTCGGCAAGCGTCGTGTAATGCGAACGTGCCTCGTTTAGCGAACCTTTTGATTTGTGCAGTTCGGCAAGCTTTGCCGAAACCTCGATCGAATCGGGCTGAAGCCTCGCGATCTTGTTGTACATCGCGATCGCTTTTTGAGCAAAGCCCTGCGCGTTATAGTGGTCAGCGACCTGAAAATAACATTGGACGGCTTCGCGTTTGTCGGAGTTTTTGGCGTACAGGTCGCCAAGCATATTTAGCGTTGCGATATCACGCGGGTCGTTGTCAACGACCGAGCGATACTCGGTGATCGCCGCGCGGATCTTACCCTGCGAGACGTAACGCTCAGCACTTCGCATCGCTTTTGTTTTATCGAAATTCATGTGTCGGGTAACGATTACTCCGGCCGTGTAAGACGCCGGTGATGGGCCTTGGTGAGAGAATGCACAGGTCAAGATCAGTCATTAACCCGTACCATTAAATTTAACACGTGCTTCTTTTGAGTGTCAATCTTTTTTGTCAATGTTTATCAATATTTTACAGCCTTTTCACGGCGTGAGTTTTGATTTTTTCGCCCGCTTTCTTTACGCTCAAACTTAGCTCGCTTTTTGTAATTTTTATGCAAGCACTCATCCTCGCAGGTGGCAAAGGCACCCGGCTCCGCCCGCTCACCGTCTACACGCCAAAACCGATCGTCCCCGTCGTTAACCGCCCGTTTTTACTGTATCAGATCGAGGTTTTACGCCGAGCTGGCATCACCGACATCACGCTCAGCTTGAGCTATCAGCCCGACAAAATACAGCAAATACTGGGAAACGGCTCCGAACACGGCGTCACGCTGAGATACATCACCGAACCGAGCCCTTTGGGAACGGCCGGCGCGTACAAATTTGCGATGGACGGCGTCAATGAGACGACCGTTGTCTTTAACGGCGACATCCTGACCGATATCGACATCGCAAAACTGGTCGAATTTCACAAAGAAAAAGGTGCCGATGCGACGATCTCGCTAGTTCGTGTTGACGACCCGACACGTTACGGATTGGCGGAAGCCGACAGCGATGGCCGCGTTGTGAGATTTGTCGAGAAACCGAAAGCGGGCGAAGCTGATGCATTTGATATAAATACAATAAACGCAGGCATTTACATCCTCGAACCGACGATAATGGATCTGATACCAAAAGACTCCAACGCCTCATTCGAATACGACGTTTTCCCGGCGATCCTCGATAAGAATATCCCCTTTTTCGCGTCCGTGATGGACAAAGAATACTGGCGCGACATCGGCACACCTGCCAATTATCTAAGTGCTCATCACGATTTTTTGAGCGGCAAGATCACAGAATTTGACCTGGAGAAAACCAACGCGTCGGATGTCGCGACAAGGGCCGAGATCGATAAAACATCTTTCATTGGCGAGGGCTGTGTCATCAAACCTGGCGTCCGCATTGTAAATTCTGTCATCGGCAACGGCGTACATATCGAAGAAAAAGCCGTCATCGAAAACTCCGTCATCTGGTCGCATACGCGCATCTCTACCGCAGCCGAAATTCGCGGTGCCGTCGTTGGGCGAAGCTGCCATATTGGCCGCAACGCAGTCGTTGCCGAAGGCTCGGTGCTTGGTGATAAGACGACGCTTACGGACTATACAAAAGTGTAAACACGCGCTTGGAGTCCCCGCTTTAGCGGGCCCCATCGTGAGAAAGAAGCCGGCTAAAGCCGGGACTCCACACTAAGAAATGCCCGAATTACCTGAGGTTGAGACAATTTCAAAGGCTCTGGATAAACTCGTCCGTGGCCGCACCATCAGCACCGCCAGCCTTTTGCGGCAGCGGCTCGCTCCCGATATTTCACCGGCATCTTTTGCAAGGAATCTATCTGAGACAACAATAAACTTTGTCCATAGGCGTGGTAAGCACATATTGTTTGATCTCAGTGGCGGCAAGACGCTGATCGTTCATCTGCGGATGAGTGGGAGATTTTCGCTGTTGCAAGCCGAGACCGAAGATCCAAAATTCACCCACGCCGTTTTTCATTTCGACACGGATGAGAGGCTGGTCTTTGACGATCAGCGGCATTTTGGCTTGATGAAAGTCGTAAAAACCCCAAAGCTTCATGAAGCCAAAGAGCTGCAAAAGCTGGCTCCCGAGCCTTTTTCGGATGAGTTTTCGGTCGAATATTTGAGATCGGTCTTAAAGACCTCGAAACGCAGCCTCAAAGAATTCCTGCTCGACCAGACAAAGGTCTGTGGTCTTGGAAATATCTACGCCGCTGAAGCGATGTTTGCCGCAGGTGTTCATCCGGCCATTGCGGCCAACAAAGTCGCGGCAAAAAAGGTGCCGCTGCTTTACGCGGCGATCCGTGACGTTTTGCGTATCGCCATCGCCCACGCTGAGGGCTTGCCGGTCAACCATGAGGATCTCGAAGGCGGTTATTTCAGTGCGGGCGGCACGGAATGGATGGTCTATGACCGCGAGAAAGAGCCGTGCCGTTATTGCAATACCCCCATCGTTAGGTTAAAACAAGGTGGTCGTTCGACTTATTTTTGCCGTAAATGTCAGCGAAAATAAGGGTGCAACCTGTGTCGACAAACACAGCATCTTTGAACGTGAGAATTCTCAACAAATATATGAACAAAAACAGATCTTTGATGGCTCTTTTTTCGGTCGCGATCATGCTTGCGGCTTCAACCATTTCTTTCGCGTGCGCTTGCTGTGCCGACAAAGGACAATATTCGGTGACGACCGGCACACCCGAAGCATATACGTTGGACCTTTTGAAGGACATGCATATGGACGCCGGAGTCGAACTTTTCACTACTGCGGGCGAAGATGAAATTAAAGGAATTAGCGATCTCGGATGGGAAAATCTAAGCCTCGTCGATGCGTTTACGAACAACACGTGGAAGATCACGATCAAATCGGCCGGGGGTAAAGCCGGGACGCTGGTCTTGCCGCGTCCCGCAAAGATGACTTTGAAAAAGATCGACATTCACGACAAGGAAGAAGGCGATCCTGTCATTTACAAAGAGTTCGTGTTTGAGGGCGTTGTCGGCAGCGGCAGCGGCGTATTCAAAAGCGGTATCGTCCGCCCGACCAAATACACGCTTATCTTTCAGGGACGCGGCAACAATTGCGACAACGCCGAAGATTTTACAGATTGGCGTTTGGCGGTAAAGGGTTCGAAAGCTGATTACGCCTTTTTCGGCAAGATGAAGAAATCGAGCTAGGCTGATCAATACTTGACAGCTTAGTTCAAAAGGGACATCATCGATTTTATACCGTGGTGAGTTATGCGACTTGCGGCCACGTAAAATAAAACGCTAAACAGCTTGTGGACAAATCGATTTCGAAAAAGTCTCGCTGTTTTGGCGAGACTTTTTGTTTATAGTCCACAGATGAACACAGATAGACACAGATAAAGCAGAAAAGTGATAGATCGTTCCTGATCTGTGTTCATCTGTGTTTATCTGTGGATAAATTCCTATGAAAAACTTTAGAGATCTTTTGGAAAGCGACAGCGTCTATGTTTTCGACGGGGCGGTCGGGACGCGTCTTTATTTTAAGGGCGTTTATATCAATCGCTCTTACGACGAACTGAATATCACCAACCCCGATCTCGTCCGCGAGGTGCATGAGGAATACATCGCCGCCGGTGCCGACATCATCGAAACCAACTCATTCGGCGCGACGCGTCATCATTTGCAGTCGTACGGACTCGAATCAAAGCTAAAAGAGATCAATATCGCCGCAGTCCGCATTGCTCGTGAGGCCGCGGGTGACAAAGTGTATGTCGCCGGTGCGATCGGCCCGCTTGGATTGCGTCTGGAACCGTTTGGCCCGACATCTTTTGACGAGGCAAAAGAGATGTACCGCGAACAGGTCGAGGCTTTGCTTGAGGGCGGCGTTGACCTGTTTATCCTCGAAACATTTTCCGAGCTGCCGCTCATCGAACAAGCGATCAAAGCCGTTCGCGAGCTGTCCGATCTGCCGATCGTCGCTCAGTTCGCCATCCAAATGGACGGCAAAACGACATTTGGCACTACACCCGAAGCATTCACCGCCGCTCTCGACAAACTCGATGTCGATGTCATCGGCCTCAACTGCGGCATGGGCCCAAATCACGTCCTCAACGCCCTCGAAAAAATGCGTGCCGTCACCAACAAACCGCTTTCGGCCCAGCCAAACGCCGGCCTGCCGCGCGATGTGCAGGGGCGTCAGTTTTACATGGGTTCGCCGGAGTATATGGCGGAGTATTCGCGAAGGTTTGTCCAGGCCGGTGCAAAATTTGTCGGCGGATGCTGCGGCACAACACCGACACACATCAAGCTCATCTCCGAATCGATCCGCTCAGTCAGCCCGCGTGTCTCGGCCGCGTCATTTCATGCACAACCTGCGACTGTAGCGGAATTAAAGCCTGATGATGTACAGGTCGTAAATCCAGTTGAGCGCTCCCGCTGGTCGGCAAAGATCGCTAGGGGCGAATTTGTCACGTCGGTCGAAGTCCTTCCGCCAAAAGGTTGCGACGTCGAAAAGACGCTCGACAGCATTCGCCTGCTCAAAGACGCGGGCGTTGACGGCGTAAATATCCCCGACGGCCCGCGTGCCCAGACGCGTATGTCCGCCCAGGCGACCGCCGTCCTCGTCGAACGCGAGATCGGCATCGAGGCCGTGCTGCATTACTGCTGCCGCGACCGCAACCTGCTCGGCATGATGTCCGACCTGCTCGGAGCGTCGGCGTTGGGGCTGCACAATTTGCTGCTGATAACCGGCGATCCGCCAAAGATGGGGCCGTACCCGGACGCGACCGCCGTTTTTGACATCGACGCTATCGGCCTGACCAACATGGTCAACAAACTCAACCACGGCCTCGATCTCGGCAACAACCCGATCGGTAAACCGACCGCGTTCTCGATAGGCGTCGGCGTCAATCCGGGTGCGGTGAACATGGAAGAAGAGATCCGCCGTTTCGAATGGAAAGTCGAAGCCGGTGCCGAATACGCCATCACCCAACCCGTCTTTGACACCGAGCAGCTAAAACGTTTTCTCGATCTGATCGAACACGTCCGCATCCCCATCGTCGCCGGCATCTGGCCGCTCATTAGCTATCGCAACGCCGAATTTATGCACAACGAAGTCCCCGGCGTTAACGTCACGCCCGAGATCCTCGAACGCATGCGTGCCGCCTCCGACATCAGCAAAGAAGCCGGCCGCGACGAAGGCATCCGCATCGCCCGCGAGTCTCTAACCGAAGTAAAAGACGTGATCCAAGGCGTACAAGTCTCCGCCCCGTTCGGCAACGTAAAATACGCCCTTCAGGTGTTTGAGGCTTTGGATAGTTTTGCGAATGTATAAACAAAAAGGCCTTGTCACCCGACAGGGCTTTTTCGTTTTGGTCGGCGGGTTTGTTTAGATAGAATGAATTGATCCCTTAATGCCAAAAAACCGAAACATACTCACTGTATTTCTAGCTAGCCCCAATGATTTGGCGAACGAACGTCTAGCCGTGCGTGATGTGGTTCAAGAGCTAAACGAATCTCTCCGTGATATTGGCTGGCACATTGAGCTCCTCGGCTGGGAAGACACTATTCCTGGGGCAGGACGCCCCCAAGAAATTATCAATCGTGACGTTGACAGTTGTCACCTCTTTTTTGGCATGCTTTGGAAACGCTGGGGTACGCCTACTGGCCAATACTCATCAGGTTTCGAAGAAGAGTATACCCGAGTCATGCTCCGAAGGGCGGAGACGACCGAACCGGAAATAATGCTTGTCTTCAAGGCGGTTGACGCTGGCGACCCGGGGACCGAACTCCAGAAAGTATTGGAATTCCAGCAAGAGCGAGTTGAAAAACGCGATGTTCTTTTTGATCGTTTTCAAGACGAAGATTCGCTCAAGCGAAAACTACGAACTTGGCTAACTCGTCATATTTATAAAATTGACAAAGAACTAGCGAAGGTCGAAGCAGGAGATGCCAAACCCGCAACACCCACTCAGACCACGGTTGAGGAAGCAAAGGGCGGAAATGATGCCAAGGACGACCCACAAAGTCCCGCAGCCCAGATCGTCGATGCTTCGAACTCGATTATCGAATTCTACGGCAACTCAGGGGATCTTGACGCTGAAGCAGCTACGAGGCTTCAACTCTTTGTTTCGGCTGTTACATCAAACACAATAACCAGTGAGTCCCTCCCTGTTCATTTTGCAAATCTTGTTTTCCTAAAACGTTTGGAATATCGGGTTACGCGAGCGGAAGTAATGCTTCTTTTGCGGACTCTCATCGAATCAACTGGAGAAAATATTCCAGGCTGGTACTGGGCGAAAGACTGGACACAGTCTGAACTTTTCGACTATATCGTCTCTCTCTCCGTTTCAGGCAATGACGAATCGCTTAGACTCGCTGCAGTAAGGCTTATTGCGGTGCTTGCAACGCCCGGCGATGACGAAAGTTCATTCGCCACCATTTATGAAGTGCTTGACGATGAGTCCGAAAAACTACGGATTGAAGCCATCGATTTGATTGCAACTCACGCCAGCATCGAAGCCGTTGAGGTCATTGATGAGCTGCTCAACGATCCATCTTCTATAATTCGGTCAAAATCAGCCAGTGCAAAATTAAAATTATTACTCAGGCACGATCCATCAGCCGCCGTCTCCTTAATGCAAGCTCCCGACTTTGCGACCCAACTGCCTTCTGATAACGAGCCACTAGCTTCAGTTTTTGGTGGTTTGGATGACGAAACACTGATCGGGTTTCTTGATAACAAGTCGGCAGAAATCGTATCTGCGGCAATTGACGAGCTGGAATTGCGAAACAATCTTACGGAAGACCTGATCCGACCCTTGTTGCTGAAGTCAGAGACTCAAATTCGAAATCGCGTATTTCGGTTTCTCGTGGACAACGTACCCGAAAACAACCTTCGTCAGTTGATAACTGAGCTACCTGCCAGCGAACACTGGTGGCCCTACTTCACTTCAGGAAAAGACTACCCGGAGATCAACAGGACTCGAAGCAGAGCCTACGCCCGTCTAGAATCAGGTGCTATACCTGAACTTGATTACTACAGCTTTGAAACTAGTCATATCATTAGGGGTCTTGGCGAAAAATCACCAGAGATTGCGGTGCCGCTGATACGAGAAATGCTCGACGATGATTTCGATGCGTTCCGTGAGAATTCAGGAAAACAGCTGGCACAAAAATTCGATCAAACAAACGTAGACGCTATTATCAATCCCGACTACTTATACAAAGATCAGTTAATCGAGGCGTGCCTAGCTGTATTGACTTCGGCGGGAGATTCCGAAGATGCAAAGTTTGGTCGAAAGTACATTCTGAGCAATAACGAAGGAGTTCAGCTTGAATCAATTTACCTCCTAAGCAAATTCGGCGATTCAAGTGACGCTGACCTTCTTAA
Source organism: Chloracidobacterium sp. UBA3360 (assembly GCA_002360555.1). Taxonomy (GTDB): domain Bacteria; phylum Acidobacteriota; class Blastocatellia; order Pyrinomonadales; family Pyrinomonadaceae; genus OLB17. The sequence goes on from DEQS01000067.1 coordinate 38,495, forward strand.
TAAAGCAATCACGACCGGAAAACTAGCGACACCGGCTGCAGCCGCGCAAGCACTTATTGAGACCTCCGACAACAAGGCGGAGACAATTCTGTCCTTGCTAAAACTTGAGGACACCAAGGTAATAGCTCTTGCAATTTCGAGGCTCGCCGCGCCAGGAGATGTAGCTACTGAAGATCTTCTGATGTCGCTCTTGCGCGATACGCGGGATGAAGTGCGCCTCGTCGCGCTCGAATACTTCATCCGAACTAAGGATGAAGAGTACCTTACGGAACTTCTTGCTACTTACACGGCTCAAAAAGCGGAACAAGGCTATTATTACAATGTTGTCCATTGGCTAGACGGCGTACTTTACGGTCCCGAAAATTTGAAGGCTGCGCTGAAAACCGATATTGCGAACAAATCCAAACAAGAATTCCCAGACCTTACAAATCCATATCATTGACGGTTCGATGCGTCACGCTGACGGAGGAGAGGTTGGCTGCCACGCTTGACTCGAGCAGCAACTTGAAATAAAGTCTTGTCCGTTCCCAAGCAATATCCGAGAACATAAGTAGTTAAACAAGGGGTAAGGACTTTGTAGGTCTTTGACTTGATGTTATCTATTGAGCCGTCGCGTTCGCGTGCGGATGCGGCTAGGACGAATTTTTTCCCAAACATTCTTCGTCGCGGAGCGACGGTTTGACTGTAGCCGTGGGTTTCAACCCACGGTAGGCTTGAACGAATCGTTCCCGTCGCGTCAGCGACGGCAGATATTCCCAAACCTCATCGTAGGGTTACGCTCGCTCACCCTGCCCTATTGTCTTTGTCACCTACGGCGACAGAAAGCCAAGAGGGGCGATGGCGAAGCCTTTTTGATGTATAATTCGCTGAGATGATAGACGCGATTCGTGAAAAGATTGCCAAAGGGCTATATGAATTTTCAAAACACGCTGTTGATCAGACCATCTTGAGGAACATTTCACTCGACGAGTTTCGCGAGTCATTTGCGAACGCGATCGTTATCGAAGATTATCCGAATGACAAATACGGGCCGAGTTGTCTGGTATTAGGATTTACTAAAAACGACCGGCCGATTCATGTACAATGTACATATGCCACGCGTGATCTGTTAAAAATAATCACGCTCTACGAGCCGGACGAGGATCTGTGGATCGACTTTCGCGAAAGGCGGGCCGCAAACGAGGGTTAGACTATGAAAGAAACGATGAAAGAGACTAAGGTCACGTATACGCTCGAACGTGATGGAAAATTCTATATTATTGAAAACGTACCGGCAAGGGTTTCCAGTATTACGGGAGAAGAATTCTTCGCACCCGAGATCGTTGATCGAATTCAGCAAATAATCCTTACAGGCAAAACGCCCAAAAAGACCATCGAAACACCTATCTTTGAGTTTGCAGCGTAACGATCCCGCACGACGACTGACGTATTTTTCCGGTTTTGTTGCATTTTTCTGAGATCGTTATATTTTTCCGGTTTGGTCCACCTTGGTCCACCTGGTCCGGACCGGACCAAGAAAACCGACAATGCATTACCTCGCGGCCTTTTTAGTTGCCTGAGGCATTGAACGCATTTAAGTCGCGAGCGATCTGAATACGTTTTTTAGCTTGGCGGGAGTAGTTCCAGATCAATAGCTCACCCACAATGAGGTTTGGCACCCAGCCGAGCCATGCGACCGCACGATAGACGTCCATCGGCGGCAGTTCGAATGAGTTTGTTATGCTCCATTTCCACGCCCTTAGAGTTAAGGCCGACAGGGTCAGAGCATAGCTTCGGATCATAAAATTGCGGTGAGCGATGTAATCGCCGTTTCGCGCTTTGACCAGAGCCAGCACCGTAAATGCGATCCACAGTATCGCGAGCGTGACAAAAGAGACCTTTGACGGCAATCCGCCGTTGGCATAAAACCCCATCAGCAATCCCGCCGGGCCGGTGATCAAAACGACATCCGCAATATAAATAAACCCTAAAAACCGATGGACTTTGGGGTAATGATCGCGGATCCTGCCGGAAAACTGCGTAAAACCCGCAAGCAGCACCCAGAGGCTCATGTACACATGGACAAAAAATGCGATCCGCCAATGGTCGATGTCGATGTAACTCTGTTTGATGCGTAAGAATCCGACATCCAATTCGTACGGGATATATGCCGCCGTTATCCGGGCCATCAGGAAAGTAAAAAAGGCGAGTGTCAGCAAGAGTGCGACGTAAAATAACGTACGTATATCGAATAACTGCTTGATTTTTAGTACAATATCGCTCATGAAAAGAATTATCGTTTTACTGTCTGTCGCTATCGGTGTTACCGGCTGCAATTTCCAAGCCGGAAAGGTAGCAGAAACTGCTGATACTAAGAATAATACCACCGTCGCCATCCCATCTGAGACACCACCGCCCTATACGCAGAGTGCAGCAGCAATACTTGGCTCGTACGTCGGGGCTTTTGGCGATAACAAGATCGCCATGCTGATCACCAAGGCGGATGGCAACACCATCTCAGGCCGCACCATCGTCGGCGGCAACGACCGCCCGTTCGAAGGAACCCTTACGCTCGAAAACGGCGTGTACAAAGTCTCTGCCAAAGAGCCCGGCGACCACAAAGACGATGGCGTTTTTAATTTCACTGTCTCAGCGACCAATGCAAACGAAGTCACCGGCACGTGGAAAGCAAACGACGTAGAGCGTCCGGAAAAGAGCTACAAACTGACGCGAAAGAAATTTGAGTACAAGACAGATGTCGGCTTTTACCCACAGGCTTCGCAGCGTCTGCTAAAAGAATCTGACGTCGAGAATATGGTGAAAACTGACCTGATGTTAATGCGTAACGAGATATTTGCCCGTCACGGGTTTTGCTTTATCAAAAAGGACATGCGTCAGCAGTTTGAGAACGAAGACTGGTATGTTCCGAACACCGTCGATATCCGCGGGTTGCTCACCGACATCGAAAAGAAAAACATCGCCCTCATCAAGCGTTACGAAAAATACGCCGAAGAGTATGGCGATGAATACGGCCGATAGGCTGTTAATTAATTAAGGCACTAAGACGATCTTGCCGAGAGCCTTACTTTCAATGACTTCGTGGTGAGCTGTGGCAGCTTCACCGAGCGAAAACTGACGGCTGACGATCGGGTTCAAAAACCCTTTCGTCAGCCCTTCGCATATAGCGGTGTGGATCTCATCACGGGCCGACTGCGGCGAGTTAAATAACGACATACCGTAGATCGTCGCATCTTTGGTCATCGCAAGACGCGGGGTAAATTCTAGGCTCCCGCGATTGCCGACGACAGTGATCCGGCCAAACATTCCCAGCACTTGGAAATCCTGTTCGAGATTAGCGTTCGCAAGCATTTCGATAATGACATCGACTCCGTGCCCGCTGGCCGCACTCGCGATCTCGTCCATATAATCTTCCTGCGAATGGTCAAAAACGGCATCGGCACCGCAATTGGCGACAAGCGTTTTGCCTTCGCTCGAGCTTGCCGTACCAAAAACTTTCAGGCCCGCATTCTTTGCCCATTGTACGGCAGCGATGCCGACACCGCCCGACGCCCCGTGGATCAAAACCGTCTCGCCGCTGGTCGCATTGGCCTTTTGAAACAAAGCCCGATAGCTCGTCGCATAGGGCGTCCAGACACCGGCCCCCTGCTCAAACGAAACATTGTCCGGCAAACGCCCAAGGTCGATCTCGTTGACAAGCGAATATTCGGCATACGTCCCGCTGATCGAATTTGCCGTGTAAACACGATCCCCAACTTTCCATTTCGTCACGCCATCACCGACCGCCTCAACAACTCCCGCCGCATCCTTTCCCGGCGTGTACGGCAACTTCGGAGCATGCGCGTGGATGCCCGTCCGCAAATACGTATCGACGGGATTAACACCCGCAGCATGAATCCGAACAAGCACCTGTGTGCCATGCGGCTCAGGCGTTGGGACATCCTCGACCTGCATCACCTCAGGCGGGCCAAATTCTTTGACGACGATTGCTTTCATAAAAACATTTTACCCATGAAAAACGCGAAAGGCACGAAACCTGAGTCCGATTTCGTGCCTTTCGTAATTTTCGTGGTCACCTTTTCTACGACGCGGTTTAATTATCCGCAGCTTACAAACTCAGTTGCGACCCACGCATAACCCTTTTTCCAAGAGATCTTTGTCCAATCAACTCCATTTTTGGTTTGAATATCCCAAGCTTTAATATTTGAACCGACATTAAGACTGCCGATAACTCGTCCGCCCGGGGTTGACCGAACGCGAAGAGGTACATCGTTGTTTCCGATTACGACACAATCGTCCTGCATCAAAAGCACCGGCTTGGCCGTTGTGCTTGCTGAGGCCGAACTCGGCAGGGCAAACGTGCCCAAAAACATCGCCACACCCAAAGTTGCTACTAGTAAAAATTTCATTGTTGTTCTCCTTTTGTTGTATTTAGTTAGTCCTGTCAATGACCCAATACTGGCCCTTGTCCTCAGTCGATGCCTTTCGCATTTCGACGTAGTACTTGAAAAACGTAACTGCCTCGAGCGATTTACCGTCGCCTAAAAACTCGCTTGTGAGCCTAAAATATTCGCCCGAGACCGGGATCATCTTCCATTTTTGTCCCGAGTAATTGCCGCTCTGAGCCATTTTTACAAATTCTTTCTTTGCCGGATCGACGTCCAGCGACCGATTTTTCTTTTCGGTATCGTGTTGTTTCGTCGTGAGCGTAAAGAAATTACCGTCGGGCTTCATCAGCCAGATCTGGTTGCCGTACTTCCCCGCTTTGCCCATTTTCAGCTTGTCGAGAAACTCACCGCTATAGACAGCGTCGAGAGCATATCCGTCGCCGTATCGCTTGTTTACGATGTAAAATCCGCCGCCTTTTGCCGGGATCTTTTTCCAAAGCTGTCCCTCTTTGTTTCCCGAATCTCGCATCCGCAAGAAACGGTAGGTTTCTTTGTAGTGCGTCAGAGCTTTCGAATCGCCGAGCCAGTTGTTGGTGATCTGATAACTGTCGCCCTCGATATTCGTGATCGCCCAGAGTTGCCCGTCGTCTTCTGCCGATTCGTTGATACCGACATTAAAATCAACCTTGTCGTCGATGACCTCGAGCGATTCGGCATCGCCTGTCTCGCGGTTTACGAACCGATACGAATCCTCGACGCCCGAATCAGGCGTGATCTGCCACAGCTGTGTTTTGTCACCGTCAGCAACATTTACGAGCAGCCTGCCACCCTGAGGATCGAGTTCGACGACCTTTTTCTCCTCGCCTTTGTGCCGGTCGCCAAGCGTGTACGACCTGTTCGCCTGCTTTATGACAAGGAAATTCATAGCGAGCAGAGCACCGCCAAATAGCACCAACGGTACCAAGATAATAACCATCATCCATCGCAGCACCTTTGATTTTTTCTTAGGCACATCAGCCGGTGGAACTGGTGCATGCACCTGTGCCGGCTGGCTCGAATACTGCGGCGGCGGCGGTTGCTGCTGCTGCTGATAGTATTGCTGTTGAGGCGGCGGCATCTGTTGCTGAGGCGGCGGCGGTTGCTGAGGCTGATATTGCTGCTGAGGTGGTTGCTGAGGCTGGCTCGGCTGCTGAGAAGGCCGACTTGGATAGTACAAAGTCGGGTCGTCCGGTGACGGAGGAGCGACCGGATCCGGCAACCTGTTTCCACATTCAGCGCAAAATCTATTGACCGCAACATTTGGTAATTTACAATTTGGACAGATCATAGCTCTTAATTAGTCTCGTTAAGTTCGTGCCGATCGGCGGACACAAGTGTCTACATTTGATCCTTCATCGTCTTTGGTTTCGTGACCTTTTTCTTTTGGTTCCGCTCCCAAGGCTCTGAGCCATAGAAGTTATATGTATCGGGATTGAACAGGTCCGACGCAGCCTGACAGCCGGTCGAAACGATCAATGTCCCTAGAACAACTGCCGTAAGAAGAGTGTTTTTGATCTTGCGCCTAGTTTTCATATTTGCCTTGACCATTACTGATATGTCTCCGTGTTGCCGCTTGAATCCGTTAGATCCAACAAAGTATTGCCGTTTCGAAGTTTATACTTATAAGAATCGACGCTTCCGGAAACGGTGATCGTCAGCTTTCCGGGCGTTAGCGAAAAGGTTCCGTTGCCCGATCCACCGCCACTGAAGACATTGACCGCACCATTCCACCCGGAACTGGACTTTCTAACCCCCAAGAACTCAAGTTGTTCGCCTGGATTGGTGACGTTTGTCCAGATATGAGAAGCCAGAACATTGCCATCGTTTTGAGCGGTGGTGTTGGTCTTGCCCTTGGTCATCGTGACCTTGGTAGGTCCGTCGTCGATGTCTATCTGATTGCCGCCGTTTGAGACCTTGTACGCAACGATCGCGTTGATGCTTGCTGCATAAACATTTAATTCGATAGTTTTGTTCGGAAGGACGACATAGTCGCCGATGACCGCGCTCGAAGCGTCGGTGATCTTCCCTTCGAGCTTTTGGTCTTTCTTAGTAGCGTAGGCGAACGTCCAGTTAAAAAAGCTCCCGCTGGAATTTACATCCCAAGTACCCTCAAAGGGATTTGAGTTGGTCGCGGCAGCGGCCGGAGCGGCGGCATTATTAGCTTGATTGCCTTGCAGTACAACAACATCCTTAGAGCTTTCCTCCGTCATCGTGTCTGACGCCGGATCAGAACGTGAGGAGCGTGGCTTCTTTTCGCCGGCGCAACCGGTCAGCGGCAATGCGATGGCGAATGCCAGAAGTAAAAATAGGAAATGTTGATGTATTTTTGCGTTGTTCGTTTTCATTGTTCGTTTCTCCACAATTCTATGATCTATTACTCGATCCGGTTCGCTTCTACTGGTCACGCTGCTCGACTCGAGGCGGGGTCGCTCTTGTTGGCGGCAAATTTTCGTTTGGAACTTCCTGTGTCTCGGCAGGAGCAGGTTGCTGTTTTGGACGCGAACCGGCACGCACCATCTTCGATGTGATTCCCTTGTTGCCGACAAAGGTTAGCGATTGTCCGTCTGCAGAGACCGTGACTTGCAGCGTTTTGTTCTCGACGCCGCCCGAGAAAAACCTGATCACGTCCTCGCGAGAAACGACGTATTTCGCGGGAGCCTCCTGCGTATCGTTGACGAAGAAGGTATAGGTTCCAACAAACGTCTCGCCTTCGGCCTTAGGCTGACCGAATTCGATCGCGACTAAGTCGTCCGTTACGGTCGTCGTTTCCCAACGCCCGACGATCGCTTTCGCCTTTTTTTCGATCTCAGCGATCAAGGCGTTGTCATCGCCGTCGCCGACATCTGCCGCAGATGCTGTCTGCTGTGCCAAAATTCCATCCTCAACCGCTTCCTCTTCGGTCGCTTCTACCAGATCGGCTGAATTGGGATCGACCGGCCGATCTCCCGGATCGGACTCAAGATTTGGCTTCTCACGCTTAACAAGCCTTAGCTGCTTTTTGGGCGCATTTTTTCCGGGATCGAAGAATACCGATATTTCACGGCATCCGGAAAGAACAGCCAAGAGAGCGAGAATGACCACCCACTTAATGGCGAAAATCGACATTTGTTGAAACTTTGTTCTAGACATAATTACAAGGATCCTACTCGGTTCTGAAAAACTATTGGCACTTGGTCAAGCACGATTGCTGTTTCGCTCTGCAGATCGATTCCGGGTCCGGATTTTGACGATAGTCCGCCATGCATTGGTCATAGACCTGATAGCATTTCTTATCGCAATTGACAGGGTTCTTTTTCGGAGCCGACCCAGTCGTCGAACCTGACGTTTGGGCGTTAGGATCCACTTTGACAAATGTCATGGCCAAACCATCGGCTAAGTTAATTGCCATCCTGCTACCGTCGGCAGAGGGATCAGCTTTGAATTTGGTTTCCTTACCAGTATTGTCGATCTCCTTTATCCATTCATCGCGGGAAAAGATGAGAGTTGACGCTACGTCTGCCTTTCCTTTTTGGGACGCGGTGGCAAGTATGACAAATGTGTCGCCCTGTTTGCTCGGTACGCCGTACGTGATAGTAAAGGTATCCTTTCCCACTTGAGTTACCCATTTGCCGACAAATGCCTGAGCCTTCTTTTCTACTTCCGCTAGATCTGAGTTCGGAACTGCTGGTTTTGAGTTCGTCGAATTACTCGCAGCAGGCACATCGGCTACAGTGTTGGCTGTATTCCTCGGTCTCGGTGTCGGAGTGGCTTCGCCCGCTGATGCATTGGAATTGTTTCGGTAAAGCATGAATCCGATCAGCCCCGCGATCACTAGCAAGGCTAATCCGCCAAATACCCACGGCAGTTTTGACCCCGAACTCGCAGGAGCAGACGCAACCATTTGAGGCGGCATCGGAGCGCTAGCCGCTCCACCGGCCATTGGGTTTTGGTACCCACATCGGACACAAAACTTAGCGGTTTCAGGATTCTGAGTTCCACATTCTGGACAAAACATAAATAGTCTCCGTTAACTAGACGCCGCCGTTAAGCGGCCAAAATTATTTCACGCTAATTTTCGTTTCAGTTTTCGTAAAAGATCGTTAGAACGGCGTTACTGCCGCGACTGAAAGATATCGATCTGGTTCCCGGATCTATCACCGCCTTATCGTTTTTCTGTAATGCTGCATTGTCCGGATTGTGCACATACGTGATCTTATGCACTGGTTTAGTGAACTTCATCGTTCCACACTCCGCTCCCGAGAAAACGGCTGCGAACTCCGTGCCTCGGCGAACATTCATTACACATATCTTGTTTCCTTTTTTGATTCCAACGTCAGGAACGTCTTGGCCGGCATATGCGACAATTAGCGATATTTCGTCCCCAGCAACGGGCGTGAGCTTTCCAGTACTTGACTTGGTGACAACAGAATTGACGTAACCTCTTTGAGCTGATACGCCTGCATTAAAAGCCATCATCAAGCCCGCTGCCAATGTTAGAAACAATAGTTTTTTCATAATTATATCTCCCTAGTTAATTCTTGATCTCCGATCAGTCCCCCATTTTGCCGTTTCGGCTCGCCTAGCAAATTATTTATATCAAGCCTTTCCTGAACCGGTTCGCTGAAAACGTCTGCGAATGAGGTAATGCAGATCATTGCCGCCCCGCCCTCTGTTAATTCAGTAAAATGTACCCTTCCGGTTTCGACAAATTGAAAGACGCTTCGTTGAGAAATTCCAAAGATCTCCGCAGCCTGTTCAGCCGTGACCATCGTTGTACCGCAGGATACACAGGCGATGTCGTGAGCCGGTTTATTTCGACGAACGACAAAACGGCGATTCGTTGCAGTGAAAATTTCGATCTTTCTCTTGATTTCCATTTGATTTCGTCTTAAATTATCTGCTGACCCAATAAATCTAATCCGGACACGTGAAAGTGTCTGGATTTATTTTGGATTTATTCTGGATTTATTTTGGACAATGCTAAACACACGGAAACTCCTGCATTTTTTCGTTTCGGCACATTTATTTTAGATGTGCCGGAGCGCCGTTTATGGCGTGGGGATGAGGCTGTACAACTTGTACCAAAGCAGTTTGACCTCTTACTTTATTTCGTCGCGAACGCCGGCCGGGTAACAAAAAAGAATGAGATCCTCGACGCCGTCTGGCCCGACACATATGTCGAGGAAACGACATTGGCTAGAAATGTTTCGTGGCTACGAAAGCTGATCGAAGACGACGGCGGCAAACGCCTTATCGAAACCGTGCCCAAAGTTGGCTATCGATTTACGCCGGATGTCGCGATCACTGACGCAAGCGATCTGCTGGTCATCGAAGAACAAACCGTTCAATACACTCGGAGCGAGGAAACGATCACGATCAGCGATGCCGTTGGGGAGAACCAACCCGTCGCGACGGCGACGAGATTTTTCAGCCCTCCACGCCTTATTATTGTGTCGCTGCTTTTGATCGCATTCGCCGGAAGCGGATATGTGATCTACACCGGTAAATTTAGTCAAAGTACGTCAAACCCCGCCGCTACCGGCCCCTCTGCTGCCCGTAAGAACGCTGCGATACCGGCCCGCCAGGCGGATAGCGTTCCGATCCAGATCGGCTCGGTCGTTAATTTGCAAAACCGTTACCCAAATGACGGCTCGTATCTCGACGCTTGGGGCGAGGTTTGGAGTAAGCCGGAATTTAGACAAGTTCCCACCGAGACAAAGTTTGTTTCAACGCACATCGAGCCCAACCGCGACGGTGGTTCGGGCAGTTGGGAAATTGTATCCGCAAGCGCGAAAAACAAAGGTGAACCGCTCGTCGTTGGCGACCGAATTCATCTTAAAAATATGTACCCAAATGGGGGGTACCTCGACGCCTGCGGTTGGACTGAGCATTTACGGGTTTTTGAAAAATTTCTAGATCAAACGGGAGCGGTTTTTACCACCAAGTCGGCGAACCGCGACAATGGAACCGGGGTTTGGATCATCAGAAGTGCAACCGCCGACGTTGGGAGTCCGATTTTTGAGGGTGACAACATCGCGATCGAAAGCAGCTATTTCATCAATGACAGAGGCGAAAATCGCGTTTCCGGTTTTCTAAATGTCGCCGGAAAGATCACCGACATCCCGGCTTTCAGCGACTACCAAGGCTCAAAGTTGGTCTTCACCAAGAACCTCTCGTTCGATCAACCGATCCCAGATATCTGGACGATCTTGGTTAGTAAAACCAACACGAGTGAAAAATAATCTTGCGAAAGCGGTTAACGCATAATTACAAAAGGCACGTCCGGGAATTTCCCTTTCGTGCCTTTCGTGTATTTCGTGGGCAATTCTTACTCCACCGTCACCGATTTGGCCAGATTTCTTGGCTGATCGACATCGCAGCCGCGGCGGACGGCGATGTGATATGAGAGTAATTGCAAAGGCACGATCGAGAGGATCGGGCCGAGCAGATCGCTGGTCGCGGGTATCTCGATGACATGGCTTGAGACCTTGCTGCTCATCGTGTCACCTTCGGTCAGAACCGAGATGATGATGCCGTCGCGGCTCTTGACCTCGACGATGTTCGAATGCGTTTTTTCGTAACGCAACACGCTGTTGGCGTTGCCGTCTTCTTTTGTATTGATAACAACCACTGGCAATTTCTCATCGATCAGGGCGTTCGGGCCGTGTTTCATCTCACCCGCCGGATAGCCCTCGGCATGGATGTAGCTGATCTCTTTGAGTTTTAACGCACCCTCAAGAGCGACCGGGAAATTGATGCCGCGGCCGAGATACAGGAAATCCTGCACACGGAAAAACTCTTTCGAAAGTTCCTCGATCGAATCTGCGTCGTTCAAAAGCTGCTCGATCTTTAACGGCAGCTCGGCGAGGTCCTGAGCTAGCTTTTTCGCCCGCGTCTCATCTATCGTGCCGCGAACTTCACCTAGATACATCGCAAACAGATAAAGGGCGACCATCTGCGCTGTAAAGGCTTTCGTTGAAGCCACGCCGATCTCCGGCCCGGCGTGCGTCAATATCGTGCCGTCCGCCTCGCGCGTGATCATCGAACCCTGCACGTTGCAGATCGCCAGGATCTTGCAACCGGCTTGTTTTGCCTCGCGCATCGCGGCAATGGTGTCGGCCGTTTCGCCGGATTGTGAGATGACAATTATCAGATCGGTTTCGCTCAAAACCGGTTCGCGATAGCGAAACTCCGACGCATAATCGACCTCGACCGGCACGCGAGCGAGTGATTCGATCATGTATTTTCCGGCGAGGCCAGCATGCCAAGACGTGCCGCAGGCGGCGATCTTGACCGACGTTACCGCACGCAGATCGTCGTCGGAAATATCCATCGGATCGAGATATACTTTGCCGTTATCCAGCGAAACACGCCCTTGCGAAGTGTCGCGGACGGCACGCGGCTGCTCGTATATCTCCTTGAGCATAAAGTGTTTAAAGCCGCCCTTTTCCGCCTGGATCGGATCCCAGGTGATCCGCTGCTGCTCGGGCTCAACGGCATTGCCGTCAAAATCCGTGACGCGCACAGAGTCTTTGGTAAGGATCGCCATTTCCCTGTCGCCAAGGAAAAACACATCGCGTGTGTGAGCGAGGATCGGCGGTATGTCGGACGCGACAAAAAATTCGCCGTCGCCCAGGCCGATCACGACCGGCGGGCCTTCGCGGACCGAGACGATCATATCCGGCTCATCGACCGAGATGATCGATAGGGCAAAAATACCCTTTAGTTCCTTGACCGTCTTTCGTACGGCAAGCTCAAGCGACAGCCCTTCGGTGTCGATGTAGTGCCCGATCAGATGAGCAACGACCTCGGTGTCGGTCTCGGTGTTGAACGTATGACCGATCGCCTGCAAACGCTCTTTGAGCGTAAGGTAATTTTCGATAATGCCGTTGTGCACCACTACGACCTTGCCCGACTGGTCGCGGTGCGGGTGAGCATTTTCCTCGGTCGGACGCCCGTGCGTCGCCCAACGCGTATGCCCGATGCCGTAATTACCATCAAGCGGATTCAGACGGATCGCTTCCTCAAGATTTCGCAGCTTACCCTCGGCTCGTCGCAATGAAAGATGATGATCGTCATCCACAACCGCGATCCCCGCCGAGTCATACCCGCGATACTCGAGTTTCCTAAGGCCGTCAATGATCAACGGCACAACTTGTTTATTTCCAACGTATCCGACAATTCCGCACATAAGGTTTCAGTGAATAGGTAATAGTGAATAGTTATTTACCGCTGAGATCTCTGATAGATCTCGCGGGTGCCCCGACGGCTAATTTATTTGCCTTGATATCTTTGGTCACGACGCTTCCTGCGCCGGTCACAGATCCGTCGCCGACGGTGATCGGGGCGACGAGCATGGTGTCCGATCCGATCTTTACATTGTTGCCGATGTGGGTCTCGTGTTTGTTTTTGCCGTCGTAGTTGCAGGTGATCGTGCCTGCTCCGATGTTTGTATTTTCGCCGATGGTCGCGTCGCCGAGATAGGTCAGGTGGCTTGCTTTGGACTTTTTACCAAGCCGCGTTTTCTTTAGTTCGACAAAGTTGCCTATCTTAGAACCGTCCTCCATCACAGCATGCCCGCGAAGGTGTGCCATCGGTCCAACCGCACATCCGCTACCGATCTCGGAATCAGTAATAAAGCAATTGTCGCGTATCTCAACGCCGTCACGAAGCGTCGAATTTACGATCCGCGTCCCCGGCCGGATCGTGCATCCTTCACCGATAACGGTTTTGCCCTCAATAGTTACATTTTGATAAATAACGGTATCGCGTCCGATCTTTGCTTTCGCCGAAACATACGCCGAGACCGGATCAATAAATGTAATGCCGCTCTCCAGCATCAACCGTGTAATGGTACGGTCACGCAGTTCGGCTTCCATTGCAGCAAGCTGACGGCGATCGTTAATTCCCTCGATCTCGTGCTTATCGTCGTGCAGAAACAGAGCGATCTTATCGCCCTTTTTCTTTAAGATCGTCGGGACCTCGGTCAGATAGTATTCGCCTTGGGCATTACTGTTCCCAACCTTCGCAAGTGCCTGAAACAGCTTTTTTGAATCAAAACAATAGATACCCGAATTGATCTCAGGGCAAGCCTTTTCCTCGTCGTTCGCGTCTTTTTGCTCAACAATACGCGAGAATTCGCTACCTTCGCGAATGACCCGTCCATATCCTGTCGGATCGTCAAGCTCGACCGTCAAGATCGTGCAAGCTGCATTTGAACGGCGATGTTTTGCAATCAGTGCTTTCAAAGTCTTTGTCGAAATCATCGGCACATCGCCCGAAAGCACTAGCAAAACGGAATCGCGATCTTTCAGAAGTTTCTTAGCAGAATTTACAGCATCGCCAGTTCCGAGCTGCTGCTTTTGGACCGGAAATGCAAATTTTTCTTCGCCCAACTCCACAGTCACCGCTTGTTTTACATCTTCAGCTTGATGCCCGACGATCACATTTATGCTGCTCGGACGTAACGTCAACGAGGTTTCGCAAACATGATTGATCAGCGGCCGCCCGTCGAGCCGGTGCAGCACCTTGGCAAGGTTAGACTTCATCCGCGTGCCGAGCCCGGCAGCCATGATCAATATGTCTAGATCAGTATTCACAGTAAGCAATTACGAATTAACAATTACGAATTACGAATTTCAAATTAAGAGTTACGCACTCGTAATTCCTAATTCGTAATTCGAAATTGAGTTCTTACCCGGTTGCAACGCACATAAAAACGTCACTTGGGCCAGCTTTTCCGGATGGTGCCGGACCATCTCGCCATCGTCCAATAGATTACCATAAACGATCTCGGCTCCCTCGATGGTCTCAGGCGAGATCGAACCGTGAACGCCGATCTGTTCGGCACCCATCCCGGTGTATTTTTCGGCCTGAACTGGGCTGATCGGATGGTCGTTGACGACGACATAATCAAAATCGATCTGCGGGGCATATTCCCGCACGATCTCAAGATGACGCCGCGCCGACAGCCCGTCAGTCTCGCCGGGCTGCGTCATCAGATTACAAACAAATATCTTGACCGCACTCGAACGAGCGATCGCATCCGCAACACCCGCAACGAGTATCGGCGGCAACAGGCTTGTGTAAAGCGAACCCGGCCCGACAGTTATGACATTTGCGGCGGCTATCGCGGCGAGAGTCTCAGGCATCGGCTGGCAATCGGGCGGTTCGAGCCTGAGGCGTTTGATCATGTGTCCGACATGCGAGATGTTTGTCTCGCCCTGCACAACGGTCCCGTCCGTCAGTTCTGCGGCAAGCCGCACGTCCGCGACCGTCGCCGGATAGATATGGCCTTTGCTTGCTAAGATCTCTGACGAAAGTTTTACCGCCTCAGCAAAATCGCCTGTTATCTCAGTCAAAGCCGCTAAGAAAAGATTGCCAAATATATGTCCGCCGAGATCACCATCGCCGCGAAAGCGGTGGCGAAACAGCTTTGACAGCATTTGCGAATCTTCCGACAGCGCGACCATGCAGTTACGTATGTCGCCCGGAGGCAACATTTGCAGTTCGTCACGCAGCCGCCCGGAGCTGCCGCCGTCGTCCGTCACAGCAACGATCGCCGACAGATTTTCGAGCCAAACGGGTTCTGTCTCACGCGCGTGGACAAAACGCTTGAGCCCCGAAAGCAGCGTCGAAAGGCCGTTTCCGCCGCCAATGGCGACGAAATTCACCCCTGCTGAGATGTCAGAAAAGAGATGGTGCTTCATGCTTGGTCAGAACCGCCTGCGTCAGCGGGTGGGTTCTTAACGGAGGTTGTAAAAGGATGGATAGGCACTGCTAAACCCGCAAATGCCGTCGGCGAGCGCTTGCCGACTGGCTAGATTCTAGCATTTTTGTATATCGCCCGACAATAGATTTCCTTTCGCGACCGACGCCCGAGAAATCTTACCATTTTCCTAAAAAACGCTTGTCGTTACTTCATTGATTATGTTAAATTTAGTTTTGCGGCTTTTCTGGCCGCTTGTTGCCAATACAATTCACCATCGAACACATAAGCCCTAGTCGGCTATCCCGAACGAGAACATCTAATGGCTGATACGCCTTTTATTTTGCAAGAACATCAGTTTGAGAGGCTCAAGAGCGTCTTGGCACGGCTCTGTGTCGAGTGCGCGGCCCGCGTGGTGTTTTTGATCGACCGTGACGGCCAGCCGATAGCTTTTCATGGTGAGATCGGCGATATGGATACGACCAGTTTTTCGAGCCTAGCCGCCGGCAACGTCGCTGCGACCAGCAGCATGGCAAAGCTCATCGGCGAAGATGTTTTCCCGTCGGTAGTCCACGAGGGCGAACACGAGAGCATCTATATCAGCATCATCGGCCGCAGTTTGCTGGTGGTCGTTTTTGACGAACGCTCGACCCTTTCGTTGGTCAAGATTCGTTCAAAACGCGGCAGTTTTGAGGTTGCAAACATCCTCGACGAAGCCAAGACCGATTCCGATAATTTCCGCGTCAACCAAAACTCGTTCTTTAGCGAGATAACGGACGAGGATATTGATAGCTTGTTTAGTTAGTTGTTCGTTGCGGAAAGTCTTCCTACCAACGATCAACGAACAACGAACCAATGACAAATTTATGACTTTTATCAACTACGCATCGCGAGAGATCAATTGCAAGATCGTTTATTACGGCCCAGGTTTGTGCGGCAAGACGACCAATCTGCAATACATCTACGATTCGACGGCTCCGCAGGCTAAAGGTAAACTTATCAGCCTTGCGACCGAGACGGATCGAACGCTGTTTTTTGATTTTATGCCGCTCGAACTAGGTACAGTTCGTGGTTTTAAGACCCGTTTTCACCTCTACACGGTGCCGGGACAGGTCTATTACGACGCTTCGCGAAAGCTGATCCTCAAGGGCGTTGACGGTGTCGTGTTCGTCGCCGATAGCCAAGAGGAACGCATGGACGCCAATATCGAGTCGCTCTATAACCTTGAGGAAAACCTAGGTTCGCAAGGCTACGACCTCGCCCAGATCCCTTACGTTTTGCAGCTAAACAAACGCGACCTGCCAAACGTCACGCCAATCGAAGAGCTTTCCCAAGAGCTGCTCAAAAAAGGCGAACCCGTTTTCGAAGCCGTCGCCACCAACGGCACGGGCGTTTTTGACACACTAAAAGCGGTCGCCAAGCAAGTTTTGACCGAGCTAAGGAAAGGATAAAAAACCACTAAGTTTTGATAGTGTAAAAGGGCGGTATGGAAGTAATCTCATACCGCCCTTTGCGCGTGCCTACCACTACAAACTTGCACCCGCAGAGTTTTTAATGTTATTTTTTCATTGCCTAAGACCACTTCAGGAGAATAGAAAATGAAATTTATCGGAAAGTCGACATCCGGAGCTTGTCGAGCTGGATATTGGATCTTATGTTTTGTTTGTGTCCTCTCGGGCGTAGGATGTGGCCCGGCGGAGGTCGCTACTTCTAACGCGAAAGCTACACCGGCTAACACCTCGATCGCGGTAAAACCAACCGAACCTGAAGCGAAGCCTACTGAGACTAAACCCGTCGGAAAGGAAATAAAGCCTGCCGATGGCCCGGCTTTGAAGTCGATCACCCCAACCGAGGGCACTATTCTCGGCGGCGTGTTGAACGACATCGCCATCAGTGTCCCAAAACCCGAATTTCCCGCAGACTCTAAGGAAAAGGGTACTGTTACGGTCGAAATTGTGGTAAATGAAAAAGGCGAGGTCGCGGCATCAAGCGTAGTTAGCGGCCCCCAATCACTCTGGTCCGCAGCCGGTGCTGCTGCGCGCAAGACCCGCTTTGACCCGCCTCTAAAGGATGGAAAGCCGGTAAAGGTTGCCGGTGTATTGACCTTTGATTTTGGCAAGTAAACGATCTTAACAAACGGCAGTGAGGCTGATCATGATTGAAACCGCTCGAAAGATCTTTTTCCCTGCTCGTCTCAAAGGTATCACCTTCATCGGCTCCATACACGGCCGCCAAACGGAACGCTCGATGAAACATACTCGAGCTTAGAGCCGCCGATGATCCGTAACGTCAAGTCGCCGTGACCTGTAAATCTCCCCGGCGGGTGATCCTCAAACCGGCCAACGATCTTATCGCCCTGTATGGTGCCGACAAATGTGTGCGACCATGTCCGGCCGCCATCCGCTGATGCACCTTCCCACGTGATCGACGTTCCCGATTGTTTGATCTGGTATGTACCGCCGTCGCTACAGGACCAGGTTCCCGCCAGTGCTGTCAAAGGCTTTACATTCGAATTAGAGACCGCTTTGGCTGCGGCCAGATTTCCGCCAACGACCCAGCCATGAGGGCCATAATTAGCGTTCTGTTCCATTAGGCTGATCGAAAAGCTCCCGGTAGCGCCCGGTGTCACGGGCACCGACAACGAAAATGATTTATTGAGTTTTTCACCCTTCTGCGCGATATAGCCATATTCCTTTTTTTCCTTGCCAGCTGCGACAGAAACGACGATCTCATAATAGTCCATCGAACCCGGTCCGCTTGATGGATTATCGCTGACGGCCTTGCCGGAAACCGTAAGCGTACTCCCGGTTAATTCGCCGGTGTATTGGCGTCCCGCCACGTTGCCGCGATCGCCTCCGGTTGGCGGATCAAGCCGGGCACCCGTGATCGTATAGCTTAGATGTCCCCAATAACCAGGCAATTCCAGGGTCAGGCTGGTCGAATCGCCCGAACCCGAAGGCGGGGTCGTTGGTATCTGAGTAGGAGTAACCTTGATCGTTTTATCCGGCACATGATTGAACGGAAAATAGGTCAACGCGAACTCGATCCGATCCATTTCGCGGCCCGTCTTTCCGTCGCGGATCTTGTCGTTGAACCAACGTAGGTCGCCATATCGCCAGTAAAACTTTCGCTCCCAAGCCGCTAGCAGATCTGCCTGACGTTTACGTTCGGTTTCCATCTTTTCCCGCAAAGCCCGGACCTCCGCCACATCACCAGGGTCGACGGCTTTTCCGGCAAGTGCACCATACGCCGCCATGAGTGCATCATTAAACTTTGCCTTGATCTGAGCTTCGAGCGGGGCCTCGACCCTTCTGCTTTCCTTATATTGGTTGTATAACCGCCATGCCTGTTCCTCATCGGCGTCACGCGGTGTAAACGTACCCTGAGCAGTTACAACAAAACTCGCTGCCCCCAGCAATAAAATGATGATGAAAATAGATCTGTTCATTGCAATTACACCTCCTTCGAACGCATGAGCCTTCAACGCGAAACTACTAACAAACAAAGCGGGTGGGTTCACTTTGTCGTGGACCCGCAAGTCAGTCCGCTGCCGTTGTACACGACATATGGAACCTTATTAGGAGTATTCGGCTCTTGCCTCCAGATGCATGTTCCTAGAGTCGCGCCTAAAATGTCTGACTTATCAGGTGTCGGCCCGGCACTAGCCGTAAATTTGACCTGTCCATTTGCCGGCACTGTCACCACGAGCCCTTTCTTTGTGCCGGGAGCAACGCGAAACTTGCTCGTATCAGCCAAAGTCTTGGGGACGTTACCGGTTGCCCAAATAAGCACAGTTTTATTCGAGGTGTTTTCAAGCACGGCGTTCACGGTCGCGTATCTGGCCGGCGTGGATGTTGAGGTGGACTGGCTGTAAATTGCAACAAAGCACAGCCCGATGATCAGCGTGAGTTCAAAAGTTCGTACAATAAGGTGTCTCATGTTGCTCCTCCCGTGGTCGCATGCCGACGAGGGTCGACAAGCAACTCATAGTGACCCACTGTGAAAAACGCAATCGACGTGCCACCAACAGTTTCCGTTTCTTAGTCCGTGCCTCAATAAACACAGGCAATCCAACTCAATCGCAAAAGTTTTAGGCATTTGGCGGTAGAAATATTCCACATCAGCGATGTAAATTCTCGCAGGACGGCCCGATCGAGCTTCTTCAAAATTGCCAACCGTCTGATTATCAGTTACAGTTTCCAGAACGCCCACAACTTGAAACGCAACATGGGTAACGAACGCCTGAGGAAAAAAACTTTATGCGACAATTCAGATCTATAGAGATCATTCTTACAGCGCTGGTATTTACTTTACTGATCGGCGCAGGATCGGCTGCGGCGCAAGCTAGGCCGAAGATAGCGGTGCTCGAGTTTAAGAACAAGGCCAACAATCAATGGTGGTGGCACGGCGGAGCCGAGGCCGCCCAAGACGTTTTTATTACCGAGCTGGTCAAGTTGGATAAGTTCATTGTTATAGATCGCGAACAGCTCGAAGAGCTCATGCAGGAGCGTAATCTAACCTTAAGCGGCGAAATAGATCAAAAAGCGGCCGTCAAGATCGGCAAGCTCTTAGGCGTCAATTACCTGCTTACAGGTGCCGTGACCGAATACGGAACCAAGAATGTGGGAATACCAGGTAGCGGTATCTCTGCCGGGAAGAAAGAATTTGTCGCGAGCGTTAACTCACAGTTAATAGACGCCAAAACCGGCAATGTCATTTGGTCCCGGGCTGAAACAAATAAAACAGATTCCGTAAAGGTAAGTGTCTTCGGAGTTGGCGGAGGTGTGGACGACAATAAAATGTTCGACAAGGTAATGAAACCTACGATCGTGAACCTCATCACCAACCTCAAAACCGCGAATCCTATGAGAACGTTCAGGCCTGGCAGCTAATAGGCGAGAGATCGGTTTTGTGAACTACAAAAAGAGGCAAGGACGTAACGTCCAGGCCTCTTTTTTATGTATCTATTTGTCGCAAATAAAAAAGGTGCGGGGACAGGAGAGTACCCACACCTTTCTTGTTTTGCCCTAGCAGAAATCTAGACTACTTAGGCATCAAAACGCTGTCAACAACGTGTATAACGCCGTTTGACTGGAT
>DEQS01000034.1:0-607 GCA_002360555.1 Chloracidobacterium sp. UBA3360
AGTCGAACAAATATGTTTGCTCGACATGCCGCTTTAAGATCCCTCAGGAGGATCTGGAATACATCTTTGCGTCACAGATCGACTCACTTACCTTTGGGGGGCATCGGGTAGGTGAAAAGTGGGCCTTATTGTCAGACGTCAATAAGCGATTGATCGTGGAGCACCTTTGTGAAGAAATAGTGGTCGCACGCGAATCGATATCGATACGATTCGCGTGCGACCCTTCCTTATTTAAAACGGCAACACTTGAGCAACGTTCGGAACCCGGCAACGAAAGCCCGCGCGAACCTACTGTCGACTCCGCGGATTCACCTGATGTAGTTGAGCCATTGTTGAGTGAGGCGGAAGCTTCGCAATTCCTCGGGATCTCGAAGATGACCCTTCTACGCAAACGAAACGCAGGACTTATCGGATTTTTCCGCGTCGGCATCCGCGTTCTTTACTCAAAAGAAAAGCATTTATTACCCTACCTGACTCAGTGCGAGGTCCAACGCAGCCGTCAGCACCGTTAAGGTAATCCTTAGTGCGTTAGGTAATTCTGTAGGTAAATAACAAAAGCCCGTCAAACGTTGACGGGCTAAACTATTGATTAAATTGGCTCCGCAGG
>DEQS01000034.1:655-15127 GCA_002360555.1 Chloracidobacterium sp. UBA3360
TACAACCCTTCGGTTAACAGCCGAATGCTCTGCCATTGAGCTACTGCGGAATATGGCACGCCCACGAGAACGTAGGCGAACATAAAGATTAGAAATTCCGTCTGTAGATGTCAAGCGCAATTGTCCGCACTGCTTTCGCCAATACAGAAAGTCGGGTAAAATCTGCGTAATCGTTCGCAAGGTCAAACTATAATGTCAATAATCACGCCGTCACTACTGCTCGACCACATGCGTTGCGTTCACAAGGTGTGGCGTGATAACTATGGCCCGAAAGCGGAGTTTGTCGATGAGGCCAATCCGTTTTTGAAACTGCTGTGGGATCGTGGCATCCAACACGAGGCTGATGTTGTTGCGGCGTTTGGTTTTGAGTACGTCGATTGCGGTAAGGGCACCGAATCTGAGCGTATCGCTCAAACGAACGCGGCACTAAGCGATCGTGTCGAGTTCATCTATCAGGGAACGCTCGCCCACGGCAACCTGTTTGGCATACCCGATCTGCTGCAATTTATCGACGGCGAATATGTTCCGATCGAGATCAAATCAGGTTCGGCCGGTGAGGGCGGCGATGACATCAGCGACGGCAAACCCAAGAAAGAGTACGGCGTACAGCTTGCTCTTTATGCGGATATTCTCAATAAAAAAGGGCTAAATTCGTCGCGTCGGGCATTTGTTATCGACAAAACGGGTGAGAGGGTCGAGTATTTTCTAGACGCACCGATGGGGACACGCACGCCGGAAACGATGTGGGAGCTTTATCATCGCATTCGGTCAGATGTCGAAGCGGCGCTTCGCGATGAACTGCGCAACGACCCTGCGATGTGCGGTTCGTGCAAGGACTGCGGCTGGTACGCCTCTTGTAAGAGCTGGGCAAAGGAAAACGACGATCTGACGCAGCTTTTTTACGTCGGGCGGGCGGCTCGTGATACGATCCGCCGCGATCTGGATTCGGGCCGAATCGAGGATCTGATCGGGCGTGACCTTGATGCAATCGTCGCTCAGAAAAAGGCGGACAAGACATTTCTCAAGGGAATCGGCGAATCGACGTTGACTAAGATGATCGCCCGCGGACGACTGCTCAAATCGGGCGGCGACCCGGTGATGTATGATCGATTCGATTTCCCGGATGTCGGAACCGAGCTTTTCTTTGACATCGAGACCGACCCGACGCTGGATTTTGTTTACCTACACGGGTTTTGGGTTCGCGACCGCGAAGGCGAGCGGTTTGAGCATTTTACCGCGACCGAGATATCGGCGGAGAACGAACGCGAGTTTTGGAAACGCTCGATCGATTTTATGCTGTCGTTTGACTCGGACGATGTCGCGATCTATTACTATTCGGCGTACGAGCGGACGACTTACCGCCAGCTGCAGCGAAAATATCCTGACGTCATTACCGAAGAGGCTCTCGAGGCTTTGTTTGCCCGGGCGAACATGATCGACCTTTACAGTGATTTTATTATCAAGTGTACTGACTGGCCTCTGGGCAGTTATGGCATCAAGGCGATCGCGCAGTATTTAGGTTTTAAATGGCGTGACGAAACGCCATCCGGAGCCCTTTCGATACAGTGGTACAACGAATATCTGACGACCGGAAACGAAGCTCTGCTCAAGCGTGTGCTCGAGTATAACGAGGACGATTGTAAGGCGACACTGGTCGTCAAAGACTATCTAAAAAAGCGTGTGGAGGCTATGTAGAAATGGCGAAAAAGGTCGAGATCAAGACTTCGGAAAATGACGGAAACGTCGAGGATTTCCTCAATGCTGTTGAGGACGAACAGCGGCGGTCGGACTCATTTAGAGCGCTTGAGATATTCAAAAAAGTAACCGGTGAGCCGCCAAAGATGTGGGGTACGGCGATCGTCGGGTTTGGCAATCGCAAGGTGTATCGCAGCGACGGCGGCGAGCTCGACTGGCTCATCACCGGATTCTCACCGCGAAAGGCAAGCCTTACGCTCTATGTGCTAAACGGAGCCCCAAAGCAGGACCAACTGCTCGCAAAGCTCGGCAAGCACAAAGCCTCGGGCGGCTGTCTGCACATAAAAAAGATGTCGGACGTGGATGAAACCGTGCTTGCGGAGCTGATCTCGGCGTCGGTCGACAAAGCTAAAGCGTAAAGATTCGATCACGAACGCTCCCAGTTCTGACAAATCAGTTCACTGAAAGTATAATCGCTTTATAACGAAAAGAACCCTGTCGGTTCTGTCATAAGGAGCGATTTTTTTGCAGCACGAAACCATAATAATTCTCGATTTTGGCTCGCAGTACACGCAGCTTATCGCGCGGCGAGTGCGTGAGCAGGGCGTTTATTGCGAGATCCACCCGTTTCACTTGTCATCGGACGCGATCGCCGCAAAACGGCCGATGGGCGTGATATTGTCCGGTGGGCCGTCAAGCGTGACTGACGAAGACGCTCCGCGTGTCGAGGACGATTTTTACGATAAGATCGGCGTTCCAATATTAGGTATTTGTTACGGTATGCAGCTCGTCGCGGCCGACCTCGGCGGTGCGATCGAACCGGCCGCCCGCCGCGAATACGGCCACGCAAAGGTCAAGGTGTTGAGCGGGGCGACGGCGTTATTTAACGAGCTGCCATTTGAACTCGACGTCTGGATGAGCCACGGCGACCACATGACGCGGCTGCCCGACGGATTTACGCCCGTCGCGACCAGCGAAGATATTCCAACCGCCATCGAGAATGCCGAACGCGGCATTTATTGCGTCCAGTTTCACCCTGAGGTCTCGCACACGCCGCTTGGGAAAGAGATAATCCGAAATTTCTTATTTGATATTTGTAAATGCAAAGGCGACTGGACGCCCGCGCAGTTTATCAAGGAAGAGGTCGATAAGATCCGCGAGCTCGTCGGGCCGACTGGAAATGTCGTCTGCGGCCTCTCGGGCGGTGTCGATTCGACCGTCGCGGCAGTGCTTGTGCATGAAGCGATCGGCGAGCGGCAGACGTGCATCTTCGTAAATAACGGCCTGCTGCGGGCAGACGAATTCGAAGACACGCTCAAGCTTTACAAAGAGCATCTTCATCTAAATGTCATCGGCGTCGATGCATCGGCTGATTTCTATTCCGTGCTGGATGGTGTTGTTGATCCTGAGCTAAAACGAAAGGCGATCGGTGCAAAATTTATCGATATTTTTGACGCCGAGGCAAAAAAGATCGGTGATGTGAAATGGCTCGTGCAAGGCACGCTCTATCCGGACGTGATCGAATCGGTATCACTTCGCGGATCGTCTGTCACCATCAAATCACACCACAACGTCGGCGGCCTGCCCAAAAAGATGGATCTCAAGCTCATCGAGCCGCTTCGTGAGCTTTTCAAAGACGAGGTTCGGCTGATCGGCAAAGATCTCGGAATTCCTGACGAGATCTTACAGCGGCATCCGTTCCCCGGCCCGGGACTTGGCGTGCGGATACTCGGCGATATCACGCCGGAAAAGGTCGAGTTGCTGCAAAAAGCCGACCGGATCTTTATCGAGGAACTAAAAAACTTTGGCATCTACGGCGATGTCTGGCAAGCATTTGCAGTGCTGTTACCGATCCAGTCGGTCGGCGTGATGGGCGATTTTCGAACGTACGAGAAAACGGTCGCTCTGCGAGCCGTTACCTCGACCGACGGCATGACTGCCGACTGGGCACGCCTGCCGCACGATTTCCTCGCCGCGGTTTCATCGCGGATCACGTCCGAGGTGCGCGGCGTCAACCGTGTCGTGTATGACATCTCGTCGAAACCACCAAGCACGATCGAATGGGAATAGAAATCGGAACAATAATTGAGTTTCATGCTGTTGGCTATGCGATCGATAGTGTTGAGATACTTCGCGATCTGAGTCTTACGATCTCAAAAGGTGAGGTTTTAGTTCTACTAGGCGAATCCGGCTGCGGCAAAACGACCACGCTAAAGCTCATCAACCGTCTGATCGAACCGACCTCGGGCAAAGTAATTGTCGAGAACAAACCGACAATCGAATGGGATGCCATCGCCCTAAGGCGGCGAATCGGTTATGTGTTGCAGGACGGCGGCTTGTTTCCGCACATGACCGTCGGGCAGAATGTGGGGCTTACGTTGAGGTTGCGTGATACGGACGGAGCGGCTATTTCCAAAAGGGCTAACGAGATGCTCGATCTTGTTGGACTTGATCCCGCAAAATTTGCGGGCCGTTATCCGCACGAGCTTTCGGGCGGCCAACGGCAGCGTGTCGGAGTTGCGAGGGCATTGGCATCCGACCCGGATCTGCTACTGCTCGACGAGCCATTTGGAGCACTCGATGCGATCACTAGGACCAATTTGCAAAAAGAATTTGCAAAACTCGTCCGCGAGCTCGGCAAGACCGCCGTCTTTGTCACGCACGATTTGCACGAAGCGATGCTATTGGGAACGCGTATCGCGTTAATGGAAAAGGGTAAAATTGTGCTCCTTGAGGATGCGGAGGGTTTCAAACGCTCGGATATGCCGCTTGTGCGGGCGTACCTTGATACAGTTGCGATGCCCGCGTGATCGGGCGAAATATACAAAAAAATTATGAGCAAAACAGATCAAAACAGACGCGAATTTTTGAAGACGGGTGCGGCGGGACTTGCTACGCTGGCTTTGTTTGGCAATGTTAAGGGCAAGGTGTTTGACGCTGATCCGTTTCCTGAGCTGGTCGAGGTCACGATACCGCAGTTGCAAGCAAAGATGAAGTCCGGCGAGTTGACCGCACGGCGGCTGACAGAGATGTACCTTGAGCGGATAAAACAGATCGACGCTAAGACTTTGTCGGTGCTTGAGATAAATCCCGACGCGCTCGCCCTCGCCGATCAAATGGACAAAGAGCGGAAAAAAGGGAAAATTCGCGGGCCGCTGCACGGCATCCCGGTTTTGATCAAAGACAACATCGAAACGGCTGACAAGATGCTCACGACCGCAGGTTCGCTTGCTCTTGTTGACGCCCCAAAACCCAAGCGTGATGCTTTTGTTGCAGAAAAACTTCGCAAGGCTGGAGCCGTCATCATCGGCAAAACAAATCTAAGCGAATGGGCAAATTTTAGAGGAAATCCGCGGGGCAATCGCGGAACAAGCGGATGGTCGGGACGGGGCGGGCAAACAAACAGCCCGTATTTTCTCGATCAAAATCCTTGTGGTTCAAGCTCAGGTTCGGGGGTGTCGATCTCGGCAAATCTCGCGGCAGCGGCAGTCGGGACTGAGACGAACGGTTCGATCATCTGTCCGGCAAACACAAACGGCCTCGTCGGTATTAAACCAACCGTCGGGCTCATCTCACGGAGCGGCATCATCCCGATCTCGCACACACAGGACACCGCCGGGCCGATGACGCGGACGGTGACGGACGCTGCGATCATGCTTGGGGCAATGGCCGGACGCGACAAGCACGACTCGGTCACAAGCGATGCGGATAAAAAAGCGGCTAAAGATTACACACAATTTCTCGACCCAAATGGCCTCAAAGGCGCGCGGCTTGGCCTCGTCATGCAGTTTATCCAAGGGCGAACGGCGGAGCAGACCAAGGCTTATTACAAACCATTTATCGATAAGATCAAAGAGGCTGGAGCGACGCTCATCGACGTGACATTTGCGGTGGATTACAGCAAGGTGCAGACTGAGCGACTCGATGTTTTGCTTTATGAATTTAAGGCCGATCTCAATAAATATCTGGCCGGCCGAGGTTCGAAATACAAGACACTCGCTGATCTGATCAAATTTAACGACGACAATAAGGACAGGGAATTGCAGATATTTGGGCAGGAGCTATTTATCCAGTCCCAAGCCAAAGGCGATCTCACCGAAAAGGCATATCTCGACGCCCTCGCAACCGTAAAACGCGTTGCTCGCGAAGACGGCATTGACGCCGTTATCGCAAAAGACAAACTAGATGCACTCGTGACGCCCACCGGCGGCTCAACGTGGGCGATCGCCGCAACCGCCGGTTATCCATATATCACGGTGCCGCTCGGATTGCGAGAAATAGCGGCGTCAACCAACGCGACAGGTGTTCCGATACCGGGGTCAATACAGGCAACCGGCATGGCGTTTTTTGGAAAAGCTTGGTCGGAACCGGCGTTGATCAAATACGCCTACGCGTTCGAGCAAATGACAAAGGGCCGCGTCGTACCGCAATTTTTGCCGACGTTTCCCAAGAAGACATAGATGACGGAGCTTCTCCATTTTCTGCTTGTAAATTGGCCCGAGCTACTAACGCTGGCCCGCGAGCATATTTTCCTCGTGGTTATTTCGACGGGCTTCGCCGTGCTTTTCGGCGTGCCGCTTGGGATATTGCTGACGCGGATCAAGTCTTTGCGAACGCCGATACTTGGGTTTGCCAATATCATGCAGACGGTCCCGAGCCTAGCGCTGTTTGGGCTGCTGATACCGATCCCGTTCATCGGCGGTATCGGTGCGCGGACGGCGATCATTGCGCTTGCTCTCTACTCTTTGTTGCCCGTTATCAGGAACACGGTAACTGGGATCCTCGGCATCGATCCAAAGCTGCGCGAAGCTGCGGTCGCAATGGGGATGACCGGTGGACAGATGCTGCGGCTGGTCGAACTGCCGCTCGCGATGCCGGTGATATTGACCGGAATTCGCGTGGCGGTCGTTATCTCGGTTGGTGTCGCAACCGTCGCGGCGGCGGTTGGGGCTGGTGGACTCGGAACGTATATCTTTCGCGGCCTGCGGCAAAATGACAATAATTTGCTGCTTGCGGGAGCATTGGCTTCGGCGTTACTGGCACTGTTATGCGATTTTGCTTTAGGACAATTTGAAAAGAGCTATGCCATTGGTGAACGCGCGTCATCACGGCGAAAGTTTGTTGGTTTGGGTGTTGTTGCGGTGTTGGCCCTTGTGGTTGGGATTGGATTTTTGCCCAATTTCAGATCTGAAATTTCAAATTTGAAATCAGGATCAGGCGAGGAAAAGAAAATTGTCGTTGCCTCAAAAGACTTTACCGAATCTATCATCCTCGCCGAGATCCTTGCCCAAATGCTCGAAAAACGCGGGATCGCGGTCGAGCGTAAATTGGAGCTTGGCGGGAATCTGGCTCATGACGGGTTGCTCTCAGGTCAGATCGACGTTTATCCCGAATACACCGGCACCGCTTACAGCGCGATCCTAAAACACAAACCGATCACCGATCCGCAGGCAGTGTATGACCAAACAAAAACTGAATATGCGGACAAATTTAAGCTAGGCGTAAGCCCGCCGCTGGGGTTTTCAAATGATTTTGCGATCCTCATTCGCGGGGACGTGGCACGGAAAAATAACCTCAAAACTATCTCCGACGCTGTACCGCTGGCGAAAAACTGGCAGGCCGGTTTTGGTCAGGATTTTATGTCGCGGGCGGATGGCTACCCCGGATTCAAAAAGGCTTACGGCTTTAATTTTGCCAAACAGCCGCGTGAGATGGATCTGTCGCTGACCTATCGTGCGCTGCAATCGAGCGAACTCGACATAATCGCCGGCAACTCGACCGACGGCCTTATTGCCGCCCTCGATCTATTTCAGCTCGCAGACGACCGGCACTACTTCCCGCCGTACACTGCTGTTTTCATCAGTAGACAGGAGTTTGACGCACTCGACGCAACCCTTGAGCAATTAAGAAATGCCATCTCGACCGACGAGATGCGGCGGCTTAATTATGAGGTCGATGGCAAGAAACGTACGCCCCGCGAAGTTGCGGCCGAGTGGGTAGGTAAAATTTAGCTTGCTAATTAATTGCAAACGCGCTAATCTCATAGTTTGATAATTCCGTATCTCATACGTCGACGGTAAATTCGCCTATATGTTTAGGCGTAACAGATAGTTCGAGAAACGGTTCGTTAATAACTGTTAGAAGATGTTCCCCGCGAGGGTGAACTCCTCGAACGTAGATCCTTCCTTGCTACCGTTACACTGAAGAACACTCCGCGTTAGTACTTCTTATTACATCCCGAAGAATTTTGTTCGGAACCGTACCCGTAGGCCAATAGTGTGCTTGCAAGCGTATGGCGTCAGGTGATTTGTATATTCGCTTGATCGACGCGAACCATCCTTCAGTAGATAGAGATTTTAATCACAAATGAGTTTTAAAGATTTAGGCTTGCAGCCCTTTTTGTTGGGCCGTTGCGAGTCGTTGGGGTTTACAGAGCCTACACCTATTCAGAAACAGGCTATTCCCATCGTATTTGAGGGCGGCGACATTATCGCGACCGCCGAAACCGGAACCGGCAAAACGGCCGCTTTCCTTTTACCAATTTTGCAGCAGATCGACGTCAATCAGCAGAAAGGGACGACCGTCCTGATACTGTCGCCGACGCGTGAACTGGCAAATCAGACAGACGCGGCTTGCCGTGAGTTGGCACCAAAACATATTCGCTGTACGGCGATCATCGGCGGTTCGGGTTATAAGGCCCAAATGGACCAGCTCCGTCGCCGGCCAAATATCATTATCGCTACGCCCGGCCGCTTGCTCGATTATATGGAACAGGGACTGATCGATTTTAGCAAGATGACGACGCTCGTTTTGGACGAAGCGGACCGTATGCTCGACATGGGCTTTATGCCGTCGATCCGACGCATTGTGAAAGCGATACCCGCAAAGCGTCAGACGCTGTTTTTCTCGGCGACAATGTCGAACGAGATCGAGCATATCGCTCTGACGTTGTTGAAAGATCCGGAGTACGTGGCTGTCAGCAAACGCGGACAGACCGCGGCTCTGATCGAACAGACGGCCTATCCGGTTGCACAGCAATCGAAAATGCCGCTGCTGCTCGACCTGCTCGACAAAGAGGATTTTGATCGCGTACTTGTTTTTACACGCACAAAACGCGGTGCTGACCGTATCGCTCATGTACTCGAAAAACGTTCGCACAAATCGAACCGCATCCACGGCGACCGTTCGCAGGCACAGCGTGAGGCCGCACTTCGCAGCTTCAAATCGGGCCACACAAACGTGCTCGTCGCGACCGACGTTGCGGCACGCGGAATCGATATCGATTCGGTTTCGCATGTGATAAACTATGACATACCCGAGGCGCCGGAGGATTACGTCCATCGCATTGGCCGTACGGGCAGGGCGGGAAACAAGGGGCGGGCGATCACGCTATTTACGCTCGCCGAAGAGCATTCGATGCGGGCAATTGAAAAATTGACCGGCCAAAAGGTCGAACGTGTCCTGCTCGAGGGTTTTGGCGGACACGATATGCCGATCGGATTGGTCAAAAAAGCGACCGGCCCGGCAAAACGCACGTTTAGATCGTTTGGAGGCCGTCGCGGTAGGTAGGTAAAATTTATGGCAGTTAAGAAAGAAGTTTATGCGGTCGATGGCACGATCGAGATGATGTGCTCGTCATGTGACAGCGACCAGATACACAACATCGTCACCGTTACCAAACAGGGGCAGATCACTAAAGCGGCTTGCGCTGCGTGTGAGACTGTCAGCACATTTACTCGCGGTGTTAAAACCTCGGTCGGCGGCGGTACAGGTAAGGCGGCTTCGCCGTATGACCGGACCCGCAAATACAAGAAAGGCCAGGCGATGACCCACGACAAATTTGGCCGCGGCGAAGTCACCGCTGTCATCGAACCGCATAAGATCGACGTTCTGTTTGGTGACCAAACACGACGCATGATCCACGACCAGACTTAATTAGTTAGTTTTAAACAAGAAAATGCCGCGAGGTCCAATTGATCTCGCGGCATTTCTGTTTTTTGGCGTTAAGTTACTTTCGTCCGCCGCGCAGGATCAGTCCTAAGACCAATCCGACCGCCGCCGAGATGAGTATCGTCTGGCCCGGCTTTTGACGGGCAAATTCTTTCGCATCCTCGACCAGCTCTTGCGGGTCTTTGGATGAGATCTCTTTGAATTTGTCACCGGCCTGGCTAAATTTATCGTTGGCAAAATCGCGAGCCTTGCCGGCCGCGTCTTGTATTTTTTGTCCGTATTCCTGTGCCTGCATCTTTAATTCTCCTAAAAATTCGTCCTGTTCGACCTTTTCCGTAAAGGGTTCGTTTGAAAGCACCAAACCCTGCTCCAGTTCCTGTTCCGCCTTTTTTACTTCTGCTTCAAATTCCGACATGATCCGTTGTTCCTCCGAATAAATATTATAAATGCTGTGGCAAAACTTATGCTTTGCCGTTTGTGACGCGCCCTCTCAGATGAAGCAGGCCGCCATAAAGTTGTAACGAATTTTCGGGGTCGATTGTTCGCGCCAAATGCTGTCTTGTCTTACTTTGCGTCCTTTGCGGCTTTGCGGGAAATCGGTCCTTTTGTCACGCAAAGACGCCAAGTCCGCAAAGAAAAGCCAAAGTTAAGAAAAAGCCATGAGATTACCGCTCATTGATTTTCCTGTCCGTAATTACTAATCTTTAGTTTTGCCGCCATGCTCAATATCAGATCCACCGAACTCACCGAGATAAACTTGCCGCTTGTCCATTTTTTTGAGACGAGTTTCGGCAGGACGTATGAGCGCCGGGTAATTTTGGTGCGGGTCGAAGATACGGACGGCGCCGAGGGCTGGGGCGAGATCACATGCGGCGAGACGCCGGGCTATTCGGACGAGTGGACAGATTCGGCGTGGGCGACGGCAGAGCAGATACTTTCTCCGATGGTCGCCGGTAAGGAATTTGAATCAGCGGCGGACGTTTGGGACGCAATGAAATGGGCCCGCGGCCACAGAATGGCAAAGGCGGGTATCGAAACTGCTTGCTGGGATCTCGAAGCCAAAAAACTCGGTGTTCCGCTCTGGCGGCATCTGGGCGGTGTCAATCAAACTATCGAGTGCGGCGTGTCTATCGGTATTCAGGACAGCGTTGAGCAGCTTTTGGAAAAGATTCGAGTCGAGCTTGAGGCCGGTTATAAACGCATCAAGATCAAGATCTCGCCGAGTTGGGATTACGACGTGATCAAGACCGTCCGTGCAGAGTTTGGCGATATTTTGCTAATGGGCGATGCAAACTCCGCATACACTCTCGCTGACATCGATCTCCTCAAAAGCCTCGACGAGTTTAATTTGATGATGCTCGAACAGCCGCTGCCGTACGACGACATTATCGATCACGCGAAGCTACAAGCTCAAATTAATACGCCGATCTGCCTCGACGAGCCGATCAAATCACCCGAAGACGCCCGCAAGGCCATTGAGCTAAAGTCCGGTAAAATCATCAACCTAAAAAACGGCCGCGTCGGTGGGCATACGCAGTCAAAAATGGTCGAACAGATCTGCCGCAAAGCCGGAATGCCCGTCTGGTGCGGCGGCATGCTCGAATCCGGCATCGGCCGCGCCCACAACATCGCCATCTCGACCCTCGCCGGTTACACAATGCCGGGAGATGTCTCAGCCAGCAAACGCTATTGGCACGAAGATATCATCGAACCGGCGGTCGAGGTTTCGGCAAATGGAACCATCACCGCACCAGAAGCCCCGGGAATTGGATTTGATGTGCGGCGAAATCAAGTTGAAAAAATATCTAAGCGACGAGTATTAGTAACCTAATCAATTTTTAGCCACAGAGAACACAGAGATCTCTGAGAAAGGCAACGCAATTCTCATTTTTCTCTGTGAACTCTGTGGCAAATTTCTTATGAGCAATCCAGAACCAAACAAGATCATCTTTTCGATGGTCAAAGTATCTAAGTTTTACGACAAAAAGCCTGTCCTAAAGGACATTTACCTCTCGTTTTATTACGGGGCAAAGATCGGTGTGCTCGGGCTGAATGGCGCGGGTAAATCTTCGCTACTGCGGATCATCGCGGGCACGGACAAAGACTTTAACGGCGAGGTCGTTTTCTCGAAGGGCTACTCGGTCGGCTATCTCGAACAGGAGCCAAAGCTTGACGAGACAAAGACTGTGCAGCAGATCGTTGAGGAAGCGGTGCAGGGGACGGTTGATCTTCTCAAAGAATTCGAAGAGATCAACGCCAAGTTTGCTGAGCCGATGGATGATGACGCGATGAATGCGCTTATCGAGCGGCAGGGCGAGGTACAGGAAAAGCTGGATCACGCAGACGCTTGGGATCTCGACAGCCGCCTTGAAATGGCGATGGATGCGCTTCGCTGTCCGCCGCCGGACACGATTGTTAAAAATCTATCGGGTGGTGAAAAACGCCGCGTCGCTCTGTGCCGTCTGCTGCTGCAAAAGCCGGACATTTTGCTGCTTGATGAGCCGACCAACCATCTTGATGCCGAGAGCGTCGGCTGGCTTGAGCTGCATTTGCAAAAGTACGAGGGCACCATCATTGCGGTAACGCACGATCGGTACTTCCTCGACAACGTAGCGGGCTGGATCCTCGAACTTGAACGCGGGAACGGGTATCCGTACGAAGGGAACTACACCTCCTGGCTCGAGCAAAAGAGTGCTCGTCTCGAGCAGGAAGCTCGCAGCGAAGACAAGCTGCAAAAGACACTCGACCGGGAACTAGAATGGATCCGGATGGGGACAAAAGGCCGTCACGCCAAGGGAAAGGCACGCATCCGGGACTATGAAGAGCTCGTTGCGACCAAAGCCGAAGAGCGTGCGGACGCGCTCGAGATCTACATCCCGCCCGGCCCGCGGCTTGGCGACATCGTCATCGAGGCGCACGGAGTTTCAAAGGCTTACGGCGATACGGTGCTGTTTGAGAATCTCGATTTCTCGCTGCCAAAGGGCGGTATTGTCGGCGTCATCGGCCCAAATGGAGCCGGTAAGACGACGCTATTTCGTCTGATCACCGGACAGGAGACGCCTGACGCAGGAACGTTTAAGGTCGGCGAAACGGTCAAGCTTGGTTACGTCGACCAGTCGCGTGACACGCTCAACGCCGAAAAGAATGTGTTCGACGAGATCTCAGATGGTTTGGATAACGTGACTTTGGGAACGCGTATTATGAACGCCCGGACATACGTTTCGAAATTTAATTTCTCGGGTGCAGATCAGCAAAAGTTTGTCGGCCAGCTCTCGGGCGGCGAACGCAATCGCGTCCATCTGGCGAAAATGCTAAAGACCGGTGCCAACGTTCTACTTCTAGATGAGCCGACAAACGACATAGACGTCAACACAATGCGTGCTCTTGAGGAGGCTCTCGAAAACTTTGGCGGCTGCGCGGTCGTAATATCTCATGACCGCTGGTTTTTGGATCGCATCGCGACGCACATTTTGGCGTTTGAGGGCGACAGCCATGTCGAGTATTTTGACGGCAACTACAGCGAATACGAAGCCGACCGCAAACGCCGCTTCGGCCACGATGCCGACCAGCCGCACCGTATAAAGTACAGGAGTCTGACGCGGGCCTAAGAGCAATTTTTGATGCGTATTTTTAATCGAAGCATTCTCCCGATCCTGCTATCGGGAGCTCTGTTGATCACGCTGGCGTGCTCAGCAAAGGTCGAGACCAATCAAAACGCCGCCTCGCCGCCGGCGCAGTTACCGCCTCCACCGACACCGCAGCCGTCGGTTCAGCCGACGTCGTCGATACCAAATCTGCAAGCCGAATTGACCGACCATGAAAATTCGACCACGGCGTTTGCCATCGGCACTTTTGATTTTAAGAATTACACCTACGAACTGCCTCGTGGCTGGCAGAACCCGGATGGCTCAACCGAGATCACGCTGATCAACGGCAAGGTCGCACCCATCGAGACAAACACCAGCGACAAGATGGACGATGCGGAAAAAGCTGCCGCTAAGGCCGGGCGACGGATAGGTTTGTCGTATGTCGCGACAAAATATTTTGACGTGACCGGCGACGGCGAGGATGAGGCTGTCGTCGTGCTCAAGATCGAGACGGGCGGTTCGGCGATACCGCAGGTGGCGTATGTATTTACGTGGAAAGCGGGCAAGCCTGAACTGATCTGGCCGTTTCGCACCGGTGACCGTGCCGATGGCGGGCTAAAAAATGTCTTTGCTGAAAACGGGATGTTTGTCGTAGAGCTTTACGGCCAAGATAGATTTTTGTTGGGTGAGATCGAGACGGGCAAGATCACCGACGATGTCGAACAGCTTTGCTGCCCGACAAACTACACGCGGTCCGCGTATAAATGGAACGGAAAGAATTTCCTCATGCGGGGGAAACGTCTGACATTTTTAACCGCCGACCCTAACGCCGCTCCCGTCGAAAACCTTGGCGACAAGGTCAACAATCCTCAAAAACCCAAGAAATAGTTATTTGTTTTGCGTGCGATAACTGCCGCGTGCCCGGACAGAAACGTCGGGCCGCGATACCTTCACCCGCAGATTGTGGAGCGTGGAGTCCCCGGTCTCTTCGGCCGGATAGAACCCGAGACGGTATTGAAACCGCAATTCGTCGACGATGGCGGCAAACGTCTTTTTCAACTTCCCGTCTTTGCTCGAATAGAGACGCCCCGCAGTGAGGTCGGATAGTTGTTGCAAAAAGGCCTCGGCAATGCGGTTTTCTTGCTCCATGCGTTCACGCTGACGGTCGTCGCGACGGCTGGGAAAGCCGATGGGTGGAAAACGGCCAAATATCCCTCCGCCTCGCCGGCCGCGCGGAAAG
>DEQS01000034.1:15213-15779 GCA_002360555.1 Chloracidobacterium sp. UBA3360
CCTTTGAACGCAGTGTTGATCGTGTCATATACGGCGTCGCGCAGGGTCGTGCCGGCGAGTTGTTTTGGTATCTCCGCCGATTTGATCGCGTTTTTGAGTTTTTCCTGATCGTTCGTAAGCGGGCTGAGCGTGTGTGCGGCAAAATCAAAACTGACGATCATCGCCCTATCGGCTGGAGTGAGCAGCTTAATAAATGATTTGGCCGAATCTTTGATATCGCCGAGCACCGGCCGTGTGCTCTGACTGGTGTCGATCAGCAATGCGACGGTTATCGGTTCTTCGGTCGCGGCAAAAAATTCGATATCTTGCTGAACACCGTCTTGAAATATCTGAAAATCAGCCGCCGTCAGATTTGGGATGTAACGCCCGTTGCGGTCGCTGACGGTCGTTGGTACGCTGACGAGCTTGGTCTCGACCTTGATAGTCTCATCCGGCGCTTTTTCCTGGCCAAAGGCGCAACCCACCCCGACAACTAGTGCCAAGCAGAGTAGAACGATGAACTTATTCAACATATATTTCTTGTCTAAGCATTAGACGCCGCAATATTGTTAAAAGTCGCAGTTGTC
>DEQS01000054.1:0-54888 GCA_002360555.1 Chloracidobacterium sp. UBA3360
CCGATAGTGTACGCATGATCAAAAGTTACCTCGGGCACGAACGGATCGTGGTAATAAACATCCGCACCGTCGGCACGCAGAAGGTCGATGATCGACAAAGCAGGTGACTCGCGCATGTCGTCGATATCCTTTTTATATGCAACGCCGAGGATCAGGATCTTTGATCCATTTACGGATTTTTTACTGTCGTTCAGCGCGGTTGTCGCGAGTTCGACAACGTAATTTGGCATCGTCGAATTTACCTGTTCGGCAAGCGAGATAAACTGCGAATCAAACCCGTGCTGCCGTGCTTTCCACGACAAATAATGCGGGTCAAGCGGGATGCAGTGGCCGCCGATGCCGGGACCGGGGTAAAAGGCCATAAAGCCAAACGGCTTTGTCGCCGCCGCCCGGACAACTTCCCAGGTGTCGATGCCGAGGGCGTTGCAGAGCTTTGCCATCTCGTTCGCCATGCCGATGTTTATTGCACGGAAAGTGTTTTCCCACAGCTTTGCCGCCTCAGCAACGCGTGCGGACGAGACTGTATGCACCTGTCCGACGATCTGGCCGTAAAGCATCGCCGCCGCCTCGGTCGAGTCGTCCGATACACCGCCGACGACCTTTGGTATGTTGTGTGTCTGAAATTGCGGATTGCCGGGGTCGACGCGCTCGGGCGAAAACGCGAGCAAAAACCCTTCGTCGAGCTTAAATCCTTTCTCCTCAAACATCGGCTGCAGCACTTCGTCGGTCGTGCCCGGATAGGTTGTCGATTCGAGGATGATAAGCTGGCCGGGCCGCATATATTTTTGGATCTCGGCACCGGCCGTGAGGATATACGACATATCCGGATCCTTGGTTTTGCGAAGCGGCGTCGGGACGCAGATGATGATGACGTCGCAATTTGCGAGCTGGCTAAAATCGGTCGTCGCCGTCAGTTTGCCTTCGCTGACGCATTTTGCAACGTTTTCGTTCGTCACATCGACGATATATGAGCGGCCCGCGTTTATCTCACCCGTCTTGTGTTCATCGACCTCAAAACCGACGGCGTCAAAACCTTTGAGGCAAAATTCGACTATCAGCGGCAAGCCCACGTAGCCGAGTCCGATGACGCCGATGGTTGCCTTTTTTTCAGAGATCAGTTGTTGTAATTCGTCTTTGATCATTATGTGTCTGGTCAAGAATATCTAAAGAATTGCGGAATAAAATGGTAGATACTGGCAGAAAAGCCCTGTGTATTAAACTATGTTAAGCACGGCGGTTAGTCAAGATTATATTCAATTATGCTATGATGACGCTGTCTGTAATTGGTCCGGCCTCCCGTAGTATTTATAGTTTTAATAGCAGGTTTTCCCCAGCTCAATATGAGTTCTGAGATCGCATCAAGCAATCCGGTGGTCAAAGCCGTTGTCGAAGGCACCGCCCCTCGTCCGGCCCAATTGGCGGCGTCACGGGGCATTTTGCCGTTGCCGCAGGCCGATCTCCTTGAGATACTCGTCAGTTTTTATAATGGTACCGATCCCGAATTAAAAGAAAACTCACGGTTAACTCTGGCTGAGCAAAACGCAGAATCGCTGACCGAAACGATCCGTTCGGCGGATGTCGCTCCGATCGTGCTCGCCTTTTTTGCTGAGCGGTCGGACCTGCCCGCAGCGATACACGAAACTATCCTCACAAACGCAAAAACCCCGCCGGGTTCGATCGCCAAATTTGCCGCCGCAACGCAAAACGGTTCGCTGATCGAGCTGATCTCGCTCAACCAACAGCTCCTTATTCAAAACCCTGCGATCCTCGATGCGATACTCAAAAATCCCAGTCGGACGCCTGAATCCGAACGGCGTGCGACCGAGATCAAGCGCGAGTTTTTTGAAAAAGAACGCGGTGCCCAGCAGATCGCCAACGAGCTGCGTGCCCAAGGCAACGAAGCCGCCGCCGAGTTTATCGAGCAATCCGACTCAGGCCTGAGTGCTGAGGACGCTCTGTTTCTCGCCGCACACATCGAGGTGCCGGACCGCGAAACGGATGACTCTTGGCTCAGTCTCGAATACATCGAGGAGATCTACGAAGAGACCGAGGAACAGCGTCAGGCCGCCATCCACAAGATCATCGGCGAACTGCAAAGCGAAGAAGACGAGATACCCGGCGAGCGCATCTCGATGATAAATCGCGTAATGAAGATGGGCGTAAAAGACCGCGTCAAGCTCGGTATGAAGGGCGACCGCGAGGCTCGCAACATCCTCATCCGTGACCCGAACCGTCTCGTCTCATCCGCGGTGGTCAACAACCCGCGTATCACCGAGCAAGAGGTCGAGTCGATCGCGTCAATGCGTTCGATCACCGAAGATATCCTCCGCCAGATCGCGTCAAACCGCCAATGGGCCCGCAGTTACACCATCGGCCACAGCCTCGCCAAAAATCCGCGAACGCCGATCGGCAGTGCCATCACGATCATGAGCCGTCTCCAACTCCGCGATCTGATCGCCCTGTCAAAGAACCGCAACGTTTCTGACGCCGTCCGTCGTCAGGCTCTAAGGCTACACACAGCCCGGACCGGCGGCGGCAATCGCGGCTAGAGAAATTTCACAATTCGTCCCGTCTTGATGAACGAGCCCGCCATATCCGTAAATGTATGGCTCGCCGCCCCTAGCCATAATCCGATAAACGCGAGCAACATAAAATTGTCGCCGAGATTTCTGCGGACAAACGTCCCTATACTTCGCCACGCCTCAGCAAAATCCGACAATGCCGGAGTGTGGTCACCCGCGATGCCGTACCACGCGACCGCCGCCAAATAAACCGCGATCGTCAGAACACCGAGAAAATAGACAACACGGATCAATGCCCCAAATATCAGCCCGTGTGAAAACCGCGACCGATGTTTAAAGAATGACCTGTACGGATACCACAAAAACCGAAAAATAAACCATCGTGAATATTGCCTTGAGACCGTGTCGAGATCCGGTCCGAACATTACACCGCCAAATATGAAAGCAACAGCCACAGTCGCTGACGCAAATGGATCCCCCGTCACGGCGTAGGTCGCAGCAAACGCCGGAAGTGCGAGAAAAACCGTTATGGCATCATGTGTGCGTCCGCTGGGCATTGCTACATTCTACCGCGCGGAGCGGTGCGAGCGGTATTGTGCTAGAATCTTCCGTTTAGCATGGCATCCGTCTGGCAAAAACTAAAGACAACGCTCGAGATGATCAAGTTCGAGCACACGCTGTTCGCACTGCCGTTCGCTTTTCTGGGGTCTATCCTCGCGGCAAACGGTTTGCCGACTTGGCGGCAGATATTATGGATCACGGTTGCGATGGTCGGGGCTCGCTCGGCGGCGATGACATTTAACCGCATCATCGACCGCGACATCGACGCTGCAAATCCCCGCACCGCGAATCGAGAAATTCCATCAGGCAAACTCTCACTGACGTTTGCGTGGGTCTTTCTATACATTTCGGTCGCCGTCTTTGTCCTCGCCGCATGGTCGCTAAACTGGCTCACGTTCGCTCTGTCGCCGGTCGCTCTGCTTTTTGTCTTGGGCTATTCCTACGCCAAACGCTTCACCGTCTTTGCCCATCTATTGCTCGGAGCGGCGCTCGCCATCTCGCCGTCGGCGGCGTGGATAGCGGTTCGCGGCAATCTAAACGACGAGGTACCAATTCTGCTGTCGGTATTTGTATTGATCTGGACCGCCGGGTTTGATGTGCTTTATGCCTGTCAGGATCTCGAATACGATCGCAAAGCCGGACTACGTTCGATACCTGCACGATTCGGGATAAAAAACGCCCTGTGGATCGCTCGTCTGTTTCACTTCCAAGCATTCACTGTGTTGTTATTGCTCTGGCTTGTGACGGGAATGTCATGGCTCGCTCTCGCCGGAGTGATCGCTGTCGGCGCGCTATTTGTCTATCAACACGCATTGCTTCGCGGCGGCAACCTCTCGCGCATGAACGCCGCGTTCTTCACAACAAACGCATTTGTCAGCGTCATATTGCTGCTGACATTTGGCGCAGCGGTCTTTATTCTGCAATGAAACCCCTTCTCGAAAATATCAGCGCCGAGCTCTTCAAAAAACTCGAGTCGATCGGTTTTAAGCGTTCATACGGCGAAGATCAAGAGGTATTTGCCCGCGGCGATAAGGCGGATTTTCTTCCTATCGTGCTCTCTGGTGCGGTGAAAATGATCCGTAACCCTGAAGTTGGTAAAGAAGTGATAATCGGCATTTTCCGTTCCGGCGAAATGTTCGCCGTGCCGCCGGTATTTGACGGTGCACCCTATCCATCTACGGCGATCGCAGTCGAGAAAACTGAACTGCTACAGATCAGCCGCAGTGATTTTTTGAATATCCTACGTGACTCGCCCGAGTTCGCATTTGAGGTGATCGGCTGGACGTGCGAGATGCTGCGGGAAAAGACGTCGATGATCCGCACGCTCGCGACTGCCTCGCCCGAGCACCGCGTTGGACGTGTCCTTATCAAACTTGCCGAAGATGCTGCCGCTTTGCCGTTCCGCGTCCCCGTCCGCCGTCAGGACATAGCCGAAATGGCAAGCCTGACTACCGAAACTACCATCCGAGTTATCCGCCGCTTTGCCAATCAGGGCCTGGTACGGATCGTCCACGGCAAGATCTTTATTGATTCACTGGAGCCGCTCCAAGCGTTTCTTCGGGACTAACGGTCAGACCTAGATTCTCCTGAAAACGGTTCGCGATCGCATGTGCCCGCATCTTGATAAACTCCGCTCGTTCGCCTTCAAATTCCTCATCCACACACTGCACAAACAACTCGAGCCAACGCGAAAAGTGCTTCGGTTCAAACGCAGATCTGAGATGAAGCTGACGATGGACCTCCAACGGATTGCGACCTCGGCGGGCGTAGTCACCGCTACGGAAAAGCAGAGCCTCCCAAAAATCACCGATGATCGGCAGATGATGTGCGAGCTCGAGTTTTGCGACATCCGTAAAAATATATCCGATCACCTCATCAGCGAGTGCCCGTTCGTAGAACACTCGCATGAGGTGATCAATATCGACCCTTGATTCGATGTCATTCATAGCTAAGCCGTTTCGGTTTGCTTTTTGTCTTTTGTAAGCATCAGTTTCAATGCAAACCAAACAAACGCAACTGCACCGATGGCGAAGATAGTGTCACCAAACAGGCGCATCCATCGTAGATTTTGCATCAGCGGCGTCTGCATAAATTCAGGACTGCGGGCCGACCAGTAGCCGTATGCCACCGACTGATAGGTCTGGAGCAATCCTATCGGCAGCAGGCTCAGCAGCATCTCGCATAACATACCGATGTTGATCGCCCAGAAAGCAAAACCGAGCAGCTTGGTATTCCAGATCCGCTCCGGCTGCATCGCACGCATACAAAACAACAAGAGCCCCAAACCGAGTGTGCCGTATACGCCGTACAATGCTCCGTGTGCGTGAACTGCAGTCGTATTTAGCCCTTGCATGTAATACAAAGCGATCGGCGGATTGATCATAAATCCAAAGATGCCCGCTCCGACGAGATTCCAAAACGCCACGGCGACAAAGAAATACACGACCCATTTATATTGAGCAAGCCACGGCCGGACTTTTGAATGACGTATCTGCTCGAACGCCTCATAGCCGACAAATACCAGCGGCACGATCTCAAGTGCACTAAAAACCGAGCCAAATGCCAACGCGATCGTCGGCGTCCCGGCAAAATACAGATGATGCAACGTGCCGATGATGCCGCCGCTTAGGTAGATCGCCCCCGACATCAGCGATGCCTGAGCCGCGTGTTCGGCCTTGATGACTTTTAGCCGGGCGAATAGATAAGCAATGACAACTGTCGCAAAAACCTCGAAAAAGCCTTCGACCCAAAGATGCACGACCCACCAACGCCAGTATTCGACCACCGTTAGGTGCGAACGCATGCCCCAAAATAGTCCCGGAGCGTAAAACAGAGCGATACCGGCGGTGGTGCCCATAAAGAGCCAGATAAGCGACTTGTTTGTGCCTTCGCGTTTCAATGCCGGTATCGCGGCACGGGCGATCAGGAACAACCACAACAGCAATCCGACAAACAACGCCGCCTGCCAGACGCGTCCGAGATCGACGTATTCGTAACCCTGATGTCCCAACCAGAACCACAGGTCGCCGGTCCCGAGCTTATGCATGACGCTCATCCATTGCCCGCCCATCGAGCCAAGTACGACGATCAGTAGCGCAATAAACAGAACATCGACGCCGAGCTTTTGAAATTTTGGCTCTTTACCGCAGATGTATGGCGAGATAAACAGCCCCGCGGCGAGCCACGCGGTCGCGATCCAGAAAATACCTAGCTGTGTGTGCCACGTTCGCGACACTACATACGGCAGATAATCGGCCAGCGGGATCCCGTAGAAACCGCCACCCTCGACACCGTAATGCGCCGTGACGATTCCCATGACGATCTGCAGCAGAAAGAGCAGCGACACGACCACGAAATACTTGACTGTCGCCTTTTGCGAAGCCGTCAGCGTCTCGCCGATCAGCGGGTCATTGTCCGGCGTATCGCTGTCCTCAGCCTCTCTTCGCCAGCCCGCGTAAAACCAGACCATCGCTCCGATACCTGCAATGAGCATGATCACGCTCACGCCGGTCCAGACGATCGCCGAACTCGTCGGTACATTTCCGACAAGCGGCTCCGACGGGAAATTACTTGTGTAAGAGATCGTGTTGTTCGGACGGTTTGCCGCCGAGGCCCACGCAGTCCAAAAAAAGAAAGATGTGAGTGAACGAAGCTTTGCCGGGTCGGATTGGGCGTTCTTTTGGATAGCGTAATCTTTGTTGCCATTCGTAAACACATCCGCGTAATGTTTCAGATTGTCCTCAAACGCCCTGGCACGGAGCGGATCGACGGTGATCTTTCCGGTCGCTTCGTCATACGTATTTTTACGTAGCATATCCTGCAAACGCTGCCGCAAAGCTGCTTGTTGCTCGCTGGACGCCGCGTCATAATTGCGGCCAAATTCGCCGTTCGACCAGGTGTTCAAGATAAAAACCGACTCTCGATGTAAGTAATCCGCCGTCCAATCAGGTGCGACATACGAGCCGTGTCCCCAGATCGACCCAACCTGCATACCGCCCATCGCCTGCCAGACGTTTTGGCCGTCCATCACCTGCTCGGCAGCGATCAGCACCGTGCCGTCGGTCGTAACGACCTCTTTTGGTATCGGCGGAGCCTGACGAAATATCTCGGTCCCGACCCATCCCAATATCGCAAACGACAAAATAAATACCGCACCCAATATGATCCAAAGTCTTTTCATCTCAATACCCTCCGCGACAACTAAATTAGCTGTCTTTGAATTTCGTCACTAAAATATGAAGCTCAGGCTCGGCGATCACCTCGTGCTCAACCCCCGCCTCGAGCGTGATCAGCGTCCCCGCCTGCAGCTCCTGCAAATCCTCTAGATCCGCACCAGCATTAAACTTGCCGTTACCTGATACGCAATAAACCGTGATCGGAACGTCCGCGTGATGCCGCGACAAAATTGCGCCGTTTCGCAAACGCACCGCGACGATCCGGCGAAACGATCCGTCGTACAACTGGTTAACTGTCTTATCTTTCGCCTCTTCGCCGTCGGCGTCAGCCCCTAATTCACCAAGTAATTCAATGTGTTTCATATAATCTTCCTTTGCTTACGGCTAGACCTTAACGCTGTGCCGTCCGCAAAAAAATGATTACGGTCATAAAGTGAACTTATCCGCAAAAAACCGTGTGCGATGAGCGCACGGAATTTTCCCGGATCAGATCCCCGCTTGTTTATACTTCTAATTTTGAAAGGATATGTTTAGTCGAACGGCGTGTATGTGCGCATTCGCACAATTTCATTTTGTGGGCTTAGTTCCGGCATCAGCGTGTAATGTTTTTCGCATACAAACGCTATTCATGACGTCTGCGTATTGTCCGTAATTTGGG
Organism: Chloracidobacterium sp. UBA3360; assembly: GCA_002360555.1. Classification (GTDB taxonomy): domain Bacteria; phylum Acidobacteriota; class Blastocatellia; order Pyrinomonadales; family Pyrinomonadaceae; genus OLB17. The sequence goes on from DEQS01000054.1 coordinate 7,917, forward strand.
ATGACTTCGTAGCCCTCGCGTTGGTACAGAGCGATGGCCTCTGGCTGTTTGAAACCCGTTTCAAGTAAGCAAGCATCGTAGCCTGATTCACCGGCCCACATTTCGAGTTCTGCAAGCACCTTTGCCGCGATCCGTTGCCCGCGATACTCCGCACGCACAAACATACGCTTGATCTCAGCCTCATTTGCCGACATCTCTTTGAACCCACCGCATCCGACAGCCGTCTCGCCCTCGTAAGCAATAACGACACCTACGATACCGGCGAGCTTGTTGAATTGGGCAAAAAAATAATGATCCTCGCCGTCCCTCATTTTCAGCTCGGCGTTGAGCATTACGACAAGCTCGCGAAATTCGGCGTTATCGGCGTTTGTCCTTATCAGTTCTAACATCTAAAAAAATAAAAATACGGTTATTGGTCAGACTCTATGTGCTTTAGATTTATCGCATTCGGAAACGTGACCGAACTCGCGACAGTTAATTGTATAATAGGTGTCAATGGACAAACGCACCCTCGCCGCCGAGATCAGCAAGCGGCTCAGGAAACTATATCCCGATGTACACGTTGAGCTGGATTACGGAACTCCGTTTGAGTTGATGATCGCCTCGATCCTCGCGGCGCAAAATACGGACGTGAACGTAAACAAGATCACGCCCGAGCTGTTTCGCAAATACCGCGGCCCGGCGGATTATCTAAAAGTCGAACAAGAAGAATTGGAAAAAGATATCTATGCCTCGGGATTTTTCCGGCAAAAGGCAAAGAGCATTCGAGCGGTATCTCAAAAATTGATCGAGGATTTTGGGGGAAAGGTTCCTGAGACGATGGAAGAGTTACTTACATTGCCCGGCATCGGCCGCAAAACGGCCAACGTCGTTCTCGGCGACGCAATGGGCATCGCCGCCGGTATCGTCGTCGACACCCACAACATTCGCCTCTCGGCCCTGCTCGGCCTTTCGGAGCAAAAATCTGCCGACAAGATCGAACGCGATCTGATGGAACTCGTCCCCAAAAAAGACTGGATCCAATTCGGCCAATGGATCACCTGGCACGGCCGCCGAGTCTGCAACGCCAAAAAGCCAAAGTGCGGCGAATGCATCCTCGCGGACATCTGTCCGTCGCGGAAAGATGAATAACATCTGTTAGAATAGTCTTAACAATATGCAGTTATCATTCGATAAAAATTTAATAGACATTGCATTTAAGGTCGAGGACGGCGAACGGCTGACGTTTGACGAAGGCATGTCGCTTTACCAGACGACCGACCTCAACGCACTCGGCAAACTCGCCGACACGGTTCGCCGCCGCAAGCACGGGCTGACGACGTATTACAACGTCAACCGTCATTTCAACCACACGAACATCTGCGTCGCGGACTGCAAATTCTGCGGGTTTTATCGACGTGCGAGACAGGACGACGCTTATACTCATTCGATCGAAGAAGGCATACAAATTGCGCGTGACGCGGTGAATGAAGGTGCGACCGAGCTGCACATCGTCGGCGGGCTGAACAGCAAACTTCCCTTCGAGTACTACACCGATCTTTTCTCGTCGCTAAAGCGTGAGTTTCCAAAGCTCCACCTCAAAGCCCTCACCATGGTCGAGCTTGATTTCTTCGCTCGCTTTTACAAGATGTCCGACGAAGACGTCATCGAAAAGCTGAAAGCGGCCGGAATGGACTCGTGTCCGGGCGGTGGAGCCGAGATCTTTGCCGAGCCGACAAGAAGCCGCATCTGCGATCACAAATGCGACGGCAATCGCTGGCTCGAGCTTGCGGGCAAGGTCCACGCCGCTGGCCTCAAGACCAACGCTACCATGCTCTACGGCCACATCGAGTCTATCGAGGACCGGGTCGACCACTTCGTCCAATTAAGAGAGCAGCAGGACAAATCCGGCGGTTTCCAGTGCTTTATCCCGCTCGCGTTCTATCCGCCGGGAACCGCACTCGACAGCCTGCACGGCCCCGACGCGATCGACAATCTCAAAACCATCGCCGTCTCACGCCTGATGCTCGACAACTTCGACCACATCAAGGCCTACTGGGTCATGCTCGGCAAAGCCACCGCCCAGACCGCCCTTCACTTCGGCGCCAACGACCTCGACGGCACCATCACCGACGGCGGCGAGCTCACGCACAGCTACTCCGTCGAATCCGGCGGCGAAGTAAAAATGACCAAACAAGAGATCATCGAAATGATCGAGCGGGCGGGATTCGAGGCCGTTGAGCGAGATACGGTGTATAATCGTGTGGAAAAGGCTGCGATCTGATCGATTAGGAGACAATGAAATGGGCTTAGAAAGAATAACATTTGACGCAAACGTAATGGGCGGCAAGCCTTGCATTCGCGGGCTTCGCGTAACAGTTGGAACTATAGTCGGCCTCATCGCCGCCGGAAAGTCGTTCGCCGAGATACTAAAAGCCTATCCTTACCTCGAAGAACAAGACCTGCGTGAAGCCCTTTCGTATGCCGCGTGGCGTGTTGAGGAGATCGAACTGCCGCTTGCTGCCGCATGAAGATCCTCATCGACATGAACCTGTCGCCGGATTGGAAGGCCGCATTTACGGCTGCGGACATCGAATCGGTGCATTGGTCAACGACCGGCGACCCGCGAGCCGCAGATACCGAAATAGTCGAATACGCGCTAGCAAATGGCTACATCGTTTTTACTCACGACTTAGATTTTGGAACCATTCTGGCCTTGACTCGTGCCGCAGGCCCAAGCGTTATCCAAGTCCGCACGCAGGACATCCTGCCTTCAAGCCTCGCAAAGACTCTTATTTCAGTTGTGCGAGGTAACGAGTCGGCTCTTGCAAAAGGAGCTTTGATCGTCGTGGACGAAGCAAGGGCAAGAGTCCGCATTTTACCTTTAGAAAGAAATTCATAGCATAGTTTCTGGAGTATCCACGGCGGCGAAGTAAAAATGACCAAACAAGAGATCATCGCGGGTGACCACCGCGCCGGGTTCGACCCCGTCGAACGCGACACCGTCTACAACCGCGTCGCCGCAGTGTAAGTTTGTCGTCCAGTTTTGCGTTGAATGAAGTGTGGGTGCGATGACCGTTATTAGAAAATTGATTAGTCGTTTGCTCCGGCTGTTATTTACGCCAGTGGGCGTGGCGTTCCTAGTTGTCCACTGGCTCGTCGTTGTATTTGCGTACACGGGTGATTTTCCCGAGCCTGGTTTCGACAACTACACGCTGCTCTCGGCGTACATATCGATCGTAAACATCCTTCCACTCCTGCTCGCATATGCCGCCAGCGGTTTAGTGGCTCAAATTGTTTCCCATGAGACGTGGCTGACGACCTACATGGTTCTGACGATTATTTTTGCTTCAATACAATGGCTGCTGCTCGGAAGCTTTGTGCAATTCTTATGGGATCAACACCGTCCCAGCCTGTCAAAGATCCAGCTGAAGCCCTGAAAGTTCCTCGCAAGGCTCTGAAAGTGCCTCACGAAGCCCTGAAAGTACCTCACGAAGCGGTGAAAGTGCCTCACGAAGCGGTCAAAGTACCTTACGAAGCGGTCAAAGTTCCTCACGAAGCCCTCAAAATCCTTCAAGAAGCGTGAAACTGCATTTTTATCGCGTTGCACAGGTTTTTATTCCCGTTGCACACGCTTGATTTCCTATTGCGCAAGCTAGAACTCTCATTGCACAGACATTTATTCTGTTTGCACAAACTTTTGTGCGTGTTGCACGGACGAGTTTTCGCATTGCACAAGCTAGTTTTCACGTTGCACAAGCGAGATTTCGCATTGCACAAACCCCTAGCACAATCATTGTGCAAAAGATCTTGTCACGCAGTGAGTGATACCAAAGACTCACAAATCTTCGATTAGTTGCGCTATTATGACCGTATGAATACAGCGATCGAACCGAGTGTTATTTCGCAGTCACCCGACGTGATGAGCGGTGCGGCAGTTTTTGCGGGGACTCGCGTTACGGTGCAAAGCTTGCTTGATTATCTGGCGGGTGGGCATTCGCTTGACGAGTTTCTCGACGACTTTCCGACCGTGAAACGTGAGCAAGCCGTTACGTTTATAGCTGATCTAAGCCGCGTAGCGGCGGACTGAATGTAGCCGTGGGTTTCAACCCACGGTAAGGGTGATAATTGATCTTCGTCGCGTAGCGACGATTGAATTACCGCCATGGATTCAATCGTCGCTACGCGACGACGATTTGGTTTCTTGCTACCGTGGGTTGAAACCCACGGCTAAATTCACCGGACCGCTACGCGGTCAGGACGTAAGAAGCTCATGAGCGATACAGATATCCTAATTTCCGCTTTGGAGACGGCGCCCGGCGTGATCATCCCGCTGATCCGCGAGGTGCCGTCGCAGATCCTAAAGCGTCGTCCGAGCCCGGGGAAATGGTCGGCTTATGAGAATGCGATCCATCTGTCGCAATCAGACGTTGCGTTTCGAGCGCGGCTTGACCTGATCCTTTCGACACCCAAACCGTTTATCAAGGTGATAGAGAACTCCGCCGAGGACGAAGCCGGAGCGATGCTCGAGGTTGACCTCGATGAGAGCCTAGCCCGCTACGTCCGCGAACGGGCTTCGCTTGTGAAACGACTAAATCAGCTTTCGCCCGAAGAATGGCACAAAACCGCCGTCCACGAGGCGTTTGACCATTATTCCGTATTCATCATGTTCCGGCATCTGTACGTCCACGAGATGCACCACGCTTATCTGATCGAACAGTTGCTGCTCAAAAATGATTGGGAGTAGATATGGAAGCTGAGATCGAAGCTGTAAGACAGGCCTACGCCGCACTCAACCGCGGCGATATCGACGGCTTTGTCAAAGACTTTGACCCGAATATCGAACGCATCGAGTTCGAAGGATCACCGATGGAGGGAAAGCACCACGGCATCGAAGCGGTCAGGGAACACGTCAATGCAGGCCGCTCGACCTGGGCCGAAGGTGCCTGCGAACCCGATCGATTCATCACCTCCGGCAATAAGGTCGTCGTGACCTGCCACGTCCGCGTCCGTCTAAAAGACCAAACCGACTGGCTCGAAGGCCGCACCGGTGACGTATTCACGTTCCGCAACGGCAAAGTCATCGAGTTCCGCACCTTCGCCGAGGAAAAAGACGCGCTAGAATATGCCGGCGTTGATAAAAAATAGGAGATAAATATGTTACGAATCGTTTTAGGCGTTATCGGCGGATTTATTAGCTGGATGTTCCTGTTTATCGGAATTGAAAAGATAATTTCCGCCATCTGGCCCGCATTTGGCGTCAATCAAAAGGCGTTCGAAGAGGCCATTAAAAATGGTGGAGCTTCGGGCTTCACGGCGGACACGACGATGCTGCTTACGCAGCTTGCATTCGGCTCAATAGTCTCCGTTGTGGCCGGATACTTAGCGGCACTCATCGCCGGTGAAAACTCACGCGCACCGCTTTTCGCCGGCTGTTTGCTGTTACTCATGGGCATCGCTAAGGCAGTTATGTCATGGCAGTATGTTCCGATTTGGTATCACATTGTCTTTACAGCAATGCTTCTGCCGTTGGCGATAGTGGGCGGTAGACTTATAAACACTAATTAGTAAGGCTGTTTTCTCCTATTCTTCTTTGCGGTTTCCTTGGCGGACTTTGCGGCTTTGCGTGAGAAAAGCTGATTTCACGCAAAGCCGCAAAGAACGCAAAGGAAGAAAAGTAAAACCAAACAATGAAATTCGAAAAACTAGTTCCAAATATCTTTTATGTCGATATCGCTGATGGTGTGAAGATGTTCGTCGATTGCCTCGGTTTTGAGATCAGGCATGACGAACGGCGGTCCCACCAGCCATTCTGCGTCGTCGGACGAGACGGCCTGGGCGTCAACCTTTTTCAAAACGCCGAGCTTGCCAAAGAACATAACCCCGAGTTCCGGCTCGTGACTAAAAATATCCAAGAGGTTTACGACAAGGTTTCCGTATCTCATCCTGAATTCCTTCACCCAAACCTTTCAAAGATCACCCTCCGCCCATGGGGAGCAAAAGAATTCGCCCTAACCGACGGCCAAATCGGCATTGTTATTCAGGAGTGGTGAAATTTCCGCTTTACTCCAAGCCTTAAGGTCGGCCCTATTTCTCCATGGTAAAAAAATCTTACGAAACCATTCGGTTGCACTTGACACATGCAACCGTTTGGTTGCATACTCATGTTCGAAGTTATGAAACGAGACATTTTCCAAGCCATTGCTGATCCAACACGGCGGGCGATCATTGCGTTGATCGCGTTGCAGGCGATGACGCCGAATGCTCTGGCGGAGAATTTCCACACTACGCGGCAGGCAGTTTCTAAACACCTTCGCATTTTGACGGAATGCGAACTGGTAAAGCCTGAATACAGAGGACGCGAGATATATTACTCGCTGGAGATCGAAAAAATGAAAGAGATCGACGAATGGCTGGAGCAGTACAGGCAGATCTGGGAGACGCGATACGAGCAACTCGATGAGGTGCTTGCGGTATTGAAATCGCAGAAAGGGTAGAGGCTTTAACGCGAAGCGGCACATAGCCCCGTCGTTTACGGCGGGGTTCAGGTCGACGAAAGATTCTCAGCCCGTTTCAACGGGCTTACCCTCCAGCGGCTTAAGCCAAAAATGGGAAGGACGTTAAAACGCCCTTGGGTGGGGCGGCCTTACCTAACCCGCCCTAAAGGACGGGGCTATATGCCGCCTGCGGCGGGTTTGAGAATTGGATGAATGAGGATGGATATATGGAATTTATTGTCAACAAAGAGACCAAAACGGTCTCAATAACAAAAGAATTTGCTGCGGAGTGTGACCTAGTCTGGGACGCCTACACAAGACCCGAGCTGCTCGACCAGTGGTGGGCACCAAAACCGTTTGCGTCACGCACCAAGGTTATGGAATTCAGAGAGGGCGGCCGCAGGTTTTACGCGATGGTCAACCCCGAGGGCGCAGAGCGTTGGGCGGTTCAAAAATATACATCCATTACGCCAAAAACCAATTTCAAATTCTTTAACGCTTTTGCCGACGAAAACGAAAACCTCCAACTTCCCGGCTCTGACTGGGACTTTAGCTTTACCGAGAACGGCGGCAAGACGGCCGTACACGTCTCGATCTACAACGAGTCGCTCGAGCGGATGGAGCGGATTCTCGCGGACGGCGGCTTCGTCGAAGGAACAAAGATGCAGCTCAAAAATCTTGAAGAACTGCTTGCCGCATTATCAGAAAAAGGAGCGAAACAATGAAACCTGCAGAAGTAAGCACTCCGTCAGATCGAGAAGTGCTAGTTAAGAGAAGCTTTGATGCCCCGGTGGATCTGGTGTGGCAGGCGTATACCGAGCCCGCGTTGATTCGTCGTTGGCTGACCGCCATGCCCGGATGGACGATGCCGGTGTGCGAGATGGATGTTAATGTCGGCGGGAAGTATCGCTGGCGGTGGCGAAATGAAGAGGACGGCATGGAGTTTGGTTTCACGGGCGAGATGCTGGAGGTCGCGTTGCATTCGAAGATCGCTCACACGCAGCTCTACGACCCGGGCGACTCCGAATTTGGATCGATGGGAGGCGAACCGTCGATCATCACCGTCACGTTCAACGAGACCGACGGCGTCACGCACGTAGCGACCTCCATCAAGTTCGCTTCGAAGGCGGATCGCGATGCGGCCATTTCAACCGGCATGACCGATGGAATGGAGATGAGTTACCAGTCGCTGGATGGCGTGCTCGCGACATTGAGCTAAGATCTTTAGCCACGAATGACACGAATAAGAACTCTTATATTCGTGCATTCGTGTCGTACCAATCTTTATTTCTATATGAACGTACAAGAACAGATCAAAGAGCACATCGCCAGTCACCCGGAGCCAAAATGCAGTGAGATGCAGCAGTTACATGACCTCATTTTGGGGGTAAGTCCGGGATGTAAATTGTGGTTTCTCGACGGCAAGAACAGCCAAGGCAAGGTCGTTTCTAATCCGGATATCGGCTTCGGGTCTCGCGACCACAGATACGCAGACGGCACGATCAGCGAGTTTTATCAGATCGGCCTGAGTGCAAACAAAACCGGGATCTCGATCTATATCCTCGGTATCGAAGACAAAAAATACCTGGCCGAAACATACGCCAGCACCCTCGGCAAAGCGACCGTCACCGGCTATTGCATCAGGTTCAAAACTCTAAAAGATATAAACACCGATGTCCTCGAAGCGGCAATAAGATTTGGGTTTGAGCATAAAACAAAGGAAAAGTAATGAGAAAAATAATTGCAGCGGAATTCATGACGATCGATGGTGTCATACAGAACGAGGAAAATGACGGCGACGGGTTTGAGTATGACGGGTGGTTTTTTCCCTATGCGGACGAGGTGACGGGCGGCGTGGTGCAGGGGCGGCTGGCCAAACCGATGGATCTGCTGTTGGGGCGGAAGACCTTTGACGGTTGGGAGACGTACTGGCCGACACATTCGAACTTCTGGCCGAATGTCATGACAGCGACGAAGTACGTCGCTTCGAACACACGCGACTCCAGCGATTGGCAGCCAAACGTATTCCTCAGCGGCGACATCGCCAAAAAGGTACGCGAGATCAAACAGCAGGACGGCCCCGACATCTACGTCATGGGCAGCGCCGAACTGCTCCAAACGCTCTTCAAAAACGACCTCGTCGATGAGATGGAGCTAATGATAATCCCCGTCACCCTCGGCACCGGAAAACGCCTATTCGAAAGCGGCACCATCCCCGCGTCCTTCAAGGTGACCAGCAGCCAGATCGCCCCAAAAGGCATCATCTGCGTCACCTACCAACGCGATGGCGACGTAAAGACGGGTGCTCCTCAGATAAGCGAGGACGAGTAGAATATGATACTTCGAAGGCTCAATCCGTCATTCAAGGAGAATGTTGAGAAGATGTTGTCCGAACGCGGCGATCCGCCACCGGGTCCGCATCCGACGAAGCTTATAGACGAGTTGATCAAGGACTATTTTGCCCCCATCCTGAAAGACAAGGGTTTTCGAAAATCCGGAGCAAACTTTTGGCGTGACAATGTGAACGTAATCGACGTTCTCAATATACAGAAGAGCCAATGGAATGATGCTTGGAAAGCGTCATTTTATATTAATCTCGGCGCCTACTGGAAGGCATTTCATCGGGACCAACACACGGAATTCAAGTCAAAGTTTCCTCGTGAGTATGACTGCACCGCGTTTAGCCGTGTTCTGGAACCTACGGTGAAGACGTGGAGCCTTCAGCCAAATTCGGATTTAAGCGACGTGGGAATCATCCTCACCAAAACCGTTCAAGAGGTCGCATTCCCATGGTTCGAAGAAATGCATTCTGAGGTGAACATACTAAATCACCTGCAAAGACAAGGAATCGCCGACAACTTTGAGGCGTGGCTCAACTCCCGAGCCTAAAACATTAACAAGATGACCGATTGGAGACCAAATATGAAGATAACAGCTTTTATTCTGATGACGCTCCTCGCAGGTATCGCATCTGGGCAACAAAAACCGGTTACAGGCTACGCTCCGGTTAACGGGTTGAAGATGTATTACGAGATCAAGGGCAGCGGCGAGCCGGTGGTGCTGCTTCATGGGGCGTTTATGGCGATCACGGACGACTGGCGTTTGTGGATCAACGAACTCGCCAAAACGCGCAAAGTGATCGCCGTCGAAATGCAGGGCCACGGGCGGACTGCCGACATCAAACGCGATCTCACTTACGACAACCTCGGGGATGATGTGGCTGCGTTGCTCGACTATCTCAAGATCGAGCGGGCGGACCTCGTCGGTTACAGCCTTGGCGCCGGTGCCGCGATGAATTGCGCGATCCGCCATCCGGAAAAGGTGCGAAAGGTCGTCAGCATCTCAGCCCCGATCCGCCGCGACGGTTGGGTCAAAGAGGCGAACGACGCGTGGCCCAGCTTCTCACCGGAGATGTTCAAAGGCACGCCCGCCGAAACCGAACGGGAGAAACTTAATCCGGTGCCCGGCAGCTTCCCGGAGTTCTTCAATCACATCAAAGCGGCCGCGATGAGGCCGTACGACTTTGGCGCCGATAACCTGAAGGCGACCAAAGCCCCGTTCTTCTTCATCCACGGCGACGCGGACGGTGTCCGGATCGATCACATCGCCGAAATGTACCGCCTTAAAGGCGGCGGCAACACCCACGCCGACATGCAGCCTCGCGTCGAATCGAGATTGGCCATCTTGCCGGGCACAACCCACGTCACCCTAATGGACCGCATGACCACCATCGTCCCGATAATAAACGATTTTCTCGATGCGAAACCGCCTAAGCAATAGATAAACAGAAAAAGCGGCCCGTTTGCGAGCCGCCTTTTCCTTTACTGTCTAACCATTTTACGCCAGATCAAAGCGATCTGCGTTCATCACCTTGTTCCATGCCGCGACAAAGTCTTTGACGAATTTGTCTCCACCGTCAGCACACGCATAAACCTCAGCGAGTGCACGAAGCTCTGAGTTCGATCCAAAAACAAGATCGACGCGGGTGCCGGTCCATTTTTGGCTGCCGGTTTTGCGATCGACGCCGTTAAATGTCTGGCCGTCGCCGTTCGCCGGTTCCCACTTTGTACTCATATCGAGTAGATTTGTGAAGAAATCATTGGTCAGCTGGCCCGGACGTGACGTGAATACACCATCATTCGACCCGTCGTAATTAGCCCCGAGTACGCGGAGGCCGCCAACGAGAACCGTCATTTCCGGAGCCGTAAGTCCGAGCAGATTTGCCTTATCGACAAGCAATTCTTCGGCAGGTGATTTATGGTGGCCTTTTTTGTAATTACGGAAGCCGTCGGCCTGCGGTTCGAGATACTTGAACGAATCGACCTCGGTCTGTTCCTGCGTCGCGTCGCCGCGTCCTGATGTAAATGGCACGGCAATGTCGTGACCGGCATCTTTCGCGGCCTTTTCAACAGCGGCACAACCGCCGAGAACGATCAGATCGGCTATCGAGACCGACTTGCCACTCGCGTTGAACTCAGTTTGAATGCCGCTGAGAACATTTAAAACCTTGTCCAGTTGCTGCGGATTGTTAACTTCCCAGAATTTCTGCGGCGACAAACGAACGCGAGCGCCGTTTGCTCCCCCGCGATAGTCTGACGAGCGGAATGTCGAAGCCGAAGCCCAAGCCGTCGAAACCAGCTCAGATACGCTCAGACCCGAAGCCAAGATCTTGTCTTTCAACGCAGCTTCGTCGCTTGCGTCGATCTTGGTGCCTGCAGGAACAGGATCTTGCCAGATCAATTCTTCGCTCGGAACGAGCTTGCCGAGATAGCGAGCTTTCGGGCCCATATCGCGGTGCGTTAGCTTGTACCAAGCTCGTGCGAATGCATCAGCGAATTCGGCCGGATTCTCCATGAATCGACGCGAGATCTTCTCATATGCAGGGTCCATACGCATTGCCATGTCTGCTGTGGTCATCATCGGCAGATGCTTTTTGTTTGAGTCTGCTGCGTCAGGAACGTTCGGCTCGACGCCAACGGGCTGCCACTGATTTGCACCAGCGGGGCTCTTGGTCGATTCCCATTCGTTGCCGAATAAGGTTTCCCAATAGCTGTTATCCCACTGGATCGGCGTCGGCGTCCATGCACCTTCAATACCGCTCGTGATCGTGTCCGCACCTTTGCCGGAGCCGTAGGTACTAAGCCAGCCAAAACCTTGAGCCTCGATCGAACCGCCTTCTGGCTCGACGCCTACGTGAGCGGCGTCGCCGGCTCCGTGGGCCTTACCGAACGTGTGTCCGCCGGCTACGAGAGCGACGGTTTCGGCGTCGTCCATCGCCATGCGGGCAAATGTCTCGCGGATGTCGCGTGCCGAAAGTAGCGGGTCAGGGTTTCCATCAGGACCTTCGGGATTGACGTAGATGAGGCCCATTTGGACGGCAGCAAGTGGATTTTCGAGGTCGCGTTCGCCGCTGTAACGGCTGTTTGGCTTATCACTAGTCGCGAGCCATTCGCCTTCGCCGCCCCAGTATGCGTCTTCCTGCGGCTGCCATACGTCAGCACGTCCGCCGCCGAAACCAAAAGTTTTAAAGCCCATCGATTCGAGAGCGACGTTGCCCGTTAAAATGAAAAGGTCAGCCCATGAGAGCTTGCGGCCGTATTTTTGCTTGATCGGCCAGAGCAAACGGCGAGCTTTGTCGAGGTTGCCATTGTCGGGCCAGCTATTGGTTGGGGCAAAACGCTGTTCGCCCTGACCACCGCCGCCGCGGCCGTCCGAAACGCGATAAGTTCCGGCTGCGTGCCAGGTCATGCGGATAAAGAAAGGCCCGTAATGCCCGTAATCAGCCGGCCACCAATCTTGCGAATCGGTCATCAGTGCCCTGAGATCGGCGACGACCGCATCAAGGTCGAGCGATTTGAACTCTTCCGAATAGTTAAACCCTTCGCCCATCGGATCAGCCAGTTCAGAATTCTGACGCAGGATCTTTAGATCCAGCGCATTTGGCCACCAGTCGCGGTTCGAGCGCTTAGTGCTGGTCGTAAAATTGATAGCGCCGCCCGTAAACGGGCATTGGCTCGAGCTGTTGATCTCAAGAGCTTCGCCGCCATTTTGTTCTTCGTTGTTTTCCATTTCTCGTCTCCCTATTTAGTAGATTATTAGTAAAACTGACTATTGTATATTTCTATTTGATACACGCCGGACAAAGGCCGTGCAGTGTAAGTTCGATAGTGCCGACCGAAAATTTAGAAAGCTCAGACGCCTCTTTAAGCAGTGCGTTGGGGATACACAGGTCAAGATCTACAAGCTTGCCGCAGTTGTCACAGATAGCGTGATCGTGCCGCTCGAGCTTTCTATCGTACCGAGTTGCATCCTTGCCAAACCGCACCTCGCCGATCAGCCCCTCGTTACTGAGGTAACGTAGCGAATTGTAAACGGTTGCAAACGAGATGCCCGGGAGCAACCGTTTGGCGTCCTCAAAGACCTCGTTCGCCGTCAGATGCCCCTCGGAATCGCGGATAACCTGCAAAACGGCGCTTCGCTGTTTTGTGATCCCGCCGGGTTTTATCTCTCTCACTGCGTTCATTTGAATTTAGAATAATTCTATTTCTAAACTATGTCAATTTGGCTCAGAGCAGTAATTATTCGTTTCGGGTTACAATTTAATTTAATATGACCACTGCAAGGGACAGCCTAATCCGCATTCTCCAAAATGCCCACGCCGGTGAGGTCGCGGCCGCGTATGCCTATCGCGGGCACTGGAAATCATTAAAAGATTCGCCGGAAAAAGAACGTATCAAAGAGATCGAGGCTGAAGAATGGGATCATCGCGACCGTGTCGGACATTGGCTAAAAAAGCTCGGAGCAAAACCACGACCTTTACGCGAGAAAATATTCTGGACGATCGGCAACGTCCTCGGCCCGTCGTGTTACATCTCAGGCTGGTTTATGCCGATGTATTTTGCCGGACGGCTTGAAAGTCAAAACTCGGTCGAATATGAAGATGCGGCTGTATTTGCAAAGGAGCTAGGCATGGAAGAGTGTGTCGAAGACCTCCTCGACATGGCCCGCGTCGAACTCGAGCACGAAGAATTTTTCCGCGAGACAGTCACCGGCCACCGGCTGCTCCCTGTCATGAAGCTCGTGTTCGGTTGGGGTTAGCGCGTCGTTCGAAACCACTCAACAAACTTTGGTATCCCGTCCGCAATCTTTGTCGTTGGGTTGTAGCCGAGCAATTCTCTTGATTTAGAAATATCCGCAAAGGTAATTGGCACATCACCGGCCTGCATCGGCTGGTGGTCGATGATCGCGTGCATGTCTAGGCTGCGTTCGAGCAGCGAGATAAGCTCTCTCAGTTCAATGGTTTGTGATTCACCAAGGTTAAATATCTCGTACTGCGAACGGTCGTAATCGATCGCCGCCCGCACGCCTTGGATGATGTCGTCAATGTATGTGTAGTCCCGCCTAGCCGTGCCGTCACCAAACATCTGGATCGGCTTACCGCCCGCGATCAATTTTGAGAATTTATGTATCGCAAGATCCGGGCGTTGGCGTGCTCCATAGACGGTGAAGAACCGCAGACAGACGATCCGCAGGCCATACAGGTGAGAATATGTGTGGCAAAGCAGTTCGCCAGCCGCTTTGGTCGAGGCATAAGGCGAGATCGGTTGGTGGATGCGGTCATCTTCGGCAAACGGAACCTTTGCATTGATACCGTAAACACTAGACGATGAGCCAAAGACGAATTGCCCGACGCCGTGAGCCTTAGCAAGTTCGAGCAGATTCTGCGTGCCGATAATATTCGTCTCGGTATACAAGATCGGCTCGGACAAACTCGGCCGAACGCCCGCACGAGCCGCGAGATGGACGATGACATCAAATTTATACTCGGCAAAAAGTGCCGCCATCGTCGCTGCATCGCGGATGTCGGCATCGACGAGCCGGTAATTTGGCGATTTCAGATGTTCGACGACATTCGCGTGCTTGATCTCAGGCAAGTAAAAATCATTAAAATCGTCAATGACAGTTATCTGCCAACCGCCCTCCGCAAGCAGCCGGTCAACGAGATGCGACCCGATAAATCCGGCCCCGCCGGTTACTAAAATATTCCGCATAGAGTAAGTATAAAGGGTTATTAACCTCAGATAAACGCAGAGAACGCAGATATAGGAAACCGGGCCGAAATGATCCGTTTTATCTGTGTCATCGGTGGCAAAATTCTCTTAATTCAAAAACCGCTGTTTGGCGTGAAAGCGGTGCAGTATCTCTTCGAGAAAGCCCTCGTATGTAAAATTTTCCATCTCGAACGTCGGCTTGAGCTTATACATCAGCGGCAAAGCGATGCGCCAAGCCATCCACAGCCGCTGGCGGTCGGTCAGGTCCCATCGCCGCCGCAAAAAGCTCTCGACCACCTCGACTTCCCTCTCGGTCAGCAAAGCGACATTTGCGCTTGTCTCGGTCTGTTTCTGCACACGGGTAAACGCAACGTCCGTGATCCGCGTAGAAAAAGTCTCGGCAAAAGTCGGAGCCTCGCCCTCGCGTTCTCGGACGACGACCGTCCCGGCAAAAATATCGCCGACGCGTTGGTCGCGATTGCTCAGAAAAATAACGATCAGCCCTATCGAATAGACCGGCAGGATAAATCCGGGCACCGCATCGCAGATCCGTAACAGATTGCGGGCGATCGCTTCCCACAGCGTCAGCGGTCGGCCGTCTTCACGAATCACGCGGAGCTTCATCAGCCGTTTCCCCGGCGTCTGGCCGTTCCACAGCCATTCGAAAACGATAAAATACCCGGCAAAAACGAGAAACAAAATGATGATCATCAGAGCGATCGTCCATTTTGGTGCTTCGGAAAACAGCTTGTCCGGAGCATCGGCGATGTCGTTTGAGTTATATCCGGCGATGCTCAGAAAAAACCACGCGATCAGGATTATCGACAGGTACTGGATAAAATGATCGATCGCGACCGCCAAAAACCGGTTGCCGATCGACGCGAGCGCAAATTCCAGCGGTACGCGCTCGGGCGTTTCGATGATCAGGCTCTCTTCGGTTTCGATAATATGCCGCGACATTTACACGCTAATTATTATGGTAAATGCACCTGTATGCAAAACCTCGGATTTTGCTTGGCAATAGCGAGCGGCGTTCTCTATACTGGTTGTGGGAGACAAGGATTTGAAAACCGAATTACATCGAGGTGACATATCGGCTGAGGGCTTGCGCTTTTGCGTGGTCGTGAGCCGTTGGAATCACGAACTTACCGGCAAACTCGCGAGCGGAGCGGTCGAGGCACTAACCGAACGCGGCGTTGCAGAGGAAGCCATCGAGACGCTATATGTGCCCGGAGCTTTTGAGCTGCCGGTCGCTTGTCTCAAGGCCGCGAAAACCGGCAAGTTTGACGCCGTGATCGCTCTCGGCGTGGTCATTCGCGGCGACACACCGCATTTTGATTACGTCGCCGGACAGGCCGCAAGCGGCATTTTGCAGGCATCGATGCAGACAGGCGTGCCCGTAATGTTTGGCGTGATCACTGCCGACACGATGCAGCAGGCACTTGACCGCACCGGCGAAAAGTCCGATAACAAGGGGTACGAGGCGGCTCTGTCCGCTGTCGAAATGGTCAGCCTTTTCCGCGATATGGATCGTGCAAATGCTGACGTGAGATTTTTTCCGCATGTCGCTTGAAAAGGTAGAGAAAAGTTCGGGAACACGGCACAAGGCCCGCGAGTGCGCCCTGCAGATGCTCTTTGCGTCTGACCTCGTCCATAACGACTGCGAGACCCTCGTTGCATCCTATTGGAAGGAACTCGGCGACACCGCGATCGACGACAAGACCCGCGAATTTGCCAACCGCCTAGCCTGCGGAACTCTAAATAACGTCGAGGCCATCGACGAACTCATCCGCACTCGCGCCCAGCACTGGCGGATCGAGCGAATGGCTATCGTTGACCGCAATGTGCTGCGGCTCGCGGTATTCGAATTTCTGCATCAGGACACGCCAAACGGTGTCGCGATCAACGAGGCACTCGAAGTCGCCCGGCGGTTTTCGACCTACGAAGCAACCCAATTTATTAATGGCATCCTCGACGCTATCCGTCTCGATATCGAGGGCGACGGTGCCGCTCCTGAGGTTCAGGAAAAGTCACAAGCCTCGTCCAGTTAAACCACTTGTAAAGATGAAGATCGTCGCGATTAGCTCAAGTCTGTTTGTCTTGATGCTCGTGCAATCTGCGTTTGCTCAGACACTGCCGTCAAAGATCCGAGGCTATAAGGTCTATGACGCAAAGGTCGTCGTCACCAACAAAACTGACACAGGCTACAAAGAAACCGACGCCGACGCGGCTGTAAAACTGACCAATTTTAATCTAGCCGGTATGGGTCTGAGCGGCGTGATAGTCGAGGTCGGTGCCGAAATATTATCCGAAAACAAATCTGGCGATGTTGAGTTTATGACGTTTCACGATTTTCGCGTCAACGGCGTCTCGATCGATGTCGAGGAATATAAGCATCCATTCTCATTCATAAAAGCCGAGCCCGTTTTGTTGCCAAAGCCCGCCCGAATAACGATCAAACCGACGAGCCTCGCCAAGGGAGCCGCCAAAGAGCTGACCGACCCGAAAAAAGACTGGATCGTCACCGGCACGGTCTTTGTTTTTGGCAAGTTTAAGAAATTTGGTTTCAGCTTCAAACGCGTCGTCCCGGTCAAGATAGACATCAAGATCAAAAATCTACTTCAGTAACCCGTCCGGCAATATCATAGTTACAGTTTTGGCGCGTTTTGCGTTAAAATTGAGGTTTACCGAGAGGGCATTAATTACAAAGTGAGCGATAAGATAACAAATTTTAGCGAGTTTATTAAAGAAAGTTTCGGCTCAAACGCCACTTATGTCGAGGGTCTGTTGGAGCGATACAAGGCCGACCCAAAGCTGGTCGACGAATCGTGGCAAGCGTATTTCGGCGACCTTTTGAATGGTGGTTCGCCCACAGCAGAGACTAGTACCGTAAAAGTCGAACCTGCGAAACCGGTGGCAGCGACTCCGGTGCAGCCTAAACCGCCCGTCGCCGTTCCGCTCGCCGCCGATACCGAATCGCGTCCGATCACCGGTGCCGCAAAAAAGATCGTCGAGAATATGGAGCAGAGCCTGACGGTTCCGACCGCGACGAGTTTTCGCACGATTCCGGTCAAGATCCTCGAGGAAAATCGCCGCATCATCAACGAACACCTCGCCGCTCAAGGCAAAGGCAAGGTCTCTTTCACGCACATCATCGCTTGGGCGATAATCCAGTCGGTCAAGGCTTATCCGCATCTCAACGTCGGCTTTGGCGTCGTTAACGGCGTGCCTTCGCGCCTAGAGCATCAGGACATCAACCTCGGCATCGCAATCGATATTGAGAAAAAAGACGGTTCGCGAAACCTGCTTGTGCCCAACATCAAAGGTGCGAACGAGATGGATTTCGCCGAGTTTTTTGCCGGTTATAACGAAACCGTCAAAAAGGCGCGTGACGGCAAGCTTGAGATCGCTGATTTTCAAGGCACGACCATTTCGCTGACAAATCCAGGGACGATCGGAACCGCCGCGTCGAATCCGCGTTTGATGTCCGGCCAGAGTGCGATCATTGCGACCGGAGCGATCGAATATCCAGCCGAGTATCAAGCGATGACGAATGCGGTGCTCTCGTCGATCGGCATAAGCAAGACGATCACGGTCACCAGCACATACGACCATCGCGTTATTCAGGGAGCTGAAAGCGGATTGTTTCTCGCGAAGATCCACGAATTCCTGCTCGGACAAGGGGCATTTTACGACGAGATCTTTGCTGATCTCGAGATCAAATATCCACCTTACCGCTGGGCCGAAGACTATAATCCGCGGCTGTTTGGCGGTGAGCATGAAAAGATCGAAGAACAGGCAAATGTCCTGCAATTGATCAATACCTATCGCGAACGCGGCCACCTGCTCGCCGATATCGATCCGCTCAATATGATCGAGCGGCGAACGTCGGAGCTAGACCTCGAAAATTTTGGCCTCACGGTTTGGGATCTCGATCGCGTTTTCATCACCGGTGGTCTGCACGGGGAGCAAACCGCGACGCTACGGCGGATCCTGGAGATCTTGCGCAAGGCCTATTGCGGAAAGGTTGGTATCGAGTATCGCCACATGGCCAGCAACACGCAAAAAGACTGGATCCGTGCCCGTGTCCGTGAGCAATTTGTCGACACTCAACCGCTCGCCGCTGAGACCAAGATCGAGCTGCTGCAAAAGCTGATCGAGGCCGAGCAGTTTGAGCAGTTTTTGCATAAAAAATATCTCGGGCAAAAGCGTTTTTCGCTCGAGGGCTGTGAGACGGTCATCCCGATGCTGGACCAGATGGTCGAGGGTGCTTCGGCCCGCGGCGTCGATGAGATATATCTCGGCATGGCCCATCGCGGACGGCTAAACGTACTTTCAAACATCGTTGGCGACCCCGAGACCGGAGCAATGGCGGAACGCATCTTTACGGTTTTTGAGGGCACATCGCATCCCGATTTCCCTGCCGACGAGGGAGACGTAAAATATCACCAAGGTGCCATTGGCAACCGAAAGACCAAAGCCGGACGCGATCTAAAGATCCAACTTTCATGTAACCCCAGCCATCTCGAAACCGTAAATCCGGTGGTCGAGGGCATGGCCCGTGCCCGTCAGGATGAGTTGAGAGACGGTGGTGGATTGAGTCGACAGGATGCTTATTCGCACGTTTTGCCGTTACTTCTCCACGGCGACGCGGCATTTGCGGGACAGGGCGTTGTGATGGAAACGCTGCAGCTTGCGGGCCTGCCCGGCTATCGCACGGGCGGCACGATCCATCTAGTTATCAATAACCAGATCGGTTTCACGACTTCGCCGGGCCTCAGCCGCAGTTCGACTTACTCGACCGATGCCGGACACATTACGCAGACGCCGATCTTTCACGTCAACGGCGACGACCCCGAGGCCGCGTATCGTGTCGTCCAGATCGCACTTGATTACCGACGCGAATTTGATAAAGATGTCGTCATCGACCTAGTTGGATTTCGGCGTCTCGGCCATAACGAGGGCGACGAACCGAGCTACACACAGCCGGTGATGTATGCTCGCGTTAAAGCCCATCCCGGCACTCGACATCTCTATGCCCAGCAGCTGCTTCGCGAAGGCATCATCACCGAAGAAACGCTGACCGCGATGACCGATAAGGTGGTCGAAAAGTATGAGGGTATCCTAGGACGCGCCAAAGATATCGCCGCCAGGAAACCAGCCAAAGCGAGCCTGGCGGCACATGCTGCCGATGAGGACGGTTCAGCAGTTCTCGAAACCGGCGTTTCTGCAGCGACACTCAAGCAGGTCTCCGAAAAAATCTCGCTGGTACCTGAAAACTTTCATATCAATCCGAAAATGGTCGGCCAACTCGCCCGCCGTGCCAAAATGGGCGATGGTGAGGTGCCGATGGACTGGGCATTTGGCGAGGCAATGGCGATCGGTTCGCTCGTCCTCGAGGGGCTGCCCGTCAGGTTTAGCGGACAAGATTCGGGACGCGGCACGTTTTCACAGCGTCACGCCAATATGTACGACACGCTGACAGGCGAACGTTGGGCCCCTCTAAACGAATTAAAAAGCGACGCGAATCCGAATGCACGTGCCTACATTTTTGACAGCTCACTGAGCGAATACGGCGTTCTTGGTTTTGAATACGGTTATTCGGTCATGGCACAAGACCATCTCGTCGCGTGGGAAGCCCAATTTGGCGATTTTTCGAACGGTGCCCAGATCATGATCGACCAGTACATCTCGTCGAGTGAGGACAAATGGCAGCAAAAATGTCGTCTCGTCATGTTGTTGCCGCACGGTTATGAGGGTCAGGGGCCCGAGCATTCGTCGGCACGCCTTGAGCGTTACTTACAGCTTTGTGCCGAAAACAACATGCAAGTCTGCTATCCCACCACACCTGCACAGTATTTTCACCTACTCCGTCGACAAGCCAAGCATAAAGCGGTCAAACCGCTGATAGTCATGACGCCAAAGAGTCTGTTACGGCTCCCGGCGGCGAGTTCGGCGATGGCCGAGCTTGAATCTGGCGGATTCCAGCCCGTCATTGACGACGCCCGCATCACAGATCGTGCAAAGGTAAAACGCATCGTCCTGTGCAGCGGCAAGGTCTTTTACGACCTCGACGCCGCCCGCGAAGAAAGCGGTATGACAGATGTCGCAGTCGTCCGCGTCGAACAATTTTATCCGTTCCCGGCTACGAAATTGAAGGAGATCTTTGCATCGTATCCAAATGCCACTGAGATCGTCTGGACCCAGGAAGAGCCACAGAATATGGGCGGTTGGACGTTTGTCGAACCTCGCGTCACCGCGATCTTACCGGCAAACACAACGCTGCAATACGTCGGCCGCGACGCGTCCGCCTCGCCAGCGACCGGTTCGTATGCGATACATAATCTTGAACAAAACAAGCTCGTCAATGACAGCTTGAATATCGCATCGAATGAAAGTTCGGCGGCGGTCTGACACGCACCATCACAACATCATGAAAAAATCACTACTGATACTTACGCTTTTGCTCACCCTGTCTACAGGCTGTTCGAGCACCGTTGATGCTAATGCCAAAAACAATGCTCCTGTTCCGGAACCCACGCCAAAGAATCAGGACCCGATCACTATTGCTGCCGTCGGCGATATCATGATGGCGTCGCCATATCCGAATGATAGCCGGATGCCGCCAAATGATGGTGCCGATCTGTTCAAGGAGGCAACGCCGATCTTGTCTGTGGCGGACATTGCTTTTGGCAATCTCGAGGGGCCGATCGTCGATAGCGGAGTCTCCGGCAAATGCCGGCCCGGCTCGACGCAGTGCTTTGCGTTTCGCACCCCGACGCGATACGGCAAATATTTGAAAGAAGCCGGTTTTGACATGATGAGCGTGGCAAACAATCACGCCGGAGATTTTGGTTTGCCGGGGCGCACCAGCACGCAGAAAGTGCTTGACGAACAAGGCATCAAATACGCCGGCAGTCTCGACCCGCCGGCGACGATTGCCTATCTCGATGTTAAAGGAAAAAAGGTCGCCCTTATTGCGTTTGGACACAACAACGGCATGCCCAACGTCAACGACCTCGACGGTGCCAAACAGCTTGTGACCGAAGCCAACAAAAAGGCCGATATCGTGATCATCTCGTTTCACGGCGGTGCCGAGGGAACCAACGCCCAGAACGTGCCAAACCGTAATGAGATATTCCTTGGCGAAAACCGCGGTAATCTGCCCGCATTTACCCACGCGGTCGTCGATGCCGGAGCCGACATCGTGCTCGGCCACGGCCCGCACGTGATGCGCGGTATGGAGATGTACAAAGACCGCCTGATCGTCTATAGCATGGGCAATTTCTGCACGTACGGCTGGTTCCAACTGGCCGGTGAGACCGCCCTGAGCGAGATCGTCGAAGCCAAGCTAGCCGCCGACGGTAAATTCATCTCAGGCAAGATCAACGCGGTTAGACTAGAGGGTCGCGGTACCCCAGTACTCGACAAATCCGGCGCTTCGATCCGCGTCGTCCGCAATCTGTCGTTAATGGATTTCGCCGCAAACGCCCCAAAAATCGCCGACGATGGAATAATAACGCCAAAATAGTAATGTAATGAAAAACTCATTTGAATCTATAGGTTAAACGAGGGCACTGGCCCTCGTTTTTTCTGCCTTCCACCTTGGTCCACCTTGGTCCACCTGGTCCGGACCGGACCAAACTATTTCTTAGCTTTTTCTATCTGTTTGATGAGCTTGGTCGCGCGGTTGCGGGCCATTAGCGGTAGGCGTTCGTCGCTCGAGAGTTCGGTCAGAAATGGGATGAGATGCGGCGGGTCAGAGATCTCTTTGCGATTGACATACGCGGTGATCGCGTCCATCAAACCCGGCGTCTGGAGCGGCTGGTTTTCACGGGCCAATATTATCTCAAACCGCCATGTGTATTCGTTACTGATGCGGCGGTATTCCTCCATCAGAGCCATCGCATCTTTGTTTTCGGTCCAGTTATATTTGACCGTTCTCTCTTTCCCGTTCCTCACCACCTTGAGCGTCATATTGCCCATGTGCGAATAATCGCGCGTCGGGTACTGATAGCTCTCGGTCGAGTTGATAAAATCCAGTGCCGCTAACGCAACATTTAGCTTTTCAAGAGTCGCCGCCGTCAGTTGCAGCGGATCGGTCCAAATCTCGTCGTAACCGTCCTTTGTCAATGCGATCTGCCCTTTGCCGTTAGCATCATGCTCAATAGCGATGTGCGAATAAGTAAATCCAGGACGGTCAAAATCATAAAAATAAGTCGGCGCATAGCTTTTGCTTACCGTTGTTTTTTTGACATCTACCGGACGCTCGTTCTTCTTACCCGGAGTCGGCTTAGGCATCGCTGTCGGGGTTGGTGCAGGTGTGGTAGTCGCGACAGGGGCGACAGGTTTGGGCTTTGGATTCTTTTTTACCTGCGCCGACACTGCCGCAGCAGGCATAAGCAGCAGAATGAGAAAGATCAATTTGGAGGGGCTGGTCATCATTGGATATCAGTCTATACGAATTTCACAAAATCGCTGAACGGTCTTTGGATGCGGGGATTGAATTGGCGGTTGGAAGGGAGAGGAGTTTAGCCACGAATGACACGAATGACACGAATTGAAACAGGTTGATAGTTACTGGCCACTGTTCACTATTCGCTGTTCACTATTCAAACTTGACCGAAACGACCTTTGACACACCGGCCTCTTGCATCGTCACGCCGTAAAGAGCTCGGGCGGCTTCCATTGTGCGTTTATTGTGGGTGATAACGATAAACTGCGTCCGCTCTGACATCGACGCGATCTTATCGACGAAGCGGCCGACGTTGGCGTCATCAAGCGGAGCGTCTACCTCGTCCAGCAAACAGAACGGAGATGGGCGGTATTTGAATATCGACATCACGAGAGCGATCGCCGTCATCGCTTTCTCGCCGCCTGAGAGCAGCATAATATTTTGCAGACGTTTACCCGGCGGTTGTGCGACGACCTCGATACCGGCTTCGAGAATGTCGTCGGATTCGAGTAGGGTCATTTGGCCTTGGCCGCCGCCAAACAACTCCTGGAAAAACTCGACAAAATTTTCGTTGATCGCTTCAAACGCGGCTCGGAACTTGTCACGCGAACGCTGTTTGATCTCGCGAAGCGCTTCTTCCGTGGCGGCAATGCTATCAATGATGTCCTGCCGCTGAGTGGTCAGGAACAGGTGCCGCTCCTCTGCCTCGCCAAGCTCCTCGAGCGCGAGCATATTTATTGCCCCAAAATTTTCGAGCTTTTGTCTTAGATCGTCGGCCTCACGGCGTGCGTTCTCAAGCACAAGATCTTCGGACGGCTCGACCTCGGCAACAAGGCTGTTAAGTGAGACGTTCAACTCTTGCAGACAGTTTTCACCAATATTCTTAAGCTCCGTAACTGCCTCGGCCTGACGGATCTCGATCGCGGCTCGCTCATTTCTCGCCTCAGCAGCCTGTCGATTCAGATCGGCAAGCGTTTCGCTCATCCGGTCGGCATTTTCTCGTGCGGAGGCGAGGCAGGTGATCGCTGCGGTTAATTCCGTATTCTCACTCTCGACCTCGTCGCCAGCCGAAGCGATTCGATCGGTTATCTCGTTGATCGCCGTGTGCAGTTCTCGGATCTTGCCCTCGGCTTCGGATTTCTCGAGGTTTTGGAGAGCCAACCGCGATTCGATCTCTTTGCCCTCGTTTTCGACCCTCCTCAGTGCCGATACCGCCGAACGTCGTCGTTCATCCGATGTTGCAGCGATCATCCGTTTATCGTTGAGCACCGCGTTTGCCGCGTCGGTCTTTGCCCGGGCGTCGTTGAGATTGGCGATGATTCGTTCGATATCGGCCGCAGCTGTGATGCGAGCCGCTTCCGCAGACTCTTTACCGCCGATCGCTTCGGCATGTTTCGTCTGAGCGTCGACGATCTCGGCCTTGATCTGGCCGGCTTCGTCGGCGACGACCTGTAGGTGACGTTTCGTTCGCTCGATCTCGTCGCGGGCAGAGCGTACCTGTATCTGCAAACCGTGGATGCCGCGATCTACCTTGATGATAAGCGATTGCAGATCGACCATCTTGCTCTCATTTTCGACGAGAGCGTTGCGGGCAGTTTCGACCTTGGCGGCCGCTTTTTCAATGTCGCTTGCGAGGCGGCCACAATCTTTATCAAGTTGATTTAGCTCGCGTTTGAATGCTAAAAGCGATTCGTTTTGCCCCGCCGATGTCCGGTTGCCGCCGACGAGCATTTTGCCACCAAGCAGTAGATCGCCCTCGTAATTTACGAGCATATCGCCGTCGGATGTGCCGGACTCATCAAGCTCACGCACGAGCCGTGCTGACATCTCACGCGGGAATATCGAGCGTAAAACCTTTTCGAGATCCGCCGACACGCCAAGAATATCGGCGATCGTATCCTCTTCACCGCTCTTTAGTTTTGCTGTCGATGCTTCGCCCTTAGGCAAAATTATCATCGCCGTGCGGCCGATATCGTTTTCTTTCAGCCAAGCTGAGACACGTTTTGCATCCGTCAATGATTCGACAACGACTGCCTCCAAAAACGCCCCAAAAAGCGTCTCGACCGCTGTCTCGGCCTCAGGCTTGACATTTAATCGATCAGCCAAAACACCTGCGAGTCTCACACCGATATTCTTTTCTTCGGCAAATATCTTTTGAACTTGCGGCGTATAAACGGCACGTTTTTCTTCGAGTTCAAGCAGGGTGGCAAGACGATGTTTCTTTGCCGAATGTTCGTCCTGCAACAGTTGCAGTTCGCTCTCGGCCGCTCGTTGAGCGTTGCGGGCGTCAGTTGTAACCGCAAGCAAGCCGTCCTTTTCTGCGTTTAGCCCGGTGAGTTTTAATTCCTCAGCCGCAAGGCTTTTCGCCAATTCGTCCGCCTGTTTTTGGTTGGCTGAAAATGTTTCGTCAGCCCGCAGTCCTTCTTTATCGAGCCCCTCGGCCCGCGCGGCGAGCCGCTCAAGATTATGCTCTAGTTGGCGTGCGACTTCGTCAAAACGTTCGGCCGCCGCGGTGTGCTGCATCAGCTGGCCGCGCGCCGTTTCCATCGATATCTCGATCGCCGCAAAAGCATCCGCGGCGAGCCGATGCGCGTCCTCAGATTCACGAAGAGCAGACTCGGCCTTAGCATGTTCGCTACTCTCGTGCTGTTCGTCCAAACGTAGACGCTCAAGCTCGGAGTTGAGCATGTCTAGCCGCTGCTCGCTCGCCGTGATCTCACCACGCAGAGTCTCGCAGCGATTGTTTAGCCCGACAATCTGATCTGATTTATAGATATGCTCGCGCTCGGCTCGGTCGCGCTCAAGAGCGTTGGTCGAGTGAATGCGTCGAAGCTCGGCGAGGCTTTCCTCGGCTGCCCGTGCCGCCGCTGTTGATTCTTTTGCTGCTTCTTCGGTAGCCGCAACTTGTGCGTGAAGTGCCGTTTCCGTTGCCTCTGCCGCAACCAACTGCTGCTTTAACTGCGCTGATAGATCTGATAAATACTTCCCCTCGGCAGCGTAAAGTTGTCGCAACAGTTCGCGAAACTCTTCTTGCAGTATCTTGAATCGTCGCGTTTTCGCCGCCTGACGACGCAGCGAATTTACGCGCGTGTCGATCTCGGAAACGATGTCAAAAATACGAGCGAGATTTGATTTTGCCGATTCCAGCCGCGTCTCGGCGGCACGCTGGCGGGCACGAAATTTCGAGATACCGGCGGCCTCTTCGATCAGGCTGCGGCGGTCAGCGGGTTTTGCCGACAATATCTGTCCGATGCGGCCTTGTTCGATGATCGCGTAATGAGCACCCGAGAGCCCTGTTCCGGCAAACAGATCGGTGATGTCACGTAGACGGCATGTTTTTCCGTTTAATTGGTACTCGCTCTCACCCGACAAATAGAGGCGGCGTGTGACCGATACGGCCTCGCCCGGAGCAAAATCCAGAGCAAACGAACGCGGACGCCAGTGACGTTTGGTCTTGACCTTGGTCTCGACCGGCATGGTCGAACCGACAGCCATTGCCTTAACGGTCTCGACTGTCTCAGCCTCAATGGCCGAATCGTCTTGAAACCCGTTATTCTCAGCATCAACGTCTGCGACGGCGTCGATCTCTTCAGGCTCTATCCCTTCGATCTCGGCCATATCGACCGCGGCTTCGTCGATACCGCTCAAAGCCTCGTCGATGTCCTCGAGCTCGTTCTCGTCAATGTCGAAAAATGTATCGTCGCGGATCAGATGCAGCACGACCTCGGCCATGCCGCCGGGTTTGCGGGTTTTTGTTCCGGCAAAAACGACGTCTTTCATTTCTCCACCGCGCAGAGATTTGACACGCTGTTCGCCAAGCACCCACGAGATAGCATCGGACACGTTCGACTTGCCGCAGCCGTTGGGCCCGACGACCGCCGTGATGCCGTTTCCGGTAAAAACGATCTCTGTATAGTCGGCAAACGACTTAAATCCGGTTATTTCTAGGCGCTGAAGCTTAAACATTCTATAGTGCTCTGGTTTTGAAGGAACACTATATTTTGCGGTAATTATAAAATTTAGTCAAATAAAAAACTCGCTCAGATCATCTCGCCACCGACGTTTCTGAGGCCTTGTTTTTCGGCACGTTCGTTGTCGAGTTCGGTAAGGACATCGAGCAGGAAATTGGTGTTGCTTGAGACGTTGATAACGACCGGAAACTCATTGTCTGAGGTCGAAAATTCAAACGTACCGCCGTTGATCTCGATGATCTCGCGAAACGCGGGGACGCCGTTTTGGCCGTTACACTCGGCATCGACGATCTTGCCTTCGTTAAATGCGACGTTCGCCAAATGCATGTCGGATTTGATGACAAGCAAACCGGTCATTTTCGCACTCTCGATAACCTGTACCGCGTCAAAAATGGTCACGTAAGCCAAATTACCGGCAAAGGTAACATCGGTGCGAACTTTCTGCGGCGTGCGGTCGCGATTCGTCGCAAAATCGGGCCGGCGGGCACGGCGTATAGCCTCGAGTCCCGGTGCTACCGATATGCGCGGATCGAGCAGCTTTGCCTCTTGCAAGCGGTCATACGCAACATCATAATCTTCGCGCGCGATATAGAGGCTAACGAGCGCGAGGCATTGCTTAGCTGCCTCATTCAAATTCTTTTGCTTGACGCAGATGTCACGCATCTTTTCACGCAACCCGATCGAACGCGGACTACGCTCGATCGCTCCACGCAAAAGGGCGAAAGCCTTTTCCGGGGAGCTGTATTTTACGAACAGATCCGCATCGAGCAAGACAGACTCGATTGTCGTTTCGCTAACTGGGATAGATGGTTCTGCGATCACTTGGCTCATATCTTAGCTCGTGAACAAAAATGTTCAACACCTTAGTTTATCACGTAAGAGTTTCGCCAGTCACCAAGATTTTTACGCAAAAAAAGGCCGCCAATAACGGCGGCCTTGAAGTCAAATAAACCCACAAAAAGGTTAAAAATCAAATCTGATACCCAGCCTCATACGTCGATGTGTCATTGTCCTGGTCGGAGCAAGAAATCCATCGCACGTATTTTGCTGCGTAGTTGTTAGGGCGCCTCCAGTTGTGCACGCACTTAAGTTATCAAAGTTGATAAAGTTCGAACCATAGCTAAAGACCCTCATATTGAAAGGGTTAGTAACCTCCAGCGAAGGACGGATCCTGAACCGCTCACTGATCTTCCACTCTCTGGTGAGATTCACGTTAAACTGCCAAAGCGACGGCCCATGTCCTGCATTACGAGGCAATGTGCCGGGGCTTCCGAGGGGGGCTAGGGAAAGCTGTTGAGCCACTCCAGCTGGGAACGGACTTGATTGATACAAACGCCATTGAATTACGTCTGTAGGTCCGAAAACATTAGGCCGGTCATTACTCAAATCGTCAAGATTACGATCAACTCCGCCAGCCGAAAGGTTGAATGGAGCGCTTGAGCCAAATCGGAAAAGCGGTGAGAACCTAATCCTTCCAAGCCAGTTTGGTAGATCGATCGTTGCCGTCAAAGCAATCCGATGTGTGCGATCCGCCAGACTTCGAGACCAGTCGCCACGAAAGTCGCCAGGTGTGGTGGGGTCTGACGTGTTTACGATCCCGTCATCCATTAATCTAGACACTGTGTACGACAGACGCCATGAAGCACCAAACCCACCTCCAAGCGCCCGATATCGTTTCCGAAGTTCAAAAACAGCACCTATATATCGACTATTGCCGATCGATGTCACCTTTTCCAACTGTGTTTGTCCAAACTGAGAAAATAACGGTCTGAGTGGATCCAACGCACTTAAAGCTCGGCAATACGCAGTATTTGGAGTGGCCGACGCGCACCCGCCGCTTGGAAACGTTGTCGAAGACGTGTTTACATTGACATAGCATAATGGGGTTCCTGCAACACAGGCAGCCCCCGTCGTTGTTGCGGCGTGAGTTCCACCGGTTTCACCCGGAGTACCCATGAAAAACCGGTTTGTACCCGTGTTGATCCCAAGAAGATAATCGGTAAACGTAATTCGTCCGTCACCGCTCAAATCACTTAAACCGCTAGATGGCAAAACTGGGGCGTTGGGATTTGTCTCTCGCCAAAGCCGAACTGTGCGGTTAAGAGTGACGTTGGCTTCGAAAACCAAGCCTTTAGAAATTTCACGCTCAAATCCTAAGTTAGCTTGATAGCTTTGCGGGATCTGAATGTCGGGTGCTAGGCTTCGAAAAATATTTGCAGAAAGAGCAAGTTGCCGGACTGAAAAGCTCTGTGTGGCGTTAACCGGCACCAAGGTGTCCAACGTCACCGGATTGGGAAACTGAGTTCCCAGCCAATTACGTATTGTGGTTAGATCTACTCCCCCCGTACATAACGTTGAACAGTTTAATGTGTTGGCGCTAGTGGTGTTAAACCGTAGTGTCTGTGAATCCGCCGTATAGTCATCTACAGTTCGAAGCAATACCCGGTTATAAAACACCCCTGCCCCAAATCGAATGACCGTATTATCGCTCTTCGGAAATGGATTCCATGCGACTGCAAATCTTGGGCCCCAGTTATTATTATCTTTGAGTACAGTCTCTCGCTCATACCGCAGACCCAAGCTGACAGTTAGGTTAGGCCGAAGTTTAATATCATCCTGAACGAAAAATCCCTGGTACTTATTGGTGAGCGATGACTCTGTGTTAAAGTTCTGCGCAAAATTCGAAGGATTATTTGCAATGAAAAAGACAAAACCGTTTCCTCCAAATGAATACGTTCCCGTCGCGTCGAAGCGGTCGATGAACGTTGTGTCGACGTGATGATAATCGAACCCAAATCGCCACGTGTGGGCGCCTTTAAGATATGTAAGTGTGTCTTGAAATTGCCATCTATTTTCCTTCCTGTCGGACGAGCTCGAAGTTGAGCCGAACACCTGCGTGCCACCATCACTAACAGTGTTAAAAGACACAAGCACCGCAGGCGATAGAGCCCCCGCAGCTTGTGCTGCACTCGGGTCTAACTTTGAATACTGCATTCGGAACTGATTGATAATATTTGAGCTTACAACATAATTGTGAGTAAAATTTATCGCGTCAGTATTACGAATGCGTCCGATCAAAGAGTCTGCGATCCGGTTCGTGCCACTAAAAGACCTAAGGTCGTTCTGGCGGCCTAGTTGATAACTAACCGTAATGCTTTGGGCCTTGGTCATATTCCAATCGCCCCGGATCGTAAATAAGTTATTAAGGAACGGTGTGGCGACTGGTAGAACATACGGAGCCACGACGACCGCCGGGAACCCGGCTTGTGACGGAACTGTAACCTGCCGCGCTAGGTTAGTCGGCGCTGGCAATGGAAATCGTGGATTGCTAGCGGTTACAGGAACCCACGCATCAACTACCGTAGTATCTGCGATCTGGTCACGCTCGTATGATGCAAAAAAGAAGAGCTTGTCCTTAATAATTGGGCCTCCGAATGTTGCACCAGGATTATTATTTTGAAACGGTGGGATTTTGATGCCATTACGGTTGTTATTCCAAGTGTTGGCATTAAGGGCCTCGTCTCGAAAGAAATAAAATGCCCGGCCTCGAAATCGATTGCTCCCCCCGCGAGTGGAGATATTGACGCGACCCCCAGAGGCTCTTCCATACTCAGCGGAAAATTGATTGGTGATAACCTGAACCTCGCGAACCGCCTCCATTGAGGGTTGAAAACGGAATGAAGCTCCGCGATCATCGTTATTATCGAGTCCGTCGATCGTGATGTTGTTCGAGTATGCCGCTCCTCCGGATAATCCAAAAATACCGGCTTCTTCCGGCGTGGTGCCGGGTGCCGAAAGACCGCGTTGCCCACGATCACTCGCAAGGTCACGTGTAGACAACTGCTCTTCGGCAGTCCCGCCGAGCGTGAGTACAAGATCCAGAGGATTGCGTGAATCTACCGGCAGCTCCTCTATCTCTTTCTCAGTAATCGTTCCGCCTACGATCGTCCGTGACGTATCAACTGCTGGACCATCCTCTTCGGTAACCGTCACTGTCGTCTCGGCTTTAATATCGGCTGGAGAAAGTTTGAAATTCTGGACCACATTTTGCGCAGCGATCGTCTTGATCTCCGTTGTTTCTTGCGTGCCAAAACCGCCATTTGCCACTTTGACCTTATAAGTGCCCGGCCTCAATTTAATGAGACGATAAAGTCCATCGCCATCAGTCACAACGGTGCGTGATTCGCCGGTCTCGGTCATTGTCGCGGTGACGGTCGCACCGACGACAGGCAAGCCCGCCGAATCGGTGACTTTGCCTGAGATGGTTACATCATCGAGGTCCTGTGCCATCGCAGCAACCGAAAAAATTACAAGTGCAAAAGTGAACGCAAGAGTGCGTGATAAAATTTTTCCAAACATCGGATTCTCCTAAACCATTTATCGTAGATTGAATTAAGAAATGCTATCCCAAA
This sequence comes from Chloracidobacterium sp. UBA3360, assembly GCA_002360555.1. Lineage (GTDB taxonomy): Bacteria > Acidobacteriota > Blastocatellia > Pyrinomonadales > Pyrinomonadaceae > OLB17. Next base: position 39,282 of record DEQS01000054.1, read on the forward strand.
AATGTAAGGAAAGCAAAGATACTGGCGGTTGAATTTAACTAATTGGTAAGACCTTTTGATGGGATAGAAGGGTCGGCTAAATACGGGATTTCTTAATCTTCGGATGACATCTCGTTACGCACGCGTGTAACGCGATAACGCGAGATCGGGATCAACGCTTCGCTGGATGAAAATGCGCCGCTTTGCTGTGAGAATTCATTTGCGTGGGTCTTGAGATATTCGAAAAAATGCTCAAATTCACGCTGCATCTGGTTCATTTTTTCCCTCATGTTAAGAATGATCTCGACACCGGCAAGATTTACGCCGAGTTCGCGCGTGAGGGATAGGATAACTTCGAGGCGTTCGAGATCGCCGTCTTCGTAAAGGCGTGTGTTGCCGATCGAACGCGACGGGGCGAGCAGGCCTTCGCGTTCGTACAGACGTAACGTCTGCGGATGGATGTCATACATCTCCGCAACCGCACTGATCGTATATGTTCTTACTCGCTGCTTCATTTTAATTTCAAATATGAAATTTCAAATTTGAGATCATTCCAGACCCATCGTCTTTCTCGGATTCTCAGGATTGAGCTTTTCAAACTGCCGCAACGCTTCCTTCGTCTCCTCTGAAATAACTTTTGGCAAAGCGATTTTTACCTCGACAAACTGATCGCCGCGTAAGCTCGGGTTTCGCAAACTTGGGAAGCCGCGTTCACGCAATCGAAATTTCTGGCCTGATTCCGTTCCCGAAGGGATCTTGAGTGCAGCCTTGCCCTCGACCGTCGGCACTTCGATCTTGGTTCCGAGCGCAGCCTCCGGGACCGTGATCGGCACGGTGATATAAACGTTATCGCCTTTGCGAGTCAAAAATGGGTGCTTGCCGACATTGGTCAAAATAAAGAGGTCGCCGGGTTCGGCACCGAGCCGTCCGCCGTGGCCTTTTTTTGGCACGCGGACTCGTGACCCTGTATCGACGCCCGCCGGTATTTTGATCTTGACCTGCTCGGTCTTTGGCGTAACGCCTTTGCCGTTGCAGAGACTGCAGGGCTGTCGGCGGCGGCCTGTGCCTTCGCAATCGGAACAGTTTTGCGAAAATTGCAGACGCCCGCCCGTTCGCATCACCTGGCCGGTTCCCTTGCAGGTCGGGCATTGAACGACCGGCCCGCCAGTATCACCCGCACCCTGACAACGTGAACACTGTTCGCTGCGGTTGACGGTAATATTTGTCGTCAGGCCGGTAAAAGCCTCTTCGAAACTCAATGCCAGCGGTATCTCGATATCGCGGCCTTTTTTTGGCATTGGCCGCGGAGGCTCAGGCTGAGCTTTTTGTCCGCCGCCGCTAAACAGATCTGAGAAAATATCGCGAAAACTCGATCCGCTCGATTGCCCCGGAGTACCGGAAAAATCAAAGCCTGAAAAATCAAAACCACCGCCCGCCGGGCCGCTGCTTGTTGCTCCCGAGCTAAACGGTGAATCGGCGTCGAGATTATCGGCGTAGTAACCAAAACGGTCAAAAACCTTGCGCTTTTTCTCATCGGACAGCACATCATATGCTTCCTGCACTTCCTTAAATTTGTCCTCCGAGACCTTGTCGTTCGGATTCACGTCCGGATGGTGCTTACGCGCCAGCCGCCGATAAGCCTTTTTGATCTCATCGGCTTTCGCATCTTTTTTGATGCCCAGAATGTTGTAATAATCTTTCTTCGCCATTAAAAGCTTTTAGGTCAGGGACAAGTGTAAAGGGATGAGGGACGAGAGGCAAAACCGAATTCAGTTTGTCCCCGCGCCCCTCGTCACTTGTCCCTATTTGTTACTTCTTCTCTTCGTCAGCCGAATCGGTCGATTCGTCAACATCGACGTATTCCGCGTCAATGACATCGCCTTCGTCCGACGCTGATGCCGAGCCTCCGTCACCGCTTGCTGATGCCGACGCAGCCTGTTCATCAGCTCCGGCATCACCTTCCGGTGCGGCTGTCTGACTGTAAAGGGCCTCTGCCAGCTTGTGCGACGCGGTCTGGAGACGCTCGAACGCGGTGTTCATTGCGTCAACATCCTCGCCGCCGAGAGCGGTTTTGGAATCAGCGATCGCGGCTTCGAGTTCGGCGGTTGAAGCCTCATCGAGCTTATCCTTGTTTTCGCTGAACGTTTTTTCGACGCTGTACATCAGGCCGTCAAGACGATTGCGGGCCTCGATGCTCGCTTTCTTTTTCTCGTCCTCGCCGGCATGTGATTCGGCGTCTTTCATCATCTTGTCGATCTCCTCTTTCGAGAGTCCAGACGAAGACGTGATCGTGATCTTTTGCTCACGGCCGGTGCCGACATCCTTGGCCGAAACATTCACGATGCCGTTGGCGTCGATGTCAAACGTCACCTCGACCTGCGGCACGCCGCGGGGTGCGGGCGGGATGCCCACGAGGTGAAACTTGCCAAGCGTCTTGTTGTCCGACGCCATCGGGCGTTCGCCCTGCAAAACGTGGACCTCGACGCTCGTCTGATTGTCCGAAGCGGTCGAAAAGATCTCGGATTTGCGAGTCGGGATGGTCGTATTTTTTTGGATCATCGGTGTCGAAACACCGCCCAAAGTCTCAATACCAAGCGACAAAGGCGTCACGTCGAGCAGCAGAATGTCAGTCTTCTCACCGCCCAAAACACCCGCCTGGACCGCCGCTCCGAGAGCAACGACTTCGTCGGGATTGACCGATTTGTTCGGTTCCTTGCCAAAATATTCCTTGACCATTTCCTGGACCTTAGGAATACGCGTCGAACCGCCGACCAGCACGATCTCTTCGATATCCTTCGGCTCAAGTCCGGCATCCTTAATGGCCTGTTGGACAGGAGGCATCAGACGCTGGAGGATCGGCTCGACGAGCTGTTCGAATTTCGAACGCGTGAGCTTCATTACCAAATGCTTTGGACCCGAAGCGTCGGCCGTGATGAACGGCAGATTGATCTCCGTTTCCATCGCTGACGACAGCTCGACCTTGGCTTTTTCACCGGCTTCTTTCAGCCTTTGAAGTGCCATTTTGTCATTGTGCAGGTCGATGCCCTGGTCTTTTTTGAACTCGTCAATGATCCAACCAACGAGCACTTCGTCAACGTCGTCGCCGCCCAGATGGGTGTCGCCGTTGGTCGATTTTACCTCGACCACGCCTTCGCCGACCTCGAGGACCGAGATGTCAAAAGTACCGCCGCCAAAGTCAAAAACCGCGATGATCTCGTCTTTTTTCTTGTCCAAACCGTATGCCAGAGCGGCCGCCGTCGGCTCGTTGACGATACGCAAAACTTCGAGCCCGGCAACCTTACCGGCGTCTTTTGTCGCCTGACGCTGAGCGTCATTAAAGTAAGCCGGAACTGTAATAACAGCCTGATCGACCTTGCTGCCAAGATAATCTTCGGCGGACTGTTTTAGCTTTTGCAGGACCATCGCCGCGATCTCGGGCGGGCTATACTGCTTGCCGTCGACGCTAATACGCACGTCGCCGTTCCCGGCCTTTTCGACCCCGTACGGCACCTGCTTGATCTCGTCCGACACTTCGTCGTATTGACGTCCCATAAACCGCTTGATCGAATAAAGCGTGTTCTCAGGATTTGTCACGGCCTGACGCTTTGCGACCTGGCCGACCAGACGATTGCCGTCCTTAGTAAATGCTACGACAGACGGAGTAGTGCGTCCGCCCTCGCTATTTGTGATGACGACAGGCTCGCCGCCCTCCATAACTGCGACGACCGAATTGGTCGTTCCCAGATCGATACCTATAATTTTGCCCATAATTTTATCTCCAACTAACTATTATTGCCGTGCTCTGTATAAAACATTATGACTTGAGCATGTGGAAATGATAATACTTGAGTGCCTCATTGTCAAGTTTAAATTCACTGGGCGATCCGGGCTTTCTTGCCCGTCTTTGACGGTTCTATGATCTGTCATTGGTCACTGTGAAGAACGAAAGGACGCATAGAAAAATCTGCAAAATCCGCAAAACCCGCAGAATAGGGTTTACTTTTTGACGCATTGGTAATAACTTGTCCTATCTATGCGACTAAAAGAGACAGAAGAATGGAACGTTTTTACGGGTAAGCAGTTTGGCCGGTCGGTCAAGAAAGAGGCACGTGTGACTTTGGGCTGCTACGGCACCTTTTATATGAACTCGCAGGCGTTTATCGAGCTTGGCAGTCCTGCGGCGGTCGAGCTGTTGTTTGATCAGGGCCGACGCCGCATCGGACTCCGACCGGTGCCGCACATGCTGCCGCACGCTTTCAAGATCGTGCCGCACACCAAGGGCGGCTACCATCGCCTATCCGCCGCCGCCTTTTGCCACCACCACGGCATCTTTCACAAAGGCACACTCCTCTTCCACGGCGTCACGATCGACGAAACCGGAATGATGCGCCTCGACCTCGTCAACACCACCATTGTCACCCGCGGAGCGAGGTAAGGCGGCTCTTTTTGATGTTCGGACACCTATGTATTCTCGTGCATAAAATTTGTCAGGACTTATGACCTGACCTCATTCTTGAGCCGTTGACTGGAATTCTAACTTAACGTATTATCGACTCACTTTTTACCGCGCCATAATCCATAAGTTCATCTCAACTGCGGCCCCGAAGGAGTGTTGTTATGTTGAAAAGATCCCTTGATATTCGTTTCCTTTTTAGCCGGCTTTTGGTGCCGCGACACCTCATAATAGTTTGCGTAATTATTATCGGAGCTACTATTTTGTTCAGCGTGACAAGCGGCTCTAAAGCCCGACTGCTGTCCGCAAACCCTCCTACGACTCTTAACGTTACCCCCTTCTTTACAGGTACAGGTGTGGCACCGAACATATACTTTGACACAATGGTCGTCGATGCATCCGGCCGCGTCATACTTCATGGAGCATGCAATAATTTGCCCAGCTGCAGTAGCGTTTTTTCTATCTCGTCAACCGGATCTCTGAATTGGCGGTCATCTGATGTTGGTAGTAGTGCCGGAACCAAACAGATACTGACAGATATAAATGACCAGATCTATTATTCGGGGTTGGGAGCCATCTATTCGTTTGATGCCAATGGCCAAACGGTTAGTGGGTGGCCCATTTCGATTCCGGGTCTAGGCTCTGTTATTCAGGATCCTTCCGACGGAACCATTTTCGCTCGGGGAGAAAACGGTATTACAACCTTTTCTATTTACGCTATACAGCCGAATGGCGTCCAAAAGTGGCGAAGAGACTATCCAGGGCCGGAAGGCGGACGAACACTTGTCCAAACCTTTAACGGTGCGGTCGCGACGGTAGCCGCCAACACCAAGGGACTTTTCATGTTGGATCGGATGACAGGTCAGGAAGTATGTAGCAATATCAACGGCGGTGGTTACTACTACAGCCTCGTAGGGGATGCAAACGGACTTTTTACGCCATTCCATTCTAAAGTGACCTCATACAATGCAACATGTGGTATGTCCGAGATCTTTCAGGAAACCAACGATCTGGAACTTCGTACCTACGACGGAGCTAACATTTATGGATTTGATTACCCGGTAAATCCATTCGATCCTAACCAAGAGCACCCGATTGCGATTTCGCAAAATGGTAGTTTTCTTTGGCGGCAAGCGAATATCAAAATTGATACAAGCGGTATTCTTTCGGTGAAGAATGGCATTCTTTATGTCATTGGCAGGGACGTTTCCGACTCAGACAAGAATAAACTCTTTCTACTAAACAAGGACACCGGGACAATCGCCGATAGACTGGACTTGGCCCCATATTGCACGGCTTGCGGTTTTGCGGTAACCGCAGACGGAACGATGTTCCTTAATGATCAGCAGAACAGAAACATTTTTAAGGTGGAACGAGTCGTTAACCCAACCCCAACCCCAACTCCAACCCCAACGCCAAGTCCGACACCGACGCCGGGCACAACACCGGTGATACAAGGGGTTACTCGGACCTTGACCGGCCGCTATTTCCTGCAGGGCCTAAACGAATCCAACATTTTTGATTTGAACGTCAATTGGAACGGCTCTCCGGGTCTAGTGAGATTCCAGGTTAATAACAGTCCAACATTTGACGTTACCGGAAATTCGACGGGGGCGAGTCACGCGTTCAATATGAACACGGCTTTTACGCCTAGCTTTTCACCGTCAATAATAACGATGGTACCGATTAATGCCCAGAGCGTTGTGGGTTCAGGGGCGACTGAGGCTCTCTATGTCTTTCCATTTCCTTCATGGCTCCAAACCGCGCTGAACCTCGATCCCGGAGCATTGAACTCGGTGGCGGCCGCCGGAGAAGTAAGGAGTGATTTCAAAGTTACTTTTCCTGCAAGACCGTTTCGGGCAAAGGTTACTCTGCCGAGCAGTCTCCCGTACATTGGTGGTCCATTGGGCATAAAGGATACATTTGTACGCGTGAGAGGATTTGCGACTTCGGCAGGCAACGGAAGTCTTACTCTAGCCGGTGGTACGGGTTTTCAGGCCCTTCAGCAAGAGGCCGAAGTAGAAGTGTCCGGCACCGCTAATGTGTCACTCCGCCAACCAGGAGGACTAAACGTGACCTCTGGTTCATTTAATGCACGAGGAAGAGGAGTTTTGTCCCGCGAGGAAGGAATCATAAGCGCCATTCCCGCCCTCAGCGCCTATAGTGGCTTGCCGGTTATCAAGCAGTTTAATAATGTCGTTCGCCTTCGGGCAGAACTCAGGCCAACGGTAGACTTTGGGCTTAACTTCAAGCAGGATTCAGCTGGAAATCTAAATTTCGTTTCCAGCACCGGCCAATTTGGTATGGATCTTCGGGCCGTTCTCATGGCTCGGGTTAATGATCACATTTCTGCCCAGGCCTGGGTGAGCGGTGGCGGAACCGCCACGCTCGGTTATCCGGCCCCCATCTTACGGAACGGTGAACTCAAGACTGAGGCGGGTATCAAGTTTACCATCAATTATCTGATCAATATCGAGCAAGAGTTTAAGCAGACTTGGAAATGTTCTTGGGTTCAAAACACAGACCCAGATGTGGACCCGATTCCTAACTGTTTTGGCGGGGCGTCGTTCGCCAGTTTCCGTCCGAAATCGGGACTTGCGTTGCGAAAACACAATTATTCACAATTTGGCCGTTACGAAGATCTGCAGTCACAAACGGATCAACGACGTGCCAAAACGATCGTTGAAAAGGCTGCCGCCCCTAGCGTAGACACTACGATTGTAGCCAATGTGTTCGCCGGTGCGGAACCCAAGGTAGTGAGTATTGGGGCCTCGTCGAAACTTTTATTATGGGTGCGCCAAAATCCATCGCTTCCTATTCTCCAGTCCACAGAGATCGCTTGGAGCCGCTTTGATGGTACTACCTGGAGCAGTCCAAGCGTGATAGTTAGTGATACCCGAGCCGAAGCGTCCCCAGTGGCAAGTGTTGACTCGAACGGAAAGATCGTCGCCGCCTGGACCAGAGTGAAAAGTTCATCTTTTTCCGCTCCAATTACTACAATCGAACAGCTACCTGACTTCTATAAACAGTTCGAGGTCGTTAGCTCGGTATTTGATCCGGCATCGGCATCATGGGGACCGGTCACGTCGCTAACCGACGATCTAGCTCTAGACACAAGCCTGAGGCTCTCTGCCGATCGGAACGGAAAACTCCTTTTAACATGGCAGTCTAACCCTAGCGGTGAGTTCAGTGCTTCGGCCGGTGCAGCTGCCACGCTGAAATTTAGCGTCTGGAGCGGTAGCGGTTGGAGCTCACCCGGTTCTGTTGCAACCAATTTAGTAAATATTAGTGAGCACACGGCGGCGATCAACGGTAATAGTGCGTTTGTTATTGTACCGCAGGACCCCGATTTAAGCGTGCCGAACGATAGACGATTGCTCTCTTACACGTGGAATGGTTCGAGCTGGACCGCTTCTTCGGTCTTCGCAGGCGGGTCTGTAGATAATCTTCTTCCGTCTGCCGTCTATGATTTGCAGGGTAATGGACAGGTGATCTGGTTGCGGGGGGCGGATCTAGTCCAAGCCAGCTTGTCGAATCCTGTGCCGGCGGTGGTTCGCACGGCAAGTAACTCGTCTGCTTTCTTCGGGTCTCGGCTGCTTATAGGCCCGCAGGGAAATCTAACGCTGGTATGGCAAGAGGTCGCCAACGAGGGGCCCGCCAACATATTCGCGGCTATCTACGATTCCAATACAAATACTTGGAGCGAGGATATAAAGCTCAATGAAGACGACTGGCAGTCAAGCGCTGGGAGCCCATCGTTTGATTCCCTAGGGGTTCTTAATATGGCGTATTTGGCAACACAAATAGGCCGCACCACAAACACCGTGACAATTGATGGAGAGACTTTTGAGGTTCCGAACATCCCAGTGCCCGGGCAAACGGATATACGGCTTCTCCAATATTCCTTGACAAGTGATTTGTCTGTTACGGATGACGATCTAGCTTTGTCCCCTGCTTTACCAGTTGCGAATGAGGTTTGTTCGGTAACGGTAAAAATTCACAATCCAGGTGCTTTTCCTCTCAATAACTTTTCCGTAAGTCTATATGGCGGTGGAAATTCCACTCTACTCGCAACATCGCGAATAACCGAGGCGCTTCCCGGAGGTGCTGCACGCGACATTGTTCTTATCTTCATATATCCTGCTACGACTCAGAATCTCTCCGCGGTGGTTGATTCTGATCTCGAGATTAATGAGTTTTCGGAAACAAATAATCGAGCTGACCTGAGATTTTCTGTTTCACTTGGCGGACGAGTTTTCACCACTATTGGCCGAGGGGTAAAGAATGCAAAAGTACACTTAATAGATCCTAGTGGGTTGGAACCTGAACGGATTGTTGTCTCGGATTTAGACGGCTTCTACAAATTTGAAAATGTTGTCGTCGGCAAAACGTACTCCGTTCGAGCCTCCCAACGTCGATTTACTTTCCCTCAGCAGTTAGTAACGATAACGGAAGCATTGGCGAATGTGAATTTTGAAGCTAGCCCTTAGCCAGGGAATCGCACTTGGACTTACAGTTCCGATTCGGCATGGCTGACATTAGGGACGTCAGGTGTATTGACGGGTCCGCAGCAGGCTGCGTTTACGGCTCCCAATGCTTTCACTAGCCGGACTGCGAGGGTCACGGTCACTGACGGCACGATGACGGGTGAGTTCACGATCACGCAGCCCGGTCCCGCGAACATAAGCGGACGCGTTTTGAATAGAGATGGTCGTGGGGTAACAAATGCTACGGTGACCGCTGTGAGTAATAATGGCCCGCCAATTACCTTCAGAACAAATCGATTCGGATACTACCACTTTGATAACTTGCCCGCCGGGGTAGTTTACACGTTGAGCGCCAGTAGTAGGCGTTATTCGTTCGAAAGCCGCTTTGTTCAATTAGTCGATGCTCTTAGCGACGTGGATTTCACAGCGAATCCATAGCCGTATATCGTTGGGCGGAGCCCGAAAGACTTTCAACCGTCGCTGACGCGACGCGGGACCTTCTTCTCTACTCTGACCGTGGGTTTAAACCCACGGCTAAGTTCATTTGATCGCTACGCGACCAAGGCGTCGGCAACCGTCAAAAAATCTAACCAAAGGACAGCGAACCTCGTATTAACTGCATCTGTAATTTGAGACTGGAAAATCTGCTCTGATATATTTACATATTCGAATATCCAAGTTTGTTAAGGAAATTGTCATTACTATGAAAAGAACGTTTTCGGCCGTCGTCATTATGCTGGCTGCGGTTTTGTTTATCTCGAGCGCCAATGCTCAAAAGCAACCATCAAAAGAAGATCTTTTGAAAGAGATCGCCACGCTGTCTAATACCAAAAAGCCCGAGGATACCGCTAAGGCGTATGAGGTTGGGAAAAGCTATTTAGCAAGGTTTGGCAAGGATACGGACAACAATACGGTTAAGGTACGTGCATACGTCGACGCCTATCGGCAAAAGCAGTTTTTTGTGCAGCTCGACGCTAAGAATTACAACGATGGTTTTGCACTTGGCAAAGAGATACTAGCCGAACAGCCGGACAATCTCGATGTACTGATGAACTTGGCGTACGCAGGTTACGCGACATCGACGACACCCGAAGGAGCTGCATATACAAATGACGCGATCGCGTATTCGCGAAAGAGCGTTCAATTGCTCGATGCGGGGACGGCTCCTAAATCGTTCGCGCCGTTTCTCGATAAAAACGATGCGACGGCGTATATGTATTTTATCGACGGCAGTTTGTCGTTGGAAAAAGAACCTGCTACTGCCGCCGGAAATATCTATAAAGCGACACAGATCGACTCACAGATCAAGAACGACGCTCTAGCGTATTATCTGATCGCGATGTACTACGAGGGCATTTACGCAAAACTATCAACCGACCTCAAAGCTAGAACCGCCGCGAAAACGATAACCGATGACGAAGCAAAAAAAGTACAGGCTAGGATCAACGAAGCGATCGACATGATGCTCGACGCGTACGCCAGAACGTGCAAACGTGCCGAGACCACGAAAAACCCTAATTACGGTCAGTGGAAAGCCCGTCTGGACCAGGTGTATAAGTTTCGCAGGGGTTCGGACTCGGGTATCGCTGAGTTTATTACCTACAAAAACACAACACCGCTGCCGGATCCCAGCAAATTCTAATTTAAAGAAAAGGCGACCCAAGGGTCGCCTTTTCTACCAATGGTTAATGTTTATTGCCGAATGTTCCAATACTGACCGATGAAATCAATATCGGTCATATTGTCCATCACTTGTACAACCCTGGAGTCAAAGTGAAAACGCCTCGATGAAACATCAATGACATAGGAAGACCCTACCTCGACATCGACCAGTCTAAACGAACCAAATCTCGTTGTAAGCGTAGTTCGCCGGACTCCGTTGGGGCCTGTGATCGTTACCCTGGCGTTTGTCAGGCCGCGGCCCTCGGGCGTCAACACCCTTCCGGAAATCTCAACGAGCGAGGCCGTCGTAATGGGAGGAATGACAACTGATCTGACGTAGGTCTGATCGCCGCTTTCGTCACCGCTGTCATCGGCTTGCAGGCCGGCGGCGTAGAGCGTCACATTTCCAACATTGGTCGCCGGAGCAGTCCAGCTAAATGACCAGCCTGCCGATAGAGTTTGCCCGGAAAATGTACCGGCCGATGTTTGAGTCACATAGCTCTTTGTTCCTGAAACTCTTACCCGCGTATTAGTGTTAAGATTTGCAACCGTGCCCGCCATCGCGTTTCCGCTTGTTAGCGGTATCAACTCAAATCCCCATGCCCGGCGGGTTGTATCGGTCGTCGCGTGCTGTACCTGGATCGTATATGTCTGCCCCGGAACATAGCCTGACGGGGCTACGACATTAAACACCCCCGTGTTAGTGCCTGCATTATGGCAGTCCGTACATGTCTGTTCTCCAGGCGCACCGGTTCGGGCAGTCGGAGCTCCGTTTATCGAGGCCTCCGCCTTAAAAAAAGTCGAGTTGAAAAATAAGATCGCGAACCCTAAGGTGAAAAGAGCGAGTACGCCTAGTTTGATATTTTTGATCGTTGAACCCATGAAAACCTCCTGGTGATCTTTGTGTGCGGCCGTCATCAAACAACATTGCGAGGGAGGCCAAAAAGACGACGGTGCATACTGAAGTGAATTAAGTCGTTGTCAAAATGGCTACCTTGGCGGGTGCAAATGCTGTGCCGCCGAGGAGTTGAGGTTTTACTGAGTAAATATCGGAAAGATATTGTGAGTTTAAACAATGTTGTGCGAACTTTTGCACGGAAACCGCTTAATTTTTCGCTATGTTTAATTGAGGCGAATTATGCCTGATCAGGAGATGATCCGGCATCAGCGTCGCGCATGAGTTTGGCGACATGAAAGATGTAATGCCCGCCTGAGAAAACGGCAAACGCGACGACCGTCGTGTAAACCGTCGGGAGATAAAACCCGCGCAGCTCAGGGAAAACCGCCGCGACAAGGATCAATATTACGCCGACGACCTGGACAAACGTGCTTGCTTTGCCCAGCCAAGAAGGCTTAAAGCCGCGAAAGCCCGTCATCACATTTATCGCACCGGCAACGGCGATGATCGCAATATCGCGGCCGATGACGGTGGCAGTCACCCAAAAAGGTACAGGCAAATGCCGCGGTGTGCCGACAACGCTCGAAAGCGTCAGCATGATAAAGGCAGTCGTCATCAGCAGCTTATCGGCGATCGGATCGATGATCGTGCCTAGCTCCGATTCTTGCTTGAAATGCCGCGCAACGAACCCGTCAACCCCGTCAGACACACCGGCGATCGTAAATACGACGAGAGCCCAACCTTCGCGGTTATAGACGAGCAGCATCGCAAAAACCGGTATCAACGCCATCCGCAGAAACGTCAGCAGATTTGGGATCGTGATTATTTTTGTGGAAACGACGGGTTCGGTCATTCTGATGCTCGCAACTCCAATAGTGAGATCTCGGGCGGGCATTGGTAACGCATCGGGACGACGACGGTGCCGATGCCGCGAGTGATATAGATCTGCGAATTTCGCCGCGTGTGCAGCCCAGCCTTGAGTTTTCGCTGCGGCAGGATGCGTTTTTCGTCGTCGCGGAGCTTGATCTGGCCGCCGTGCGTGTGGCCGCTCAGGGTCAGATCTACACCGTAACGGGCAGCTTCGCGAAAGATGATCGGGTTGTGGGCGAGGAGCAGTTTCATCTCGTCGGGAAATGAACCCCGCAGCGACGCGGGCACATCAGTTTTTCCGACCATATAATCATCGACACCTGCGATCCAAAACGAACCGCGACGCGTTTCAAAACGAAACCCTTGGTTTACAAGAACGTTAATGCCCTCTCCGCGAAACAACTCTGTGACCAGCTCCGCGTCGGTCCAGTGGTCGTGATTGCCAAGACAAGCGTAGGTGCCGTAACGCGATTTGAGCCGACCGAGTGCAGCGGCCACGGGGGCAATGTATTCGCGGTCATGCGAGACGTAGTCGCCCGTGAGCAAAAACATATCGGGCCGCAAGCGATTGGCGATCTTGACAGCACGTTCGATGTGTTCGAGCCCAGTGAACGGGCTGTGATGCGTGTCGGAAAGCTGGATTATCTTAAACCCGTCAAGCTTTGGCGGCAGCCGATTGAGACGTATCTCGACTCGCTCGAGCGACAGGCTGTTTGCCTCGTCCATCGCACTCTTTGCCTTTTTAGACCAGTCGCCCGCCATCTTACGAAACGGCTTTTCGGCGCTGACGATCGCATTGATGCGGTCAGCAAGTTTCGTCCGTTTTGTGGCGGTTTCTCTCATTTGTCGATAGGTCGAGTATATCTTGTTGCCGGGAGATTACAAAGATTTTACTTTCAGGAACTTACGCTTGCCGACTTGAAATAGGACGCCGTCGGTGCCGATGGCGATGTCCGCATTCGCGGCAGTGGCCTTTTCGCCGTTGACCTTAACGCCGCCTTGCTCGATCAACCGGCGAGCTTCGCCCTTTGATGCAGCAAGTCCGGTATCGGCGAGAATTTGTGCGAGATTGTACGTTCCGCCGGCGATCTGCTTTTCGTCGATCTCGTCAGGAACTTCTTTTTGGACAAAGCGTTTGACGAACTCCTCTGCGGCGGCAGTTGCGTCGTCTTTAGAATGAAAGTCCGTAATTATAAGCTTGGCGAGGTTAACTTTCAGGTTGCGGGGATTTTCGCCTTGCTCCATCTGCAATTTCAAATTTGAAATTTCGGATACCGACAGATCGGTCAGCAGCTCATAATATTTCCACATCAGCTCGTCCGAGATCGACATTACTTTGCCAAACATCTCGCTTGCGGGTTCCGTGATGCCAATGTAATTATTGAGCGATTTTGACATTTTCTGCACGCCGTCGAGCCCCTCTATAAGCGGCGTCGTGATGATGACCTGCGGTTCTTGGTCGTACTCACGCTGCAAGTTGCGGCCCATCAGCAGATTAAATTTCTGATCTGTACCGCCAAGCTCTACATCGGCATTCAAAGCAACGCTGTCATAGCCCTGCACGAGCGGATAGAGCAGTTCGTGGAGCGAGATCGGCTTTTCGTCGGCCATCCGCTTGGTAAAATCATCGCGTTCGAGTATCTGTTTGACTGTGGTCTTGGCGCAAAGCTTAACAAAATCCGCCGCCGTAAATTTATCCATCCACTCGCCATTAAACCGCAGCTCGGTCTTTTCGGGGTCGAGGATCTTGAACATTTGCCGCTTGTACGTCTCGGCGTTGGCATCGATCTCTTCGCGTGACAGGGGCGGTCGCGTCACGTTCTTACCCGAAGGGTCGCCGATCGTACCGGTAAAATCACCGATCAGAAAAATGACCGTGTGGCCGAGATCCTGAAACGCCTTTAATTTGCGGATAACGACCGTGTGCCCGAGATGGATGTCGGGTGCGGTCGGGTCGAGGCCGAGCTTTACACGCAGAGGCTTGCCGGTTTTGGCGGATCGCTCCAGCTTTTTACGCAGGTCTTCTTCACGGATCAGATCGACCGTGCCTTTTTTGAGGAATTCGAGTTGTTCGTCGATGGTCATTGGTGGTTAAATCAACTTTCTAAACTGTCATTTTGCCTTAACGGGTATTATTTAACAAACGGGATATTTATGGCTAACGAACTAAAAGACACGCATTTGAGCTTTGTTGGATGTGGTGTGATGGGCGAATCGATGGTCGCCGGGCTTTTGCGGCAAGGGATCGTCGATGCTTCGCAAATTACCGCGAGCCATCCGCGTGAATCGCGGCGGGCTGAACTCAGCGAGCGTCACGGCATCGCGGTTGTCGGTGAAAATGCGGGTGCGGTCCAAGACAATTCAATTGTCGTAATATGCGTAAAACCACAGCGACTCGGACACGTGTTAAATGACCTGACCGGACGCCTCAACCCAAGCCAGTTGGTTATCTCGATCGTCGCCGGAGCCACTATAGAAAAGCTCGCGGGCGAACTCGGCACCGCAAAGATCGTCCGTGCAATGCCAAATACGCCGTCGCAGATCGGAGCAGGAATTACCGCCTGGACGTGTACCGAAGCGGTTGAGGAAACCGACCGCAGCCACGTCCGCGAGATGCTGTCGGCGCTTGGCAAAGAGCTATTCGTCGAGACTGAAAACATGATCGACATGGCAACATCGCTCTCAGCGACCGGCCCTACATATATATTTATGGTTATGGAAGCCCTGACGGACGCGGGCGTGCATCTGGGATTTTCCCGCGACATGGCAAAAGAACTGGTGCAGGAAACAATGCTCGGTTCGGTCAAATTCGCTATCGAATCCCACAAACACCCCGCCGAACTCCGCAACATGGTCACCTCCCCGGGCGGCACCTCCGCCGAGGCGATCTATCAAATGGAAAAAGGAACGCTGCGGACCGTGCTCTCAAAAGCAGTGTACGCAGCGTATAAACGGGCAGTCGAGCTCGGCAAAAAATAGCTACTTCAATTCGCTCTCTTTAGCTCCCATCGACATTGTGCCGCCGTGGGCGTAGCCGCTTGAGCCGCGGCCTTTTTCGTCAAACGATATCGCCATCAGATCGAGTGCATCGGGGATGCCGAAATCGATGCGGTAAAACCAGACCTCTTTGTTTTCGATAGTTTTTTTAATGTCAGGTTCGCCAAGCGTTTTTATGGCTGCGTCACGATCGCTGATATCCATTTTCGGATTGCGAAACATATCGCGCATCATACGCCCGCGTTCGATCTTGTCACCGGC
>DEQS01000054.1:55198-56623 GCA_002360555.1 Chloracidobacterium sp. UBA3360
GTCTTTGATCCAGATCGTATTGTTTGACCAGTCGATCCTTGTTCCGTTGTTTGAAATTTTTCCCGACAAGATATTTCCCGTATGATCCTTAAAGGTGGTCGAGATATTATTTCCGGAGCGTAGTCCTCGATACGCCATCTTTCCATTCGAGGGGTCGATAGCGTCAATGCTTGCCAAACCGGCGATCTCCCAGCGATAACTGCTTAATTTCCCGTCACCCGAATAACCTATCCATTTTCCGTTGAGCTCCGCTGAACATTCATCAACTCCGCGTTTCCAGTCGCCGTAATTGGCCATTCGCAAGTTAAAGCAATCGACCGTACGAGCCGGATATGCAGTGTTCTTGCACAGCCTGCGAACATTTGTCTCGGACCAATTTTTGTTGCCGGCTTTGTCATAGGCGACCTTGCCCTGAACGAGGTTGTAACAATCCTGTTCGTTCTGGGTATTGTCCTTTACAGGATCAATAACGGGGTTATTGAGCTTAGCTTGCGAACACTCGCTGATGCCGCGCTTCCAGTCGTTGTAGTTTGCGATGCTCAAATTAAAGCAATCGATCGTGCGGGCTGGATAGGTTGTGCCCTTGCAGAGACTGCGAACATTTGCCTCGGACCATTTCTTATTGCCGGCCTTGTCATACGCCACGTTGCCCTGAACCTGGTTGTAGCAGTCCTGCTCATTTTGAGTGTAATTTTGAGCGTTTGCCGACATCTGCATCAGCAAGACGACAACCACCGGCAAGACAAATTTCAGGACGTTTATCAATACTTTTTTGGTTTCCATAAAAATACCCTTGTCTAAATTTACCTATCTTCTGACCCACCGCGTCTTATCCGACCAAAAGATCGTTTGTCCGTCCGGCGAAACGGTTGCCGTTCGTCCCCAACCGGTCGAGATGACGCCGTCTTTTACAAAAGCCGTTGCGCTGCTAAATGCACGTCCGTCGGATATCTTAAAAGTCAGCACGCCATTCTCGTACAAAACTGTCCCGCCCGAAGCATCGACCTTACCGTCCGCTTTGTATATCCGGTACGAACCGACAATATTTGGCAGCGTCGCGGTGCTTGGCGTTTGGACAGGAGGATTGTCAGTCGGACGCGGTTGTTTGACCGGAGTTGCCGTGGGTGTAGGTTTCGGAGTCGGCTTTGGGGTCGGAAAAACCTGCGGCAGAGGCGCGGGCACCGTCTCGTTTCCATCGCCGTTCTGCAATTTTCTAAACTCGCCGTCCTTATATATATATGTGTTCGACGCGTCGGTCTCGCAGATGTATTGCGTGATCGCGTCCGCCGTCAGCGTCACGAGCGGACCCTCGCCCTCGCCGTTTGGGCTGACTTCGGTTCCTTTTTTTATGAGCGAAGTTGCCGTCCGCTTTATGTCGTCGACGTATTCCTCTTCGGAAAATGGGTCGGGCGTATATTCGCCTTT
>DEQS01000031.1:0-25014 GCA_002360555.1 Chloracidobacterium sp. UBA3360
ATGGCGATGTAATATTCGGCTAACCACAATGTACAGATAAACCAAGGATTGCCGGTGACGTCTTCTGAAACCCGCATATATCCGTCGTTCTCAAACCGTGCTACCCCGCCAAATTCTGTCGTAACGAGCAAATTGTCCTTGATCGCCTGCATCGTGCCGGTGACCACTGGGTCGTCTGCCGGTAGGCAGTCAAAATAAAATACGGCGAACAGCGATGCATCGACCGTCGCGTCCGGCGTCAGGGAATCACCGCCATTTGACTGGAGCGAACGCAAAAACCGTCCATCCTCAGCGCTGTAGAGATGCGTTCTCATGCCCACAACGATCTCGTCAGCGGCTTTGGAATATTTTGCGGCTTTGTCAGAGTCGTTAAAAAGCCCCGCAAAGTTCGCCGCCGCCCGCAGTCCGGCAACCACCGTCGCACAAGTAAATGTATGCACGCCGAGCCGGTCTTCCCATAGATTCCAGCTTGGTTTTGGCAGTTTCGTTTCGGCATCGCGAAACTGTTCGATAAAATCCGAGCACGGAACGATCATTGATCCGTACAATTTCCTGACGAATTCAACATCGCCCTCTTTTTCAAAATGACGCCACAATGCCCACAAAACGAGTGCTGTTTCGTCCTCTTGTATCGGCACCATCGGAACTTTGCGATAATTATCCCAACGCGGGTGCCAGCTTGAGCCGAGCGTGCCATCAGCATTGTATTTTTGGAAAAAGTAGCCATTCGGGTGCATGCACCTCTCGCAAAACTCAAAATATTTGCGGCTGATCTCTGGATAACCGGCACAGTCGAGTGCGTTTGCTACGAAGGAGCCGTCACGCATCCATGAGTAGCTATAATTATCCGTCGCCCGCTCCGAAACATCCGAATCGTTGGCCGCAATGATCGCACCGCCGTGATCGATCTGCGTGCGTATCATCAACAGGCTGCGTTTATAGAACCGGATGAGGTCGTCAGGCAGATTGCCGAAATCAGTATCATTTTTATTGACCCATTCGCGCCAGTACGTTTCCGTTTCCCCAAAATACTTTTCAGGCCCGCGTTCCAGCGCGTGGCTATTTAGCTTATCAACCTCGTCATGAGATGCTCCCGCGGCTATCCAATAGTAGGAGTCGTGCGAAGCGTTTGCGTCGAGCGTGAAATACACACCGATCGTCGAATCGACCGAACCTTCGGTAATCGGACCATTCGCCAGTTCGCCGTCCTCGGCGTCACGCCATGTGCCCTCGTTATTGCGAAATGCTTTTCGTCCGGTGGCATATGCATCGAACGCAGGCTGCGTGTTGATGAGAAAGTAACGGTGCTTTTTGTAATGAATTATCGAGCCGTTATCAGGGTCGAAAAATGCCGTGTCACCAACTTTGTTTTCGTAAATGCGAAAGTCTTGGTGTAAAAAGATACGCACCTCACGCGATTTTCCGCTAAGATCGCTTACATTAATGCGTCGGAGATAGATATTTTCGCGGCCCGCGACGGTGTCGCTGCATACGATCTTGATCGCTAGTTTTTCGTTGGTTAATGTGACATTTGTTACGAGTGTTCCGGGCAGATAATGCAGATCGCGTTCCCAGCCCTCTTCGAAAACCCACGAAAAAGATCCGTCGATCCAAACGCCAAAACGAAACGGGAATCCTTCGGTATGATTTTCCTGGCCGACGTGCGGGAAATATATGTCACGGATCTGATATTTATCGTCAAAATTTACAAGCAAATTGCCGTTGCCAACGGGAATGTCTCTCATACGATAGCGGCCTAATTCGCCTTTAGAGCCTCTTCGACGGCGGCGTCAAGTTCTTTCTGAATGGCGGCGTTAAACCCGATGATCTTCTTAATTATCTTGCCGTTACGCCCGATGATGAGGGTTTGCGGTATGTCGTCGCGGTCGGAGAAGATAAAACGGCTCAGCTCATTTTCGGGAAAGGCGATGGGGTAATCGAGCTTGGTCTTTGCGGTAAAGGCGGGTATCTTCGGCAGGTCTTCAGCACCGCCGACATTTAGTCCGACGATCACCAAATTTTCACCGCCGTGCTTTGCCAGCAGCGAATTAAGATGCGGGATCTCCTCGATACAGGGCGGACAGTACGTTGCCCAAAAATCAAGAATAACTGCTTTCCCTTTGAGATCGCCCAGTTTCTGCACCTTATCCTCAGCCGTGGTCCAACTCATCTCGCTCATCGGTTTTGACGGCGGCATTGGGACGTTTGTCGTCGGACGGTCGTTGATCGATACGGGCCTGTTAGAAACGGTTACCGGGGCAGCCGCGGGACGGCAGCCGCTGGTAAATAAAAAGGCAAAAGTAAAAAGGCAAAAATAGAACAGTTTCACAACGCTATTTTACACAACTAGAATTAATTCCGCCTTTACTTTTACCGTTTTAATTTTTACTTTTACGTTAATGTCATTATATCCCGCAGCGATCCAACTACGGCTGAATCAGTCGCAAAATGCCGGCGCGATCGAAAACGCACGTGCGTGCGGAAGGTCGGCGAGTTTTCTGTGCGGATGTTCGGTCGGATTTTCGGTAAAGTTGGGCGAGGACCGCAAAACGATCGAGGCAGCGGCTTTTAACAGTAATGGCTGCGGCTATATGATCGCCGCCGCAGACGTTTTGGCGGGAACGCTCAACGGTAAACCGTTGCGTGATCTCCATAGCCTCGATGGCGACGAACTGTTCGCGGCGGTCGAAAACAAACTCATTCCGTTTCCTGCAGAACGCCGGCAATGCGCGGACGTTTGTATCGAGGCCCTGAGGGCGACGTTCGCCGATCTCCGGGCAAGACGATGCGAGGAATTTGCGGGAGAAAAGGCTCTAGTCTGCACTTGTTTTGGGGTTTTAGAAGAAACGATCGCCTCGCATATCAGCGAAAGATCGCTGAAAACTACGGACGAGGTTGCTGCAATTTGTAATGCCGGCGACGGATGCGGCTCATGCCGGATGCTGATACAGGAAATGCTGGACGCCCGTCGAGAGGATTCGTTGATCTGACACGCGTTTCCGTCAACAAGTTATATGCTATAATTTTCAACATTCGCCCGCCTATTTGGGGCCAAAATGCTTTTAAGGAGATCGATCGAGGGCCGTCATAAATTAGCCCGAAAGACCAATTTTTCGAATCCGTAATGGACGATCCTGCCAGTTTGCTTCTACTTTTTGCGGCCGACATCGAGACCGCACCCGAAGTGCCAACTCTGCTGTTTACGCTTGCCAAAATTTTATTGGTTTTTTTCCTTGTGCTCGCAAATGGTTTTTTTGTCGCAAGCGAATTTGCCCTTGTTGCCGTTCGCAAGTCTCGCATCGAAGCCCTCGCGGCCGAGGGCGATGTTGCCGCCCAAAAATTGTTGTTGATGCTCAACAACCTAAGCGGTTACATTTCTGCGACCCAACTTGGCATTACTTTGTCTTCGCTCGGCCTCGGTTGGGTCGGTGAACCTGTAGTTGCTGCTCTGATAGAGCCCGGACTCTCGTATTTGGGAGAGGTGACGGGAGCATCATTTTTGTCGGCGGGACCGATCTTGCACACGATCTCGTTTACTATCGCTTTTTCACTTATCACATTTCTGCATATTGTTTTTGGCGAATTGGCACCAAAAACCGCCGCACTCGAATTGTCAGAACGCGTTTCATTTCTAGTCGCGGCCCCACTACGGTTGTTTTATAACGTTTTCAGTTATCCGATCCGCATGCTTGATTGGACGGGAACCCGAACGGTTCGGCTTTTTGGGTTGCAGGCATCCGGGGAGCACGGTTCGAGCTACAGCGAAGATGAGATCCGGGGGTTGATCAAACTGTCACAGGAGAGCGGTCACTTAAATGAAGAAGAGCAGCGTCTCATCAACCGTGTATTTGAATTTTCAGAAACAACCGTCAAAGAGGCAATGATACCGCGAACAGAGATCGTCGCGGTGCCGGAAAGCTGTAGTTTTGACGAGATCGTTGAGGCGTTTCAGCAGCATGGATATTCGCGTTTGCCGGTGTATCGCGGTTCGCTCGATGACATCGCGGGGTTTGTTCATACCAAAGATCTGGTCGCGTACACCAAAAAGCAAAAAAGTTTTAAGATCGTTGATGTCATACATAAGCCCAATTATGTCGTCGATACCGCCAGACTCGAGGACGTGCTCAGGCAAATGCAAAACGAAAAGTTTCACTTTGGGTTTGTCGTCGATGAGCACGGCGGCATTGAGGGCATCATCACGCTCGAAGACCTACTCGAAGAGATCGTCGGCGACATCTCCGACGAACACGATATCGAGGTCGATGAGCAGATCGATGAGCAAGCCGATGGTAGTTATCTGCTCGATGGCGGTCTTGCGGTGCGGGATCTAAACCGCCGGCTTGAGATGAACCTGCCTGTTTCTGAAGGCTACACGACGATCGCCGGCTTTTTGATGGCAGAGGCGGGGCAGATACTCGAAGAAGGGCAAACCGTGCCTTTCAATGGCCATGTTTTTAAGGTAGAAAAGGTTGATAAGCATCGGATAAAGCAGATCAAGTTGGAGAAGGGCGTTTCGTAATGCTCAGGGTAAGATGATGAATCTCAAAAACAGTTCAACGGGCCTTTTGCTGGCGGGAGCAATACTTTTCGTCGCTGCTCTTGGCTGCGGCGGCACCCAAAGCGGGCCAAAGCCAGAATGGACCAAGTTAAAAAAGATCGCGGGTAAAGAACAAGGCTTGTCACACGTCTCGGGCGTTGTCGTTGACGACAAATTTGCCTACGCCACTATTGGCGGCACGGTCGCTGACGCAAATGCGGGAACCAATGGCCTAAGAAAAGTGCCGCTTGATGGCGGAGCCGTTACGATGCTGGACAACGGCGAAAAATACCCTCAAGCGGAACAGGGTGGTATTGCCCAAGACGAAAAATACGTTTACTGGAACTCCGGCGGCGAGATCGCCCGGATCGGAAAAGACAACGGCAAGCGAGAGGCGGTTGCGACGGAATTTGTCGGTATCGGGCTCGATATGGCGCTCGATAATGAGCGAGTGTATTGGGCAAATCACGGATATTATTCTTCGGCTACTCCGATCAAGCCGAGCCCGATCTATTCAGTAGCAAAATCCGGTGGAAAGGCCGAGATTTTCGTCGACGGGCAAATGGCTCCCGGCAACATTATCTTGGACGAAAAGTTTGTCTATTGGACGACGCCGTCGAGCATCATGAAACAAGCAAAAACGGGCGGCCCGCCGCAGGTTGTTTTGCAGGCGAGCGACCGAGAGGGTATTGATAAACTCGAGCAAGACGGCGGTGATCTGTATTTTGGATTTCGCGGTGCCGGCGAATCGCGTTGGGCTTTGCGCAAAATATCAAAAAACGGCGGCGAGCCGCAGACGATCGCTAAGACATTTTCGCTAAAGCAGTTTGTCATTGACGAGCAGAACATCTACTTTTTTGACGAAGAGGGTTTATCCGCCGATGTGCTGTGCAGAGTTTCAAAGAATGGCGGCGAGGTCGCCAAGCTCGATACTGGCTATGCGAGCGGCGTTATGACACAGAGCAAGAGCAGCGTTTTTGTTGCTAGTTTGGATACAATTTACAGTTTCACAAAATAGAGTTGGGAGCGATCAGTTATGAGCTATATTGAACAGGTTTGGGCACGCGAGATCATGGATTCGAGGGGAAATCCGACGATCGAGGCAGAGGTTATTTTAGAAGACGGCACGCAGGGCCGTGCTGCGGTGCCGAGCGGTGCTTCGACCGGCGAGAATGAAGCGGTTGAGCTGCGCGATGGCGATAAATCGCGTTACCTAGGCAAAGGTGTGCTCACCGCTGTTAACAATGTCAACGACATCATCAGCCGCGAGCTTGAGGGACTTGACTGTCTCGACCAGACCCTGATCGATCAGACGATGATCGACATCGACGGCACCGAAACCAAATCAAAACTCGGAGCGAACGCGCTGCTTGCCGTGTCGCTAGCAAATGCCCGTGCCGCTGCCGCGTTTCAGGAAATGCCGCTTTACCGCTACATCGGCGGGACGAACGCCAAAACGCTGCCCGTGCCGATGATGAACATCCTCAACGGCGGTGCTCATGCCGATAACAACGTCGATTTTCAAGAGTTTATGGTGATGCCGGTCGGGGCCGAGAGCTTTACCGAAGCTCTGCGATGCGGTGCTGAGATCTTTCATAACCTGAAAAATGTGCTCAAATCGCGCGGCTATTCGACCAGCGTCGGCGACGAGGGTGGTTTTGCACCAAACCTAAAATCCAACGACGAGGCTGTCGAGACCATCCTCGAAGCAATCGACATCGCCGGTTACAAAGCCGGTGACGACGTGATGATCGCCCTCGACCCGGCATCGAGTGAGTTTTTTAAGGACGGCAAATATATCTTCAAAAAGAGTGACAATCGCGAACTTTCGTCCGAAGAAATGGCATCGTACTGGGCCGATTGGTGCGGCAAGTATCCGATCATATCTATAGAAGACGGCATGGCCGAAAACGATTGGGACGGATGGATCAATCTGACGGGAAAAGTCGGCGATAAGGTGCAGCTAGTCGGCGACGACCTGTTTGTCACCAATGTTAAATTTCTGCAAAAGGGCATCGAGACAGGTGCGGCAAACTCGATCCTCATCAAGGTCAACCAGATCGGCACGCTCACGGAAACGCTTGATGCCATTGAACTTGCACGGACCAATAATATGACCGCCGTAATCTCGCACCGTTCGGGCGAGACCGAAGACAGCTTCATCGCCGACCTCGCCGTCGCTACAAATGCCGGCCAGATCAAAACCGGCAGCCTCTGCCGCAGCGACCGCATTTCTAAATATAATCAACTGCTGCGTATCGAAGAAGACCTCGGCGATTCGGCAAAATATCCGGGCCGCAAGGCTTTTTATCAGATTGGGCAATGAACCTCCGCGACGAGATCCTTGGCGAACATTCAAAGCGGCGGACCAGAAAGATCACCGATTGGGTGGGCGACGATCCTGTAAGGTTTGCGGAGTTGATGGACCTGTTCCTAGGCAATGTTTACCGCATCACGCAACGAGCCGGATGGCCGCTGAGTAACTGCGTCGAAAAATATCCCGACTTGATCAAACCCTATTTCGCGAAACTGCTGAAACAGCTCGAACGCGATGATGTCCACAATGCTGTCCGGCGTAATGTTGTTCGGATCCTACAGTTCGTTGAGATCCCAAAACGATATCAGGGACGTGTGTTTGACGTCTGCTACAGCCTTTTAGATGATCCGTCGGAAACGGTCGCGGTACGGTGTTTTTCGTTGTCGGTCGCGGCAAATTTGGCAAAAGATTCGCCTGAGTTGTTAGATGAACTGCGGCTTGTTGCGACGAAATATCCTCAGGTCGCCACAGCCGGATTTCGCAGCCGTGCCCGTCGCGTTTTGGGTGTGTGAGATGAAACAAAAACCACGTAAAGGGCTGTATGAGATCGACACCGACAAAAAGCGGCTCGACCTCGCTGCCATCCATCGATTTCTTTCGAGCGAGTCTTACTGGGCCAAGAATCGCACGCTCGAACAAACGCTCAAGGCAGTCGAAAATTCGCTCTGCTACGGTGTTTATCACGGCAGGGAATTGGTCGGTTTTGCCCGCGTTGTTACAGACCGGGCGACATTTGCCTATATCGGCGATGTTTTTATTTTGGAGGCTCATCGCGGCAAGGGCCTGAGCAAATGGTTGATGCAGGTGATCACTGAACAACCCGATATGCAGGGGTTACGTCGGTGGCTATTAGCGACGCGTGACGCACACGGGCTTTATGAGCAATACGGATTTACTGAGTTAAAACACCCCGACCGCTGGATGGAAAAGCCCGCTCCGGACGCGTATTAGAAATTCTTGCACGTCTCACCTCCGTTTCGTTTATAATCAAAAAAGGCTTCTCTTTCGACAAGTCCCTAAATGAGTTCAACAATCGCAATAAATCGGCGTCCGGTCGCACTCGTCATCCTTGATGGATGGGGCTTTGCACCGCGCACCGAGGGCAATGCGATCGCGATCGCCCACACGCCAAATTACGACAAGATCTGCGAACGCTTTCCAATGACAACGCTTGCCGCTGCCGGAACTGCGGTCGGGCAAATCGACGATCAGCCCGGAAGTGCCGAGGTCGGCCATCTCAATATCGGCACGGGACGTCGGGCTCAAACTGAGACTTCGCGGATAAGCGACGCCATCGCGTCGGACGATTTTAAGGAAAACGCTGTACTCAACCGAGCCTTTACTAAGGCAAAGGAAACTGGTGCCGCGATCCATCTGATCGGGCTTTTGAGCGACGGCGGGGTGCATTCATCGACCGAGAATCTGTTTGCTTTGCTGCGTCTAGCCAAATCGTACGGCCTGACAAAGGTCTATATCCACGGCATCCTCGACGGCCTAGATGTTGCTCCGCGAACGGCTGACATCTACGTCGAGGCTCTTGAGATAAAGCTTGCCGACATCGGCATCGGCGAGATCGCGACGCTTTGTGGACGCTTTTTTGCTATGGACAGTGCCGAGCGTTGGGAACGCACCGCTCGTGCATTTACGATGCTCGTCCACGCCGAGGGCGAACGAACGAATGATGCCGTAAACGCCGTTCGCAACTCATTTCTACGCGGCATCTCGGATGAATTTATCTCGCCGATCATTATTGAAAGATCACCTGACGTGCCCGTCGCTAAGGTTTGCAACGGAGATCTCGTCGTATTTTTTAATCATCGTGCCGACACGATGCGGCAACTTGTGCGGGCGTTATGCATTCCGGACGAATCGGTTTCGGCAAAGCCGATGCTCGATACGGTGTGCCTGACTGAATACGACCGTGCGTTCAATCTGCCGGCCGCGTTTCGTCAGGAGCCGGAAAAGGGAACACTTGCCGAGGTTTTGTCGTCGCTCCAGATCCCAAGTTTTAAGATCACGGAAAGCTCGCGATTTCCGCATCTGACCCATTTTTTTGACGGCGGTGCTGACCTGCAAGCTTATTTCGAGGAGCAGATACTAATTTCCGCAAACAGATCCGCAGACCAGCCCGAAAGCCAGAGCTTTAAGATCACTGATCGGCTCCTCAGCAGCCTAGAGATCTCGCCGAACGGAGTTTTTATAGCAAATATTCCGGCCGCCGGGATGATGGCCGAGACCGGCGATGTCAATAAAACGGTGGCCGCGATCCAATACATCGACACCTGCATCGGCGGAATTTGCGATACCGTGCAGCAAGCTGGCGGCGTCGTGATGATCACCTCCACGCACGGCAACTGCGAAGAAATGATCGACCTCGACAGCGGCGAAACGAGCGTTACCGCCACCGCGAATCCCGTTCCTTTTCATTACCTCGACGCAACTGCCAATGGCACACGCCTACGCGACGACGGCTCGCTCTCTGACGTAGCCCCGACGATATTGAGTGTCCTAGGCATCAAAAAGCCCGACGAGATGACGGGCTCTGACCTGAGAATGTTGTAAAATATCGGCTTGGCTCAAGCTCATCCTCAATACAAAAATATTCTCGTCATCCACTTCGGCCAGTTGGGCGACGTCGTGCTCGGATTGCCCGCACTCAGAGCGATCCGTGATCATTTTGCGGACGCCAAAATAACGGTAATGTCCGGCACATCTACCGAGGAGATGATTCGTATCGGTGATGTCGCGGACGAGCAGATCGCGATAGACCGCGTGAAATTGCGCGACGGTAACAGGTTTGAGTCGATCGCTGAGATGGGCCGGATACTAAAAGATGTTCGGCGCCGCAAATTTGATCTCGTCATTGACCTTAACAGTTTGTACGAGACTAATCTGCTCGGGTTTCTCTCCGGTGCGAAGCATCGATTATTTGCAAACCGTGATCGCCGTTCGATAGACCGGCTCTCAAATTTTCCCGTCAAGCCGCCCACAGAAGACAAAACCAAACATCATACTGACCGCTATCTTGCTGTTCTTGAGGCATTGGGGCTTAACAACCTAGACCGCACGGTCACGATAACGCCTCCAGCCGAAAGCGTTGAGAATGCCAGGTCGTATTTGAAAGAACGTGGCATCGAAAACAAGACACTGATCGGGCTGTTTCTCGGGGCCGGACATCCGACGAGGCGGTGGAGTATTGAGAACTTTGTCGAGGTCGCCGAGCGGCTTTCAAAAGATGCGCGTTATCAGGTACTCATATTCCTCGGCCCGGAGGAGCGCGATCTCCGTGACGGGCTCGACGAGTTATTTGGCGACACGGCGATCGTGGTCGATGAAATGCCGCTTAGCGATTTTCTCGCGATGCTGTCTTTTCTAACCGTGCTAGTCGTCGGCGACACCGGCCCGATGCATCTTGGGGCTGTCGCCGGGACGGGTATAGTTTTGCTTTCAGAGATCAGTTCGCCGACGTTCTTTCGACCGTTGATCAATAATTTGCGGGTGCTCGACGACCGTCCGCTCGTTCAAATAACGGTCGATCAGGTCGTAAGTGCGGTGTCGGAACTCGCCAATTAACATGTCGATCGGCATTTCGAACATTGCTGATTTTCACCCGCCAGCTTTTTCTCTATAATTGTCTTTCGAATACATGATCGGTAAAGAAATATGGTTGAAGAATTTGCGTTCGACAATGCAGACGAACGCCGCAAGGTGCGTCATAACGGAACAGGCTGGATCGAGGTGATCGCCGGGTCGATGTTTTCGGGTAAATCCGAAGAACTCATCCGCCGTCTGACGCGGGCGCGTATCGCTCGGCAAAAGGTTCAGGTTTTCAAACCGGGTATCGACGTACGATATTCGGACGAAGAGATCGCGTCGCACTCAGGTCAAAAACATTTATCGATCCCTGTCTCAGACACAGCGGCGATGATGGAGCACGTTCACGACGACACAGAGGTCGTCGGCATCGACGAAGCGCAGTTTTTTGACATGGCGATCATCGCCGCCGTCAACGAACTCGCGGAACGCGGCAAACGCGTTATCGTCGCCGGGCTCGATCAAGACTACACCGGAAAGCCCTTTGAGCCGATGCCGCAACTGCTGTCGGTCGCCGAATTTATCACAAAAACCCACGCCATCTGCGTCAAATGTGGTGCGACGGCCAATTACTCACAACGAACCGTCGAATCCGACGCCCGCGTCGAGGTTGGTGCGAGCGACAAATATGAGGCACGATGCCGCAAATGCTTTGTGCCGCACGCCGACGCTCCGACACTCCACGACGACTAAACTCCAAATTAAAAAAAGCCCGCCGATGGAGCGGGCTTTTTCTTTTCTGTCAAACGACTACTTAACCGCTTTCATCGAATAAAGTATCGCGGTGAAATCGTCCGTGTGCTTGTTGAAATTTGTGCCCTTGGTCGAGGTCATCACATTTAACTGCTGTGTCTGGCCGAGGTATTTACGGTACGCGATCCACTGATGGCGTCGCGGATCGTCCTTTCCCTCGGGCGGTGCTTCGGTAAATTCGACACCTTGGATGCCGTCGATCTCGACCATCTTGACCGACTCGTATTTACCGTTCTTTAGCTGCTGCATCGCCTGATCGTAATAGGCCTTGAGGCTGATCTCAGCAGGGAAATTGTCTCCGAGCACGGAAATATTTACGAGCAAAAACGCATTATCCGGCGAGCTGTAGTTAAAGCTCTCCTTCTTTACATCCATCTTTTTCCAACCCGCCGGCAGTTTCCACGCGAGTCCCTGATCGTCCCACTTTGTCTCGGTGCCGCCGTCAATTATCGCCTGCTGCGCGGCGTTTGGCTTTGCCTTTTCCGCGGTTGACGACGATGACGAGGTCGATGACGAGTTTGAGCCGGTCGTCGTCGTATTCGTGTTGCTGCCGCCCGAGCCGGTCAGGCCTTTTAGTTTGTCGCCCAGTCCGCAAAACGTCAGGGCAAATGTGATCATTCCCAATGTAAGTATCGATTTCATTTAATAGCCTCCGTATATAAACTTGAAAAACCTATTTCGCCGGCCGCAGCACCCACGCGATGAGACACGCGAGCAAGCAAACCCCGACAATAATTTCGCACCAGATGTACGACATAAAATCGCTATAGACGCCGATCGGCGGCACGTTTGGCTGCGAATTGCGGATCGCGTAAAAGCCGAACAGCATCGCGCCCATGAACGAGAACATCGCGATCTCGACCTTGCGTCCGCGCATGAACAGGCTGATTACGAGGAACAGGATCCCGATCGTCAGCACCCACGTCAGCACCGACACGAACATCGACACAAACACCACCGTGCCCGAACGCTCGATCTTGGTCTCGATGCCGACAAAATCTATCTCGGAGTATTTCGCATTTGCCGCTTCGATCTTATAACCGGGGATCGAGCCCAGGAAATCGACCGAGATCGCGAGTTCGAGATCGTCGTCGTCAGCCTTTGCCGGAGCCTCGGCGGTTTCGCCGTCAGCAGTTTCTTTTGGAGCTGGGGCCGTCGCCGGTTTCTTGTCGTCAACTTTCCCTTTGGTGATATAGATGTTGATGTCGGCGACGTATTTATCAAAAGGATATTGCGTCGCCTGGCCTTCGTGCATGTTAAAAACGGCCTCGACGGGGGTCATCAGCTTGCCCTTGGCAAAATCGATCTCTTGCTTGCCGTTCGCACTGTTGACGTACAGTTTTAGCTCCTGCTTGAGCGTTCCGTCCTCAGCCAACAGATTCTCGCTCGGCGTGAACTCAAACCTCGCCGACGCATCGCCCTTGATCGGGTCGATCGACATCAGCTTTACATGCGTATCGATATGGCTCGCCTCTTTGTCGCCCTGCTGCGATATATCTATCACCTTTTGCCCGCTCTCGGCGTTAAAAACGCTGAGCGTATAAAACATCGCCGCCCCCACGATCGCAAGCACAATGACACCAACGATCACCTCTTTTGCCGAGATCTTATCTGACATAAATAGACTGCTCCTTTCGATTTTTTATTGCCGCTGAAACTGCTGACGGATTGCAGACATTTTAACCCAAGTTCGCGAATTGCGGTAATGAGTTGCAAGAAGTAATCGACACGGCCGTTCCAAATACATAAGGCGACGCTCTCCCGAGCACAATTTAAGTATTTTTTTCTAAGGAGTTGTTATATGAATACAAGACTAAAGATCGGCATTTTGTCGATAATTGCGTTGATCTCGGGTGTGGCTTCGACGGCGACGGCACAGAGTGGTGGCTACAAGATCTCGGCACCGTACACTTACAAAAATCTCTCCATTTTTCTCATCCACGGCAAGGACGAATCGAAAAAGACCAACATGATGACGCTGCAAGAGGCGATGGAGCGAAAGCTGTTCAAGGTCTATGAGACGTCGGAGGTCAATGAGCTGGAGGTCGAGAACCTGTCAAAAGAGCAGGACGTGTTTATCCAGTCCGGCGACATTGTCAAGGGCGGCAAACAGGACCGCGTGCTAGCAGTCAGCATCATCATCCCGGCACGGTCTGGGCGTGTAAAGATCGAGGCTTTTTGCGTCGAATCGGGCCGTTGGGAAAAGCGTGGCAATGAGGACTCAAAACAATTTACCAGCTCAAATGACCGCATCGTCACACGCGACCTAAAGATCGCGGCTAACGCGTCGCGTTCGCAGACTGAGGTTTGGAGCAAGGTGTCTGAGGCGCAAGCAAGCCTTGGGCAGAATGTGGGCGGGACGGTAAACGCGTCTGATTCGGCATCGAGTCTGCAACTGAGCCTTGAGAATCGCAAGGTCGTTGCCAATGTCGATGAGTACATCAAAAAACTCAGCAGCATCATCGATGGCAAATCAGACGTGATCGGCTATGCGTTCGCGATAAACGGCCAGATAAACAGTGCGGATATCTTTGTGTCGAACTCGCTGTTCAAAAAGCTTTGGCAAAAAAATCTAAAGGCGACCGCGACCGAAGCGGTTGCCGCCCAACGCGGCGTACGGCTTGCCGACGAGGTCAAAGCGGACGCGGTGAAAGGCTTTATTACCGATTCCGACAAAGCAAAACCAACCGAACGTGCGACCGGCGGAGCCCGCCTCGTCAAACGTGAGGACAAGGATAACGTGATGATCGAGGCCGTGGACGATAAATCAAAGGTCGTCGTTCACAAAACCTATGTCAGGAAAAACTAAAGTTTGACCGTTGGGTTCCAACCCAAAGGTCGAAACGCGTCCCTCGCCCAAACGTGTGCGGCAACGTCGCTGTACCACACACGCAGAAGCGAGGGGCGCTTTTATTTTTTGTTCGCTGTGGGCGGCTTGCGTACGAACACTCCCAGCAGTTTGGGCTCAACGAGCAGATCACGGCCGCTGGTGTCCCGTTTCCAAACAAATTTCTTTTGAGCAGCGGGCGGCGGCAGAATGTTAGTCGTTGGGTCTTCGTGATCCGTCAGAAACGGATATTTTGTCAGGCTTGCAAAACGTATCTCACGGGTGCCTGAGACCGTATCGATGTTCCAGAGTTTGACGAGTTTGTCTCCGTTTACATCATCCGGTGCAAGATCGTAGGACCCGATGACCGTCCGTTTGTCCGGCGAAATTGCGAGAACATAGGTCACCGGGGATGAGCTATTGGGGTCGTCCGCCCATGGCATCCCTTTGACGGGGATGGTTTCCCCGGTTACGACGTTGTAGTACATTTTTCGAAACAGCAGCCAGTGCCCCTCGTCATTTATCCAAACGCTGCCGAGCCCCTCGTCAAGCTTGACGACCTCGGGCTGATCGTTACTGATCTTGATGAGATAGGTGTAACGGTAATTTTCGGACGCGTTGCTGGTGCAGCGGAGCATCTCGATATCCGGATTTGGGCTCAGATCGCACCAGTTGATGCGGTCGGCGAGCTTTGGGTCGCCGGGCGGCTCCCATTCCTTACCGTTAAAAAAGAAATAGTGCGTGACGTCGCGAAAAGCATATTGATCGCCGATCCGAAGAGCGTTAATACCCTTTGAAAATCTCAGCCGCCCGCGTTCCACGTTTGGAGCGTCTTTATCAACCGGAGACTCGTTAGTCCGCGTGCAGCCGGTGACCATCGCCAGTCCGACGATCATTACAATAAAAATATCAGTCAGAGAGCGCCTCATAGCCCACTATTCTCCGAACCGCTAATGTTACGCTGGTTCTCAAAGTGTCGATAGATCTCGATCGCGGTCTTTGCTCCGACGAATGGTTTTAGTTCGAACGCCTCGGCTTTAGCAATACGCTCGATCGAGCCAAATTCGCGGAGCAGTTTCATTTTTCGTTTGTCGCCGACGCCGGGGATCTCGCTCAGCTCGGATGAGAAATCACGTTTCTCGCGGCGTTTGCGGTGAAACTCGATGGCGGTCTTGTGCGTCTCTTCGCGGATCTGCAAGATCAGGCGAAAGGCGAGGGAATTGCGGTCGAACGGTATCGGCTGGTCTTCGCGGCCGTAGATCAGCAGATGCGAGATCTGATTGTGCTGTTTTGGAGGTTTGACGAGCCCGACGAGCATTATCTGCTCGAGGTCGAGAGCTTGCATCGCAGCGGCAGCCGCCGAAAGCTGGCCTTTGCCGCCGTCAATAAAAACAAGCTGCGGCAGCGGTGTCTGCTCCTCGGTCATGCGGCGATAGCGGCGAAAAACTACCTCGTGCATTGACGCGAAATCGTTCGCACCTTCGACCGATTTGATGATAAACCGACGGTAGTTAGCCCTCGCGGGTTTCCCATTCTCAAAAGCCACAATACCCGCGACGTTTTCCGAGCCGGAGATATTTGAGATGTCGAACGACTCGATCCGCTCGGGGAAATATGACAATTCGAGCACTTCTTGCAGCTCTTCGAGGACCTTTTGCGAATCGGGTTTGAGCACGCGGAAACGCTGTTCGAACGCGATCTTGGCGTTTGTCTCTACCAAGGTGACGAGGTGCCGGTTCTTGCCGCGTTTGGGGTCGAGTATCTTTACCTTGCGGCCGCGGCGTTCGGACAAAAGCTGTTCGAGGATCGCACGGTCGTCGAAATCCTGCGGCACGTGGATCTCAAGCGGGACGTAATCGGTCGAGTAGTATTGGATCAGTACCTCGCGCAAGAATTCGAACGAATTGAACGAATCGTCCTCAGGCAGGTCTTCCCAAAAAAACTCGCGGCGGCCGACAATGCGGCCTTCGCGCATTGTAAATAGCTGCAACGCGAGCCGCTGTTTTTCACGGTAAAAACCGATGATGTCAACATCGCGGTCGGCGGTCGTCGCCATCTTTTGCGTCTCGCTCAGAGCGAGCACGGTGTGGTGCAGATCGCGGTATTTGGCAGCGAGCTCGTATTTGCTCTCCTCCGCGTACTGCCACATCCGTGCCTCGAGCGTTTTGGCAAGCTCTTTGTTTTTGCCCTCGAGCAGGATCTTGACGTCCGCCGCCGCCTCTTTATATTCCTCCTGCGAGCAGAGCCCTTTTACGCACGGGCCGAGACAGCGTTTTAGGTGATATTCCAGACACGGACGCGGAAGCTTGCCGGTGATCTCGATCTCGCAAGTGCGGAGCTGGAATGCACGATTCACAAGATTTAAAGTCTTACGCGCAAGGGTTGCCGGCAAAAACGGCCCGTAATAACTGGAACCGTCGCGGACGATCCGGCGCGTTACGACGACCTTTGGAAACGGCTCGTTTGTCAGCTTTAGATGCGGGTAAGACTTGTCGTCTTTGAGCAGGACGTTGAATCGCGGCTTATGCTTTTTTATCAGATTTGACTCAAGCACGAGAGCCTCAACCTCATTGTCGACAACAATAAACTCAAAATCAGCGATAAATCGCACAAGCCGCTGCGTCTTCGGATCCATGTTGCGGCTCGACTGAAAATATTGCCGCACGCGGCTCCGAAGATTCTTTGCCTTACCGACATAAATGATCTTGCCGGCATCGTTTTTGTGGATATAAATACCCGATGCGGTCGGCAGATCTTTGAGTTTTTCGGCAATAGTCACATTAATATATTAGCTTGAAGACATTGGGCGTGAAACTCTTCCTTTGCGTTCTTGGAGCTTTCGGGTGAAACTTCTTTTGTGAAAACTGTTCTGACAAACGATCCGCTCGAAGCCGCTGAATTTATCAAACGCGGAGGAATTGTTGCGTTTCCGACCGAGACCGTGTACGGACTTGGAGCGAATGTTTTTGATGAACAGGCCGTCGCCAAAATATTCGAGGCAAAACGGCGTCCGGCCGATAATCCATTGATCGCACATATTTCTGATATCGGCCAAATCACGACATTGGCCACGGAGGTCACGGAGAACGCAGAGAAATTTATTCAGATTTTTTTTCCAGGGCCGTTGACGATCGTCTTGCCAAAATTTGATGCCGTGCCGTATATTGCAACGGCCGGGCTCGATACCATCGGTGTGCGAATGCCGCGATTCGAACTCGCTCATCGCTTAATAGCTGCGTGCGGAGTTCCGGTCGTTGCTCCGTCGGCAAATCTATCGGGACGCCCAAGCCCGACGACATGGCATGCTGTTGCCGAGGATCTAGATGATCGCATCGATTGCATCTTGCAGGGTGACCCGACCGAGATCGGCTTGGAATCAACGGTCGTAGATTGCACCGGCGAAGTGCCGCTGTTGCTGCGGCAAGGCGCAGTTTCACTCGAACAATTGAAAGCTATCGTTCCAGAGACTCGCCCATATGAGGCGACGGCACACGAACAACCGAAAAGTCCGGGATTAAAACATCGACACTATTCGCCGACGGCAAAGGTTCTGATCTTGGATCACAAATTTGAAATTTCAAATATCGAAAGCGGAGCTGCGTATATTGGCGTAAATGAAAGGGGCGACCGGTTTCAAGTTACGCGTATTTGTCGATCAACCGACGAATATGCGCAATCTGTATTTGAATTTTTCCGCGAGTGTGATCGAAAAGGAATCAAAACGATCTATTGTGAAATGGTCGAAGAAACTGGAATCGGTGCGGCGTTAATGGATCGGCTGCGCCGTGCGGCCAAAGGTTGATCGTTATTTCAATTTGACCGCAACAATAGCAAGCTCGCCATTGTTTTGCAGCACTTCAGAGTTTAATTGGGAGCTATCCGTCAATTGTTTTTGATATTCGAGCGGTACGAGTACTAGAGCCGTTTTCGCATTTGTTCGCTGCATTTCGGATACGACCTCAGACGGGTTGTAGAGTTTTTTGAGCTTTCCGTCCGGTTCGCGGAGTAGTCGTCCCGCGGCGTAATATTCGGTGCTGTGCGAGATCGTGTGCAATGTAAACACGCGTTCGGTTGTCAGCCCGCGTTCGTTAGCGGCCTCAAAAAGCCCCTTGACCGTTTCTGCACTCGAAAAACGAGGGACGACGAAAGCTGCGAGAGCAATGGCCGCGATAAAAACCAATGCTGCACCAGATAACAAAGCCGTCTTCCAACGATCGCTTTGCTCTACTAACCGATAAATATAGCTTGAGGTCAGAATAACCGCACCCGGTACCGCTGGCAGAATATAGCCCGGTAGCTTTGAACCCGATAGCGAAAAGAAAACAAGCGGAACCAAGAGCCACGCCACTGAGAAAAGGAGAAGAGGCGAAGCAGAGAACTGGGGCGACATCTGATCTCTCTGCGTCTCTGCGACTCTTCGGGGAAATATTCCTCTAACAAAATTCCATATCGCTGCAAAAAAGAACGGCAGCCACGGCAGAGTCATCAGCGGCAGTACCCAGATAAAGAAATAAAATGGCTGCGGATGCTGATATTTATTCGACGTAAATCGTTGAAAATGATGCTGGATAAAAAACTCATCAACGAACGGCCAGCCGTTTCGCGAGATGACGGGCACGTACCAAATCGCCGCGACTGCGACCGCGATGGCCGTTCCCCAAAAAAGGCTCAGCACAAAGATCTTTGACGGCAGTTTCCACGCCAGTAAATGATAAAACGCGACGATGGCAAACGGAAAAATTATCCCGATCAAGCCCTTGGCGAGTAGCGAGACGCCGATAAAGAAATAAAAAGATAGCAGCGGTAGATGATATTTCTTAAATGATCTGTCCTTTGCTTGGTCAAAGATAAAAAAACCAACCAGTGCCGCCGTCATCGGAAATGTGACGATGATGTCAAAACTCGCACCGTGAGCAAAGATGAGTATCCCGAGCGTTGATGCCGCGATCAGCGCCAGCCAATTCGCAAAATTAGCCGTTGCTAAATTCTTTCCCAGTATCCAAAGGCTAACGACCGTAGCGATGCCGCATAAAGCCGGGCCGAGGCGGGCGGCAAATTCGCTGACGCCGAAAATGTTGTAAGACGCTATCTCAAACCAATAGAGCAGCGCCGGTTTTTCGAACCAGTTAAATCCGCCAAGCGTCGGCGTCACCCAATCGCCACGCTCGAACATCTCGCGGGCGACCTGTGCGTATCTTGGTTCGTCGGGACCGAGAAATGGTAAATTAAGCCCGATGAAATATGCAAAAACAGCCAAAATGGCCAGCAGCACCCAGACATATTTGGGTACTGAGTAAGATCGCTGTGTGTCGGGCTTTGTAATTTCCACGTTCTTAAATGAGAATGTAAAGTATTGCTGAAAAACGGCTTGTTATCAAATTATGGGCGACAATGGAAAATTACGAGTAGCGGCGATCGGCGTCGGTAGCCTGGGGCGGCACCATGCGCGAAACTACGCCGAACTGGCTGCTGAGGGTCGTGTCGAACTGACCGGTGTTTGCGATTCGAGTGCTGAAACAGCCGCGCAGATCGGATCGAGTCATAGTTGCGACCATTTCACCGATTGGCACGATCTGCTTGGTATGGTCGATGCTGTTTCGATAGCGACGCCGACCGAGACGCATTGCGAGATCGCCTGTGCCTTTCTTGAAAGCGGCGTCAATGTACTTGTCGAAAAACCGATCGCACTCACGCTTGACGAGGCCGATAAGATGATCACTGCCGCTGAACGATCAGGAGCTACTCTGATGGTCGGCCAGCTTGAGCGTTATAATCCGGCGATGGTCGCTCTGCGTCCGCACGTTACGCGTCCGTTGTATTTTGAGATCCACCGCGTGTCACCTTTTCCCAACCGGTCGCTCGATGTCGATGTGGTGCTTGACGTGATGATCCACGACCTCGACGCGATCCAATGGCTGGTTGGCGATGTGAAGGTTTCTGAAATTCGAGCCGTCGGAATTCCTGTTATTTCGGACAAGGTCGATGCGGCGAACGCTCGTATAGAGTTTGAGAACGGAACGGTCGCGAATATCACTGCGTCGCGGATCGGGACGGAAAAGATACGCAAAACACGCTTTTATCAAACCAATTCGTACGTTGTGCTCGATTATGCGACAAAATTCGCATCAGTGACCTCACTAAACCCTGAGGCAGCACATCCGCTGGCCGGCATCTCGATAAACCGTTTAGAGATCAACGACGTCGAACCGCTGCGGGCAGAGATCACGGCATTTCTCGATTGTCTCGAAAATAAAACGCCGCCGCCAATCTCGGGTGAAGACGGGCGGCGTGCGTTGAGTTTAGCTGTCGGTGTGCTCGAAAAGATCGACGCTCACCGTCTGCGGCTGGATGTTTAGGCGGCTGCTTCTTCTGTCTGCGGAGCAGCCATTGTTTTCATCCACTCCTGAGTCCTTTTCAAACGCTCGGCACCATTTGGGGCGTCCATAATGACCTTTTCGAGATTGGCCATTGCCTCAGGGGCCTGCCACATCGCTCGCAGTTCATCTAAGAACGGCTCGACCTTGGCGAAGACGAGCATGTGCTCTCCCGCGGTCTGATTGAACATCTCGGCGTCGATCGCTCCCTGATTTACGAAAGTAGCCGCCATATCCCAGTACGACGTCACCATTCGCAGATAACCGCCGACTTCGGGGTCCATCATGGTTTTCATGTATTCCTCGGCACTCGTGGGGTTAAAAGTGAACATCCAATCGCGGGCCTTTCGCATCGTCGCTTCGCGGCGAAGGTCGTAAAGTTTCATTATCAGATCTGCGGATTCGGCTTTTGTTGACATAGTATTATTTCCTCCAAAGTTGATTTATTTCCCAAGTCTATTTACACGCACGCCCCGTGTCAATTAAGGTAAGAAAGTGCGTAACGAGATAGCAACATTTTTGAATGAACGTATAGAAGCCGGAGATTTTCCGTCCGCCGTCTATCTCGTCGCGGAAAAAGGCGAGATCGTCCTGCACGAGGCTCTTGGTTACGCAGTTGTCGAACCCGAACGGATCGAGGCTAAGCTTGATACGATCTATGATCTGGCGAGTTTGACGAAGGTGCTGGTCACGGGGCTATATGCCGCTGTACTCCTTAACGACGAGGATGAGGAGTTCAACTTAGATTCAAAAATTGGCCCGTTTCTTGTGCCAGACTTACGTGGCTCTGACAAAGCTGAACTTACCATACGACAACTCGTGACACATACATCTCGATTGCCTGCGTGGGTTCCGCTTTACTTATTGGCCAATTCCCGCATCAGTGTGCCAAAGGCGATCGCGATGTTGCCTTTTCAAAAAGATGAAATGGCAAAGGTCGTGTATAGCGATTTAAATTTTGTTCTTCTAGGTCAGGCAGTTCAGGGAACAAGACTCGACCATGAGGCAGAATACGATATCTTTACTCCATTAGATCTTAAGTCAACAGCCTTTAACCCGCTCACAGAATCTTGGTGTGGCAATCTCGACAGAAAGCGGATCGCGGCAAGTGAAAAGGGCAATCAGTTTGAAAGACAGACGTGCGTAGAACAAGGCTATCTTGAACCACCCGTTACCGCAGGTGGTACTGACCCGTTCCGAACCGAAATAATTTGGGGCGAGGTGCACGACAATAACGCCTATTTCATGGGCGGGGTTGCTGGCCATGCGGGGTTGTTTTCGACCGCCGAAGAGACATTTAAGATCGCACAGCAGTTTTTGCCAAACTATTCAACTCTATTAAAGCCCGAAACGTGCGAGCTGTTTCGCACAAATTACACGACTGGTATGAACGAACATCGTTCGTTTGCGTTTCAGCTTGCATCGACGCCCGACTCGACCGCCGGGACTAGGATGTCACCCGAAAGCTTTGGGCATCTTGGTTTTACGGGCACGAGTCTGTGGATCGATCCGGTCAAAGAGCGGGTCTTTATATTGCTAACAAACCGCACCCATAACCGGGCTTTGCCGTTTGCAAATATCAACGCCGTTCGCCGTCGTTTTCACGATCTCGCCATCGAGCATTTAGACAAAAATTCTTAGCAACGAAATCGCGCAAATTCTAATCAAAACGTCGCTTTCCCACATAGTAACTTTTGGCTTGGAGAATATGCGTCGATGAAACTTTTTACCGCCTTCGTAATGACCATAGCGATGCTTGTAGTTGGAGCATTTTCTCAGGGAAATACCTCTACACGTCCACGTGTCTCGCCGACGGCGACACCGCCGACGCTTGGCAACGACACGTCCGTAAATACGACGCCATCAGGGCCGCCTGTTTTGATCGGCGGCAATAACCGGCCCGTTCCGACGCCGACTCCGTCCGCCGGTGACGACGAGATCATCCGTGTCGAGACAAACCTAGTAACGATGCCGGTCTCGGTGCTTGATCGCGACGGACGATTTATCTCTGGCCTGCAGCAAAACGATTTTAAGATCTTTGAGAACGGTGTTGAGCAAAAGCTGGATTATTTTCAGTCGGTCGAACAGCCCTTTACGGTGATCCTGCTGATCGACGTGAGCCCCTCGACCCAGTTTAAGATCGACGAGATCCAAAACGCCGCGAGTGCCTTTATTGATCAACTTCGCCCGGCGGACCGCGTAATGGTGATCTCGTTTGACGAGAGCGTCCATGTTTTGACGCCCGCAACCAATAATCGCTACCAGCTCAAAAATGCGATCCGGCAGTTAGAATTTGGTGACGGCACAAGTTTGTACGAGGCTGTTAATTACGTCATCGACAACCAGCTACGTCAGATTCAGGGCCGCAAGGCTGTCGTGCTCTTTACTGATGGCGTCGATACGACATCAAGCCGAGCCAACTATGCAAGCACTTTGCGTGAGTCTGAGGAGGTAGATGCGCTTTTTTACACGATCAGATACGACACGTCCCGCGACATGAACGGCGGCGGCTGGGGTAACGGTGGAGGCGGCGGCAACTATCCGCAGCCGCGTCGGACTGGCAAGGTAACGTTTGGTGATATTTTAGGTGCTATTCTTATGGGCGGCAGTGTAAATGTTGGCAGCGGTCGAGGCGGCCGGGCCGGGTCGAGCTCAAAAGAGTATGAGACGGGCCGTACATATCTCGAGGCTCTTGCTCAAAACAGCGGCGGCCGTAAGTTTGAGGCTCAGACGTTGTACAACGTCGAATCGGCGTTCTCCGGCATTGCCGAAGAGCTTCGCCGCCAATATTCGCTCGGCTATTATCCTGAGGCCGTCGGTAAAGCGGGCGACCGGAAACAGATCAAGATCCGCGTTTTGAGACAAAATGTGGTCGTTCGAGCCAAGACGAGCTACATTGTCGGCCAGACGAACCGTAACGTAGCTGGCAAATAATAAGCGGTCACAGGGCAATTGAAGGGAAAGTTCGAAAGAGCTTTCCTTTTTTCGTTTTGCATCTTTTTAATAGGTATCTTGCATCGTAGAATTACCTCGAATTCGATTTAATTTCAATGAAAGCTGCTCTGATAATTCTCTCGTGCTTGGTTGCCGTGCTATTTGTGAGCGGGGCGACCGCCCAGTCAACCCGTCCGCTACCAAAAACCGGTGACAAAGCCAATAAACGTCCCGTCGAGGCCGCCGCAACGCCCACGCCGGCGCCCGTTGATGTTCCTCTTTCTGACGACAAAATAACGGCGGACGACGGCGAGATCATTAAGGTCACGACGCAGCTCGTATCAATACCGGTCCGCGTCATGGATAAGAAAGGCCGCTTTATCGGCGGGCTCACAAAAGAAAATTTTAAGGTCACCGAGGACGGCAAAGACCAGGAGATCGGGCTTTTCTCGAATGAGCATGAACCTTTTACGGTCGCGCTTGTGATCGATATGAGCTATTCGACGACGTTTAAGATCAGCGAGATCCAATCTGCCGCGATCGCCTTTATCGACCAGCTCCGGCCTAACGACAAGATAATGGTGGTCTCGTTTGACGGAGAAGTGCATATTCTTTGCGAGGCTACAAACGACCGTCAAACCATCTATCGGGCTATCAAATCAACCAAGATCGCAATGACAGGCACAAGCCTTTACGAGGCGATGGCTCTCGTCATGAACAAAAAGCTTCGCAACATACAGGGCCGCAAAGCTATCATCTTGTTCACCGACGGCGTTGATACGACCAGCCGGTCGAACACCTACAGTGATAATGTTAGTGATTCGATGGAACTTGACGCGCTCATCTACCCGGTACGATACGACACATTTGCCGATGTTCAGAATATGAAAAACGGCAGCGTCATCAAAAAGCCGCCACCCATCCAGATTCCCGGACAG
This sequence comes from Chloracidobacterium sp. UBA3360, assembly GCA_002360555.1. Taxonomy (GTDB): domain Bacteria; phylum Acidobacteriota; class Blastocatellia; order Pyrinomonadales; family Pyrinomonadaceae; genus OLB17. Next base: position 24,275 of record DEQS01000031.1, read on the forward strand.
GACAATGGTGGCATTTTAGGGACCATCATGCAGTCGAGCGTTGGCACTCCGGGTAGCGCCGGCACCAGCGTAGAGGAATACGAAAAGGCAAAGGAATATCTCGATCAATTGGCGAATCGAACAGGCGGACGTCTGTACGAAGCAACAACGCTTACCAATCTCGCCGACGCTTATTCTAAGATCGCCAGCGAGCTGCGCGAATTTTACAGTCTTGGGTATTATCCAAACGAAGATCGGACGGCCGGAAAGAAGACCAGCATTAGGGTAAAGGTCGATCGCGAAGGCGTGGTTGTTCGCACTCGCGACGGCTACATCGTACCGAAAAAGACCAAAATAAGCGGGTCCGGCAGTCGCTAGATCTCAGTTCCGTCCTTGATGATGCCGCCCTTAGGCACGATGATGATGCCCTCGCGTATGTAGTACGAGCCGTCGGGAGCGTCAAAATTCTCTATATTTTCGCGGTTCACGAGCCTAACATTATTCCCGATTCGGACATTTTTATCGATGATCGCCTTCGAGATCGTCACGTTCTGGCCGATGCCTATATGAGGCTTTCCATTCTTGATATTAGCCCTGATCTCATCGATCGTTTCAAAGACATCCGAACCCATAATTATCGACCTGTCGATATCGACGCCCTCGTCGATACGGCTACGCAAGCCGATGATCGATCCGCGTACCCGGACACCGCTCAGGATGCTGCCCTCGCTGACCATCGAATTATCGATGTCGCAGCTATT
>DEQS01000031.1:25135-26453 GCA_002360555.1 Chloracidobacterium sp. UBA3360
AAGAAATTAAATTTTGGCAGCGGCGATGCAAGATCAAGGTTTGCCTCGTAAAATGCGCGAATCGTTCCGATGTCCTCCCAGTATTCTTTGAAAAGATGGGCTTGAACAGTGTATTTTTCAATCGCTGCCGGTATGATCTCGCGGCCAAAATCCACCCACGAATTGTCCGTTTGCAGTAGCTCGACCAGTCGGTTGTAGTTAAAAACGTAGATGCCCATCGACGCAAGGAACGGCCGCTTCTCTGCTTCGGCTTCGGTTAGGCCAAATCGTGCGGTATCGACTCGCATTTGCTCAAGAGCATCTCCCTTTGGCTTTTCCTTAAACTCAACGATCTCGCCGGTGGCGTTTGTTTTCAGTAATCCAAACTCCTCAGCCTCTTGCTGCCGACAGGGAATCACCGAAACCGTCAGATCGGCTCCGGTATCGAAATGCCGTTTTAGAAAATTGCGGTAATCCATCCGGTAAAGATGGTCGCCGGACAAGATGAGCAGTGTATCGACGCGCCAGTCACGTAGATGCGGCAGCATCTGTCGTACAGCGTCAGCCGTCCCCTGAAACCACTCGGGATTGTCCTTGGTCTGCTCAGCCGCAAGCACCTCGACAAAGCCTGTCGAAAAGCTCGAAAAGCGATATGTCCGCGAGATGTGGCGATTGAGCGACGCCGAGTTGTATTGCGTCAGCACAAAGATCTGTGTGATCTCTGAGTTGATACAGTTTGACACCGGCACGTCAATCAGCCGATACGTCCCGCCAAGCGGCACGGCCGGCTTTGAACGCTCCTGCGTCAAGGGAAACAAACGCGATCCGGCACCGCCGCCGAGGATCACCGCAACTACATTGTCGTATTGGCCCATGGAAACAATTGTAAAATGCACAGTGCATAATGCACAATGCAGAATTGAGATGATTGAGAATCCTCTAAAAACAAAATCCTACGCCTTTGCTCTGCGAGTGGTGAAGTTATACAAATATCTTGCCTTTGAGACAAAGGAATTTGTCCTATCTAAACAGATCCTCAAATCGGGTACGTCGATTGGTGCTAATGTTGTCGAAGGTAATCGTGGCCAATCCAAATCGGATTTTGTGCATAAATTATCTATCGCGTTGAAAGAAGCGGACGAGACAGAATACTGGCTTAATCTATTGAGGGATGGCGATTTTATTACCGCAGCACAAGCTGACTCATTACTAGCCGACTGCCTAGAACTCCAAAAGATGCTGGTTGCTTCTATCAAAACCGCTAAGAAAAACATGATTTAGATTTAACATTGTGCATTTTGCACTCTACACTATGCATTCGATCTATGTGGTACTGGAC
>DEQS01000002.1 GCA_002360555.1 Chloracidobacterium sp. UBA3360
GACTTGTAAATACCGTTGCCCCACGACGAGCTTTGGCGGTTATTTGATTCGCCCGTGCCGGCCCAGAGTATTGACGGATTGGACGGTGTGATCGCAATGTCGCCTACGCTCGGAACCGTTTCTTTATCAAATATCACGGTCCAGGACGTGCCGCCGTTTACGGATTTGAGTATGCCGCCCGCCGCAGTCGCGGCGTAAATGATGCGCGAATCAGAGCTCACGACCTCGATGTCGTTGATCCGGCCGCCCATCGTCGCCGGCCCGATCTCGCGAAACCGCATACCTGCCATTGCACCTTGCAAGGTCTTTTTAGCCGCCGGAGCGGGTGTCGGTGAGGGGGTTGCTTTGGTTTTGTCCTTTGGCTTTTCCTGAGCCACGACGAAAGAAACGGCAGTCAATAGTAATAGCGAGCAAACGCAAACCTTCAAGGTCGCACGAAGAATGTTCATGATCTTTAATATCCTCAAGAAAGAAACAAGGGTTATATCGGCTACATTTATCGCAATAGCCAAATGTTATTGGAACGCTAACAATTTAGGATAGTCACGCAGATTACGCAACTAATACGCAAGGTGAAATGGATAGTTTTACAAAAATTTACAAAACGGTTAGCCAAAAGATCAAAAAACTCGATGTAAAGCTGAAATTTGCGTAAAAATGCCTAATTAAGGGCTATGATCGATGATTTTCAACGACATTCCTGCGTGTCGTTTTGAAACACTCAGGCATATCGAAAACCCCGTTTTGATCGTTCGGCCAGTCTCGGTGGGCCTGTTAAAGAATTCTAGTAAGTGGTTCGCGAGTGTATCAAAAAATACAAATACCCGTTTTCGCCCTCCTTTCTCCGCATCACCGCGTCACCCGTAAACAGGCATTTCGCCGCCGCCACCGCACCGCCGCGATTCGCGGCGTGGTTATCCCTGGCATATTTTTCTACTGCTCAATTTATTTGTAAGCGGGGAGGATAAACCCGGATCATGAAGCGACCGGCGGCGGGGTCATTATCGCGTTACAGGCTTTACAAGTTCTTAGATCTTCATCGCCGTAAAATCTTTTGAACACGCCTTGGAATTGGGTGGTGATATCGTCGAGCTGGAAATATTCTTCGTAAAGTTTTTCGTTACAGTTTTCGCAAAACCAGAGCAGCCCATCGAGTTCACCTTCGTGGCGCTTGCGTTCGATGACGAGGCCAATGGTGTTGGCACCACGGATCGGATTGTGCGGGATGCGCGGCGGCAATAGGAACATCTCGCCCTCGCGGATCACGACTTCGACGGGTTTACCGTCTTCTTGGATCTGTACCTTGATATCGCCTTCGAGCTGGTAAAAAAGCTCTTCGCCCTCATCCCAGTGATAGTCCTTTCGCGAATTCGGCCCGCCGACGACCATCACGATAAAATCATCGTCATCATAGACACACTGATTCCCGACCGGCGGCTTGAGCAAATGCCGGTGCTCATCGATCCATTGCTTGAAATTGAAAGGTCTGCGAATCGGCATAAACTGTTCAAATTCTATGTCAGCCCAATTTATTCTTCAACAGTATACAATCAATGAAATGAAACTAAGATCAAACGAGCCGTTTTGGCTGGTGAAGAACGGGCTGATCGGATCATTTCCGTCGCTGGATCGTGATATCGAGACAGATATTCTTGTTGTCGGCAGCGGGATCACGGGCAGTTTGATAGCGCACCGCTGTGTCGCTGAGGGCTATGCGACGACGCTCATCGACCGCCGTGAGATCGCTAATGGCAGCTCGTCGGCGACGACGTCGATGCTGCAATACGAGATCGACACGCCGCTGTGGGAGCTCATCGATATGATCGGCGAGCGCGGTGCGGTCGATAGTTATTGGGCGTGTTTTAACTCGATCGACGACCTTGGAAAGATCTCGCGTCAGATACGCTCGACCTGCGGGTTTAAGAAAAAAGACTCTTTATATTTTGCAGCCCGCAAGAAAGATGTCGCGGATCTCAGAAAAGAGTTTGATGCTCGTGAGAAACACGGCTTTCCGGTATGTTGGCTGGAGCCAAATGAGATCACCGAAAAATATTCGCTGGAGGGAACCTTTGGCGGCATTTTGTCCAAACAGGGCGGCAGCATCGACGCTTTTTGTCTTGCTCACGAGATACTCAGATTCAACGCAAAACGCGGCCTCGCGATCTATGACAAAACCGGCATTGTCAAAACCGAACACAAACGCAACGGCGTGCGGATAACCACCGAATACGGCAATGTCATCAAAGCCAAAAAGGTAATCTATTGCACCGGTTTTGAAAGCGTCGAGATGATCAAGGACAAATTTGTCGATCTGATCTCGACCTACGCAATTGTCGGTGAGGTGTCCGAAGACGACCATTCGCATCTGAGCGAAACTCTGTTCTGGAACACCGCCGAGCCTTATAATTATTTCCGTACAACCGACGACAACCGTATCCTGATGGGCGGCGAGGACGAAGATTTTGTCGATGCCAAAAAGCGCGACTCGTTACTCGGAGTAAAGGCAGACAAGCTCGAGAAAACGCTAAAACGGTTAACGCCGTCATTAAAATTTCGAACAGATTTTGCCTGGGCTGGAACATTTGGCGAGACCAAAGACGGACTTCCATACATCGGGAAACACCCAAATTTCCCGTCAGCCTATTTCGTTCTCGGGTTTGGCGGCAACGGCATCACCTTTTCCGTGATCGGGATGGATATGGTAACCGCTATGTTAAACGGCCAAAAGCACCCGCTCGACGATTACTTTCGCTTTCGGCGGTGAGACATTAACGCATCTTTTTCTTTCAAAATCTGACCAACCTTTGATATATTGATGCCCTAAAAATAAGTATTTCTTTTGTAGTGCCAATTTGAGGGGGCCGTATGAACGGAGAAAAACTAAATCAATTATTAGGCAAATTTGTCGGTGATCTGGGTGCAACGATCCACTCCGGTTCGGTTGTGATCGGGGCCGAGCTTGGCCTGTATAAAGCAATGGCCGCGGCGGGGGAGCCCGTGAGTTCCGAGCAATTAGCGGCAAAGACCGACACAAACGAACGGTATGTTCGCGAATGGCTAAACGCCCAAGCGGCGAGCGGCTATGTCGAATACGTCGCGGGCAGCGGCAAATATTACCTCACCGACGAGCAGGCATTTGTGCTGACCGACGAGAATAGTGCGGCTTATCTGCCAGGTGCATTTATCCTGGCAAACGCCGCGCTCCAAGCCGTTCCGAAGATGATCGAACGATTTAAGACGGGCGACGGGCTTGGCTGGCACGAACATCACCATGATCTATTTCGCGGGACGGAACTCTTTTTCCGGCCCGGTTACGCGTCAAATCTGGTCTCGTCATGGATACCGTCGCTCACCGGTATTGATGAAAAGCTCAAAGCAGGCGGCCGCGTCGCCGATGTCGGCTGCGGACACGGAGCATCGACAATATTGATGGCCCAGGCATATCCAAATTCGACGTTTGTAGGGTTTGACTATCACGACAAGTCGATCGAGGCCGCCCGAACCAAAGTAGCGGAGGCGGGCGTAAGCGATCGTGTCAGTTTTGAGGTTGCTAGTGCAAAAGATTTTCCCGGCGACGGATATGACCTCGTGACTTTTTTTGACTGTCTGCACGACATGGGCGACCCCGTTGGTGCGGCAAAGCATGTTCGTAAGGCTTTAAGTGAGAATGGCTCGTGGCTGATAGTCGAACCATTTGCCAACGACACGCCCGAGGACAATCACAACCCCGTCGGACGAGTGTTTTATTCCGCATCGACGCTGATCTGCACGCCGGCATCGCGTTCGCAAGAAGTAGGGCTTGCACTTGGGGCACAAGCCGGCGAGGCTCGGCTACGCCGTGTTGTTGAAGAAGGTGGATTTACTCAGTTTCGCCGTGCGAACGAAACGCCTTTCAACCTTGTGCTTGAGGCCAGAGCCTGATACGAGAGACCCACTAGGGCGTAAGCTTAGCGATCTCCTTTTGCAGCAGATCAGCTTTTGCCGCGTCGAGCGGCTTAAGGTCTGCCAAGACTTTTTGGGCCATAGCTTTGTTCTTAAGAGCCACGTAGGTCAAGCCAATACCGTAATTTCCGTCAACGCGATTTTTTTCTAATTTAAGACTTTTCTCGTATTCCGTAAGAGCCAAGGCATATTGGCGTGTTTTGTAGTATGCATCCGCCAAATATACAAATGCGGTTGCCCAAGTAGGACTTAGCTCGCCCGCTCTCTTGTAAAACGGTATCGACTCTGACCATTTATTATCGTTATACAAAGCATTACCATAGCCCAATTGTGCGTTCGCCGAATCCGGCGATAGCCTGATCGCCTCTTTAAACGCTACGATCGCCTCAGGAAATCGCTTTTGATTAACGTAAACGTTTCCGAGCTCGGTGTGGTACGAGGAGTCGTTCGCGTTTATCTTGATCGCCTGTCGGAAAGATGATTCGGCCAAAGGGTAATTTTTCTGGTCGCTATAAACCATTCCGAGTTTGTAGTGCGGATTCGCATTTGCCGGTTCAGCTTGGGTCGCCTTTTGATACCAGGTGATCGCGTCGGCGTACTTCTTTTGGTTGTAATACGCATTCCCTGCCCAGTAGTTGGCACGCACGTAATCGGGTTTTATACTCAGCGTACGCACAAATGCGGCGGCTGCCTGGTCGTACCGCTTTAGGTTGTAATGGCACAAACCAAGGTTAAATTGTGCCTGATGAAACGTCGGCGTTTGTGCAAGGACCTTTTCAAAAGCAGCGGCGGCCTGTTCATATTGCTTCGCATCAAAGAACTTTAGAGCGTTGTTAAAATCATCGTTTTGGGCAATGGCACCAAAAGCTAAAGCGAGAACGAAAACAACTGTCGTAACGAACTTTTTCATCTTATTATAATTACACTCCTTTTATGTTAAATCGCGGATGTTATAACCAGCGCTTCAATTCCGATAACTTCAACACAGTAAATATTGTAAAGCGAGTAAAGTCAGGATCACAACTCTGCCAGTTTCTGGACCGTTCGCCAATTACGGCCGGTGACGGCGACTTTTAGTTTCTTTTCGATAAAACTTTTGCCAAGCAAGCTCTCGATAACCCCCATTGGCAAATGGCAATAGATCTCGCGGCCGATGACGGCAAAGCGTTCCCCCTCGGGCGCGGCTTCGAGCAACTGCGCAGTCTTTTCCGGCGGCATCTCTTCTCTCAGAAACAAGACATGCATTTCCTTATGGCTTTCAAACTGCCCGTCGTAGGGGTTTTGCGAAAGTATGCTGTTTATTGCGTCACGCTCGCGGACCATGACAGGAACGGTTTTTTCGAACTCGCTGAGGATAGCTTTTTCGATCTTTGCGACAAGTTTTTCTTCGGCTGTCTTTTTTGAATCAAACCCAATATTGCCGCTGTTGATATAGGTGATGACATTCTCAAAGCCGAGCCGTTCGAACACGGCTTTGAGTTCCGCCATCTTTATCATTGTGTTACCGCCGACATTTATGCCGCGGAGCAGTGCGATGTATCTCATAAGATATTTTTGCCCACGAAATACACGAAACACACTAAAACAATCATCTTATTTTCGTGTCTTTCGTGTATTTCGTGGGCAAATCTGCTTAGGCGTTTTGCATGTCGATCACAAAGCGATAACGCACGTCAGCCTTGACCGTGCGGTCGTATGCAGTCTCAATATAGTCCGGCCTGATGATCTCGACCTCTGATTTGACGCCGTGTTTGGCGCAGAAATCGAGCATCTCTTGTGTTTCAGGAATTCCGCCGATCAGCGAGCCGGCGATGGATTTGTTGCCAAAGATCAGCCCGAAAGAATGCACGCTGTTCGGGCTTGGCGGCACGCCGATCACGACCAGCGTCCCGCGGACGCCAAGCATTGCGATATACGGATTGATGTCGTGGTCAGCGGAAACGGTGTCGAGAATGATGTCGAATGTTCCGGCAAGCGGTTCGAGGTTGGCGGGGTCTTTTGTAACGACAAAGTGATGTGCACCCAGCGCGGTCGCGTCCGCCTCTTTGGATGGCGAGGTGCTAAAGACGGTGACCTCCGCTCCCATCGCGGCGGCGAGCTTTACGCCCATGTGCCCGAGTCCCCCAAGCCCTACGACCCCGACTTTTTTCCCGGGGCCTGCGCCGAATCGGCGAAGCGGCGAATATGTCGTGATCCCGGCGCACATCAGCGGAGCCACACCGGCAAGATCGCCGACAGCGTCGCTGACCTTTAACGCGTAACCCTCGTCGATCACATACTTGTCCGAATAGCCGCCGTAGGTCGGCGTGACGCGGTCCATGTACGTGCCCGAGTAGGTGTAGGCGGC
>DEQS01000009.1:0-7337 GCA_002360555.1 Chloracidobacterium sp. UBA3360
GTTCAAACCTGAGACAGACGATATGCGCGAATCGCCCGCGATTGATATCATCAAAGCTGTGATCGCTCGCGGCGGAAGCGTCACGGCATTTGATCCGGTCGCAATGGCTGAGGCAAAGCATTATCTTCCGGACATTGGATACGCTAATGACGAATACGAAGCTCTCGATGGTGCTGATGCACTGGTCATCATTACCGAATGGAACCAATTTCGTGCACTCGATATGGAAAAGGTCAAGTCCTTGCTCACGGCGCCAAAGATCGCGGATCTCCGCAATATTTATGAGCCGCAGGATATGATCGGGCTTGGGTTTGAATACGTGGGAGTCGGACGTTAAAGAAATATGTCTCTTACAGGCAAAGTATTAGTTACAGGTGGAGCAGGTTTCATCGGCTCAAATTTGGCAGAGGAATTGATCCGTCAAGGAGCGCGCGTTACGATCATCGATAATCTGGTGACCGGATTTCGTGAGAATCTTGAAGAGATCGATGGCGATTTTGATTTCATCGAGGGCGACATCAATGATGACGCCGCTCTATCAAAAGCCATCGACGGTTGCGAGATCGTCTTTCACGAAGCCGCACTGCCGAGTGTTCCGCGCTCAGTCGATGACCCCGCCGAAACTCATGAGGCATGTGTCAACGCCACGCTAAAGCTTCTTATCAAATCAAAAGACGTTGGCGTCCGTCGCGTTATCTACGCCGCGTCAAGCTCAGCGTATGGTGATCAACCGGTTCTGCCAAAAGTCGAGACGATGCGGCCTGATCCGCTTTCACCTTATGCCGTTGCAAAGATCACCGGCGAATTTTATTGCCGCTCATTTAACAGCGTCTACGGATTAGAGACGATGTCTCTCCGGTATTTCAATGTATTCGGGCCGCGACAAAATCCGGCATCAATGTACTCGGGCGTAATTTCGCGGTTTGTCGATGCTTTGATGTCCGACACGAAACCAGTCATTTACGGTGACGGCGAACATTCGCGTGATTTCACGTATATCGACAACGTTGTTGACGCCAACATCAAGGCGATGAATGCGGCTAAAGGTATCGGCGAAACGCTCAATGTCGCCAACGGCGACCGCATCACGCTCAACGAACTGCTCAGTGTCTTAAAGAAAATTACGGGCAAAGAAGATGTAGTGGCCGATCATCAGGAGCCGCGAAAAGGCGATGTCCGAGATTCCCAGGCAGACAATACCCGAGCAGTGGAATGGCTCGGGTATGAACAAAAAGTCGGATTGGAAGACGGGTTACGCCGCACGATCGACTGGTGGAAGGGCAGCCGTTTTGCAAAATAGCTCGTTTACTTAGGGATAACAAACGAGTCATCCGCCATTGGCGAATTTACGAGGGTCTGTTTTGTCTTGAAATTGGCATAGGCAGTTATCTGGCCCAGATCAAACCTCTGCGAATATTTTTTGGGGATCAGTAGCCCTTCGACCGTCTCAAATTCATCGACCTCTACAGACGTCGTCACAACCCGTCCTCCGACATCATATGCTGATTCGTACCCTTTCATCTGACTGGTCTTTTCATCAACAAAAAAGTCGGTGTAAAAGCCGTCGGGCGTTGTAATTCGAAATCCCTTTTTCTTTTTCTTGTCCTCTCGGAGAGCGGTGATCACAAACCCTTTGTCACCGATCCTCTGCAATATTGGAAAACCAAGACTCGTCATCGGCGGCAGAGAAAATCCCGGGATCGACGAGTAAGTCGAACGCCCATCATAGACTTGTTTTAGCGATTGGACCGCGCTATTGATCTCAAAATAGTACTTATCGCCGCTCACTGCCGTTGAGAATACCCCGGGCAAAGCTTGTCCCATAAAGGTCAGATCAGCCGACCCCTTTTGCACCAGCGACGTCATTTTCTTGAGTTTTTCACCGCCATGTGCAGCGAGTGTGGCTTTGGCTATGTCAAGTGCAACATTGTCCGGTGAAATGGTTGTGGCTTTCTCGTTCGTAGTCGTTTTGCCGACCGAATCCGGTTGTGCGATCGCGGTTCCAGAAACCAATAAAATTACGAGCAAATATCCGTAAAACTTCTTCATAATATTGCAAAAACCATTCTAAGAATGAAAAGAGAGATGAAAAGTAATACGCTTTCATCTCTCTTTCGTTTCACTATTTTATCCGATTCGGCGTCTACCAGCTAAATCGCATGTTGAGATTGACCCTGCGATTAGGTCCGCTGCTGCCACCACCGAAAGGCCCAAAACCACCGCTGGTCGAGGTCGATTGGCCAAAACGACTATTACTAAGACTGCCCGATGGATTAGCAAGGTTGACCGTATTGAACAAATTCTGAACTTCGACGCTAAAATTTAGGTTATACGGCTTACGGCTATCACCGCCACCGCCGCCCATACGCATCATTCCCATGCCGCCGCCGCCACCGCCGCCGCCAGGGCCGCCCATGACAACCATTTGAGGGGCTCCGCCACCTCCGCCGCCAGGACGTCCGCCGCCGCCACCGCCCGCCACAGCGGACTGTGCAGACTTGCCAAAGCTAAATGTCTTTCCAACACGCATTCCAACCGTAAAACTTGACGGCCCTTGGCCAAAGTTTCGCGGTAGGATCGCCGTAGGATCAAAACCCGAAACATTACAGAATGAGCTCGTCAGGTTAAGTTCGGTACATCGGTTCTTCAACTCACCATAGGTCGGACGTTCGTTGAAAAATCCGTCACCATTTGAATCGACACCGCGCGTTATATTAAACGGACGGCCTGATGTCAAAATAATATTCGGATTGACCGATATGCCCCACGGTAGTGTTACGTTGCCAAAGACGAAAAAGCTGTGCCGAGCGTCGAACGAAGCCCGACCGTATTCGCCGGTCAGATCGTAGCTATATGCCGGTGAGCCTCCATCCGCGTCACTTTTAACAAAACCAAGTCCATAATTCGCGAACAGCGAGATCTTTTGACTGATATTCGCTCGCAAATTGAAATTCAGCCGAGTCTGTCGACTCGTGGCACTTGATTCATAGGCATTAATGTTGCCCGACGCTGGGTCTGGTCGCAGTGAACCAGCACAATTTATCCCCGTGGGACAGATCGGTGCGTTGATATTGCGTGTCCTGATCTGATGTAGCGATTTACTCGCGATAAATGTCGAAGTCAGGGTTAATTTCGATGTTAGTGCCCTTTCTACGGAAAAAACGGCCTGCATTGTATACGGAGCCTGCAACACCGGAGACACCGTTCGAAGCGTGTTCGACTGGTTTGCCGGCAGAACTGCTAAAATTTGAGCCGCAGTTGGTACATTTGTCACGCCGGTTAACGTGAACACTGGCTGGGCAAGCAAAACCAGAGCAGCTGCCCTACGCGCCGGATCAGGATCATTTGCACTGACGAGCAAGCTTAGCTGGTTGACGCCATTGAAACGCTCGGCCTGTAGCGTATTGTTCTCGCTAAACCGCTCGTAAAAGATGCCGGCTCCCCCTCGAAAGACAAATTTCGGCTGTTTCGCTCCCCCGGCACCCGGCGACCAGGCAATACCAAGCCTCGGGGCAAAGTTGTAATTGCTGCTTATATTCGACTGATTCTCGTAACGCAAGCCAATACTCACTAATAGATCGGGACGCATCTTCCAGTCATCCGAAACAAACACCCCAGCTTCAAATTGAGAAACACCGACAACCGGGTTACCGGTCGTCAGGTTAAATTGTGTCGGGTTATACTGGGCGCCTACTAAACCGCTCACCTTACACCGGTATTGCTCGATCGATGAAATAATTAGATCACCGTTAAGGTCACATGCTGGGTCAGCAACTAAGAACCCGGGGAACGCGAACGTACCGCCGTAGTTACTTTCCGAACGATCTGTAATCGAAACGTGTCTGAGCTTACCGCCAAACTTGAACGAGTGCTGCATATTCTTGCCAAACGACGTACTCGTAAAATTGTTCACCTCCCACGTCTTGTTTCGATTGGAATTCAAACCGATCGACGATCCGCCGCCAATAAATGCTTGTGAAACATTGATCGTCGGCACCGAATTATCGCCGGTCTGCTTGCGTTCGTTATCGCTGTATTCAAACCTCGTCTCATTTACGGTCTTAGCATTAATGATCATCGTCTCGGTTAGACGAAACTCGTGTTCTCGGGATGATGTCTTGTATGCTCTCGTCGGCAGCGAAGTGTCGCCAATACCTTGAAAATTAGAGGTCGCATTAGAAAAGTTATAACGAGCGACCACCGTGTTCTTATCATTGATAGCAAAATCAAAACGCGGTGCGATATTGAACCGTTTCGTCGGCTGCCTTATATCCCGTCTAAATGTCACGATATTGAATGAGGGGTCGATTATCTGTGCGTTTATGACCGCATTATTATCGTTATCCCGATTGTTAACGTCTAGAGAAAACGATGATTTTCCCTTTTTAATTGGCCCCGAAAGATTTCCGCCAAAATTTCTCTGCTGGGTCGGAGCTCGATTGACCGCAAACGGGTTGCGCGAATTGAGACTCTCGTCGTTAAAGCTGCCGTTGACCGAACCTCGCCACTTATCCGAACCCGGACGCGTGAGGATCTCGATGCGGCCTGATCCGGGACGATCATACTCTGCGGAAAAAGGATTACTATTAATACGGATCTCTCGGATCTGGTCCTTTGACGGCAACTGACCGCCCGTAAAACCATCAATGTAGATCTGTCCGCCGTTTGGGCCGGCCGATCCGCCAACCAAGGCCTGCAACGCGGCATTTAACTCATCTGGGTCATCGGGCAGAGCATCAAGGTCCTTGCCCGAGATGACAGTCGCGTCCTTATTACTATCCGCATCCGTTGACACCTGATTGGCATTATCAACGTCAACCGTCTCGTCCACACCGGCAACGGTTAGAACGACCATCAGCTCGTTCTTTTCGCCGGATGTAACAACGACCTCGGTATTTTCGTAAAGGCCAAAGTTTGTGGCGATAGCTTTGACGGTATATTTACCGGGAGCCAATGCAGGGATAGTGTATTCGCCGCGAGCATTGGTGATCGCCTGTTTTTGCTTGCCGTCAGCGGCAACCGCCGTGACAGTGGCACCGACCAGGACCGCACCAAGTGCGTCTGTGACAGAACCACTAATACTGCCGGTAGACTGTGCAAACGCCGCACCTGCCGAGATGATAGAGATGATCCCTACCAGAATAAAAGTTCGTATGAGTTTCATGATAATAAAATATTAAATATTGCTTTGATATTTCGGGCGAAGGCTCCAACCGGCGTCCGTCCACGAATAGTTAGTTAAAGTTTAGGGGAATCCAACGCCATCCATTCCCGGGATCGAAAAGCCGCCTTCCACGCCTCCCTGTCCGGAACGTCTGCCGGTGGCCTGAGCCATTCTTAGAAATGGCTCGACTCCCGCGAGTAATTTGATCGCCCGCATACGCGTGGCATTTCCGTTATTTGTACTTGAGACGGCGATCATATCGCCCGCCTTTAGATTTTCAACTGTGATGGCCGGAAAGCGTTCGAGCATCTCATCAACGCTGCCTCCGCCGCGGGGGCCGCCCATGCCGATCCTAACGGGGCCGCCCGGTGTTTGTCCTTGTCCGGCGGGCTGTCCACTCGTATTCGGCGGGCCAACCTGTACATTGCCGCCCTGCCCGACCGGACGCGGGCCGGTCATACCGCCTGCCATCTGAGCCCCGGCCATACGCTCTGCCATCTCACTAGGAAAATTCTTTAAGACCGTTCTCGGGCCGACCTCGATGGTCACTTCTTTGTTCGTCTGAAGATTTTTGATAACGACTTCGTTTTTAGCGACGTCGGTCGAAACAACTGTACCGGCAACGGTCTGAAACGCTCCGGTCAGGATCGTTTCCGCCGTCATCGCGTTGCCTTCGGTATTTTTATCGCCGATAGCACGTAGCATATCGCCGACCTTGATCTCAGCCAGAGAGCTGGGCTTTGCCTCATCAAACCGCTCCGAGTCAGGAGCGTAACGGATAAACTTGGCGCCCGCTTTTGGGGTAACGACCATTGCGGTGCTGCCGGTCAGATTGCGAATATCGACTGTTACCTGTCCCGTTTGTGCATTGACCACGGTCACCTTGCCGGTGATGCCGCGTTTTTGCCACTCGGCCGCTTCTTTGGCGTTCTTTGCTGCAATATCCGCCTTTGTAATGAAATATATCGTGCGTGCGTTTAGCGATTTACCATCCGCACCGGCAAGTGCTGAAACGGTTACTTTGTCACCGACAGCGATATCTGCTAACGCACCGTCTACTCCTTTGGCAAAGTCGAGAGTTTCAGCGGATACGCGTTTGAAAGAGGTCTTTTCGGCAATGGCTGCGTCGATCTTTCCGGTGTCTGTGGTAACGCTGATCGATTTGGCGTCGATCGCGGCGACCTCGCCTCTAACATAGGTAGGTTTTATCGCGGCTCCGGGGGTTTGACCAAACACAAGAGCAAAGACGCCTGAGAACAGAAATATCAATACAGAAATAAGTATATTTTGCAGCATAGCTATAAATTCCCTCGTTTTTATGCGCGTTGAAAACGCCATTGTTGCGTGCTTCAACAGTATAAGACGTTAATTCTATCAGTAAGGTTCGAGGCTATTTGTAAAGAAATGTAAAATTGTGCAAGCGTAGCACTTACGCGTTTTGCCACTTGGCGGTCGAGCGGCCGGTGAGGATCAGTCCGATACCGAAAGCAAAGACTGTAAAAAGAGCGATCAGCCACACATACGGCAGCGAAAGGAGAAGCGTCCAAACCGCTACACCAAGGAGCGTAGCGAGCGTTTCGGAGCGGTTATTTTCAGAGAGAAATCGTTTTTGGATCAACTTGCCAACGCTCACTTGCAGCGACACCCTGCCGAAAACATAGCCAAGCACAAGTACCAGCATGCCCATCAGTCCGAGCGTCGCACCCAAATAATTTGGCAGCAGCAAGGCACCTGCGATAATCGCACTCATAACAAACAGAAACGCACCCGCACCGAGAGCACAGACCTTGAGCCACGACAACTGGATCCGCGCCACGGCACGACCGACCGCCCCGGGAGCAAGCGTTGTTATGACTATCGAAATAATGAACCAAAACAGCGCGACGACCACACGTTGCGCGACAAAGCTGATCGAAAAAGTGGGCGAAAAAAGCTGTGACGGATTTTGTCCAAAGTTTCGCAGCTCTTCCTCAAACGCACCAAGCGTAACGGTCTCTTTCCCGGACACACGCGTGCTGCCCTCGCCCTCTTGCTTATAAACGCCACCGAGTACAAACACATCGCCGCCAATATGCGAATCGTCTTTTTGTGTAACGTTGCCGCCGATCGTTGCTACATCTTCGGCGACAGTGCCCTCGACCGAGATGTCGCCACCGACAGCGAGCGCGCTCTT
>DEQS01000009.1:7470-36769 GCA_002360555.1 Chloracidobacterium sp. UBA3360
CAGCAAAAACACAAACGTGAGCAGTCTTGGCGGCAAGACGCGGCTTGTAAATGCTGTCCTTGATAAATATTTCACTGTGGCAGGATTTAGGTTTTGAGTGTCCTCAAAACCCGTCGCGAGATAAATAAAGTAAAGGCCGCAAACACCAACGCCATCGCTCCAACAGCGAGAACGCCTATCTGAGCCTGTCCGGCAATACTGCGCACGATGATCGCGAGGCCGATAAAAAGTGAATAGATCAAGTGGCCAAATATTCCGCCGATCGCGGCTGTTTGACCCAAAGCCTCGGCGACTTTGTCGAGTAACGATCCGGCCTCTGCTCCCATCGCAAATAAAACAAACAGAGCAAGCCCCGCACAGATAAACAGCGCATTAAACCGCTCACGCGGCCGACGCAATCCGCTCACGGTGCTTTCAGCATTGGCAACGACCTGCTTAGCAAAATCTACAGGAAGCTCGATCTCACGTTCAAAACCGAGGCTCATGTCGAGGTTTCGTAAGAATTCTTTTTGATGATTAAGCTCGATCGAGCACGCCTTACAGGACGCAAAATGCAGATCCATCTGCATCTCAAGCGCCGCATCGAGCTCGCCGTCAACATAGGCGGCGATCTCTTCGGTCGGGCATTGTAATCCTTGTATCTGCATCAAAATCCCGTAAAACCTCGTGCGATAAAGATATTTCGCATCATCTCACGTGCTCTAAACAATCTGTTTTTTACCGTACCTAACGGCAACCCAGTCACCTCGGCGATCTCGTCATAACTCAGATCACGCGAATGCCGCAGTAAGATCAGGTCGCGATACGCGGGTGGCAAACAATTTACGACCGCGTCGATCTCGGTCCGCCATTCGCGAACCTCGTGATCTTTCTCCGGCGACGGACGCCCGCTTTCGATCTGTATTTGGTATGTGCCGTCGGCGTTTTCGGTCTCGATGCTCTGCGGCGTAATCGAATTTCGCCGCATGTGGTCGATCGCAGCGTTGTGGGCAATACGATAAAGCCAGGTCGAGAATTTGTACTCGGCACTGTATTTATTAAGCGAATTATAGACCTTGATAAAGACTTCTTGAGTGACGTCCAAGGCGGAATCGTAATCGCCAAGCATACGAAAAACGTAGCTCGTGATCTGTCGCTGATAGCGGTGGACAAGCTCCTCAAAACCATCAGAACGTCCGCCGATGGCACTGATTATCAGTTCGCCATCGGTCAAACCCTTGATTCCTTCGATTGATATCGCCCGTGTCGCCATCGTGATAGGGGGTACTACGGTAGTTTTAATTAAATTGTTTCAATCCGCAAGCGAACGCGGGAATTTTGCCCACGAAATACACGAAATGCACAAAACAGAAGGACATATTTCCTTTTTTTGTGCATTTGGTGTTTTTCGCGGGCTACTTCTTAAAAGCTTAGTGCGGCGAGGCCGGCGGGAGATGCTAGGTCGTTGAAATTAAGTCCGCCACCCGGCAGGCTGAGGCCGACATCATCAGACGTAAGCACCCTGACGTTGCGCCCGAGCGCCTCCGCCGCGATGCTCTGAACACGGGCCGGGACAAATTCCCCGCCGACGACCATTACGCTATCGAGCGTCCCGGCTGCTCCGAACCTATCGTTATAAAACATCACGAGCCGATATACCTCGTCGTCGATCTCGTTAGCTGTGCACGTTACAGAGCGGACAACTGCCGGCTCGTTGCCGCGCAACAGTAATGCAGTAAATCCGTCATTATTGGAGCTGATCAGCAGCGAGTCAAGCCCGCTGTCACCGCCCATCAGCCAGTTAGCCTCGCCCATTGCACGCGGTACGATGAGCCCTGCTTTCCAGCCCATCGATTCAAAATGTGTCTCGTATTCGTCGATCACGGAAAGTTTGACCGCGGTGGCAAAATATCGAACGCGGCCGTCCTTATCGGGCGAGATCTTTTCCATCGCGATACGTAAATGTGCTGCCGGTGCCCCAAAGCTCTGTTCGGCTTTCCAATCAAGTATCTCGTCCCGTTCGCCCGCAGACAAGGGTTCGCTGTCGAGCGCGAGTATCGTCGCACGAGCAGTGTTACTCGGTAGCGAGATAGACCATTTTTTCTGACCCAGTAACCCGGCGATCTCGACAACCTCACGCAGAGCGGATGCAAATTCGAAAGGTGTAACGATGTTGGTATCTAAAAAGCCCGGTTCGAGAACACCGTCAGCGAGAGCAACGGTCGCTGCCTGTTTGATGCCCAAGTTGCGTCGGCTACCCTGGAGGGCGACGGCCGAGATACTGTTTTTATCGATGCCGAGAGCCGCGTTGGGAAAGCTGGGACTGGTTATTGCAGAAAACATATATTAATAATCGCGGAATGACTTATCGTTGCTGTCCGTCCCGTCGGCAAGGCTTTTAACATCCTTAAGCCCTTGCCCGCCCTCAGACGAATTTGGATCATCGCCTTGGATCTCATCCCATTCTGTCTTTTCGAGAACCGGATCGACCGGCCTTTCACGTAGATATTTTGCCTCAACGAGCGAGTCGATATTCTGCGGCAGCTTGCCCTTGTCGGCCGTATATTGGTCGATGGCACGACGCATCTGCCAGAGATTTTCTTTCAACACCGTCTCACGAGCCTGCCGGACGCTCCGTTCGTAAGTCGGCACCGCGATAGACAGCAAAATGATCATGATAAACATCGCGATCATCAGCTCAAGCAGCGAGAACCCTTTCTGTCTGCATTTCACTGACCACTGACCACTGACTACTGACCACTGCCGTTTACCAATCACTATACTTCTCCCCGTTCATCGCCTCTTCGTCGGAGGCCGACCTGACGTCAAAAACATTTACTTCGTCCCAGTTGTCCGAGTCGGCCGATTGATACGACGATCGCAATTTCCAGTCTTTTTCGCCCGTTACCGGATCTACGGGTATCTCGCGCAGATAGACCTTAATGACCTCTTTTTCTTCAGTCAACTCGGTCGCCTGCTTGGTGTCGTCGGTAATGCCGCTGCCTCCCCTGATATTGACGCCGCGAGCACGGACGCGAACCCCCTGGACCAGCGTGTCTAGGCTTGGCGGAAAGCGGTCGAGATTATCTGTCTCAAATATCTTGCAATCATCAATGACCACTCGACTGCGTGGATCCGCTGGCGTATTAAAAGTCGAATTTGGCGTAGTCGGATTACCGTTTGTGATAGCCCCTTGCGGACACGATCCATACGTGTCGCGTTTAAATTCGTCTATCGCACCGCGCAGCATCCGCAGCGTTTCACGTAGCTTCAGCTCCTTTTGCCGTTTGACCGAGTTTTGTGCAAGCGGGATCGTTCCAACGACCAAAATGGCCAGCACACCAAGCGTAATTATCAGCTCGAATAGGCTATATCCGCCCATCTTACTACGCTTATTTTTTATCCGGCAACCAGTCACTTTATTAGTCAAATTTCAGCCTAAAGCTCTTGCCGTCAACGGTCATAAAATTGAGCACGTCGCGGTCAAACGATATCTCGGGCCTTCCCGCAGTAAGGGTCTCGATCTCGATATACGCAAAAACCCCGGAGGCGCTCGCGTCGTCTTTCGATGTCAGCGAGACATACATCTTGCCGTTTTGGTTGAGGAACGGAACCGCTGGAGAATTAGCAATAACGCCAAAAACATCACCGTACGAGACCCCACGGACAGCGACTTTCTTAACGTCAAATTTCAGCCCCATTACCGCAGATCTAAAGTTCCCGGTACCGTCGATGGTCACTGGTATTTTCAGACGCTCGCCCGCTTTCATCTCGGGCATTTCAATACCAAATTTTGGCCCGATCGCGGGTGTCGGGTCGGTTGCGACTGGATCCTGCACAGCGGTCTTGACCTCAGTTGTTTGAGCTGATGTGTCCGCAGTCTGATTTAATTGCAAAGTCTTGACGCTATTATCGATAGGTTTTAGATTCGGACCATTTCGTTCGGTCGCCTTCGCCGTCGAAGATGTGGTCGCATCGGTCTTGACGTATTCGGGCGCCTCGGTCGGACGATCGGGCAATTGCACGGCGGTATTCGTCGGCAGGCGACGCATCGCGGCCAGATAATCCTGACGGTCTTCCTCGACGATCATCGCCTCAAGCGAGCTGTTCGTCGGCACCGCGAGGCTGCCGGTCGGTCGTTCGATCTCGTCCTCAGGCAAAATGGCCGGAGCTCTTATGACGCGCGGCGTAACCGCAATAACGATGTCGATCTGGCGATTATCTCGTGTTGGAGCTGTGAACAGGCGGCCAATGATCGGTATCAAGCCGAGCAGCGGCAAACCCTGCCTGCCCTTTGTCTCCGTACCCGAAGCGACGCTGGCCAGAAGTAACGTTTTGTTGTTTTGAATTCGTGCTGTTCCCTTGATCGTACGCTCAGTGAATGTCGGAGTCAGCGTCGATGCTCCTGCGACGTCTTTCGACTCGATCTCCATCGCGACCTGTACGTCTTGATTCGGGAAAACAAGCGGCTTAAATTTCAGCGTCAATCCGACCTGTTCGTAATTGATCACGTTCGAAACGACACCGCCATTACCGGTCGTGGTACCGGTGCCGGTTACAAACTGAGCACTTTGTACCGGTACACGCTGGCCGATACGGGCGGACGAATCTTCGTTATTAAACGCATGTATCTGTGTCGACGCGATCAGCTTTGTGTCCGATTTGCTCTGAAAAGCCGATAAATTCATCGCCGGCAAAATTATCCCGGTTGCGATCGAATATGGGAGCGCCGCTCCGGCTGTCCCCGCTCCGATCAATGTTCCAATAAGTCCTTTTGGTCCGAGGCCGACCTGTCCCTGTTGTGAACCACCAAGGTTGGTAAGTTGCTGCTGGGTGCCAACCTGATTGCCCAATTGTAAAAGGTCGTTCTTATTTACCTCGTAGATCGCCACCTCCATCACGACTTCGGCTCGGTCCTTATCCAAGGATTTGATCAGCTGGCCGATCAGCAGGATGTTCTCCTGAGTATCACGGATCGTAACGCTGTTGGTCGCGTCGTCGGTTAGCACGATCGTACCGCTACGGCCGGGCTGAGCGGGGATCGCGGTCTGGACGACCTTTGCGACATCTTTCGGGGCGGCATTTGCAAGGTAAAACGTCCGCAGCACAAGCTGTTGAAACTTGACCCGCTGCGCCTGGGTCGCGACCATGATCGTGCGCGGTCCGACCTTTTGAAAGAAAAGCCCTTCTTGCAAAAATATGTAATCGAGAGCACGAGCCGGCGTCACGCCTTTTAAATCGATAAACGTCTTACGTCCCGCGGCCTGAAACGATTCGCGGTCAAACAACACGTTGAGATCAAGGTCCTTTGCCAATTCCTTAATAATTACTTGTAGATCTATGCCTGTCGGAAAAGAAACATCCCGTAATTTTTCAAGCTTTTGCGGCATCTGCGGCTCGCCTTTTGTGTTGACATAGGCTGTCGGGACGATCTTTACGCCGGTTTTTGGGTCAACTTCGGGATCGGTCAATGCCTGTTGGAGCCGAACCATCCGGTCCATTTCCGTCTTGGCCAGTTCATTCGTCGGGTCAAACGCGTACGCCCGTCTAAACGCCGCATAGCCCGCAAGATAATCTTTTTCGTTCGCCGCTATCGTCCCCTTTTTCATGAATAGCTGCGAAGCATTGAACAATGCCCGCACCAGATGCAGCCTGTATTCAGGGTTTTTGGGGCTTTCGGCGACCGCGAGAGCAAATTCTTCGACCGCACGATCCCATTCCTCAGCCGCCTCAAACTTCATGCCTTCTTTGAAATGTTTTTTGTCGTCGACAAAACCAAATGCGGCCGTCGGCATCAGCATCGCGAAAACCAGCAATAGGGTCACAAAAAAGGTTAGGTGCGTTGATCTTTTCATATTGATATCGGAAGTTTCCGGAATAAACTGCGCTAAATCCAGTGATAGCCAGAGATTAACACGCCGTCTGGTGGGCAAAGTTTCAAAAAATACTGGTTAATTTTCGGTTTATTAGTGGAAAAAAGCAACCCACAGCTCCCCTCCTTACGAAGGAGGGGTGGCAGTCCCGACGTCTTTGTTCGGGGCTGACGGGGTGGTTCTCTTTACTGCACGGCTATTTAGAGATTTGCCTTCTCAAATAATCAAGCGCCGCCTGACTCGAACGCCAACGTATTAGGTATCGGTCACCGGGCAGCACTATCTTGGCAGATTTCACAATATCCGGCCCTGCATACCCAATAAACACCGTCCCGATTGGCTTTTCGTCAGAGCCGCCATCCGGCCCGGCGATGCCTGTGATCGAGATCGCATGGTCGGTCCCTGCATATTTCCTCATCCCGGCGGCCATTGCCTCGGCACAATTGGCGCTGACAGCACCATGTTGCTCTAAGATCTCAGCGGAAACCCCAAGCGTCCGCATTTTCGCTTCGTTGGAATAAGTGATCGCACCTTCCATAAAGTAAGCCGACGATCCCGCCACATCCGTCAAACGCTGGCCGATCAGCCCGCCGGTGCAGCTTTCGGCGACCGAAAGAGTTTCGCCACGTTGTTTTAATAATGATCCGACGACCTGTTCCATCGTGTCGCCGTTGGTCGAAAATACAAATTTGCCAAGAGCCGTTGTCAGTTCATCGGCAAGTTTATCCGCCGTGGCTTTTGCGACGTCGGCATTGTCCGACCGTGCAGCAACATGGATCTCGACCTCGCTTTTATTAAACAAAACGGATGTCTGCACATCTTCATAAGACGTATAGATCGGTGCCGCGATCTCATCGACCGCCGATTCGCCAAGCCCCGACACACGCAAGATCCGCCGCTTTACATACACTTCACCGGCGATCGCTTTTAATGTTGGGAAAACGTGTGCGGTGAACATCGCCTGATTTTCACGCGGCGGCCCGGGCAAGATCGCGAGTATTTTGCCATCGATCTCGGCCATCATTCCGACCGCCGAACCGTTCGGGTTTGGCAAAATATCGGCACCATCGATCACATACGCCTGACGCTTATTGATCTCAGGCATTTCACGGCCCCAAGCCTTAAAACGTTCTCGCAAATTCGCCTCGATATCGTCGTGATATACCAGTTTCCGGCCGATCGCACTCGCCGTAAACTGCCGCGTAATGTCATCCTCAGTTGGCCCAAGTCCACCCGTTGTTATCACAATATCCGACCGCCGCAAAGCGTCGCTCACCGCCTCCTCAAGCCGCGCTCCATCGTCCCCGACAACGGTCTTTAACATGACCTCTATGCCGATATCATTAAGCTCACGCGTCAGCCAAAGACTGTTCGTATCAGTCTTATCCGGCGTGAGAAGCTCGGAACCAATGGCAATAATTTCAGCAGATAACATAAGAATTTAGCCCACGAAACACACTAAAAAAAGAGACTGCCTATTTAGTGTTTTTCGTGTGTTTCGCGGGCAATTCATCCTTGGGTATTGAGATAGTCGCGGACGATCTTCATATCTTCCCAGACCTCGCGCTTTTTGTGCGGGTCGCGGAGTAAGTAAGCCGGGTGAAACGTCGGCATAACCTTAACGCCAAGGTAATCGTGAAAATGCCCGCGAAGTTTCCCGATCGGGACCTTGGTCTCAAGCAGGTTCTGTGCGGCGGTCGCACCCAAAACGACGATCACTTTTGGCCGCACAACCGCGACTTCGCGCTTTAGATAAGGCTTACAAGCAATGGTCTCATCCATTTCCGGAGCTCGATTTCCGGGCGGGCGGCAGCGGTTGATGTTGCCGATAAAAACATCCTCGCGCGTGAGTCCGATGCTCTCAATGATCTTGGTCAAAAGCTGCCCCGCACGCCCGACAAACGGCTTGCCCTTCTCATCCTCATCCGCCCCCGGAGCCTCGCCGACAAACATCAGATCGGCGTTAAAATTCCCCGTGCTATTCACAACCTTTGACCGCCCAAGATCGCTTAATTTACACCGCGTACAGTCCGGCCCGATCTCCGCTCGGATCTGCTCAATGGTCTCTGTCGGTTCCGGCAAAGACAGCAATTCGGCAGCATTTAATGTGGTAGGGGCATTTTCCATTTCACTTGGTCCACCTTGGTCCACCTTGGTCCGGACCGGACCAGAACCGGAGAGTTTTGATAATGACGGCAAAGACGCAAGTCGCGAGCCGGCCGGTTTTGATTCCGGTGTTTTGGTCCTTACTGGCTTTATATCTGGAATTTCAGATCTGAAATTTGAGATTGCCTCTGAATTTGCAATTTTAGATCTCAAATTGGGAATCCGAAGTCGCTCGGGGCTTTCCGCTCTTAACTCTCTACTCTCAACACTCAACTCTCCACTAAGTGCAATTGTCTCAACCCCAAGCTCCTGTAAATACAGCACTTGCTCGCGAACATCGGCTATCAGATTGTTCAAATCAGAATTTGGCATTGAGTGATATCTAATCTAATTTTTAACGCGGATCAAGCGGATTACGCAGATGGGAACGGATAGGCCAATAAACACTTGTTCCTAATAAACAAAATTTCAGATCCGTCTTCATCCGCCTGATCCGCGTAATCCGCGTTCAATTCTTCCGCAATAATAAAATCTCGTCCAATATCCGATCCGCCATTTCGCGTTTTGACATCAGCGGCAATTCGATCTCGCCGCCGGCTCGCGTCAAGATCGTCGCAATATTTGTATCAGTATTAAATCCTGCACCCGCTTTTGTGATGTCATTGGCGACGACCAGATCGAGGCCTTTCTTTTCCATTTTCGTACGCGCATAGCCGACAACATCATTTGTCTCGGCGGCAAAACCGACGACGAGCATTCCTGTATGCCGATTTTTCGATACTTCGGACAAAATATCCGGCGTCTTTTTGAGCTCAAGCGTCAACACATCGCGGCCGTCTTTTTTGATCTTTGCATCCGCTGCATTTGCCGGAGCATAATCCGCAACCGCCGCCGCACCAACAAAGACCGTGGCGTGTGCGATCTCGGCTTTGACGGCGGCGTGCATATCTTCGGCGGAAACTGCCCGGATAACATTTACGTTCGCCGGCGGCTCGACCGTCGTCACCCCCGCGACAACAGTAACCTTTGCCCCCCTCGCCGCCGCCGCTTCAGCAACCGCAAAACCCATCTTTCCCGAAGAATGATTTGAGATAAATCGGACGGGATCGATGGCCTCGCGAGTGCCGCCAACCGTGATGAGAAAATTCTCCTTAGAGAGGTCTGAGACGGGAGCCAATGAGCCTGAGACGTCTCCCGTCTCCTGTCTCCTGTCTCCTGTCTCAAGCAAAGCAAGCGCCTGCTTCACAATATTCTCAACATCCTCAAGCTTCCCCGTCCCGACCGTCTTGCAAGCAAGTTCACCCGCCACAGGCTCGACAAAATACACGCCGTCGGCCTTTAGCTGGGCTACATTTCGCTGCGTCGCGGGCTGTTCCCACATAGTCGTGTTCATCGCCGGGGCGACCATGACCTTTGCTGTGGTTGCTAGATATGTCGAGGACAAAAAATCGTCGGCTACGCCATTGGCAAATTTGCCAATAATATTCGCCGTCGCCGGGACGATCAGCAGCAGGTCGATCTCTTGTGAAAAATTGATGTGGGCAATCGGGTCAGGATTCTCAGGATCGTAATCGTCAACAATAACGTGCTTGTCCGTCAGAGCCCTAAACGTCAGCGGCTGGACAAACTCCGTCGCATGCCGCGTCATCGCCACCGAGACATCACAATCCGCCTTTTGCAGCAACCGCAAAACCTCGACAGCCTTATAAGCCGCGATCCCGCCAGTCACCCCTAAACCTATGCGATATTTCGCCATAAACAGGTTTATTCTACACGAAACGGTGGTCAATCAAAGATTGGAGATGAGTTCGTTAAAGCGGCGGTCTGCATTGAGCAACTCCACCTCTTCCCTTGCCCACGGCGAATATCCGTTCGCCGGGTCTGCAACATCCTTAACAAACTGCTCCCAACCGACCCAGCGGACATCATTTACCTCAACGGAGTTTCGTGCGGTTAGAGCGTCGGTAAATCCCACAAGGACAGGACAGATCTCATTCTCGACAACCCCGTCTTTTTCAGCACGGTAGCGAAAATCGGGCAAAATGACATCGAGTTTGACGCCCGCGATACCGAGTTCGTATTTCAGTCGGCGTTTTGCAGCGGCCTCAGTAGTTTCGTGGAGCATCACATGGCCGCAGCAAGAATTTGACCAGACACCCGGCCATGTTTTTTTGGTTAACGCACGCTGCTGTAATAGGAGTTCGCCCTTGTTATTAAAAAGAAAGATCGAAAATGCCCGGTGGCGTTTTGTGTCGCCGTCGTGGGCGGCGAGTTTGGGGGCGGTGCCGATCGCGTTATTGTCCTCGTCAACATAGACGATCATGTCGTCAAACGCGTAGTGATACCGCAGATAAAACGCCGCCAGCCCAATTAGCACGACGGCGCCGATCATCACCGGCATCCACATCCCCGAAAAAAACGCGATCGCCGACCAAAAGAAAATGATAAAAAAGGTGCTTGAAATAAGCTGTGCAGGAGCGGGCAAGAGCGGTTTTCTAATAAAGGTAAATATTTCAATTACCGCCGCCCCGATTGCACCCGAGAATAGCCATCCGGCAAAATTCGAAACCGGCACGCCATAAAACGCCCCGCCGCCCTCATAACGCCAAAATCCGATCTTGACCGCTCCCGGATCTAACACCAGATCGAACACAACAAGCATCAGCGCCACCATCACAACTCGTAGAATTGCGGCTGACGGCTTACGGCTGGCGGCTGACGGCTGTTTTTCCACCAGACGAGCTGCAATTCCATACGCAGCTACAACCAAAGGCGTCCAAGCCAGAAAAACGGCCCAAGGCGTTAGGCCAATCAACCGATAACCGAGCAGTTCTGAATAGCCAAAATGCCCATACGGAAATCCCGTGATCATCGCCGACGTCTCGATCACCAAAGCGAGCACGCCCAATATCCCAAACAAAATAACCGCGTCCCGCCGCCCGAGCCACATCATCGTCGCCCAAAACACGGGTATCGCAAACAAGATCACGTTAATGCCCGACACAAATCGAGCCTCCGGTGGGATGACCACATTCGCCATAAAAAACGCGCCCGTCGCGAGTATCACGAGGATCGCCCCGCCAATGATCAATTGAGTTTTCGTCAGTAAATATCTCAAATTGTTAATTAGTAATTACTAATTAGTTAATTAATAATTAGCTTTTCAGGATCCGAACAAATATGCGATTTTTGCTAAAAGTCAGCCGTCCGCGATTTTGGTTCTACATCTTTGGCCCATATATTGTTGGGCTTGTCGCCGCGGCCGAGTATCCGCAGCAATTGGATAAGCTGACATATCTCTTATTCGGCCTGTATTTCACCTTTCCCGCAAACCTGCTCGTCTACGGCGTCAACGATATTTTCGATTATGAGACAGACAAGCTAAACGAAAAAAAGACAGATTACGAAACACTCGTCGCTCCGGAAAGGCGGTCAAAACTCTGGCTCGCGATCTTTGTAACAAATATTGCGTTCGCGGGAATTTTGTTCCTCGGCAATTTGCCCGCAGTTATTGCCGGAGCGGCGTTTCTATTTTTCTCTATCTTTTATTCCGCTCCGCCGATACGGGCAAAAGCAAAACCGTTTCTCGATTCTGCATTCAATATTCTCTACGTGATGCCCGGCGTCTTTTCGTATTCGCTGGTCACCGGCCAATTTCCGCCCGCGTCGATCGTTATCGCCGCGGGATGCTGGACAGCCGCAATGCACGCTTATTCTGCGA
The DNA here is from genome assembly GCA_002360555.1 of Chloracidobacterium sp. UBA3360. Taxonomy (GTDB): domain Bacteria; phylum Acidobacteriota; class Blastocatellia; order Pyrinomonadales; family Pyrinomonadaceae; genus OLB17. The sequence continues at coordinate 19,150 of DEQS01000009.1, forward strand.
TCCCGGACATCGATGCTGACAAGGCTGCCGGCCTGAAAACTATCGCAACGGTTTGCGGCCCATATTTTACGCTCGGCATTTGCGCGGTATTGTACGCGACGGCGGGCATCATCGCGGCAGAATATTTAGGCCTTGCCGGCATCACGATCGGCTTTGCCTACATTCTGCTAATGGTCGCTTCCGCAAGGTCGGTCAAAACAGGAACTCTTTTCAAATTATACCGCTCATTTCCCCTCATTAATGTTGCGGCCGGCTTTGTGATCTTCTGCAATATCGCCCTCGACAAATTACTCTAAAGTGATTCAAGCGGTTCGGCAGTCGTTATATCGTGAACACGTTTATACGCCAGCTCAGCGCTGATCAGACATATCTGCGTGCCGATGCCCGGATTTGTCCCGGCCCCGACATAAAATAGATTTTCGATCTTTTTCGACTTATTTTTTGGCCGGAATATCGCCGTCTGTCGCAGCGTGTGGGCCAACCCAAGTGCCGAGCCTTTGAACGCGTTGTAATCGGCCGCGAAATTTTCGACGGTGTAAATGCGTTTGTATTCGATCTTTTCCCGCAGGCCCTGCAGGTTCATTTCCTGCTCCATCAATGCCAAAACCCGGTCCGCGTAGATCTCTTTTTGCTCGTCAGTGATCGCGAGATCCGATGCTATCGGCACGAGCACAAACAAATTCTCCTTTCCCTCCGGAGCGACCGACGGATCCGTCACGCTCGGTGCACACACATATAATGACGGCTCGTCCGGCAGACAAGGGTCTTTGTAGATCTCATCAAAATTCTTTCGCCAGTCTTCGCTAAAGAGCAGATTGTGGTGAACGAGGCTCGGCAGCTTTTCCGAAACGCCAAGATACATAATAAATGCCGACGGAGCCATCGTGCGTTTTTGCCAGTATTTTTCCTTGTGTGTTTGCTGCGCGATATCGAGCAGCCGCGTCTCTGTAAACCACATATCCGCGTTTGAAATGACGAGGTCAGCTTCGATAAATTCATCGCCCTCTATCCGCACGCCGACGGCTTTTCCGTCGCGGACAATTATCTTTTCGACCGGCGAATTCGTCCGCAAAACCGCCCCGTTTTTCTCCGCAATATTTGCAAGAGCTTTGATCAGCTCGTAAAAACCGCCCTGCGGATAAAAAACGCCTTGGTTAAAATCCATGTGCGACATCAGGTTGTACAGGGCCGGTGCTTCGTACGGCGATGTGCCGAGGAATACCATCGTGTATTCCATCACCTGCTGCAGCTTTTTCGAAGTGAAAAATTTTGAGACAAACTTATGCATCGTCGAAAAGACCGACAGCTTTTGCCCTTCGGTCATCACACGTTTATTGAAAAAATCCCAGATGCGGTCATAGTTTTTGAACATGAAACTCTGCGTCGCGACCTCGTATTGATATTTCGATTGCTTGAGGTACGCACGTAGCTTTTCGCCGGCTCCGGTTTCGATCGCTTCGAAAGTGGCGGTGTCTATTTCGATGTCAGAGTTGATATCAAGAGGATCGCCGTTGTTCCGGAAAAAGATCCGGTACGACGGCGAGAGCCGCTTTAGTTCGAGATGATCCTCGACGCGTTCGCCAACGAGATTAAAATAATGTTCAAAAATGTCGGGGGCGAGGTACCACGACGGTCCCATGTCGAACCTAAACCCGCCATGCTCAAAAATATTCGCACGGCCGCCAAGATTGGCATTTTTCTCGACCACGGTCACGTCGTAGCCTTTTTTGGCAAAAAGACCGGCGGCCCCAAGACCGCCGATCCCCGCCCCGATAATGACAACCTTTTTATTCATACACACCGACCAGGGCCTTCATCGACAGCCACAGTTTTTGCCGAAAATTTGTCCGAACACGGCCGAGATACACATTATAGTTTGCCCGCTCGATTTGTCTTAATATTGCTTTGTAAAGGACATACGACACCCGCACCGCCAACCGCCCACGCCACGCAAGCATCGGGATGCCGGGCAGCGCCTCGCGATAGACCTCGCGATTGCGCGCGATCTGAAACTTCATAAAATCGACAAACCGCTCGTCATACACACGTGCAGAAATGTCATCTGACGAGAGCCCAAAACGCCGCATCTCGTCCTGCGGCATATAGACACGGCCGAGATTCTCATAGTCCTCGCGGATATCACGTAGAAAATTGGTCAACTGAAAAGCGTAGCCGAGTTTGATCGCGTATGGAAACGCCGCCTCCGACGAAAATCCGACGATCCGCGTCACCATCAGCCCGATGACGCCAGCTGAGCCGTACATATAATCTTCGAGCTCGGCGTAATTTTCGTACTCAAACTTTTCCTCGTCCATAAACATAGACTTCAGAAAAGCCTCTCCGACCTCGACCGGGATCCTGTATTTATGAAAGGTGTGGACGATCGCGTTCATCACCGCATCAGAACTGCCGCCGACCGCCATCGCTGCCAGCCAACTCTGCCGCCATTCGGCAAGCTTGGCGAGCGTCTCTTGTTTCGTTCCTTTATTTGGATCGTCAACGATCTCGTCGGGTATGCGTGCAAAAGCATAGATCGCATAAATGCCATCGCGGGTCTCCCGCGGAAAAAACTGGGTCGCAAAATAAAAGCTCGTCCCATATTTACGCGTGATCGCCTTACATTCCTGCAAACCTCGGTCGATCAGTTCTGTGTTCTTGGTTCTTGAATCTAACAACATTTTATTGAACTTGCGGAGCATGACTCCGCCGATTTTTCCAAAAGAATTTGACCTAAACCATTGCTATTCGAAAATCTGAACGATCTGGATTCATTTTTTTTCGACACCGAGCCGCATGATATGATTGGAATCTTCAGGTTTTGTCTATGCCAACTACCTTATCATCAAAATCGATTTACAAAGGCCGTATCTTTGACCTTCGCGTCGATACTATCCGCGAGGGCGAAGTCGAATACGACCGCGAGATCGTCGGCCATAACGGCAGTGCAGTCATCGTGCCGGTTTTTGAGGATATGACGGTCGCCCTCGTGCGGCAGTATCGTCATGCGGCGGATAAATATTTACTTGAGATCCCGGCAGGGACGCTTGAACTAGGCGAAGACCCTCGAACTGGTGCGATCCGCGAACTCGAAGAAGAGATCGGCGTCACCGCGACAAACGTCGAAAAGCTATGCGAATTTTACATCTCACCGGGATTTTTGACGGAAAAGATGTATGTTTATGTAGCCACCGGCTTGACTGAAACATCACAAAAGCTAGACGCAGATGAATTTATCGAGATCGAACGCCTCTCATTTCCCGACATTTTCGACCGCATCCGCTCCGGCAAGATCGAAGACGCCAAAACCATCGCCGGCACCATGCTCGCCGGTTCGCGTTTTGGCTTCACGCTTTAACGCCATATCCACTTGACCTCAGTCTGGGATTTCGATATTCTATGCGTTCGCATTTTTGCGGATATTTCTATCAGTGTGTGTGTGAATATGAGTACTACTTACTTTCCTAGCGGAAAAGGTTTAGCAGAAAATCGCAAATGGCTCGTCGTTGATGCCAAAGGCAAAACGGTCGGACGTCTGGCAACTGAGGTTGCACGCATCTTGTCGGGTAAGAACAATCCGGCGTGGACGCCGTTCCTCGATATGGGCGACCACTGTGTCGTCATCAACGCCCGGCACGCCAAGTTTACGGGTGCCAAAAACGATCAAAAGATCTATTACCGTCACACACTGTATCCCGGCGGTCTGCGTGAGACGACGGTCAAAGAAATGTTTGAGACCAAGCCTGAAAAGGTCATCGAGCTCGCCGTCAAAGGCATGCTGCCGAAAACCAAACTAGGCAAAGCAATGGGCAAGAAATTAAAAGTGTACGCGGATGCTGAGCACAGACACATCGCTCAGAAACCGGAGACGAGAGAACTCTAAAGGTTCCGAGTTCAAAGTTTCGAGTTCCGAGTTAAGGCTTGGAAAAACTCGGAACTCGGAACTCGAAACTCGAAACTAAATTTATGGCAGACATTCAGTATTACGGCACGGGCCGCAGAAAAACTTCGACAGCACGCGTTTATCTTCGTCCGGGCAGCGGCAAGATCCTTGTCAACAAGCGCGAATTTAACTCGTATTTCCCTAACGAAGCGTTGCAGATGATCATTCGTCAGCCGCTGACTTTGACGGAAACGGTCGAGCAGTTCGACATTTTGGTCAACGTCGATGGCGGCGGACAGGCCGGACAAGCCGGTGCGGTTCGTCACGGCATCACGCGTGCCTTGATGGAATTTAACGCTGACCTGCGTCCTGCACTCAAAAAGGCAGGCCTCGTCACACGCGACCCGCGTCAAAAGGAACGCAAGAAATACGGGCAGAAAGGTGCCCGTGCGAGATTCCAGTTCTCGAAGAGATAATTTTTGTTCAACAAATAGGACATATAGGTCGAATACCACTCATATGTCCTATACACCATTAACAAGGCTCACGTTGGTTTACCAGTTGCCTTGTTGAGTACATAAACCAAGGAGAATAAAGTTTTGGCAACAGTTACGATGAAAGAACTTCTCGAAGCAGGAGTTCATTTTGGCCACCAGGTTCGCCGTTGGAACCCGAAGATGAAAGAGTACATCTTTGGCGAACGCAACGGCATTTATATTATTGACCTTCAGAAAACGCAGAAGCTTTTCCGCGACGCTCTGAATTATGTGACCGAATCGCTCACCGAGCGTCCTAAGCAGAAAGTGCTGTTTGTCGGCACCAAGCGTCAGGCACAGGAGGCCATTAAGGAAGAGGCCGAACGCTGCGGACAGTTTTACGTCAACAACCGTTGGCTCGGCGGCTTGCTCACCAACTACGGCACCGTCCAAAAATCGATCCAAAAGCTCAAAGATATTGAAACGATGCGCGAAGACGGCCGTTTTGAGATGCTCACCAAAAAAGAACGTCTCGGGCTCGACCGTCAGTACGAGAGCCTGATGAAGAATCTCGCCGGCATCAAAGATATGAACGGCATGCCGGACATGATGTTTATCATCGACGTCCGCAAAGAAGATATCGCCATTAAGGAAGCAAATCGTCTCGATATCCCCATTGTGGCTGTCGTTGATACAAATTGCTCGCCTGAGGGCATCGACCATGTCATACCGGGCAACGACGACGCTCTGCGTGCGATCCGTCTTTTTGCTTCGCGTATCGCCGATGCGATCATCGAAGGCAAACAGGTCGGCACCGAAGGCAGCCAAATGATAGCTGAGGACACCGAAGCAGTCGAAGGCGAGGCACCAATTGCCGAAACCGAGATCCCGCTATCGGCAATTCCTAAGGAATACCTGAGCGAAGACGAAAAAGCCGAGATCGAATCTGCTGAGATCCCCGAAGAAGAGGAAGAAGCTGACGATGTGGTCGAAGCCGAGGCAGAAGCTGCTCCGGAACCTGCGGCAACCGAGGAACCGGCTGCTGCTGAGGCAGAGGCTCCGGCGGCTGAGACAACCGAAGAAAAAACGGAAGAGAGTACCGAAGCAACGGCTAGCTAAGCACATTTTTTATTTTTTCGAAGCGTGGCTCGTTTTCCGATGACGGTAAATTGGCTACGCTTTTTTATAAACAGAAATTATTTTTATTGTTTGGAGTTAAGTAATGGCAGAAATAACAGCAAGTGCAGTAAAATCACTGCGTGAAAAATCAGGTGCGGGAATGGTCGATTGTAAAAACGCCCTCGTCGAAGCAAATGGCGACGAGAACGCGGCAATGGACCTGCTCCGCAAAAAAGGTATGGCGCAGGCCGGCAAAAAAGCCGGGCGCGTGACCGCCGAGGGTGCGGTCGGTTCGTACATCCACATGGGCGGCAAGGTCGGCGTGCTCGTCGAGATCAATTGCGAGAGTGATTTCGTCTCGCGTGGCGAGGAGTTTCAACAGCTTGTCAAAGACGTCGCAATGCACATCGCCGCTGCGGACCCGCGTTATACCAATCGCGACGAAGTCCCTGCGGGCGACCTCGACAAAGAGCGCGAGATCTTGATGGAACAGCTCAAAAATGATCCGAAAAACGCCGGTAAGCCGGACGAAGTTTTGACCAAGATCATCGAGGGCCGTCTCAACAAGTTTTACGAGGACAACGTCCTCGTCGATCAGCCTTTCGTCAAAGACCCGTCGAAGACCGTCGGTGAGCTTGTGACCGAGAAAGTTTCGTCGATCAAAGAAAACATCTCGATCCGCCGCTTTTCGCGCTATAAAATGGGCGAAGGCATCGAAAAGAAAGCCGACGATTTCGCCGCCGAAGTCGCATCGATGGTGGGATAGAATAGTTGTCAGCAGTCAGTTGTCAGTTGCCGGAAAGATCGGCGCTGACAACCGACAACCGACAACCGACAACTCTTTATGTCAACGCCAAAATTCAAACGAATTCTCTTGAAACTATCAGGCGAAGCCCTGATGGGTGATCAGAATTACGGCATCGATACAAAGGTTGCCGAGGCTTTGGCACAGGAGATCAAGACCGTTTATGATCTCGGAGTCGAGATCGCGATCGTGGTGGGCGGCGGCAATATCTTTCGCGGCGTGTCTGAGTCGGCGGGCAATATGGACCGTGCGGCGGCCGATTATATCGGTATGCTGGCGACTATCATGAACGCCGTCGTGCTGCAGGATGCTTTGGAAAAAGCCGGTGTTTACACGCGGGCGATGTCCGCTCTCGACATACCGCAGCTCGCCGAGCCGTTCATCCGCAGGCGTGCGATCCGCCATCTTGAGAAAAAGCGTGTCGTTATTTTTGCCGCCGGAACAGGCAATCCGTTCTTTACGACCGACTCGGCTGCGGCCCTGCGTGCGGCTGAGATGAAGGTCGATGTCATCTTCAAAGCGACAAAAGTTGACGGCATTTACGATTCCGATCCGGTCAAAAATCCTGATGCCGTGCGGTTTGACACCATCACCTATCAGGAAGTTTTAGAAAAACAGCTAAAGGTAATGGACGCTTCGGCGATCTCGCTCTGCATGGACAACGACCTGCCGATCATGGTCTTTAACATGCGTGAATCGGGCAACATCGTCAAAGCCGTCGGCGGCGACCTCTCGATCGGAACGCTTGTTTCGAATAAAAAAACTTAGTAAATTGTGAATCGTAAATGGTAAATAGAAAGCTCTTTTCTTTAACTGTTCACTATTCACTCTTCACTGTTCACTAACTTTATGAGCGTACAAGACATCATCAAAGAAACCGGTCCTAAGATGGACCACGTGGTCGAGGATTTCAAACGCAAGCTGTCCAACATCCGCACCGGGCGTGCGACCGCAGGGCTGCTTGACGTTATTTCGGTCGATTATTACGGCACACCGACGCCGCTCAATCAGATGGCGTCCATCACCGTACCTGAGGCTCAGACCATCATGGTCCAGCCGTGGGACGCGACCGCAATGCCCGCTATCGAAAAAGCGATCATGGCCGCGAACCTCGGTTTTAACCCTTCGAATGACGGCAAGATCATCCGCCTGACCGTTCCCGCTCTCAACGAAGAGCGTCGCCGTCAGTTTGCCAAACAGGTCCACGAGATCGCCGAAGAGCACCGCATCGCCATCCGCAACGTCCGCCAGCGTTCTAACGACACGCTCAAGAAAATGCTCAAGGACAAAGAGATCTCCGAAGACGACGAACGCGGCGGCCTCGACGACGTCCAAAAACTGACCAACACCTACATCGCCAAGATCGACGAGCTCAGCAAAAACAAAGAGCACGAAATAATGAGCGTGTAGCTCAACATTTCAGATTTCAAATCCCAAATTTCAAATCAGAAACCAAACAGGCCGCGAGCATAACGTTCGCGGCCTTTTCTTCGTTTGGAGTCCCGCCTTCAGGCGGCTTCCCACGCTATCCTAATAAACAACCGCACCGCTCGATACCTGCGACAACGGCGTTTCGACCAAATGCATACCAGTCATCGCCGCGATGGCGTCGAATGCACGTTTTAATGTCGGTTCGTCGGCGAGATATACGATGCGGAAATACCCTTCGTCGGGCCGCGTGCCAAAGCCGGAGCCGTGTACGGCCAGCACGCCGCTTTGCTGGAGCAGATCGATGACAAACTGTTCGTCGGTACGCCCGCCCAGATCCGCGACCTTTACCATCAGATAAAACGCCGATTGCGGCACCGTGCTCGAAATGCCGTCTGTTTCCGCAACCATCCTGACCGCCAGATCCCGCCGCGACCTCATCTGCTCGATAAACGCTTCGATATTGCTGTTATCACCCGTCAGAGCCGGACGAACGGCGTATTGCGCGGGCGTCGGCGAGCAAAGCCTGCCGCTTGCGAGACGGTGGATGGCTTCGATGAGGCGGGTGATCTTTGCCGTGTTCGCAAACCGCATCCAGCCGATCCGCCAGCCCGACAGCATGTGCGTTTTAGACAAACTCTCGAGCGTGATCACCGGAACGTCCATCCCCTTCGCCAATACCGAAGCCGGTGTCGGAGCAGCCTCAAAACAAAGATCGCGATAGACCTCGTCAGAGATCACGACGAGGTTATGTTCCTCAGCGATCCGTAAAAATTCTGTCGTTATCGCGTCTGCGGTGATCGCTCCGGTCGGATTGTTAGGGTTTATCAGCACGACCGCCCGCGTTCGAGGGCTAACGAGCGACCTAACCTCTGCAATATCCGGCTGCCAGTTATTCGCGTCATTGAGACGGTAATATCGCGGGACAGCACCGAGTTTATTAAGTATCGCGTCATAAAGCGGATAACCCGGAGCGGGCATCAACACCTCGTCGCCTTCGTTAAGCAACGCCGTAAGCACAAGATCAGCCGCCTCAGACGCACCCGACGTCAGCACAACATCATCCGGCGTAATATTATCGCCGGTCGCATTCGCATAAACGGAAACGGCTTCGCGAGCCTCAAACAATCCGGCCGACGACGCATACCCGGTAAACCCATTCCGCAAAGCCCGCACCACCGGCTCGATCACATATTCCGGCGGCTTAAAACCAAACGTCTGCGGGTCGCCAATATTCAGCGAAACGATGTCGCGGCCCTGCTTCCGCAGAACATCTGCGGCGGCAACGACATTTCTGATTGCGTAACGAAAATTTGAAGTCCGGTCGGACGCTGAGATGTACATAAAATAAGATCTAAGCTGATTATATCGTAACAATTTTGAGATATTGTGTGCATCGCCGACAGCGCTATTTTCATCTCTGCTGCGTGCATTACTTCCCGCTTTCTATCGTTCCTGATTTGGAGTATATTTATTGAAATCCGTCGCCGTTTTGATAACTCTATGAAGCCCATTACCCGTTTTGTCGTATCGTTCGCCCTGCTGTTCGTTTTCCTGTCAAACACCATCCCGTGCGGGCCGGGTTATATCACGCCGCTATTCGACACTTCGTCGGCACCCGAAAATCCGTACACCGATTACGCGTCGGGGCGTCTCGGGATTGTAAAACCTTCGTTTCACCGGTCAGTACTCATCGCCGCCTACAAACACATCGCCGGCAACGGCCTGAGCGCCGCCGAGCAGCAAGCGATGATCGAGGTATGGAAAGCCGAGATCGACAACAAAGATTTCGCCGACGATACGATCGACGAGGCAGTAAAAGCCTGGGTCGAACGCAGAAAAGAGGTTGTCGGCAAGGAAGAAAAGACACCCGACATTTACGTCGAGCGTTCGTATGGCGGGTATGATTTTTTCCCAAACTGCACAAAGAATGCTTTTGAAACGGCGGCTGAAACCCTTTCCGACAGAACAACAGCACACGGGCCAAGCGATACAAACGTACAAGATTGGGTCAAGGCACAAGATCAAGTCTTTCAAAATTGCGCGAGCGGCAAACAACAGCCCGACGATACTGCTCCCGGTGCCCCCGATTGGCTGCAAAAAGACCGTGCTTATCAAAAAGCCGCCGCCGAGTTTTACTCGCTCGATTACGAATCCGCCAAAAAACACTTTGCCGAGATCGCACAGGATACAGAATCCCCATGGGCCGAAACCGCCGATTACCTCGTCGCCCGCACACTGATCCGACAAGCGAGCCTTTCTAAATCAAAGGAAAAGACCGCCGAATACTACGCCGCCGCCGAGTTACGCCTCGAAAATTTTGTCTCACGCACTGGTAAATTCTCGCCTTCATCGGAACGGATGCTAGGGCTCGTAAAGTTCCGCACCCGTCCAAAAGAACGTGTCAGCGAGCTCGCCAAGCAGATCAGTTTTTACCCGGGTAACGAAAACTTTCGCCAGAACATCATCGATTACACATGGCTGCTCGATAAATTTGAAAACGAAGTCTTGCTCGCGGAAGAAAAGCGAAAGCTCGAGGAAAAGGTCAGCAAACTGCCGCCTTGTACCTCGACGCTAACGGAGAATTGTCGTTCTGCTAATACCACGGCAATTCCTGCAGATACTCCGACCGAAAGCGATAAAAAGAATGACGAGAATCTTGAGATCAACGTCTTTTCACCGAGCGGCGATAAATCCTGGACCATAATCGTCAAAGCCGAGGCGACCGATGCTGACGCCGTCGCCGAGGCCGAACGCGTGATCGGCAGCAAGATCACCGACGAGATGCGTAAACAGGTCCGCGAAATGCGGCAGAGTGCGTATGCGAACAGGTTCAAAGACAATCAGGGCCCTGCGTACGAAGGCGGATATTGGGGCGAGATCAAATTTACGCCGACGCTGCTCCCGGATTTCCTCAAACAAGACGACCTGACCGATTGGCTTTACACCTACCAGATGCAGGGTGCCGAAGCGTATCTCTACGCCCTTTCGAAATACAAGGCGACAAGCTCAGAGCTGTGGCTGATGACCGCACTCTCAAAGGCCGAGAAAAGCTCAACCGAGCTCCCACGCTTGATACAAGCTGCAAATGAGACGGGGCATTCGTCGCCGGGCTATCCGACCATTGCGTATCACACCGCCCGCGTTTTGATCGAACAAAACAAACAGGCCGACGCCCGCAAGATCATCAACGAAATGCTCGAAAGCGGCGACCAGATCCCCGTCTCCGCCCGAAACTCATTTCTCGGCCTCAAGCTCAAAACCGTCGAATCGATGGACGAATATCTGACCTACAGCCTGCGAAAGCCTTTCGGCTTTGATTTTGACGGCGATGTCGGCTCGGTCGATGACATCATCGCCGAGCAGAAAAAATGGTTCGACCCGGAATACAACAAAGAAGGGCGCGAAGCCTACGAAAAAGAGGTCGAGGATCGTTATAAGAACGAACGTCTATGGCAAAGCCGAACGATGTTCGATTCGGACACCATCGAATCGTTTAACCAGCTATTCCCGACCGCGATGCTGATCGAGGTAGAAAAGTCGCCCGCATTGCCCGAATATTTGCGCGAGCGTTTCGTGATGTCCATTTGGGTGAGGGCCTATCTGCTCAAAGACGCGGCGACGCTCGAAAAAATGACGCCGGAGTTGATAAAGTACAACCCCGATTTTGAAGCCCCTCTCGCAAAGGTTGCCGCCGCAAAAACCGAAGCCGCCCGCGAGGCCGCTCTGCTCTATTTTGTTTTGAAAAATCCAATTCTGACACCGTATCTAGAAGATGGCCTGGGCAAGAGCGATAACGAGCAGGGCCAGTGGGACTCAAACGACTGGTGGTGTGCCCCGTACGACACGACCTATGACGACAGCACGAACGCCGAGGTGCCAAAACCTTTGCCAAAACGACCGCCGTTCCTGACAGCCGCACAAACCCAGACGGCACAGGCCGAGCGAAAGAAATTGCGTGACATGGGCGACGCTCCAAAATATCTCGCAGCGCGCGTAATGGAATGGGCAAAGAAAACCCCGGCCGATAAACGTGTGCCCGAGGCTCTGTTTATCGTGATCGGGGCAAATGGTTGGACAAAATATGGCTGCGGCAATGACGAAGAAATCCGCGAAGAGTACGCCAAATATCTAAAAACACGCTACCCGAGCAGCCCTTGGACAGCAAAACTAATCGAAGAGGAAAAGGCAAACCAATAAACAAATCCAGATAATTTTGCCACGAATTACGCGAATGCCACGAATAGGAATTTCTTCTGATTCGTGGCATTCGTGTAATTCGTGGCAAGAAATCTTTTGGTTCTAAGATCTCACTTCTTTTTCTGTTCTTCGGCTTTGTATTTTTCTAGCTCGGCCTTAAATTGTTTGCAGGTTTTCGCAAGATCGGCGGTGCTATTTTTATTCTTATTTTCCTCGACGCTCTTTCTGATTGATTCTTTGATCTTGTTTATAAAAGTGGCTTTGACTGCTTTTGTGACAAAGTTATCGTCGGGATTATTGGCATACTCAGTGAGCATGTCCATAACCTCGTCACACTCAGGAACACCAATCTTTTCTTCGCCGACGACCGTATCGACGCCCTTGTCCGTAAGCGTTTTGTTCGACGCCGTATTGGTTTTTGTCTTATCCGAAAATGGATTGATCGAACCGCAACCCAAAACCACGAGCGTTAACAATATCAATGCAGATGAAGCTAGAGTCAAGTTTTTCATATCTGACAGGATACGCGATTTTTGGCGAAGCTGTTCAATCTTTTTGCAGCTTTGCAAATTTTTCGATCAGCTTTTTCTGCCCAAATCCCGGGAAACTAACCGTCAGCTTTGCGTTATCCCCCGAACCCTCTCGGCGAAGCACAAGCCCGCGGCCGTATTTTTCGTGCCGGACGTGAGTGCCCGGAACGAGGCCATTAATTGCCGGAGTTTGTCGACGGGGAGTTGCGGACGCTTTGCTTCCCGCCGCTTTGAGCCGTTCAAGAGTCGATAAAGCGGGCGTCGTCTCCCCAACTCCCCCACTCCCTTTCTCCTCAACTTCCCGCGACCCAGGCGGTTCTGCCTTTGAAAGATCTTTTTTCTTAAAAAACTCAGCGATCGCCTCGCTACTATTGTATGTCTTACCGGTGTAAGTCGTGCGGGGTTTTACCGGTTCGCTTTCACCGCGTAAGGCACTGACCGCAGCCTTACTGGCCATCGCCGGCGTGCTGCGTGCATACGAGAGCCACGATGCTCCGTTCGAGAGGTCCTCGATCAGTTCGAGCGGCATTTCGTTTAGGAATTGTGATGGCTCGGATGCGATCTCTTCGCCATATACGCGGCGTCGCATCGAGTGGGTGACATACAGCACCTTTTCGGCACGCGTGATCGCAACATAGGCAAGCCGTCGCTCCTCTTCAAGCTCTTTCGAATCGCTGATCGACCGCGAATGCGGAAAAATGCCATCCTCAAGCCCGACGAGAAATACGATCGGAAACTCCAACCCCTTTGCCATGTGGACAGTCATCAGCGTGACAGGCGCGGTGCCGTCAAATTTATCCGTGTCCGAGATCAGTGCGGCGTGGTCGATAAAATCCCGTAAACCATTTTCCTCTTGCCGGTCGTAATCAACGGCGGCGTTGACGAGTTCCTCGAGGTTTTCGAGACGCGCGACGGACTCATCGCTATTTTCAATTCTAAGGGCATTTGCATAGCCTGTATCCTCAATCGCAGCAATAATTACCTCAGACACAGGATTGTCAGAGTCCGTTGAGGCATTGACCTTTGCGATGAGATTTTCGATGACTTTTCGAAAAGCCCGTAGAGCTTCTTTCGCACGCGGCGTCAGGCTCACGGGCTGGCCGAATGCCGGATCTGTGATCTCAGCGATCGTCATCCAGATCGACGAACCGGTCGCTTTTGCGATCCGCTGTACCTCATCAAGACTAGTTTTCCCAAGCCCGCGAGTCGGCGTATTTATCACCCTGAGCAGTGCGATATCGTCGAATGGATTCAGCGCCAACTTGAGATAGGCGATGACGCCTTTGACCTCGGCACGCTCATAGAACGAAAAACCGCCGACGATGTTGTATTCGATCCGCATCCGGCGCAGGGCTTCTTCGAACAGACGCGACTGAGCGTTGGTGCGATACAGCACAGCGATGCGGTCGCTAAGACTGCGGCGTTGATGCTCTTCGATCTTCGAAGCCACAAACCGTGCCTCGCCATCAGCGTCAAAAGCCTGATAGTAAAAAATGCGGTCGCCGCCCGGGTTTGAAGTCCATAGCTTCTTTTTCTTTTGGTGGATGTTGTTCTCAATGATCGCGTGAGCAACATCGAGGATCGTCTGCGTTGAGCGGTAATTTTGCTCAAGCAAGATGACCTTGGCATCCTTAAAATGCTCTTCAAAACCTAAGATATTTCGGATATCGGCCTGTCTAAAACCGTAAATACTTTGTGCGTCATCCCCGACAACACAAATATTTTGCTGCTTTTCGGTCAGAAAGCTGATGAGAGCAAATTGCAGTGCGTTAGTGTCCTGATATTCGTCAACGAGGATGTATCTATACCGCTCGTTGTATTTTTCGCGGGTCTCCGGCGAACGGCGTAAAAGCTGGACCGTCTTGATGAGGAGATCGTCAAAATCCAGAGCATTCGCCGTGTGCAAACGCTCGTCGTACATCTTAAAGACCTTAGCGATCGCGGTCTTTTTCGGGTCTCCCTGTTCGGCACGGGCGGCAAACATTTCGAAATCCTCACCGCGATTCTTTGCTGAGCTGATCGCGTTTCGCACATATCGCGGAGCGAGCTGTTTTTCGTCAAGCCCGAGGTCCTTGATACACGCCTTTACGACCTTCTGCGAATCGTCTGTGTCGTAGATCGTAAAGGATTTTTTGTAGCCTTCGTCAAGCTTATCGATATCCTGCCGAAGAATGCGGACGCACAGGCTGTGAAACGTCGAGATGAGCGGTGCGGATTGCATCCGCTGGCCTTTCATCAGCTCCTCGACACGCGACCGCATCTCTCCCGCGGCCTTGTTCGTAAAGGTCACGGCGAGGATATTATGCGGTGCAACCTGTTTCTCAGCAATGAGATACGCAATGCGCACGGTTATGACGCGGGTCTTGCCCGAACCTGCACCAGCGAGAATGAGCAGCGGCCCGTCGGTCGTCTTAACGGCCTCGATCTGTTGGGGGTTTAGTGAATCTAGTAGGGTCATTTTATAAGGGACTGTATCTCTTTGAACTGCTCATGTTTGGCATCCCGCATCAGTTCGAACAACGCCATTTCGATCGACGATTCGATCGCTCCGCTGCGAGTCATTTTAGCTAGCCCGGCGAGCCGGTTGTACTCAAATCGCGAACTTACACAATCGCATAAAATATGCACATCAAACCCGCGGTCGAGCAGATCGTGGGCGGTTTGGCTGACGCAAATATGTGTCTCAAGCCCGCAAATAACGACTTGTTTGACTCCGAGTTCGTTTAGCTTTTCGACGAACGGCGACGCTCCACACGAACTAAACGCGGTCTTTTCGTAAGCCGTAAGATCATCTTGAAAAACAGCCTTGATCTCGCTGGCAGTCGTTCCTAATCCGCGCGGATATTGCTCGGTGACGAGCACGGGAATATTCAATATCTGAAAGCCTCTAACGGCCGTCGCCGCTCGCGACGCAAGGGTTTCAAAATCCGCAATAACATTGCGAAACCCTTCCTGAATATCGATCACGGCCAGCGCCGTGGTTTTTGGATCAAGCAAATTAGGATGAGACATACGAGCAGCGGTCAGTTGTCAGTTGTCAGTTGTCAGTTGTCAGTGGCAAGTTTTCATTTGTTTCTTCATTTTGCCTTTTTATTTTTGCCTTTTGCCTTTCTGCCTTGTCGGCCATTTCTTTCTTGTATGTTTTGAAGAAAAACACGACCGCGACCGCACACACAATGAGGATCAAGATCATCATCGCGGCGATGAAATAAACTTCGGCTCGTCCGGCTCCGGGCATACTTACAGTGTAGAGTGCAAAATGCACAATGCAAAATGGAGCTCAATTCTAGCTTTAACACTGAGCACTATGCATTGTGCACTGTGCCTTGTGCGTTCTGCCTTAACTAGGTGCTTGATCTGCAGGAAATGACTTTTCGGGTTTGGCCAGAAGGCGGTTGCGGTAGATCTCGGGCAGTGTTCTGACGGTTTTATTGCTGTCGGTAACTACGTGGAGCGTTTCGCCCTCGGCGATCAGGGTATCGTCGTCGGCCCGGTGTATCTCGTAAAAAAATCTGAGGCTGCGGCTGCGGATCTCGGTTACGCGGGTGCGTATCGTGATAACGTCTTCGTAATATGCGGGTGATTTATATCGGCAGTAAGACTCGGCAACGACCATCAGGGCGTCGTCCTCGTCCTCCATCTCTTTGTAAGAAAAACCTTTGGCTCTGCAAAACTCGCTGCGGCCCGTCTCGAACCAAATCAGATAATTGGCGTGGTGCACGATCCCCATCTGATCGGTCTCAGCATAGCGGACGCGGATCTCAGTTTCGTGCCATTCGTCCATAGAAATGTTGGCTGGGAGACAGGGATTCGAACCCCGATAGGCAGATCCAGAGACTGCAGTCCTACCATTAGACGATCTCCCAGCGTAATAATAATTTACGTTTCCGACTCGCCCCGTGTCAACTCGCATTGCGAATACGCCGGGCGACGGGCAAAATAGAGGTTTATGTCGCTAGACAAAGAAATACTCAATAACCGCCAAGCCTATTACGAATATCACATACTTGATAAATTCGAGGCGGGTATTGTGTTGCTCGGCACCGAGGTCAAGAGCATCATGCTTGGCCGCATCCAGCTAAAAGAGTCATTCGTCCAGATAAAGGACGGCGAGGTGTGGCTATTGGGCTCGCACATCTCGCATTACTCGCACGGCAACATCAATAATCACGACGTGATTCGGCCGCGCAAGCTATTACTCCACCGCCGAGAGATCGAAAAACTTCAAAAAGAAACCACGCAAAAAGGCATGACGCTGGTCGTTACAAGCATTTATTGGAAGAACGGACGGATAAAATTTGAGATCGGCGTCGCTAAAGGCAAGAAATTATACGACAAACGCGAGACCGAAATGCGCAAGGCGGTCGAAAAAGACACCAAAGCCGAATTGAAACATAACCTCAGATAAGTTATACATATTAAAGAGTTTTTTTCCATTTTAGACAGTAAATATTGAGGTATTGATGAAATTTCAGGGAATCATCGGAGGTTTTACCGAAGCCAATGTGGAAGCATTGGCTGTTGCGGTATTTAAGGGCGAAAAAGCGGCGAGCGCCGAGCTCAAGGATCTGGACAAATTGACCGGCGGCCTTGTCGCCGACGTCATGAAATCTGAGGAATTTAAGGGCGACGCGGGCCAGACGGCACTGCTTCGTTTTGCAGCAAAGGGCACGGTAAAAGCGACCCGTCTGCTGCTCGTCGGCGTCGGCGACAAAGCGGAATACAAATCGCACTCGGTTGCGGCACTTGCCGGAACGGCGACGCGTTACCTGCGTAAACGCAATGTCAAAAGCTTTGCGATAATGCCCCGAAACGGCGTGAGTGCCGTTGAGGCCGCCCAGCAAACCGTTTGTGGGTTTATCACGAGCCAGTTCGACATCGATAAATACAAGACCAAAGACAAGCAGACCAAAACGGTCAACAGCCTCGTCGTTTGTATCGACGGTGCGAAACCCGCAGATCTGAAAACAGGCATCGCACGCGGCCAGGCGATCGGCGATTCGATGAATCTGACGCGCGATCTTGCCAACGAACCGGCTAACATCCTGCCGCCCGCTGAAATGGCAAAACGTGCTCAGGCGATGGCAAAAGAGGTCGGCCTGAAGTGTGAGATCCTCGACGAAGCCAAAATGACCAAAATGGGCATGGGTTCGCTGATGAGCGTTTCTTATGGCTCGGCACA
>DEQS01000062.1 GCA_002360555.1 Chloracidobacterium sp. UBA3360
CAGTTGACCATGATCGTCTCAAAGCACGCGTCGTGCAGAGCAAAGCTCGCGTGACAGCAGCAATAGTCAAACTCGATGCCCTGCCCGATACGATTTGGCCCCGAACCGAGGATCATTATCTTTCGCCTGTCGGTCGGCTCGGCCTCGCACTCGGACTCGTATGTCGAGTACATATACGGCGTGAATGATTCAAACTCCGCTCCGCACGTATCGACGCGTTTATAAACGGGCGTGATGCCGAGGGATTTTCTACGCGTCCTGACCTCAACTTCTGTCGCGTTGGCAAGGTACGCAAGACGGCGGTCTGATAAGCCAAGTTCCTTGGCGGTTCGAATATCGTCGCTCGTATAATTATCGAGTTTCTGGCCGCCCGCTGACGCAGGCGATTCAGACAGAGAGTCCTGAAATTCCATCACCTGCGACAGTTGGTCGAGGAACCACGGATCGATCTTTGTCAGCCGATGGATCTCTTCGAGCGAGTACCCGTTTTGCATCGCGTATGTGATATACGAGAACCTCTGAGAGTTTGGCCGGGCGAGTTTTCGCTGTAACTCGGCATCAGGTATGTCCTGTAAACGCAGAGGTTTAACTGCCTCAAGCGAACGTAACCCCTTAAACAACGATTCCTTAAATGTACGGCCGATCGCCATCACTTCGCCGACCGAACGCATCTGTGTATCAAGCACATCTTCGGCACCGGGAAATTTCTCAAACGCCCATTTTGGTATCTTGGTAACGACGTAATCTATCGTCGGTTCGAACGACGCGGGCGTCATTTTGGTGATGTCATTTGGTATCTCGTCGAGCGTGTACCCGACGGCAAGTTTGGCGGCGATCTTCGCAATTGGAAAGCCGGTCGCTTTTGAGGCTAATGCAGATGATCGCGACACACGCGGGTTCATCTCGATGATGCGGACATCGCCGTTCGCGGGGTTTATCGCAAACTGGATATTCGACCCGCCCGTCTCGACGCCGACCTTGCGGATGCAAGCCTTGGACATATCACGAAGCCGTTGATATTCGACATCGGTCAGGGTCTGTGCCGGCGCGACCGTGATCGAATCGCCGGTATGCACGCCCATCGGGTCAAAGTTTTCTATTGAGCAAATGATGACGACGTTGTCGTTGAGGTCACGCATTACCTCTAGCTCATACTCTTTCCACCCGAGTATCGATTCTTCGACAAGTATTTGCGAATTTGGCGACGCAGCCAGCCCGCCGCGTGCGATCTCTTCGAACTCCTCGGGGTTATAGGCAACACCGCCGCCCGTGCCCCCAAGCGTAAAACTCGGCCGCACGATCGCCGGATAGCCTGTTTCCTCGACGATCGCACGTGCCTCTTCCCAAGTGTGGGCAAAACCGCCCTTACACGACGGCACGCCGATCTCGTCCATCGCGGCTTTGAACAGCTCGCGGTCCTCGCCGACCTTGATCGCGTCAATATTCGCACCGATCATCGTAACGCCGTATTTTTCGAAAACGCCACGCTCGTACAGCTCGACCGACAGGTTTAGCCCCGTCTGGCCGCCGACCGTCGGCAGCACGGCGTCTGGACGCTCTTTTTCGATGATGGCGGTGACGGATTCGAGCGTGAGCGGCTCGATATAGGTCTTATCGGCGATCTCGGGGTCGGTCATGATCGTCGCCGGATTGGAATTGACCAGCACGACCTCGTACCCCTCTTGCCGCAAAGCACGGCACGCCTGCGTCCCCGAATAATCAAATTCGCAGGCCTGTCCGATGACGATCGGCCCCGAACCGATGATCAAAATTTTGTGAATATCGCTGCGTCTTGGCATTTATCGGCTTGTTCTAAACTCACGATTATACAAAAAAACCACCGCTCGCTCGAACCGTGGTTTGTTTATAGTTGATTGTTCAGTGAATCTGCGGAGCAGGCGGCATATTTTAGCCCCATGTTGACTCCCGACGGGTCGGAATTCGTCAGGCATGGCGAAAGCCCGCACGAAGTAAGGGCGTAACTCGCAACTTGGATGTTACGCCCTTACTTCGTGCGGGCTTATGCCTAAGAACGGCAATCTTGGTCCATCTTGGTGCATCGTGGTCCATCTGGTCCGGACCGAACCAAAACTTCAGGGGAATCGCGGTAGTTTTGGTATTTTGTTTTCGATCTTTCGCTTAGCGTCGTCGATCTGGGCTTTGCCGTTAAAGATGTTGTCGAGCCGCAGGGCCATATTCGGATCGATCTTTTTGAGCCGGTCGTACATCTTTTTGGCCTCTTTTTTATTGCCGCTGGCGTTGTATGCCTCGCCGAGGTTGAATAGGCCGTTGATGCTGTTGCCGTCCATCTCGACCACGCGTTTGAAATTTGCGATGGCTTCAACAAACTTTTTGAGCCCGCGATATGCACGCCCAAGCTGATTTATCGCGACCGACCAGTTTGGGTGGAGCTTGTCAGCTTTTTCAAGTGATTCGACCGCCTCTTGGTGCTCTCCCAGCTCATTGTGCGTGGCACCGAGATTGACATAAGCGGCGTCAAACTGCGGCTCCTGCACGAGAGCTTCTTTCAGCGCGACCTTTCCCTTTTCGTAATTTTCCGTCGCTCCGGCGTCGTTCTTAGCGGCTTTTTGCGTATAGCCGGCGTTGTAATATGCCCAGCCGACGTTGTTGTTATCTACCGCTCCGGGGCTCATCACGCGTGCGGATTCGAGCCGTGCGACTGCCTTGTCCCATTCGTTGGCCTTGCCGAGACAAAATCCCCATTCGCTCTCCATATCGGCTGTCTTCAAGCCTTTTTCGGATGCGGCTTTGTATTCGGCGTTGGCGTCAATATAGCGTTCCTGCTGGCGATAAGTGCTGGCAAGATTTGCGTGAGCGAGAGCATTATTCGGGTCATTTTTCAGCGTCTGCTGATACGCGGTGGCGGCGTTCGGATAGTCGCCCTTGTTGTAATACGCAACGCCCATGTCAAAGGACGCTGCCGAATTCGCCGGGTCAACCTCAAGCGTCTTTTTGTAAGCCGCGATCGCGTCATCCGGCCGCTCCATGCGGTCGAGCGTATGGCCGCGATAATATTGGGCGGATGTAAAATTACCGTCGAGTTCTAACACACGGTCAAACGCCGCGAGTGCCTCGGTATTCTTATTTTGCTTGAACAGGATCACGCCGTTCAAATATCGGGTTTCGACCGTGTCGATACCTGCGGCGTTGGCTTTTTGCAGCGTGGTTTCGGCTTTTGCGATCTCGCCGTTATCCAGATACGCAACGCCCAGCGGTGGAAAGAGCATCGTGTACGCAGGGTTTATCGCGAGGGCTTTTTCGTAATTGAGAGCGGCCTTATCGTTTTTGCCATTAGCGTCATAGATCGCACCGGCTTTGGCGTAGGCGACGTCATTTTGCTTGTCGTATTTGACCGCCTCTTCGAACAAGGCGATAGCGGCCTCGTTATTTGTGTCACCAGCGACGTCGATTCCCTTTGCGGTCAGGGCGTTGCTCAGCCCCTCCGACGCACGCGTGTTTTTAGGATTTTGGACGAGAGCGGCACGATAATTTGTGATCGCAAGATCTGTCTGGTCGTTGTCAAACGCCGTCTCGGCCTTAGCCGTGAGCATATTTGACGACGCTATCTTTTTATTTGCGGCTGCGATGGCGGCTTTTTTACGGGCTGCGATCGCGTCTGCACGGCGTTTCTTTGCAAGTGCAGCGATCTGTCCACTCGCAGCCTTCGAGCCGCCGCCGACTCGCCCACCACCTTCGCCCAACGAGGCCTTGCCCCCACCGGCACGAACCTGCGGCTTTTTACGGGAACCGCGAAAAACAAACACACTCGACCCGCCCGCAATGTCATCCGTCGCGACCAGATCCTGTGCGGCGACTGTGTTCGGCAACGGCAGCAGTGAAAAGAAAATAGATGCGATCACGAGCAAGGATAGATTTGTTTTCATGTGTGAGGATGCTCCCAAGAAAGGTTAGCCGCCGGATGACAGCCAAAGATAAATTATACGACAAAATAGGTGTGCGATTCGAGCTTTTTGTGACGGGCTAAAACCCGACAAATACAGGTTCAGGGTCGAGTGTTATGCCAAATTTATCGGCCACCGTACGCTGGATCTCTTCTTTTAGCAGCAAAATGTCGCCCGCAGACGCCCCGCCGCGATTGATGATCGCAAGAGTGTGATTTGACGAAATACCGGCGTTGCCGAGAGCAAAGCCTTTGTTGAGCCCCGAGCGTTCGATCAGCCAAGCCGCCGGAATTTTAACCGCGTCGCCGAATGGGAAATTGGGGATGTTGCCCATCTCGGCCTGTAGTTCGCCAAGTTTGTCACGGCTGACGATCGGGTTTTTGAAAAAAGAACCTGCACTTCGAGAATTTGGGTCGCCAGCGTCAATGACCATCGATTTCGAACGGCGAATATTCAACACCGCCTCACGAACCTCAACCAACGACGGCTTTCGTTCGGCAAAATGCTCGATCAGGTCTTTATATACGACCTTTGGCTCGCCGCCTTTCCGCAAAGCAAAGGTCACGCTCAAAACAACGTATCGATCACGATGCGTCGAGTTAAAGATGCTTTTGCGATATGAGAAATAACAGTCGGCATTGGTTAGCGTTACCAGTTCTTTTTGCTGACGGTCATAGTATCTAACCGACACTATCGTCTCGGCAACTTCCTGTCCATACGCCCCAACATTTTGCACCGGCGTGCCGCCGACAAATCCCGGGATGCCGCTCAGGCATTCGACGCCCGCAAGATCGTTTTCAACGCAATGAGCGACAAAGCCATCCCAATCCTCACCCGCTTGCGCTGTCACGTATCGCGTGCCATCTTTTTCTGCAAACTCCGACACGCCTGTAAGTGCAATATTGATAACAAGCCCGTCAAACCCCGTATCCGAGATCAGCACATTGCTGCCGCCGCCGAGGATGAAAACCGGCAAACCCTTGTCTTCGGCAAACGCGAGAGCCTCGATCACTGCATCTTCGGTCTCCGCCGTGACGAAATATCTCGCATTGCCGCCAACCTGTAAGGTCGTCAGCGGGGCAAGCCGGACGTTTTCTTTGATCTCGATAGAACCGCTCATATATGTAAAAGCCGGGCAGTGGCCCGACTCTTAGCGATAAAAATACTTGTTTGAAACTTACTACAAACGCGCCGCTTTCATGGCGTTTTCGAGCTTGATCGCGTCGCCCGGGCTGAGCGTTTTTAGCACATCTACGATCCGCTTGACCTCTTTGCCGTTCTTGCGTTTGATCTCGGCGTAACCGAGGCTCGTCAGAGCTCCCACATATTTTGGTTCTCGTTCGAGCACGGCACGAAACCATTTGGCCGAATTATCAAAATCATTGACCTTAAAATACGCCGTGCCGAGCGCGTATCTTGAAAACGTCCAATCCGGATGCGTATCTACGACCTGTTTTAGGGCATTGATCGCTCCGGCAAAATCCCCCTGATCGATCAAGACGCCGCCGAGATTTTGCAGAGCACCGTCGGCAACGATCGGATTTCCGGCAACGGCTTTTTGCAGGGCTTCTTTTGCCAAAACAAGCTTTGCATCTGCTCCGGCCTTGTTATTTGCGTCGATGTCGAGCCGCGCGTAATTATAATAGGCCCAGCCGAGATTAGCCTGATCGATGGCATTGCCGCCGCTCAGTTCGACCGCTTTTTCCATGGCGGTCACAGCTCCTTGCCACAGATTCGTTGGACGTTCACACGAAACAAATCTAGCGGTATTGGCCTCACATTGCTTTCCGAGCGAAAATCCTAATTTACTGTTGAGATCGGCCGCGATCTCTTTGCTGAAATTCGGCTGCTTTGTGTAAAACAACAGGGCGTTAGTATATCGTGGGATAGCGTTGTTAAATTCACCAGACATCCGGAAAGCGTCGCCCAGCGACAAAAGCACTTCCCAATTATCGCTTTTCAATTTCTCCGCCGCTTTTAGTTGTATGATCGCGTCAGGATAATTGCCCAGATCAAGATAAGCCTGGCCTAACCCGGCGATCGCGTCGAGATAATTCGGCCGCAAGCTGATCGCCTGTTTGTATTCAGGGATCGCGTCAGCCGTGCGTTTTAGCCGGACGAGCACCTCAGCGGTGTTGAAATACGCATCTGCGTATGTCGGGTCGATCGTCTTGGCCTTTTGAAACGCGGCTAAAGCCTCGTCATTACGATTTTGTGCAGCTCTCACGAGCCCAAGGAAAAACTGCG
>DEQS01000017.1 GCA_002360555.1 Chloracidobacterium sp. UBA3360
TGTGCTCTTCCGATCTGAACCGATAACCAGCTCCTCAGGCAATTCGTACGCCGTCACCTTTAATCTACCGGCCGGTGCCCAAGGCACATTCGCCGTCGACGGCGTCGCGGGTAACAGGATCAGGAAACTAACGAGTACAAATGGCACCTTTGAGTCAACCACATTCGTCGTGCCGACGAATTCGCTCACGATCAACCAGTCTGGCAACGGAACCGTGATCTTCACCGCTCTTGATTCGTTATTCCAATCGTTGGGTGTTACGTCAGTTACGCTCGGCGGGGCCTCGACCGACACGTTCTTGCTTGGAAGCCAGGAGATAATTCCCAATTCGGCATCGCTTACCGTCAACGGAGCGACGCTGAACCTCGGGAGCACAAGCGAAACGGTTGGCGGACTAGCTGGAAACGGTACGATAACCTCGTCCACGGCGCTTGGAGCGTGGACGGCCAAGGCCGCATTGCCTACGCCACGTTGGGCATCGAGTGTAGGTGCGATCAACGGGACGATCTACGTCGCGGGCGGTTATAACGGCTCACATCAGTCGACGCATTCCGCATACAACACGGCCACCAACACATGGAGCTCGAAAAACCCGTTTCTCCAGACCAATGCGGCGTACGGGGTGATGGGTGGAGCTCTTTATTGTTTCGGAGGTACCAATTCTACCAGTCTTGTTTCGAACGTTTGGGCCTATGAGCCTGTCGGCAACACCTGGGCCGCGGGCATTAATGTCCCCGACGTTCCGCGACAAAACTCAGGCGGTGCGGTGTTGAACGACAAGTTTTACCTTCTCGGCGGACGCTCAAGTACTGGGGTTACGAACTTGAACTACGTCAATGACAGACCAACGGGAGTGTGGTCCGGACCGCTTGCTCCGATGCCGACAGCACGCTCCGGTTTGTCGGTCGCAGCTGTCGGAAACATTATTTACGCGATCGGTGGCGACACTAATTCGGCGAACCCAACAGGCGTAGTCGAGGCATATGACCCCGTTTCGAATACGTGGTCGACTAAGGCATCGATGCCTACTCCGCGGTTCGACTTCGACGTTGCGGTATTAAATGGCCTTATCTACGCGATCGGAGGAACGAACGGGAGTGCGGAACTCAATACAGTCGAGGTGTACGATCCCGCGACCAACACGTGGTCATCTGCTTTGCCTCTACCTACTGCACGTGCGGCGCTTGTTGCAGCCACTGTCGGCAACACGATCTACGCGATCGGCGGATACTCCGGTAACGGAACGACCCCGCGGGCAGAGGTCGAGGCTTCGACATCCGGCTTTGCAGTACTGACCGTTGGGAACGGCAATACTAGCAGCACGTTCAATGGAAGTCTGAGCGGCATTACGCTCGCTTTGACCAAGATCGGTACGGGCACGCTGACACTTTCAGGAACGAATACCTATTCGGGGGCCACGACCGTTAGTGACGGTTATGTTAACGTCAACGGTTCGCTGTCAGCAGGCGGCGGAACGGTAACGGTCGGGCCGAGGGGAAACCTTGGTGGCACTGGAACAGTGGCAAGGTCGATTTCTCTTATCAGCGACCCAAATGCGGGCGGGCGAATATCGCCCGGCAATGGAGGTCCGGGCATTTTGAACACGAATAGTCTCGAGTTCACTTTTTTCAGCACGGCTGTCGTGGCGGAGATCGGCGGACCGATGGCTGGTAATACGATCGGCGATCACGATCAGATCAATGTCACCGGAACCGTGAATCTGGGCAGCCCACCTTTCAATGCGGGACTTCTCGTTTCGTTGGTCAATGGATTTACCGCCAACGGTCCGCAGGCGTTAAAGATCATTAACAACGACGGAAATGATCCGATAGTTGGAACATTCGGTGGGCTGCCTCAAGGGGCGGCAGTACCCGGAATTCCCGGCTCGACGATCACCTACACCGGTGGCGACGGCAATGATGTCGTCATCCTCGTTCCCGACACAACGCCGCCGGCCGTACCGACTATCACGGGAAGTACACCCGCGAGTCCGAATGTGGATTACCAACCGTTCATAAACGGCACGGCCGAACCATTCAGCACCGTGCGGCTTTGGCAGCTGTCCAACTGCAATGGCGGAGTTCCGCAGATCATCGGGCAGGCGACCGCAACCGCTGGCGGGACATTTGGAATACAGATCCAGGCACCTTCGGGTTCGTCCATCACCGTTTACGCGAATACGACCGATGCCGCCGGCAACGTCTCGCCTTGTTCGTCACCGGGTTACACCTACGTTGCGACCGCGACACAGGTGACGTTCTCAGGTCGCATATATGGATCTCAGTCAACAGGTTTTCGCGGGGTTACAAATGCGAGGATCACACTTACTGATGATCTTACGAACGTTTCGCAAACGGTGGTCACCGGACGGTTAGGAGCCTTTTCCTTCACGGCCTTGTCAGGTCGCAATTATACGATCCGGATCCAGGCCCGAAGGTTCACGTACTCCCCATTCCCGTTTACGCTGGGTTCCCCAAGTTCGGAGTTCTACTTCTATCCAACACCGTGAGGCGGATCAGATAAAAACGGCAAGGAACTGTCCCGGCAATTGGCCTAGTTCTTCCATGAGGGTATTTGAGACATAGCCAAAAGCCGCGAGGCCTGTGAAAAGATGGACGCCCATCAGGCCGATGTAAACAGCTAGTGCGACAGCCAAACCGTAACGGGCGAGCGGACGATTGCCCCATTTGATGAGCACAAATGCCGCGATCGCACCGACCGCGACTTTGGCACCGAGAAACGGTCCGTTGCCAATATCTAAGAGGCTTGCCATCAACTGATTGCCCTCGGTCGCGACACCGCTCCGAACCCAAACGATCGTCAAGACTGCGTCAAAAACATTCAACGCAAATAAGAGAATTGTCGGTGCAAACAGATGCATGGTAATAAGGCCTCCTGCAAAAACTTGTTAAACGTGTCTCTTAAATGACTTGACCCCCGGTTTTTACACCGGGGGTCGTCTGGTACACATGAGACTTTCGAACTGTTGTTGTCGTACTGAATATACTGCTAATCGGGTGCGATTTCAAAAAAAATCGACAATTTTATTCGCTAACGTAATGGTGATAATCTGAGTTTGTAATATTCGCTGTTTTGAAAATATTATTTGCAACGAAAAGAGTCACTTTATAGTCAAAGTCGCTGGCGTTTTGCCGTGCGGTCTAAATGAGTGGCGATGTCGGCCATCAGGAGAAAATTACGATGAAACGGATCTTAAACTTTAAAAACATTGCTGCTTTAATGAGCATGCTTATGCTGTTGGGCGTAACCGTAACGGTCGCGCAAACGAAAAAACCTGTCTTAAAGAAAAAACCTGTCGCCAAGAAGCCGGTCAAACCGGTGGAGCCGGTGTTCACGGTCGATAGCGGTACGGTCATCCGCGTCAGGATGAACGGCACGATAAGCTCAAAAACGGCGGTTGTCGGGCAGAAATTTACTACGACAGTGACGGAGCCTGTTTATTCGTCAACGGGCGTAGTCGTCATCCCGACCGGCAGCATCGTCACGGGCCAGGTCGATTCGGTCAAACAGGCATCAAAAGGCGGGAATCCGGGCGAGATCGATTGCAGCTTTACCTCGGTCAAGCTGCCAAACGGGCGCACCCGGACGATCAACGCTTCGCTTACCGACCTTACGTCGGGTAAGACAACCAGCGATAACGAAGGCGGAGCGTCGGCAAGCAAAATGAAAAACCGCAAGATCATCTTTATCGGCGGCGGTGCTGCTGGTGGTGCCATCCTCGGAGCAATGGTCGGCGGCGGTAAAGCGACCGCGATCGGAGCAGCGATCGGAGCTGGAGCCGGAATACTTGGCGAAATGCTCCTCAAAGGCCCCGACGCCGAGGTCAAATCCGGTACGGAATTTGGCTTGTATATGAATCAGCCGATCACGCTGCCAAGATTTGCCGAGGCAACAACTCCAACGCCATAACATTTCGTTTTTTTTGATTGAATGAGGCCGTCTGAATAGGCGGCCTTTTATATTGTGTGGACGAGAAACTCAGGTGTGACGATGACCGGCGAAAAAAAGCCCGCAGCGGTGTTGAACATGCGCAGCCGAGCCTGTTTGCGGACGTTGGCGATGTGGCCAAAATTCCATGTGACGAGATAGTCTATCTTGTGAAACGAAGCGATCGCTACATGGATGGCGTCGGCCATAAATTTGCGGTGAAAGATGCCGCGGTCGATATAGCCCTCGGCGAGCATCGCGACCTCTTCGGCAAGGTCGAGCTGCTCAAACGGCTTGATGAGTCTAAGACAGCCTGATCGGTATGGTTCGGCGACGCGTTCGATCTCACGTTGGACGAGAATCGAGGTGTACGCCGTGTATTCGGACATCTCGTGTTCCCACCAACGGATGGTCAGATCGCGGCGAAACGGTTCGCCGTTGTCGAGATACGCTCCGACGACTGATGTTTCCAGATAGATGCTGAGCTTCATTTATTCCTTTTCGGCCTTTACAGGAACAAATGTAACTTTTGAGTTTCGGAAATCAAAGGTGAGTTTGTAGTTCTTTAAAAAATTGCCGCCGAGTATGCCCGCCTGTTCAAATCCGGACGCCTCGTTGATGGTGTCTAGGTCGAGAGCGATCGCCATGATGCTGTCGCGTGAGTGCGTTCCGAAGGTGACCTTTGGAAGCAGAAATGTCGGAACATCTTCGGTCACACCGGCAGCCCCGACTACCCTGAGTCGCTCGTCGTTGCTGAACAAGCTGACTCCCTCGGTCCTGGAAACACGGTCCGAGATCACCGAAACGCTCGCCCCGGTATCTACGATAAAATTCAATTTAGAATCGACACCCTGTATCTCGACCTGGCCGCTCAAAAATCCGCTCGATGTGAGCCGTAATGGCTGTGAACCTACGTTGCTATCCGTAAACTCTTTGCGGTCAGATTCTTTGCGCGTCAGCGAAAATGTCAGATTGCCGTAATCGATGGTCGTCAAAAATTTTGAGATGAGTGCTAGCCCTATGTAGCCGTCAACCGTTTGTCCGCCGCTCTGTCCATCTGTGTGAAATTTGCGTATGTACACAGGCACATTCCTAATACTGACATCACCCAGCCTGACCTTTTTTAACAATCCGTAGACTATCGCAAAACGCCCATCGCCGCCGATGCCTCTTGCATGGCCGCCCTTTGCGACGGCCTTTATCTTGCGCTGGGTAGCTACGTCTTCGGACAAAACGGATATGCCCGATCCGGTGTCCAGCACAAACCGGAGCGGTTCCTCGTTGTCGTTGATCCTGAGTTTGATGATCGGACGGTTACCGACGAGCTCGAAATTTACGCTCGTTTGCTCGTTGCTACCATTGACGTAAAGATTGCCAACGCCGCCAAGGAACTTCAAAAAGCTGATAAGTCCAATTATTCTTGCCCGACGGTCGGCATCAGTGCTTTTTGAGACGCTCAGAAAATCAGAGTATGCCTCCGCTGCCTCTTTGTAGCGTTCGGCCCGGGCTGAGACCTGCGCAAGGGCAAATAGATAATCAGGCTCATTTGGGGATAGATAAACTGCCTGAAGAAGGTTTGCGTAGCTCGCCGCTAGCCGGTTCTCGTAAAAATCGAGCATTCCGTAACCAGCCCAGGCGAGGTCCTCGTTGCGGTCGAGAGCTATTGCCGAGTAAAGGACCCTTCGTGCGTCCTGAAATTGACCCGCACTGATAAGCATCGCACCCAAAACAGATCTCGCTCGAGCATTTCTTGGCTCGGCAAGAACGATCGGATAACAGATCTCGTAGGCTTCGCCAAGCCGGCGTTGTTTGACAAGGACATAAGCGAGCTCGACCTTGGTATCGGTTCGGTTTGGGTCTATCGCTAGAGCTTTACGCAGCTTTTCCTCGGCTTCGGGCATCAGGCCGGCGCGGGTAAGCTTGGCAGCCTCTTTGATGAGCTTTTTAACGTCGTCTTTTGTGTCGGTTGCGGCGGCGGATGCGGTTAGCGTGCTCGAAGCGGATATTACCAGGAATGTGAGAACGACCGCCCATTTTGCACGGGTGGCCCGGCTGAAGGTATTTGCAAATTTACTGCTAAACCGCATAATGCAAACTCCGCTATGACGGCGACGAAACTATTTTAATATTACACCCGTTTTCATCGACCACAGCACCAAATCTAACTCATCAAAGTCGATCTCGATCTCACGGGTAAATTGTTTCAGCTTGTCTTCAACCGTTAGATACCTGAGACGCGTATTTGGTGGCTTTGGGTCGTCAATTATTTTTAGCTCGGCGAGACAGTTCAAAACGTGCTTGTCGAGGATCGCGTAGCCGGTAAAACCGATGTTTCGCAGGTAATGGCTCGCCTCTTTGTAACCGAGGCCTTTTATCCCCGGTTCCTGCACGAGCCAATCGCGTCTGGCGTGGCTACAATCAAAGCCTTCAAGCTTGTTACGCAGTTTGAGATCGCAATGTTCTAGTAGGAATGAGCGTGAAGCGACGATGTATTTAGAACGAGCATTCGGATAACGGTGAGATCCTACCAGCGCATTAGCAAGCTGCTGCTGATCGCCGTCCATCAAGATCGGCTTAACCGCCTCAAGCGAGTTAAGCCCCATCCGCGCCGAGCAACCGCCGGTAAAAAAGCAAAAGACCATCTCTTCCCACAAAACACGGTCAGTGCCCGACGCTCGAATCGCCGCAAATTCATCCAACCGCCGCCGGATCTCCACCCGCCGCTCAGCGTGCGTTTTCTTTATGTTTTCGATTGTTATGGGTTCTAGGGTTCGCGTCACAATTTGTCTGCGCCGATTATACCAAAATCGCGAACCTGGCAAATACGATCCAAACCTATGATTTTGCGATGAACTTTGTCATCGTGATGCGGGTGCCGTCGTCGGATTGTTCGATGCGGACGTCGTCCATGAGGCCTTTCATGAGTTTTAGGCCCCAGCCGCGGCGGCCTTCTTGGGGTTCGATCTGTTTCGCGGCTTTGTCGGCCAGGCGGAGGCCGCGATTGGCGATGGTGATGACTATTTTTTCGTCCGTCACGGCAAATTTTTGATGAATCTTGCGGTCGGGACTTAGGCTGTGCTCGGTTGCGTTGATGCACGCCTCGACGACAGCGGTTTTGATCTGGTTGATCGCTTTGGCAGGGAAATTATGGCGTTTGGCGATGTCCTCGATGGTGTGGGCGGCGATCATCTCGGTGTCCTCGCCCATCGGGACGGTGATCTCGTATTCGTCGGCAAGAGCGGCGGCAGTGTCGGTCGCGGTATCGGCACTTAGAATTTGTGCGAGCAGAGCGGCTTGTTTACGACTCGATCCGTAGGCGCTACGGTCACGCATGGATTCGAGTGCGTCGGCGGCGAAACCTTCGGAAGCGATGAGCCAGATCTTATGATTTTCAAAGCCGCAATGATGCGCAGCCATCTCGAGCCGGTCGCACCAGAAATTTGCCGTCTCAAGCGTCGCTTCGAGCTTTGACTCGACCTCAGCGGCTATGATGGCAAGTTCCTCGCCGTCGCCGTCAGTCCCGAGTGCGATCACCATCCGCTCGGCATCGGCGATCTCGGCGAGCTGCGGATAAAACGCCGCCGCGTTCGCCGTATAGACGATCTGCGGCAGAGCGATCTTGTTGTTATCCTCTTTTATAGCCTGCTGGACTTTTTCTTCGTCGGCACCCTTTAGCTCATCTTTGAACCGTGCGTAATCGATGAGCGCGGGCGACACCATGCTGCCGTCAAACGCGGCGAGCAGTTCGCGAAGTCCGAGAGCAGAATTGCGTCGATAAACACGTGCCATCAGAGCCGGAGCACGACGGATGTTGGCGGCTAAGGCCTCGCCGATGACCAATGCCCGTGAGGCTCCCTCAAGTTTTATCCTCGCGGCGATACGATCCGTTGAGATCACATCGTTGGCATCCGCACGAACTACATCGGACTCGTAACGTATCAATTCACTGCAATTTAGCCGTCCGAGCAGCCGACTGGCCTCATCGCCGCTGAGGCCAAGATGCTTTTTCCAATAAGCAAATGGAATGCCTGTATCACCCGCACTGTACGTTTCACCTAGCAGACGCAATGCCTTTGCCCGCAGTTCAACACTGGGAATTAGCCGGTCAAACATAGCGTCAAACCCGCGCCCGATACGCCCGCCAAATATCTCGTCGGTGTACGATTCTTGCACTCGGTCAAATGTGTCGAGGCTATCGCCATGCTCACTCGCCGCAGCAAACAGCGAGCGGATCGCTCCGGGCCGTCCGCCAAGCTGGATCGCTATCAGGTCACGGGTCTGATCGTTGACCGCGACACCAGTTGATGCCGAGAGATTTTCGACAAGCTGTCCTGCGTCAGCCGGTTTTAGGCAATTGAGCGGCATTGTCGGGAGCGTCGTCCTGCCAAACATAAACCGACGCTGGCCGCTAAAAATGTACGGGATCGAGCCTCGCGAAAATATTGATACCATGTCAGCGAGCAGGCTCTCGCCGCCGCTCAACTCGGGCAAAACATCAAGCCCGTCGATCATCACAACACTTTTGGCTCCATGCCCCGCAGCCCGCAAAGGAGCGCTGAGGCAATTTCGCACAAACGAACTGTCATCGTTCAAACGGCTATCGCTCTTGCACGTCTCTACGAGGCGGTCGATCCAATATCCGTCAGCCGGCACCGCAAGCTCAGCCAGCTCGCAGATCTCGGGCGACGAATCAAGTATCTTTTTGTCGCTGCGGCGAAACGCGACCGTCTGGAGCAGAAATTCGCGGACAAAACGAGTCGCTAGAGTTTTTGCATCGACATCACTCGGCTTTATCTCAAAATAGAACGGCACGACTTCGCCGTCACCAACAAAGAACCTGTCGTACGCCTGTCGCAGCAACTCGGACGCTCCTGCGGACGGTTCGCAAAGCATCGCTAACCCGCCCGTCGCGCTCGAGTGATTGAGCAAACGCTCAAGCTCAGCCTCGCGGCCGACAAATTCGTCTGCGTTGCACGTGGCAAAGATCTTATTTTCGACAACTCGTTTCATCTAATTTGCGTTTCCCGGCTCCATATCCTCGAAAGCCTGCACCCGGTTACGGCCGTTATGTTTCGCATGATAGAGCGCCTTGTCGGCGGCCGATACGATGTTTTCGGCTAGGCACAACTCCGCCGAACAGCTCGCGACGCCGATGCTAAGCGTTACGCGGCGGTGCGGAAACGCCGTCTCGGCGATGTTGCTGCGGATACGTTCGGCGATGGTCACGGCCTCTTCACTGATCGTCTGCGGCAGCAGGATGGCAAATTCTTCGCCGCCGTATCGTGCCGCAACATCAGCCCCGCGCAGCGTTTCGCGGATGATGTGGCCGACCATTTTCAGAGCTTCGTCGCCCGCCGGATGGCCAAACTGGTCGTTGTACGATTTAAATTCATCGACATCGAGCATCATAAAGCTCATCGGAAATCCGTGCCGGTTCGACCGCTTGATCTCTTCCATCAGGCGTTCCTCGATGTAGCGGCGGTTGAGCAAACCGGTCAGAGCGTCAGTGACGGAAAGTTGTTCAAACTCGCCGGCACGTTCTTTCAGCGTCGCCCTGTCGATCGAAACCGCAAGCTGCGGGGCGATCGCCTGAAATAATTCTAGCGATTCTTTGTCAAATGGCTTGCCGCCCGCACGGTCGGTAAAGCTCATCACCGCGATCACGTTGCCGCCGATAGTCACCGGGCAGCTCAAAAATGACTTCGACCTATAACCTCGCTCATCAACCGGAGGCAGTCCGGTCTTGCTGATGTCCGAGACAATGACGGGTTCGTTGCGGTCAAATATTACTTTTGCCACGCGCGTACCCGATTCTTGGCTCGGGTCAAATTCATTACGTGAACCGATAATTGATTTGATGTCTAACGACTCCGTTGGCTTGTCATAGACCAGCAGCGACGCACGTTCGGCCTGTAATATTTCGGCCGCGTTTTGCGTCAGGCTGAGCCAGAGGTCATCGGTCTCGACCGATTTGATGCCGTCGCTAAAACGGCGAACAGCTCCGCCAATAAGTTCGCGGCGGGCAACGTCGCTCCGCAAACGCAGTATCTCTAGCTGCGGAGCTATCGACTGGCACATGCGGGCAATCTGTTTTTTGCCGCTTTCGGTACCTATTTTGTCAAGGGTTGCAACAGCCGCCGATATCTCACCCGCGACACCGATCGGAAAGAGATTCATCGTCCGCACCGCGTCGTCAGGGCCATGCCGCTCGCCAAGCTCAAGCGGCATTTCGTTTTGCAACGCCTCGACCAAACGGTGGTCGTCAGCCGCAATCCCAAGCCGCACCTTCCGCCCTTTCATCTCGCCATAAGCCGCCCGGTTCTCAAAACCGCCGTTGCTGCGTTCGAGCCAGACGAGTGCTTTGAAGCCGTAATGATGTGCGAGAAACTCTAAGATCGATTCGGTCGCACGCTGAAAATCTGTTTTCAAAAGCGAACCAAAAAACGCCCGCCACGCCTGCGTTTCGGCGTTCATCGCATTCGGCGGTACTGATATCTCCTGCTCGGGCTGCGTCGGTTCGGGTTGTTCACCGTCAATCTGTTCAACCGGTTGCTCGATCGGGGTTTCGGGTAGTTCTACCTCTTCAACTGACTCGATCTCGGCGGTCACTTTCTCCGCCGCTTTCTCGATCTCCGATAGCGAGCCCGTCAGCAGCACATTCTCAAAAAATTCGGACGGCGGGTATTTGCTCCAGTCACCGGAGATCGCCCGCTCGGTCGCACGGCGGTAATTTTCGGCTTTGATAAATGTCCGTCCGACGATGGCGACGAGCCTTTGTCCGGCGTCTGCTATCGGTACCGCGCGGCACTCAAGCCCCGCGTGACACGTGAACGACACCGCGTCGCCAACCTCGGTCACCTCTTCTAACGCCGTACCACAAAACGCGGCGCATTGGCCGACGTATTTTCCATCAGGGTTGAGGCTCGCACAGATCGAGTTGTTGTTTGCAGACGCGAGTTCACGCGACGCGTCGGCCACAGCTATCGCCAAGCCAGCGTCATCGGCTATTTGCTCTATCGTCAAAGTTTGTGAAAACTCGCTCAAATCGGTGATCTATCGCTCCCGGATCAAACACCAAGCTCAGATCGCGGATATGTTGCGACCTGGATGTTCTTTTATTTACCTTTGTAATACGGTCAATCGCGTCACTATTTCACTAAAAAATGAGCTGTCCGAATATTGGACAGCCCTGGTTTTGTAGCATATATCGACGCACTAATTAATGCCCGGCAATAAAGTCTAAGTTAGAAACATTGCTGTTGATATTTAGGACCTGTGGCGAAAATGTGAATCGCCGCTGACCTACCGACACGGAGTACTGCTGATTGTTCGGCACGCCATTGAAAAAGAAGCTGCCCAGCCGCCCGGTTCTGACGGATCGGCTAAACCCGTTTGGACCGCTGATCGTCACCAACGCGTTTGCGATTCCGCGTCCTAGGGATGTTCGCACCCGGCCCGATACCGAGACGTCCGCCGCAACGGTTACATTGCGGAAGAAATACGCCGAGCCTTGATCGGTGTTCGTACCGACGTCGTCACGGAAGGCTCCGACAACCACCGTGTCGCCGCTAACCGCGACTCTCTGACCAAAGAGGTCGAAGGCCGCGCCGTCCGATGCCGTAAGTGTCGCCAGCTGAGACCAGGTCGTACCGGATCGGACAAACACGTACGCCGAGCCTTGATCGATGTTTGACCCGATGTCGTCATCGGGAACTCCGACGACCGCCGTATCACCGCTGATCGCGACGCTGTAGCCAAAGTAGTCGCCTGCCGCACCGTCTAATGCGGTCAATTTCGCCTGCTGTATCCAATTAGTGCCTGACCGAACGTATACATAAGCCGAGCCTCGATCGGTGTTCGCAGCGGGGGCTCCGACAACCGCCGTGTCGCCGCTGATCGCGACGCTCAAGCCAAAGTAGTCGTCTATCGCGCCGTCCGATGCCGTAAGTTTCGCTTGCTGTGTCCAACTAGTGCCTGACCGAACGAATACATATGCCGAGCCCTGTCGGCCGTTGACACCTATGTCGGCGAAAGGAGCACCGATGATCACGGTATCCCCGCTGAAGGCGACGCTGCGGCCAAGTTGGTTATATGCCGCACCGTCCGATGCCGTAAGTATCGCCTGCTGAGACCAGGTCGTACCGGATCGGACAAACACATACGCCGAGCCTTGAGCGGTGTTTGGACCGATGTCGTCACCGGAGGCTCCGACGACCGCCGTGTCGCCGCTGATCGCGACGCTGTAGCCTAATCCGTCGAGTGCCGCCCCGTCCGATGCGGTCAATTTCGCTTGCTGTGTCCAACTAGTGCCTGACCGAACGAATACATACGCCGAGCCTTGCTCGGTGTTCGTATCGATGTCGGCCCAAGGAGCACCGATGATCACGGTGTCGCCGCTGATCGCGACGCTGTAGCCAAAATCGTCGTTCGCCGCACCGTCTGATGCCGTAAGTGTCGCCTGCTG
Organism: Chloracidobacterium sp. UBA3360; assembly: GCA_002360555.1. Lineage (GTDB taxonomy): Bacteria > Acidobacteriota > Blastocatellia > Pyrinomonadales > Pyrinomonadaceae > OLB17. Next base: position 12,413 of record DEQS01000017.1, read on the forward strand.
AGACCAGGTCGTTCCGGATCGGACAAACACATACGCCGAGCCTTGATCGGTGTTTGTACCGATGTCGTCACCGGGGGCTCCGACGACCGCCGTATCACCGCTGATCGCGACGCTTGCGGCAAAAAAATCGCTTGTTGTACCGTCCGATGCAACATTTTTGGACTCTTGTACCCAGTTATTTACGAGAATGCGGAAAGCATAGACCGAACCCTGATCAGTGTTCCCTCCGACGTCGTCGCCGTTAGCGCCGATAAGGATGGTGTCACCGCCGATCGCGACGCTTGCGGCAAAAAAATCGCTTGTTGTACCGTCCGATGCCGTCAATTTTGTCGCTTGCGTCCAAGTGGTACCGGATCGGACAAATACATACGCCGAGCCTTGGTCGGAATTCGTACCAATATCGTCTATGGAAGCCCCGACGATCACCGTATCGCCATCTATGGCAACGATATTACCGAAATTGTCGTTTATGCCTCCATCCGACGCGGTCAATTTGGCCTGCTGGCTCCAAGTCGTGCCCGAGCGGGTAAAAACATATGTCGAGCCTTGATTGGTGTTTGAACCGACGTCGTCCGATACGGCAGTGACAACAGCGGTATCGCCGCTAATAGCAATGCTCCAGCCAAAGGCATCACCCACCATACCATCGGATGCGGTCAATTTAGCCTGCTCCGTCCACGTTGTGCCTGAGCGAACAAACACATACGCGGAACCCTGGTTCGTGTTTGTACCGATATCGTCCAAATACGCTCCGACGAATGCAATATCACCGCTGAGAGCGACGCTGATTCCAAAACTGTCAAAGCTCGCTCCATCCGACGCAGTTAGCTGAGCCTCTTGAGACCAAACCGTACCGGAACGGACAAATACATACGCAGAGCCGCGGTCTGTATTTGCCCCCACGTCATCCCGAAACGCCCCTACGATCGCGGTATCACCAAGGATCGCGGCGGTCGAGCCAAAGCGGTCGTCGGCCGATCCGTCCGTCGCTATAAGTTTCGTCTGCTGCGTCCAGGCCGTGCCAGAGCGGACAAATACATAGACTGAGCCCTGATCGATGTTTGCACCGACATCGTCTAAATTTGCACCAATGACGATCGTGTCTCCGCTGATGGCAACGCTAACGCCGAAGCGATCGCTTGCGGTGCCGTCTGATGCCGTCAGTTGGGCCTGCTGTATCCACGTGGTTCCGGATCGAACAAATACGTATGCCGATCCCTGATCAGTGTTTACGCCAACGTCGTCGGTATAGGCACCGACGACCGCAGTATCGCCGCTGATCGCGACACTGTGACCGAACCGGTCGCTTGTCGCACCGTCTGATGCGTTGAGTTTAGTCCACGGCACGACCGTTTCGGGTGCTAGTTCTTGATCGCCGCGTGCGGTCTTCATCGCATCCAACAGCGAATCGTAACCGCCGTTCTGCTTCAATTCACGAACCGCGTCGTCACCACGAAGCGTCGGCATCGTATCGCTCTGAGCCAAGACAACCCCATTCAGGCAAAAAACTACCGTAAAGAATATTACGAGAGACGAATAAACGGGAAGTTTACACATTAGAGCATCTCCTAGTTGAGTATACTGACAACGGCCGTTTCCTGTATCTGGGATATCTTATACAAAATACTGGAAATAGAAGAGTTAGGTCAAGCGTGCGATCCCAAGCCATATTTATGCCGCCTTATGTTCGATAGCGTACTTTCAAATTCGCGATGAGCGACTATCCTCAAATTGACAGCATATTGATGCTCGCCGAAATATAAGAAATTTGTAATTTTACGGAGGCAATTTTTATGATCAACGATTACGAAGCAACGAAGGCTATCACAACGGACGCAATTCCTGTTTCTACAGAAACTGAGACCGCATCGAACGCGGATGTCATTTCGATTTTGAATGGCCTCATCGAGACCTGCAAAGACGGGCAAAATGGTTTTAAGACAGCGTCCGAAGGGATCGAAAGGTCTGAGCTAAAGACAGTGTTTTACGAATTTTCACAACAGCGGTCTGAGTTCGTCGGGATTCTGCAAGGACTTGTCCGCGAATTAGGCGGCGATCCGGAATCGACCGGCACGCTGTCGGCGGCGGTCCATCGTGGCTGGATCGACATCAAATCACTTGTCACCGGCAAGGACGAAGAAGCTATCCTCAACGAAGGCGAACGCGGTGAAGATTTTGCTAAGGAAGCTTACGCGGATGCATTAAAAACGACTCTGCCCGCGAACGTTGCCGATGTTGTTGAACAACAGGCACATGCAGTCCTCGTTGCTCATAACCGGATCAAATCGTTGCGCAATGCCGAAAGTCATAAAACGGCAACGCCGGGAATATTCTAAACCGTTCTGTTTTCACAATAAAAAAGAGGCTCGATATCGAGCCTCTTTTTTGTGTTAATTTCCTATCGCTCCTAATCCGTCGGATGCGTTCGCCTCGATGTTAGGATGCTCCGGCGAGATTCGAATACATGCCGCAAAATGGTCGGGCTTGATCTCGACGAGCTGCGGCACCTGGGTCTTACAAGCGTCGATCGCAAACTGGCATCGCGTGTGAAAATGACACCCGCTCGGCGGATTTATCGGTGAGGGCACGTCGCCGGTTAAGATGATCCGCTCGCGTTTCGCCTCGATCTCAGGGTCAGGCACCGGCACAGCGGAAATAAGAGCCTGTGTGTAAGGCATCAGCGGTTCGCGATAAATTTCCTTGCCGCCCGCAAGCTCAACGATGCGACCGAGGTACATAACGGCGACGCGGTCGGACAGATGCCGGACGGCACGCAGGTCGTGCGAGATAAACAGATACGTCAGATTTTTTTCCGCTTGCAGACGCTCCATCAGGTTCATTATCTGAGCCTGAATTGAAACGTCGAGTGCGGAGATCGGCTCGTCGGCGACGATGAATTCGGGGTCAACGGCGAGAGCTCTCGCGATACCGATACGCTGACGCTGGCCGCCGGAAAACTCGTGCGGATAGCGTTTGATAAAACGGCGGCTGAGGCCGACGGTTTCCATCAATTCCTCGACACGCGATGCGGTCGAGCCGTTTGTAAGTCCAAATGTGCGGAGCGGCTCGCCGATGATCTGCCCGACAGTCATTCGGGGATTAAGCGACGCGTACGGGTCCTGAAAGATCATCTGCAGATGCTTTCGCTGCTCACGCATCGCGGATTTTGGCAGGCTCGCGAGATCCTTGCCATTGTACAGGACCTTGCCGCCGGTCGGCTCCGTCAGACGCAGGATCGCCTTGCCAAGGGTCGATTTGCCGCAGCCTGATTCGCCCACAAGCCCAAGCGTTTCGCCTCGTATAATATCGAGCGACACTCCGTCAACCGCTTTCACAACAGTTGAGGAACGCAAAAATCCGCCGCCGGAGCGGTAATGAACCTTAAGATCTTGGATCGAGATCAATACCTCGTCCGACGGGCCGTGCGGCTTTGCCGTTGGAGTTGGAGCGTCGAGCGTGAGGTTTGGGCTATCAGCATCAATGTCAAAAACGGATGTCGCGCCGCAGAATTCGCATTGGATAAAGCGGATCCCGTCGTCAAAATCGAGGTTGGCGGCACATTTTGGGCAGCTCAGATGGATCAGCATTATTTTGCCACCTCGCTTTTGGATTCGGCATAAACATCATTCGCAAAATGGCACAGCGAATGGTGGTCAGCATTTATCTCGACAAACGGCGGAAATTCGCTGTGGCAAATATCCTCTGCACGGCTGCAACGCGGGGCAAACGGGCAACCGGGAGGCAAATGGGCAACGTCCGGCGGGAGGCCGGGAATTTGGTATAACTCTTTTCCCTGTTCGTGAGCCGGGTCGGGAACGCTTTTTAACAAACCTTTTGTATATGGGTTGGCGGGCGTCGCAAACAGCTCGCGCGTCGGAGCCTGTTCGAAAACCTTGCCGGCATACATCACGATGATCTTGTCGGTCATCCCCGCGACAACGCCGAGGTCGTGCGTGATCAGGATGACACTCGTACCCATGCGGGCCTTGAGGTCTTTAATAAGTTCGAGGATCTGGGCTTGGATCGTGACATCAAGAGCGGTTGTCGGTTCGTCGGCGATCAATAATTCCGGGTCGCAGCTCAACGCCATTGCGATCATTACGCGCTGCCGCATACCGCCGGAGAATTCGTGCGGATAGCTGTCAATTCGCTGTTCGGCGTCGGAAATGCCGACGAGTTTGAGCATCTTGATGGCGTGTTCGCGGGCCTGTTGTTTGGTGTGTCCGAGATGCAGTACGGTCACCTCGGTCAATTGCTTTGATATCTTGAGAAAAGGATTAAGCGAGGTCATCGGGTCCTGAAAGATCATCGCGATCCGTCGACCGCGTATCCTACGCACATCGTCGATCGACAATGCCCTCACATCGATGCCGTCAAAGATTATCTTGCCATCCACGATCTCGCCCGGCGGTTCCTGGATCAGCCGCATGATCGACAGATTAGACACGGATTTGCCGCTGCCCGACTCGCCGACGATGCCGAGAGTCTCGCCTTTTTTCAGCTCAAACGAGATGCCGTCAACCGCCTTGACGACGCCGTCCTCGGTGTGAAAATAGGTCTTGAGGCCATCGACCGATAAAATTGTGCCGTTACTGGTCATTTTTTGTCCTGACACTGCCGCAACCCGCTCGTCTCAACAATATCGATCTCTGTTATCAGATTTCGCTTGCCGTATTTGTTGTAATAAAAGTTGATACCCGGATATTCAAAGCCGTCTTTTGGCTTACCGTATGCCTTTTCGGTCTCTTCTTTTGTCGATTGACCTAGTACGATGCCCTTGCTGGTTTTACCTTTATACGGCGATTTGATCTCGATCAGAAATATTTCCTCTTTCTTATCCGACTGACAAAAATAAAATGACAGCCCAAGACGGTCGTACGTCATTTGGTACGAGTATTTTTTGTTTATCTCCCACCGATAGACCTTACCAAAACGTTTGACGACATCGTCTGCGGTCGATTTTCCTACCTTGATGCCCTCGATACCGGCTCCCTCTTTGATGACGTTCAGCTTTGATTTCGCTGGAGTCGGAGCCAGCTTTTGCTTGGTCTGCCCGAACCCAACAGCAGCAACACACAATGTCGCCGCCAAAACCGTAACCACTTTTCTCACTATCAATGATCTCCTAAAATTTTCTCGTTTGCGGATCGAGAGCATCACGCAGGCCATCGCCTAAAAAGTTTAATGAAAACAGCGTCAGCGCCATTGTCAGCCCCGGAAACAAAAGCTGCCATGGGAAAATAGCGATGTTCTTAACGCCGTCCGAAGCAAGGCTGCCCCACGATGCATACGGCGGCTGTACGCCAAGCCCAAGGTACGACAAAAACGCCTCGGTCAACATCACGCTTGGCACGGTCAGCGTCGCATAGACGATGACGGGGCCGAGAGCGTTTGGCACGAGATGGCGAAAAATGATGCCAAATGTCGAGACGCCAGTGGCCTTGGCCGCGAGCACAAATTCCTGATTCTTAAGCGACAAAATCTGTCCGCGAACAACCCGCGCCATCGTCAGCCATGAGACGAGTCCCAACGCAAAAAACAGCAAAAATATCTGGCTCAACCCTTGATTCCCCGCCCCGCCGAGCGTCGTCGAAAGCCACTGTATCCACTCCGGCGTGCTGGGACCGCCAAAAACCGAAAGCAGCACAATGACGATCAGAATATAAGGGATCGAGTAGAGTATATCGACAATACGCATCATCAGATTATCGATCCGGCCGCCGAGATATCCGGCGGTCGCTCCGTATGAGACGCCGATCATCAGCGAAACGGTTGTCGAGATGACGCCGACCATTAGGCTAATTCGTCCACCCTGCAAAACGCGTGCAAAGATGTCGCGGCCCGCGTCGTCGGTTCCCATCAGATGCCGCCATGACGGCGGCATAGCCTTGACCAGATCGCGGTCTGTCGGGATAAAGTCGTAGGTGTAACCGGTCGTCCATTTAATGATCGCCGGGCCGATGATAACGGCGACGATCATAAACGCGATGACCCCGAGGCCAAACATCGCGAGTTTGTTACGCCGTAGCCGACGCCATGCGTCACGCCACAGCGAAGCTCCCTTTACGATCTCGATATTCTCACCCATAACAACTATTCGTAACGAATTCGCGGATCTAAAAACCCGTAAGCGATATCAACGATCAGGTTAAAGATCATGATCAGGATCGACAAAAATGCGACGACACCAAGTATAAGCGGCTCGTCGCGATTCAAAACCGCCTGAATAAAGATGTTGCCGAGGCCCGGTATCGCAAAGACCTTTTCGACAACGACCGTTCCGGCAAGTAGAGCCGCAAGAGCCGGGCCGGTGAACGAAAGTACGGGAATCAAACCGCCGCGGATCGCGTGACGGAGCAGGACGGTCTTTTCATCGAGGCCTTTTGCACGGGCTGTGCGGATATAATCCGAACGCATTACCTCAAGCATGCCGGCACGCGTCAGACGGGCGATGTAAGCTGCATAGATCGCCGACAATGTGATCACCGGCAGAATGATGCCGGAAACACCGCCCCAACGACCGGGCGGCAGCAAGTAGAGCCAGAATGAAAAGACAAGCACGAGAATCGGCCCCAAGACGAAATTTGGCACCGAGAGGCCGAGCATCGCCAGCGACATCGACCCGTAATCAAAACCGGAATTTTGTTTTAGTGCGGCGACCGTCCCGGCCGTCAGACCGATCGCTAGTGCCAGTAAATAACCAAGCAACCCGATCACCGCCGAATACGGCAAATGCCGCCGGATGATCTCGTTGACCGACTGGCCCTGATACTTGAGCGAATCGCCAAAATCGCCGCGTACGATGTTTGACATCATCATCCCGTATTGCGTGTACCAAGGCTTATCTAGGCCATATTTTTTGCGGATGTTGGCTTCGACAGCGGACGGCAGCTTCTTTTCGGCCGAATAAAAATTACCGGGAGCGATCCGCACGAGCGCCCACGTCAAAGTCACGACGAGCAGGGCCATCGGGATGATTATCAGCAATCGGCGGATGATGAAGCTAAGCATCTTATTTTGCTGTCTTTTGCGTCGCGGTCAGCTCCTGTAACTGTTTCTCGACCTGAGGGTCACTCTCGGCCATCACGTTCTCAACGTCTTTGTCCCATTTGGCCGGATCCTGTTCGATATAGACAAATTTCCACGGCAGCAGCGTCCCCGGATTTGGATACATGCCTTTAACATAAGGCTTTTTCATCCAGTTTGTCGCGTTGATGGTCAGCGGGATCGACGGCTGCTGTTCCATCAGGTAAAACTCTGCGCGGGCGAGCATCTCGTAACGCTTTGCCGGGTCGAGCTCGGCGTTGGCGTCATCGAGCATTTTGTTGTATTTCGGGTCGTTAAATCCCGCATCGCCGTTATTCGGATAGCCGTAATGCAATCCCACAAACGTGTACGGATCCATGTAATCACCCGACCACAGGCTCTGAGCCAGCCCGTCATACTGCACCTCGTGGCGGTCTTTCAAAAAAGTTTTGAATTCCTGACTCTTGAGCGGCACCGTTATCCCAAGATTTTGCCGCCACTGCGCCTGCACAAATTCGGCGATCGAACGGTTGTTTTCATTGGTGTTGAACATCAGCGAGACCTTGTCGGTCGGGAACGTCGGGCACGCCCAACCGTCGCCGCTTTTCTGCACTGGAAAGCCTGCCTCGGTGAGCGTCTTTCGAGCCCGCTCGGCGTCAAATTTTCCGTATTTCGCCCAGACGTCCGGGGCAATATTACGTTCCTTACGGATCTCTTCGCTTACTTTTGCCCTGGCCTTGTCATATTCCGGAAAAATGCCCGTCGGCGTCAGATCGTAGAGCGGTTTGGTGATCTTACGAAAATTTGAAAGAGCGTCATTATCGACCGCCATCGCAAAAGCCTTACGGACCTTGGGGTCGTTAAACGGCGGCCGCGTCACATTCATGCTGTAATAGGCAGTCGAATTTTCCGGGAAATTCATGTACTCATCCTTGAATGCCCGAACCTGCTCGATCCACGATGTCAGCACAGTGTGATTCAAAAACGCGTCGACCGAACCGCCCTTGTAAAGGTTTAGAATAGTGGCGTTGTCTTCGACGGGGTAAAACGCGATGCCGTCGAGATGGACATTTGCGGCGTCCCAGTAATTAGGATCTTTTTCGAGGATCAGCGCGTCGTAGGGACGTATTTCCTTGATACGAAACGCACCGCAAGTAACGATATGCTCTTTGCGGGTCCACTCTTTGCCCCATTTGTCGATCGCCTGTTTTGGCACGAGACGGAAAAATTGGTGCGCGAGCAGCCCGATAAAGAACGGTGCGGGCTGGCGAAGCGTCACGCGCAAAGTGTAATTATCGATCGCCTCAACGCCGATATCTTCGGCCTTAACGGGGACGAACTCGGCACCGGCAACGGCCGCTTTTAATTTTGGATCCGCATCGATCTGCTTTGCACGTTTCTTTTCATCACCGTCGAGCGTCAGGCGTATCGGCGATTGTACAAATTTATGAAAATCCGTATCGGGTCCGATCCCGGTCGAGGGCTTTTGCTCTTCGCCGCCATAATCTTTTGCGAGCAAGAATGAATCGCCTTTCTTTACAAATACCTGGCCGCCATTAAAAGCCTCGGCATATTTGATAAAAAAACCAAGCTCGGTCGATGACGATGCCGTATCAGCCGCAAACCCGCGACGAAAACTGTATACAAAATCATTTGCCGTGATCGCCGTGCCGTCACTCCATTTGGCATTGTCGCGAAGGTGAAAGACAAACTCATCGACATTCGAGCTGATCTCCCAGCTTTTTGCTATCGCCGGGATCGGCTGCATGTCCTTGGGGCCGTATTCGACCAAGCCCTCATAGATCGCCATGTAAATACGGGCCTCTGGCTGGCCGGATGAGATGTGCGGGTCGAGCGTCTCGGGCTCGGAACCCGACACGTATCGCAGAATGTTGTCTTTGGGGGCGACGGTTTTTCCGAAATAACGGCTGTTAGCCGAACTGGTACATCCGTTAACAAGCAAGCCGATGCAAAACATCAGGACGAGGAATTGAGATAGTCTGCGAGGGTCCTTCATTATGAGGCTTGCGAACTTTTCGTTAATGTACACTAAATCCAGGTTCAGGGGAAAACCATCAAAGTGTTAGTTCTGATTACGGCCCTACTGGTTTAGTTGCCAGCTACTGTCGATGCTTACGTTCTTTAGCAAAGCCGCGTCGAGGCCGTTCATCTCAAATCCTTTGACAAAGGGTTTGACGAGCGAATACGACATCGGAAAATACAACGGTATGGCGTTAAGCTCATAGATCGCATCGCCCTCGGTCAACATTACGATCGCGGGCGGCGCGGCGTTTGGAGCGTCGCTGTCAGCCGGTTCGAAAGGCCCGCCTTTCTTATCTTTATCAAGTGGCAGTCCCAGCATCTCAGCGTCAGATTCACCGGATTTGGCCTCCGTCTCAGCACTCTTTGTGGTCTTAACCGCCGTTCCAAACACCGCCGTCAGACTGACCATTTCGTCAGCAGTCGGCAGCACAACACCCCGCCGGATCAGATCATAGTCGCCACTCGTTTTGATGGCCTCGATCTCTGACCATTCTTTTACGATGATGAGGGTCTCAAGGTTTAAGTTTGTCTTCCACATGCGGGCGACCGATCTGGCGATCCGTTGTTGGGTGTCGTTGCGGTTTACGACGAGGCGTATCTGCGGAAAATTTTCGCCGTTCGGATACCCGGCCTTTTCAAGCAAGCCCTTTGCCTTTTCGACATCGAGAACTAGCCGCGAAACTTTCTTATCGCCCAATGGCAAAAATCCGGCGGCGGGCTGCGTCGAACCTTCAAGCTCGCCATCGGTTAAACGATCACGGTCGATAGATGTCGCAAGAGCTTCGCGAACGCGGCGGTCGTTGAACGGAGCGTTTTTTGTATTGACCTCGTAAAAATTTACCGCGCTGTGCGTTGTCCGGCGAAAATCGTCGAAAGGCGCAAGCAGCTTTAAGGCGAGAGGCTCAAAATCGGCGTTTGTGACGGCGTGTATCTCACCCTTTTTATAGGCGTCAAGAGCGGCCTCGGCGGTTTCTTTTTGAACGAACTGAACCTGCTCAAGTTTGACAGCGTCTTTGTCCCAATACTTATCCGAACGCGTGAGCGTCACGCCATCTTTTGCGACCTCAGTGACGGCGAACGGTCCGTTGGTGACGACCTTTGGATTCAAAGGTTGGGTCTCAAAGTCGGCTCCGTCGCCATAGACCGGACGAAATATCGGATTTGCGACGAGCTTTGGAAAATCCTTGTCAGGCAGTTCGAGCGTTACTTTCAAGATCACATCGCTGACGGCCTCGATGCCAGTCTTCTTTGCGGTCGCTACGCGGTCTTGTCTCGGCGGTATGCCTTCATCAAGATCGGTTGCGGGTTGGTCGGGTGTGGTCTGTTCCTGACGTTTCGTCACTCCCGAAAGATTTTGCGTCGGCGTCTCACCCGTCTTGACCGGATCGTGCTGAAAATCTCGTGAGTCCGCAGGTGCGGAAACGGGCTTTTCTGCCTTTAGCCCGACTATATTTTGTATCAGTTCGCGGTGAGCAGTTTTGTTGCCTAGCGTGCCCAGACGCTGCCACGCAGTTACAAAATTTTCGGCGGTCAGCCGTTTGCCGTTCGACCAGCGGGCGTCTTTTCTCAGGTGAAATGTCCATTCGCGAAGATCTTCGGACGCCGACCATTTCTCGGCAGCGGCCGGAACGGCCTCGAGCGTTTTAGCGTCAATCTCGGTCAGCCCTTCGAACACGGCGCGGATGACATCTGTTTCCGGTGCAGCGGCGGCACGTGCGGGGTCAAAACTCTTTGGCATCTTGCCGTTGCTCCAGCGAAACTCCTGTTTCGGCGGCGGTTGCGTGCCCGAGAAAAAAGGTGCGGTAGTGGGTTGTTCGATCTGCGTACAGGACGTGATAAAAAACACGGCGACCACGACACTAACCAGTGTCGCTGTTCGTTTTCTAAGGTCGAGTATTTTGTTCCGATCCGGCATTAGTGCTTTTACGAGGCTTTTTTAAGTTTTGCGACGAGTCGCTCAACCTGACGCCGCGTATCGTCAAACCCTTGGGAGGTATCGATCAGATGATCGGCGAAACGCTTCTTTTCGTCCTGCGGCATTTGGGCTGCGATCCGCATTTTTGCGGTATTTTCGTCAAAACCGTCCCTGCCCATTAGACGCTGCAATTGTATCTCAGGTTCGCACCAGACGACAATAAGTTTATCAAAGCGTTTGTACCCGCCGGACTCGATCATGAGGGCCGCATCGATTATGGCGATACCATTGGGATCCTGTTTCTCCACCGCTTCGATCCATTTGTTCTGTGCCTCAAAAACACGCGGGTGGACGATAGAATTTAGCAACTGCCGCTTTTCCTCATCGGCAAATACGATCGCTCCCATCTTTTTGCGATCAAGTTCGCCATCCGGCTGCAATATTTCTTCACCAAATTTGGTGACGATCTCAGCCAGTCCGTCGGTTCCCTTTGCCACAACATCGCGAGAGGTGCGATCTGCATCGAGCACGTGGCAACCCAGTTCACGAAGACACTCGCAAACAAAAGATTTGCCGACCGCGATCGACCCGGTGAGGCCTACTTTTAACATTTAGGCTGCCCGATTATGTCTTTTTGCCAGCTTTTGGACGTTGTATTCTGCCACCTCAGCGAGCGTCAGCCCAAGTTCATCCGCACACGCCGAGATGTACCAGAGCACGTCGCCAAGCTCGTCTTTTAATTTCGTACGCGTCTCGTCGTTGATCACGCCGCCATGATCGCGCTGGATTTTCTTGACAATATTGGCAACCTCGCCCGCCTCGCCCGCAAGTCCGAGCGTCGGGTATTCGAGGTTTTCCATTCGCCGCGGGTATAGAGCCGTCTGGCTCGCTTCGGATTGATATTCTTCAAAGTTCATAAGTGTATATTGGCCACAAAGTGCACAAACAGCACAAAATTCTAAGGCATTATTTTGTGTCTTATGTGCCTTTTGTGGCTATTTTCGTCTTCGGTCTTTTGCTGCCTCGACTGTGTTTTTCATCAGCATCGCTACCGTTAGCAGCCCGACACCGCCGGGGACGGGTGTAAAGTTTGCGGCTTTTTGCATCGCATCCTTTGGATTTACATCCCCGACCAGAGTGCTCCCGCGTTTTTCGATCGTTGCGACACGCTTTTCGAGATCTTCTGCCGGAAACATCTCGTGAGCGGTTTCAAGGTCTGAAAAATTGTTGATCCCGACATCGATGACGGTCGAGCCCGCGCCGATATGTTCGCCGCGAATAAATCCGGCCCGGCCGATCGCCGCGACCAAGATATCGGCTTGGCTGGTTATCTCAGCCAGATTTGCCGTCCGCGAATGACATATGGTCACCGTCGCATTTTCCTGTAAGAGCAGCATTGCCAGCGGTTTGCCGACGATGTTACTGCGTCCAACGATCACGGCGTGTTTCCCTGCGATCTCGATGTCAGAACGCTTTAAGATCTCGACCACGCCCGCAGGTGTACACGGGACAAGCGACGGATAACCCAGCGACAACCTGCCGACATTTTCGGGGTGAAACCCGTCAACGTCCTTTGCCGGATCGATCGATTCGAGTATTTCGCGCTCATCAATATGTTTTGGCAGAGGCAGTTGAACGAGGATACCGTCCACGTCATTATTGGCGTTCAGGTCATTGACCAACGCCAACATATCGGCGTGGCTGGTTTCCGCCGGCAGGTGATGATGCTCGGAGATGATGCCGAGTTCGGCAGCGGTTTTTACCTTATTGCCGACATATACCTCGGACGCCGGGTCCTGTCCCACGCGAACTGCCGCCAAACACGGCCGCCAGCCGTGTTCGATCTCAATAGCCTTAACCTCAGTAGCGATCTCGGATTTGATCGCGTCTGCAATAGTCTTTCCGCTCAGTATTCGTGTTGTCATAAATGCTATGGCCTGATTTTACCGCGAATAGCGAAACTTTGCTAAAATCCGGTTAATGAAACGTCGGATCGGCATGGGTCTTTTAATTACGGTGATGTCCGTTGTCGCTATTCCGCAAGGGCCGGCCGCGAATGCAATTGCATTGGCAGAAACCGGAAACCACACATCTGCCATTGCGGACCTGCAAAATCTTGCCGCAAACGACCCGAAAGCCTTTACAGCCAATAATTACGACTACCTGCTCGCCCGCTACGCGGAATCCGACGGACAGCTTGGCTTAGCGATGGTGAATTACCAAAATGTTGCCGCCCGCGATTCCCTGCTCGCCGCATACGCTCTAAAACACCTCTCACAGATCGCCCGATCGACCGGCAACTTGATGCTCGAACGGCTGTATTTGCAGCAGATCGTGCTGATGACGCCCGAAAGCCTGCTCGTCGCTCCTGCACAGCAGCGCATTGCTAAGAATAATTTTGAAAGCGGGAATTATGCTGAAACTATAAGAATCGTGAACGGCGGTTACGGCGGCTCGAATTCTCCGTCAAAAAAGAACTCAACCAATCTTCGCGAAGATCAGGCTTTGCTCGCCGAGGCAAACTTACGCTCCGGCAAAGCCGACGTGGCTCGTGAGATATTTAATAATTTGCTCGCGACAATGCCAAACGCTGCCCAGCCGGATGACGTCGCCCAAACCGCCGCCAAGGGGCTCGATCTGCTCGACGGCGGAGTGGAAAATATCGGCAAAAAGGCCCCAGACCTCGCCGAAACAGAACATTTGCGGCGGGCAAATATCTACCAATTTAACCGTGACTTTGCAGATGCCAAGCTGCATTTCGAAGCGATAGTCGCACATTTCCCTAACGGCGTGAACGCACAGGACGCGATCCTACAGATCGGACGCGGTTTTACGCAACAGGGCGACTATGTCGAGGCGTTGAAATGGTTCGAACGCTTACAGGAACAGTATCCCGAAAGCATCGCCGCGAAAGACGCCCTGCTGCTTTCGGCACCTGCCTATGCCCGAGTCGGCAAGCATAAAGAGGCTCTCAAGCGGTATCAAAAATTTATCGAAAAATATCCGGCGGACGAAAAGCTAGAGCGTGCCTATCTAAACATCGTCGATGTCCATCGTGACCAGGGTGAGGATCTCGAAGCGATAAAATGGTGCGGTAAAACTCGTGAGGTTTTCAAAGGAAAACTGCCTGAGACCATAGCTACATTTACCGAGGCACGCATCCATATTGCTCGCGCCGATTGGCCTGCCGCTCTCGCAAATCTCGAGCGTCTCGTAACCGTCGCCGATCTAGGCGGCACAACGCCCGGCGGCACGACGTTGGCGGAGGTCACGTTTCTAAAAGCCTATGCGCTCGAACAAATGAAACGTTACGGCGAGGCTGTTGATACCTATTTATCTATCCATGACGGGCGTGCGGAATATTACGGCTGGCGGGCGACCGAACGGCTTCGCGAAATGGCGAAAGAGGATACGGCAGGATCGTTTGTCACGCAAAAGATCGGCCAGCTCACCGTTGGGCTAAAGGCAAAGGATGCCGAAACTCGTCGAAAACATGCTCTGAGCATTCTGCGACTGACCGATAAACCTGACATCCGCAATAACGCTCTCGGCGTCCTTAAAGCCGCGATCAAAGCTCTGCCAAAATATTCCGGCGTTCCCGACATCAAGGCGCCCGAGAAAAAAAGCGAAGATCAAACCACCGCTGCAGGTTCTCTTCTTTCGCTCGGCCTCTATGACGAAGCTACTCCCGAACTTGAGGCAGCGGGAAGATCGACCTCGTCAAACACGCTGGCAACGTATTACGCACGAGGAGATCGCGGTGACCGGGCGTTAGCGGTTGTCGAACCGCTGTGGCGAAAGATTCCCGCGGATTATCCTGTCGAGCTAATCCCGCGTGACCAATTGCTGCTGCTCTATCCGGCGGTGTACGACACGGAGTTGGGAAACGCGGCCGAAACTTACAACGTCGATCCGCGTTTGATACTCGCGATCATGCATATGGAATCGCGGTTTCAGCCGGATGTAAAATCTTATGCGGCTGCCCGCGGGTTGATGCAGTTTATCTCGACAACATCGACCAAGGTCGCGGGCGAGCTCGGCCGCACCAATTTTCGCCAGGATGAGCTTTATTATCCGCCGACGGCGATAAGGCTGGGAGCGAGATATCTGAGCGATCTGTTTACGCTGTTTCCGCAACAGCCGGACGCGGTTGTGGCAAGCTATAACGGCGGCGAAGACAATATGAAACGCTGGCTGTCGCGTTCGCGGTCAAATCAGCCTGAGCGTTATGTGCCCGAGATAATGTTTGCTCAATCAAAGGAATACGTTTACCGCGTGATGACAAATTACCGGATGTACCAGCTAATTTATGACGAGCAACTCAAGCCCAGATGACATTTTCGGGCGGTTGTTACATCATTGTTTAGAGTCATAAAAGTTGGTATCAGCTTTGCGTCCCTTTGCGTTCTTTGCGGCTTTGCGTGAGAAAAACCGCTTTAACGCAAAGCCGCTAAGTACGCAAAGAAAAGCCTAAGTAAGAAAAAGATAACGCCAGGTTTATAAAATATATATGCATAAGATAACTCTATTTATTTTTTGTATCTTTCTGTTCTCGGCCTGTAAGCCGGACACCAATTCTAACGCCTCGGCAACCGCCAAACGCTACCCAATAAAAGGCAAGGTCGTCTCGGCTGACCGCACCTCCAAAAAAGCCAAGATCGATCACGAAAAGATCGAGGGCTATATGGAAGCAATGACGATGGATTTTCCGATCCATGCGGATTGGGTCTGGGATGATCTCAAACCCGGCTCTGAGATACGTGCCGAGCTGGTCGTCGATAACGTCGGGAAAGACCCGTATTACCTTGAAAACATCGGTATCATTGCAGCTGCTGATCCCAATCAGCCCGCACCGCCGGTAAACGAAAACTTTGCCCAGATCGGCCAGAGCGTGCCTGATTTTGCACTGACCAATCAAGACGGCAAACGCGTCGCGATCAATGATTTTAAGGGCAAAGCTCTGGCGATCACCTTTATTTACGCCAGGTGCCCTCTGCCTGATTACTGCATTAAGATGTCAACCGCGTTCAGCGACACGGCAAAATTGATCGCTGCTAACGAGGAGCTAACGGACAAAGTCCGGCTGCTCTCAATATCGTTCGATCCGGCAAATGACACGCCCGAAAAGCTTCGTTCTTACGGTATCGGTTATCTGGGCAACGACCCGAAAGCGAAATTTGACGTGTGGCAACTCGCCGTCGGCAAAGATGCCGAGGTCAAAAAGATCGCCGATTTCTTTGGCCTCAGATACGAGGTCGATCAAAACGATAAGACTCAGATCAACCATAGTTTGCGGACGGCGGTGATCGGCCCCGACGGCAAGGTGACAAAGATATTACCCGGTAACGAATGGACGGTTGCCGATCTGAAAAACGAACTCGAATTGGCATTAAAGGCGCGTCAGCAATAGCCGCTCGTCTTGAAAAGAATAACCAAACTGGTATTCTGGCCGTATAAGTTTTCTCAAATCCAGCTGATCCAAAGGAGCATGTATGCGAAAGATCCTCGTCCGCTTGTCCATCGTTGTCCTTGTATTTGCCGTTACGGCTTCGGCGCAAAAACGCAACATCACAGAGAAAGACCTGTTTGATTTTGCATGGGTCGCCGACCCGCAAATATCGCCTGATGGTGGAACGGTCGCTTTCGTAAAAGTGACCGTCAACACCGCGAAGACCGGTTACGACACGTCGATCTGGACCGTCTCAACATCGGGCAGTGACGAACCGCGACGGCTGACCAGTACTAGCCGCGACACTTCGCCGCGTTGGTCGCCGGACGGTAAATATCTCGCGTTCGTCCGCAGCGGCGATCAGCCGGGACCGACGGCCGCACCGCAGCTATTTATGCTCGCGATGAGCGGCGGCGATTCTTGGCAAGTAACGACTCTGCCTCGCGGCGTTAACTCGCTGAGTTGGTCCCCCGACGGAAAATGGATCTCATTTGGCAACTCGCAAAACGCCGAAGAGATCGCCCGTGGCGGCAAACCCGCTCCAACTCCCGCTGACGGCCGCGAGAGCGATGTCCGCGTAATTACCCGTGCCGTGTATCGTGCTGACGGCGGCGGGTATATCGACAACAATCATCCAAACCATCTCTGGGTCATCGCCGCTCCGCGCAGCCCTGAGGATAAGCCGACGCCAAAGCAATTGACGAGCGGCAGCTATAACGAAGGCGGTTTTGTCTGGTCGCGTGACGGGTCGCAGATCTATTACACGACCAACAGGGTGGCTGAGCAGTATTACGAGGAAACACCAAACACCGAGATCTACAGCGTCCCGTCTGCTGGCGGCGAGCCGTCGTTGTTGACCAAAGTCGCGTTGGGCGTCGGCGGATTGAGCCTCAGTCCGGACGGCAAGAAATTTGCATTTACAGCCTCGGCGGCGATCAAACCGGTTCAATCATATACTCAACCGGACCTATGGGTTCTCGATGTTGCCGCAAACGCTCAGCCAAAAAATCTCACGACCGGTTTCGATTATGACGTTGGCGGCGGTGTTGGCGGCGATCAGGCTCCGCCACGTGCGGGCGGAGGCGGCGGTTTGACCTGGTCGCCAGACGGTAAAAATATCATCAGCGTCTATGCCAAAGAGGGCCGGGCGAATCTTGGGATGTTCGATGCCGCCACCGGAAAGATGAGCGACGTTACGAAGGGCGATCAGGCCGTTTTATCGTACAGAGCGACCCGCGACGGCGGCAAGATCATTTATACGCGTTCAACGCCGACCGTTATCACCGATCTCTACATTCTTGACCGTTCGAGCGGTGCGTCAAAGCAGTTGACCAAGATCAACGAAGGGCTTTTTGCCAAACTCAATCTCACCGAACCCGACGATGTCTGGTACACGAGCTTTGACGGCAAACGGGTGCAAACATGGGTTCAAAAACCGCCCAATTTTGATCCGAACAAAAAATATCCGCTTATCCTCAATATCCACGGAGGCCCGCACGCGGCGTATGGCTATGTATTTGACCACGAGTTTCAATGGATGGCCGCCAAAGGCTATGTCGTCGTTTATCCAAACCCTCGCGGCTCGACGAGTTACGGGCAGGATTTTGGAAACATCATACAGCACAACTACCCCGGCGACGATCACAAAGATCTCATGGCCGCGGTCGATGAGGTCATCAAACGCGGCTACATCGACGAGAAAAAGCTCGGGATCACCGGCGGCAGCGGCGGCGGCGTGCTGACCAACTGGGCCGTCACAAAAACGAACCGCTTTGCTGCAGCCGTGTCGCAGCGTGATATCTCCGACTGGTCAAACTGGTGGTACACGGCGGATTTCGCACAGTTTCAACCGAGCTGGTTCAAAGGTGCCCCGTTCGAAGACCCCGGATTCAAAGAGCGGTCGGCGATCACGCATGTCGCAAATATTCAGACACCAATGATGTTCATCCTAGGCGAGGCCGACTGGCGCACGCCTCCAGCCGCAGGCGGCGAAGAGCTTTTCCGTGCCCTCAAATATCGCAAGATCCCGACCGTCATGGTCCGCTTTCCGAACGAGGGTCACGAGCTTTCCCGCTCCGGCCAACCCTGGCACCGCATTGAACGTTTGCAGCACATCGTCGGCTGGTTCGATAAATGGATAATGGGAGCGGCCAAACCGGAATACGAGGTTACGCCGCGTTAGCTGGCGGCGTAAACAATTTTTCCGGCGACGATTGTCATCACAACATCTCGCGCATTTGACGCAAAAACGAGTGCCGTGTGGATATCGCTGACTGGTTGTTGGGCGGCATGGGTGAGCGAGATGACCGCAATGTCGGCTTGTTTGCCGGTTTCGAGCGAGCCAATTTCAGCGTCGAGGCCAAGGGCTTTGGCTCCGCCGAGGGTGGCGGTTTCGAGCATTTCCTTTGCGGGGATGAACCGCGTGCTGCCTTCGCGGTTTCTCGCGATGAGGGCGGCGAATCGTGATTCTTCGAGCATGTCGCAGACGTTGTTGCTCGCCACCGAATCGCTCCCTAAGCCCATCGCAATTCCCGCATCCAAAAACTGCTCAAACGGCGCGTAGCCGTGGCCGAATTTGGCGTTTGATTTTGGGCAATGGGCGATCTTTGCTCCGTTGGCCGCAATTTTTGCAATGTCACTGGTTGAGACCTTAACGCAATGAGCTAGCAGCGGTTGGGTCGAGAGAACGCCAAGGCGTTCGAGATATTCGATCGGCGTGCAATGCGGACTCTGCCATTCAACGCCAAACTTTTCATAGATCCCCTCAAAAAATCCGGTGCCTTGCGACAGCAGCTCATGTTCGTCCGCAGATTCTGCGGCGTGGATCGTCAGCGGCACGCGGTTGAGGATCGCGTATTGAGCGAGCAATTCAAAAAGCTGCGAGCTGACCGTATATGGAGCATGCGGTGAGAGGCCGACCTTTACGAGGTCTGTTTCTTCGCTTTTCAACTCTTCGAACTTTGTAGCAAGCTTTAGAAAATCTTCCTCCGCCGTACGGTTGTCCGGGGAGAATTCCGTCTCCTGAAACACGATCCCGCGTAACCCGACCGTTTTAAGAGCGTGCAGCCCGGCGTGTCCCATCCGTCCGATGTCACCAAAACAGGTGACGCCTGCCCGAGCACCTTCGGTTGCACCCGCAACTGCCGCCGCGACGATATCTTCGTCCGAAAGCTCTGCCCGCAAGCCATTTAGTTTTAACAACCACGCCGAAAAATCGTGCTCGACATCATCCAGTGCTCCCCGCATCGACGTGATCTCAAGATGCGAATGGCAATTTACAAAGCCCGGCAAGATCGCCGCGTTTCCATGATCCGTCAGGCCAGCCGATGGGAATTGAGACACGATGTCATCCCGCGTCCCAACACCAACGATTTTGTCACGGTCGATCGCAACGGCACCGCCCAGAATCGGCTCGGACGAGATGAGCAAAACGTACTCAGCGGCATGTATCTGCATTAAACAATTAGAACAAATCACCGCCGAAAATAAAAAAGACGAGCCACGCGGTGAATATTTCGAATAATTTTACAGAAAATTTGTCCGACTTTTCTTAGTTTTTCCGCATGTGTAATCAGAGATCAAAACCAATAGATCCAAATATCAATGCACAAGGAATGACCGTCATGAAAATCACACGCCAGACCCGAATTTTCGTCCTAATTTTCACCGTTTTAGCGGGGGCTTTTGTTATCACTGCCGCAATGTTGATGCCCAATTTACGGACGGCGTCCGCATCTGATCTAACTGGCCTTGATGACAAACAGCCGGATGCTCCGCAGGCTTTTGGCGTGCAACAAAAGCTCGTGGATCCGACGCGTGAAAACAATGCGCGGCTCGGATCGAGTGTCGTGATAGGCCCCGACTTTGCTCTGGTAGGTACACATTTGGACGATGTTGGTGCAAATTCGGACCAAGGATCGGTCCTTTTCTACACGCGGACCGGTTCGACATGGACATTTCAGCAGAGGATCACAGCCTCTGACGGGACGGCAGGTGAGAGTTTTGGTGAGGAGATCGCCCTCAGCGGGAACACACTGGTGGTAGGTTTGCGGAGCGATACCATCGGCGGCAACGGCTCTCAGGGATCGGTGTATGTGTTTACCCGCAGCGGCAATGTTTGGACCGAGCAGCAGAAACTAACTGCTGCGGACGGAGCGAGCGGAGACCAGCTCGGCGGCGAGGTTTCGATCGACGGCGACACGGTCATCGCGGGTGCCCAAAATCATGCGGGCTCGGTCGGCACCGATCAGGGAGCCGCGTACATTTTTACCCGCAGCGGAGTTACCTGGACCCAGCAACAAAAACTCACTGTTACTGATGGTTATGGCGACGACCATTTTGGCGAACATGTCGGTATCAGTGGCGATACTGTCGTCATCGGTGTTCCCGACGCTGACATCGGGCCGCCGCCTACGCCCAATTTCGGTCAGGGTTCGGCCTATGTATTTGTCCGCAGCGGCGGCGTTTGGTCTCAGCAGCAGAAGATACTTGGCCCCGCAACTGAGGACGGATTTGCCGAAACTGTGGCGATAGATGCCGAAACCGTTGCTCTCGCAAATACTGATTACGCTGACGCCGGCAGTCCCGATTTTGGTCAAGGCGCTGTATATATATTTACGCGCAGCTCTGCCGTCTGGTCTCAACAGCAAACGCTGACCGCGTCAGACCGTTATTTTGCCGACAGATTTGGCAACAGCATTGATATCGAAGGAGACAAGATCGTCGTCGGAGCCTCGCTTGCAAATATCGGTGCCGTATTGGATCAAGGTGCCGCATATGTTTTCTCGCGAACGGCCGGCGTCTGGACGGAGCAAAAGAAACTGTTCGCCCCGGACGGTGAAACGAGCGACCAGTTTGGACACAGCGTTGCCATCAGCGGCCAGGATGTGATCGCAGGGGCCTTGTTCGAAAGCTCGACCGGCGCAGCCAACTCTTTTGGTGCCGCTTATGTTTTCTCAGACGCGTTTGCGACATCGCCTGCCGGTTGTGCGTGGACGAACGACGTCCAATATCCGATCAACATACGAAATCAAGGCGCGGCCGTACAGGGCACGAGCATATTTAGCTTTGGCGGCCTAAGCAATAATGTGGTCATGGCAAACGCCTATAAGTTTGACGGCGACAGATGGACGGCGATCGCACCGCTGCCGGTCGCTCTCTGGGGAACAGCCGTGGCTTCTGACGGCACATATTTGTACATCGCCGGTGGGCTCAACGCTGCGAACACTACCGTCAACACGCTTTACCGCTACGATCCCGTCCTGAACACATACTCGAATATGCAAAATGCGCCTTCGGCTACCTGGGTAAGTTCGGCAGCATTTGTAAACGGCAAGATCTACAAGATCGGAGGATTGACGACAAGCGTCGGCGGCGCCGTCATTACGGTTTCTGCCTATGATATCGCCGGCAATACTTGGTCGGCCGCGGCTAACTACCCTGCCGGAGCGTTAGGCTGGATCGCAACGGCAGTCGATGGAGGCTTTATCTACTCAGCCGGCGGTACGGACGGTAATATCAGCTTTACTCAAAAAGCATATAGATATGACCCTGTCGGCAACGCTTGGAACGACGCGGCGGTCACGGATCTGCCTTCGGCTAACAATTCTCTTGCGATGGGCTTTTTGAATGGCAGCTTAGTGATCGCCGGCGGAGCGAGTCCCGACGTACTAAGATTAGATCCGGCGACGAATACGTGGGGCGGCGGCACCTCGCTTTTGCCCAATGTTTACCGAAGCCGCCAGCATCTGGCTGGCGTAATTCTAGGCAATGAATTTCACATTATCGGCGGCGTCACCAGCGGTTTCAACGGGACAAAAGACCATTTCAAACTCGTCTGCGGAAATGCACTAGCACCACCGACAAGTTGCGGCATAGCGACATCATATACCGGTTCGGCGGTGGCCATTCCTGACAACAACGCAGCCGGTGTTGATATTCCGATCACCGTGAGCGGTATCGGCACGGTCACCGACCTCGATTTTCGCTTTGACGGCACGCCAAACGGAGCGGCGGCGCTGCAAGGCGTCGATCACATCAACGTGGGCCAGCTCGTGTTTAAACTTAGGTCGCCGTTAGGCACCAGCCTGACATTCATCAACCGTATGTCGAGAACCACCGCTGTCGGCGGATGCGATAACGATAACCTCTCACAGGTGCTGCTCAACGATGATGCAATATTGCCTATCGACCTGCAGTGCTCAGAAAACTCGACCGTCCGGTCCGGAACGTACTCGCCGGGTGACAAATTCAGCGTCTTTAACGGCGAGCCCGCCGACGGCATCTGGACGCTCAACGTCAGCGACAATGCCTCAGGCACTACGGGCAACGTCAGACGCTTCTCACTATTGTTCGGAGCCTGCTCCACCGCCGCCGGCGTGCAAGTATCGGGGAGGGTTTTGACAGCAGAAGGACGCGGAGTCCGCGGGGCACGCGTATCGCTTGTGGATACAAACGGCGTTACGAGGAACGTCCTCACAGGCCCGCGTGGAGAGTATATCTTTGATGATGTCGAACCGGGCAAAACATACATCATCAGCGCCGCGTCACGCCGGTTCACCTTCACACCGCAGGTCATACAGATCACCGACGACCTGACAAATTTCGACCTCGTTGCTCAAGGAGCCGCGGGCAATGAAAAGGAACAGCCGACGGACCGAAAGCGGTGATCTCCTATTTCAGCGTGGTCGACGTACGATAGCGGTCGAGGATCGAGGAGACGTAGTTTTTTGTTGAGGGGATGGCGATGCGGGAGACGAAATCGGGTTCGGAGAGGGTTGCGGTGTCGGTGTCTTTGGTCCATTCTTCGACGCGGCTGGGGCCGGCGTTGTAGGCGGCGAGGGTCATGGCGGTTTCGGCGGGGCGGCCGCGATATTGTTCGCGGAGCTTTTCGAGATACCAGCAGCCGGTTTGGATGTTGCGTTCGGGGTCGGAGAAAAATACTTTGACGTTGTCGGCGGCCTGTTTTTCGTATTCTTTAAGGCCCGTTTCTTTTGCCCATTCGCGGGCGACGACGGGCGTCACCTGCATCAAACCGACCTCGTCCGCCGCACCGATCTTCCAGCCGCGAAACCAAGTCTCTTCGTAGATCAGGCTCCAGACGAGCTTTTCATCGAGCCGATAGACTCGCGATTGACGGGCGATCAGTTCGTCGTAACGGTGGACCCAGTAATCAGGGAAAAAGATACCCGCCGACGCTGTGATGGCGGTCAGGACTATCAGGATCGAGACCAAATATCTAAACATAGCTACAGGAGGCAGCAGCACAAAGCAGTAGGCACGAAGACGCCGGCTAGCTTTTTGCCAATTTAGCTTCGGACTTTTGACGCTCGACCGGAGCTTTGGTTTTCGCGGGCCGCACGTCACCGTTAGTTGACGGTTTATCGACGATGCCCGCGACAGGATCATTTCCCGCACGGACGCGTTCGGCGAACAGGTCGACGTCATAATCGGCTTCGAGAGCCATCTCTTGGCGGATCTCGAGCAAGATCTCTAAAAACTTTGGCCTACGGTACATAACGCGTCACTACCAACAATTGTTGATCGTTGCGGGTGTTTCGTCAAACGAACGGCCTTTGCGTTTTACTCTGCGGCCTTTGCGGCTTGGCGTGAGGAAGCCGATCTAACGCAAAGACGCTAAGGCCGCAAAGGAAATCCTAAGTAAGAAAAAACAAAATATCTTAAAGTCGGGAGATTACCTATTGGATCAGCGATGCTTCAGGGACGTTTTCGAACGCCGAATGCGATGCAAACGCGGGTTCGTTTTCGGCCATAAATTCTACAAGCTTGTCGATGCTCATCGGGGCGGCGAAAAGGTAGCCCTGGCCGCCTTCGCATTCGAGGCTGCGGAGCACGTTGAGCTGCGCGTCAGTCTCGATGCCCTCGGCGACTACCTTGAGCCCAAAATTGCGCGCCAAAGTGATGATCGCACGGACGATATCGTCGTTGTTGCCGTCGGCGTCGATCATCGAGACAAATGTGCGGTCTATCTTTAGCGCCGAGACGGGCAGCTTTTGCAGGTAACCGAGGTTTGAGTAGCCGGTGCCAAAATCGTCAATATTGATCTCGATACCGCTATCACGCAGGTCTTTTAAAGTTTCAACAGCTCGTTCCTGATGCTCAAAAAATACCGATTCGGTGATCTCAAGCCTGAGATCTTTTGGTGAAAACTTGGTCTCGTCGAGTATGTCGTGGATGCTCTCGACCAGCCTTGCCTGGCTAAACTGGCGACAAGACAGATTGACGCTTACAGGTAATTTTTCGACGGAACTAAGAGTTCCAATATCGCCGCAGGCACGTTTTAGAACTTGGGCGCAGAGCTTGTCGATCAACCCGATCTCCTCCGCAAGCGGGATAAATTTGCTGGGCGAGATCGGCCCAAACTCCGGATGAAACCAACGTGCAAGCGATTCGACGCTCTCGATCCGGCCTGAGGTGAGGTCGTAGATCGGCTGATAATAGACCTGTATCTCATCGCGTTCGACCGCCCGGCGCAGGTCGGTCTCGAGCCGCAACGTTTCTTTAACAATGCTGTGCATCTCTTCGTCAAACACCTCGTGCCGAGCCTTACCTGCCCGCTTTGCCTGATACATGGCGATGTCTGCATCACGCATCATGTCTTCGGATGATTGGTGGTTTTTCGACGCGTGCAAGATGCCGATGCTCGCAGTGCTATAGACCTCGTGACCGCTCAAATCGAACGGCAAACTAAATTTTTCCTGAATGCGGTCGGCGATATGCAGCACTTCGCTGATTTCATATTTGCCCTCGACGAGGATAGTAAATTCGTCGCCGCCGAGCCGGGCGACCGTGTCCGCCGGACGCATGCATTCGCCCAAACGCTCGGCAATGCACCTGAGCAACTGATCGCCGATCACGTGGCCGAGACTGTCATTGACGTATTTGAACCGGTCGAGATCGATGAATAGAACGCTCGCCTTGTAGCCCTCGACGCTACGGGTCCGATCAAGCGCGGCCGTTAGCTTGTTCATGAAATACAAACGGTTTGGCAGCCCCGTCAGGACATCATGCGTCGCCTCGTGCTGGAGTTTTTGTTCGGCCGATTTGCGGTCGGTTATGTCTTGTAGCTGAAAAATAAGATTTGGCTGTTTCGAACTAGAATCATTGGCCGACGAGACGCTCCACGATGTCCAGACAATGCGTCCGGATTTGTGGATGTAACGCTGCTCCATTTGGCAACTCGCGATCTTTCCCGAAAGCAGCTCGTGGATCTTAACGAGCGTCTTACCGAGATCATCCGGCAATGTGATCGCCTGAAAATCCATATTGAGAAAATCTTTCTCGGTGTAACCTAGGATGTCACTCAGAGCCTGATTGACCTTTAGCCACGACCCCGTCGGCGACAATAGCCCGATGCCGATCGGAGCGTGATCAAAAGCGCTGCGAAAACGCTCTTCGGATTCGCGCAGGGCTTCGGATTGAGATTCGAGGATTTTCGCATACTGCTCCGCCTGTTCGGCTTGCTGTATCGAGATCTCGATATTTTTCATGTACATCCGATAGCTCAGAAATACAAAAAATATCACCGGAAACGTCGCAAAAATAACGCCGATGCCCGCCGAATCAGAAAGCTGGATCAAGACCCCGGCTCCGATCGCTCCGACAAAGTACGAGAAAAACGTCCAGATATACTTGGATTTCCAAGTTTCCCATAGCGGGAGCGAGCTTTTTAGAGCGTCGTAGATCGCAGCCAGCGATGTGTTAACGGCAAATTGGCCCATCGCCATCACTGACAATACGACCACAAAATTGGTAAAGCTGCCGGTATGGCCGTGGAGTTGTTCTTGCGTATAGAGCCCGGCGCCTTTCAGGAAACTAAATACTAGCGTCGTCGAAATGGCGACCGCCATCGCATTGAAAAAAACTGTGATCTTGCGGTTACAAAATCTCCAAGAAGAAACAAAGGCCTCAACCGCGGACAGGATGATCGCAAATTCTCCGCCGTACAATAGCAGCGTCAGAAAGATGAACGTGTCCGAAACAGCAACGTGAGATTTGAATCTCGGTATTTGGATCGTCACGCGAGACCCAACGATCACGGTCAATGCCGCCAGCACCGGCAGGTAAACATCCGCCCGTTCGACCGGCAAACGGAAAACGGCCGCGATCAGGCACAGTGCTCCTAATACGATCACGGTCATCATGTACCGATTTGCGGATCTCAGTTCGCTCATATCTTACGATCGGAGGAGACAGAGCCTATCTTCGTTTGGAGGAGGGGGTTGAAACGAGAGGTCGGACTCGAGTGGAAAGGGGTTTTGCTGCATTGCAAAAATGGACAAAGCTGGGCTTGCGTATACAAGCCCAGCTCTATTATGCCCACGTTTAACATTTTTGTCCAGAATTAAATCATTCTAAACAAATAGCGTTACGCACTGATCCGAACGGCGATAGCCTGCCCTCTCGAAACTGCTATGTGCACCCGTGAAGTCGACATTGCTGAGCATGGAGATATTCTCGACGCGGCCAAGCAGCTGCTGCGTTAAAGCAGCCAAGCAGCGTGACCCCAAACCAGCTCCGCGATGATCGGGATGGACGTAGATGCCCTCCAGATATATCGTTTCAGTGGTTTCGGCGATGATATCGGCCTTAAAGATCAGCTTGCCTTCGCTATAGACCGTAAAGACGCGTCCCTGCTCGATACGTCGTGCGACCCGTTTGAGAAATCCCTCGCGGTCTTTCAGCATAGGATCGACACCACATTCGATAAAGGCTATCTCGGCCTGAGCTTCAGCGACCTGTTCGAGCTGGCTCATGTCGGCATTCTCGATATTCCATTCGCATTTTTGGACCGCGAAAGGAAATGAGACCTCGAAAAGTGCCTCGGTGCATTTCAATCTCGGTTCGGCCATTCCACCGGTCATCTGCAGATGAAACCTCTCGGCGTCATTTCCGCTCGACATTATCAGGTGGATCGGCGTTTCAGCGCGTCTTGCACAGAATGCGAGTGCGTTAAGAGCATCAGCGGTTCTGGCTTCGACAAGTGTCGAATGTCCGATCAGAGCAACGCCTTCGAGCGATCCCGACGCGTTGCGGTATCCGTAGAATTTCCCTCTGTTGAGGTCACTCTCGATGCCGTTGTCGATTATGAAACTCGACATAACGACAGTGTGGACCGGTCTGATCGATAAGAAAGCCTGAACTTCTACGGTATCCTCAGCCCTTAACTCCCTGACTTTTGACATGTCAGGCGTAAGCGTCAAGACAGGTGCGAGCTGATCGCGGGTTATTTCGTTTGTTTTTGCAGTATTAGGATGTAGCATCGTTTTATCCTCCTTATTACTTTTATTTGCTACGTTACTGCATTGCGGGTGTGTCATCACCGAGCAATACGCTGTCGCCGACAAGAACTCCGTCACCAACAAGCACACCATCGCCTACCAGAACTCCGTCACCGACTAGAACTCCGTCGCCGACTAGAACTCCGTCACCGACTAAAACTCCGTCGCCTACCAGAACTCCGTCACCTACGAGCACTCCGTCGCCAACGAGCACACCATACGAAAGATACAGCGTTCCGGCCCCGAGGGCGGTACCGTTACTCTTATTTACGTGGCGGTTGATCGTCAAACCGGATGTGAAGTATGTCGATGTATTTAGCGAGAAGTTACCGTTGGCAAAATTAACACCCATGCCGACCAGGTTTTCGCGTTTGTACACGCTCTGAAACTGCGACACAAGGTTTGCACCTGTGATCGAAGTAAATTTACCCGTCACAAGCTGTGCCCACGGGAAAGTCGTTCCGCCGATGGTGCTCGACGTAGTAGGCATCGCCCAACCAGTCGGAACCGTAGTGGCTCCTTTGGTCAGTGTCTGGAAATCGACATCCGTACGAAGCGACCGAGCCAGGCGGACCGCACCTTCGAGATTGAGCTGTCCTGCTCCCTGTTCGAAAGTATTTGCGTTAGCGACCGGCTGTGCCGAATACTGCATGATCATTCGGACCATACCAGGCGTTAGATTTGGATTGACTTGGAGCAACAGCGCCGCTGCACCAGCCACCAGCGGAGCCGACATCGAGGTGCCGCTCATGTACATCATCGAATCGTTACCGTTGGTCGAATCGAGGTTTAGCAGAGGGTTCTCAAGCGACATCTTGTTGTTGGCGGCTTTATACGAGATAAGCCGATTGCCCGGAGCAACGATGTCGGGTTTGATCAGGTTGTCATAAACGGCGGTGCCGTTCGACGTGCGATAGTAGCTGCGTGTGGGCCCGCGTGAGCTAAAGCTCGCCATTGTGTCGTCGCTGCGGCCGGACGTGCCTAATGAATTGGAAGCTCCGACTGTGATCGCGTACGGGCTATTGCCCGGGCTGTGGATCTGGCCATACATTTTCTGGCCAAGACTGTTTTTGCCGAGATTTCCGGCCGCCGCGATAACAACGATACCCGCCTCAGCAAGCTGTTTGACCTTTAGACAAACCGGATCGTTTGTATATGTATCGACAGCGGTCGTACCTAGACTGAGATTGACGACCTTGATGTTGTAGGTCGTGCGGTTCGTCAGGATCCAGTTGAGGCCATTTAATAACCATGACGTATTGCCAACGCCCTGATTGTTCAGGACTTTGACGCTGATAATATCTGCTTTTCTTGCAACACCTTTGTAAGCACCACCGCTGGCTCCCGAATTACCAACCGCCAAACCTGCAACATGAGATCCATGGCCAAAACCATCTACAGTGTCAGTCAACGATGAGGTTGTAAAATTGACGTTAGCGACGATGCGATCCTTAAATCCATTGTGCGATGCCATGATACCGGAATCTACGATCGCGACACCTATCCCATCGCCCTCCAATTTGTAAGACGGCCGGCCGTTGAGAGCCGGTTGATCGCGCATGAGTTCGATGCCGGTCGTTGCTTCGACGTGTCCGGCAGCGGTGATGGTCGTTGGGCGGTCAGGCGAAACATAGTTCATCAGGCCGCTGGTTGAAAGATTGCTGACCGTCGATAGAGGCAGATTGACTACGAGCGTGTCGTCTTTGCCGATACGGTCCGCGATGCGTGCCTGTCCGCTGGCGAGAAGCGAGCGAAGTGCAGCATTGTCAGCGTCCTTGGCCTGCAAGATAACGTCAACACGAGTGTTGCCGCTTGGATCCTGCGCCATCATTTCGCGAAGGTCCGGCGAGACATTGTCGCCGCGATAACCGCTGTCACGATCATTTTTTGCCACAGCCGAATCTGAATTCTGCGCTTGGCCCGAAACTGAAATACCCGCAAAATGCTTGGCAACGTCGGGCTGCGACGCGATATTCTCGTCATAAGCCGTGACCGAACTGCCGCCGACAATGACGATCTTGCCTTCAGCGATCAGGTTAAATAGATTTGTTTCCGCCGAATTTTTTCCGACATAGCTCGTGAGTTCGTCAACGAACAAGATGATCTGTCCGTTCGACGCTGCCGCGTCATTTGCGATTGCATTGACGATGGCAGCGATCTGAGGCTGTGTCTTGGCGTTTGAAAAGAGCGTAGCCGTCTCGACCCTGAGGATCGTCTTGTTGGCCAACTTTTCAGAAACGGCTCCTTTAGCTATACGTAAAGCAACCTGTTCGACGATCGTCGCCTGCACGGCCGCATCCTCATCAACGATCACCGGCTGACGGCTGCCACCTTCGGCTAACACTTTGATAAGGCGTGTGGTCTCCTTTTCATAGTTTAGGTCCTCACTCAGGCGTCCTTCACGGCCAAGCTGAGTCAGGTCAGTGGTGTATTTTGCCGTCGCAGCCGAAACCGTCACGGGACTTGTTCTTTCACCGCGAAGTGCTCCGACCGCAAAGGCGTTCGTGAAAATAAACGACGCAAGGATCGCTATCGCAGCGAACTTACGTGTCGTCGTAAAATCAAAGATCGGAAGATTCATAACTTTAATCGCTCCTATTCCGGGGCAGAGAATATGCGGACGTATCCGCTCGCGATCTTTAATACAAGACCTGTGCCAAAGTGTTATGTGTTGTATTGATTGGGGTTAGTGCGTTTTAGGGGTTTTTGTCGTGAATGAAATTCGGTCAGTGTGACTGACAGAATCGGTCAAGTTGAATGAAAATTGAACAAAAAAAGGGAAGGCTTTCAGCCTTCCCCAATTTCAGATCTGAAATTTGATAGATCAAACGTTAAGAATATCGACCAGTTCCTGAACGGCGGCGGCGCTCTTGTGCAGAGCCGTGCGTTCGTCGTTGGTCAGGCTGATCTCGATGATCTGTTCGATGCCGTTTTTGCCGAGTTTGACGGGCACACCGACGAAGAGATTTGAGACGCCATATTCGCCTTCGAGAAAGACCGCGCAGGGCAGGATCTTTTTCTTGTCCTTGAGGATCGCTTCGGTCATCTCAACCGCTCCGAGCGACGGTGCGTAGTACGCCGAACCGGTCTTGAGCAAACCGACGATCTCAGCTCCGCCGTTGGCGGTACGGGTGATGATCGCGTCGAGTTTATCTTTAGCGATGAGCTCAGTTATCGGGATACCGGCTACTGTCGAATAACGCGGCAGCGGCACCATCGTGTCGCCGTGGCCGCCGAGAACAAAGCAGGTGACGTTCTCAACCGAGACATCCAGTTCCTCGGCGACGAAGCATCGCATACGGGCCGAATCAAGCACGCCGGCCATGCCCATCACGCGGTTTTTCGGGAAACCCGAGCGGCGAAACGCGACCTGTGCCATTGCGTCAAGCGGATTTGAAACGACGATGATGATCGAATTGGGCGAGTATTTAGCGACCTGTTCGGTGACCTGACCGACGATGTCGGAGTTGGTTTTGAGCAGATCGTCGCGGCTCATGCCGGGTTTACGCGGCAGCCCGGCGGTGATGATGATCACGTCGGAGTTTGCCGTTTCTTCGTAACCGTTGGTGCCGACGAGCTTGACGTCAAAACCGTCGATCGGAGCAGCCTGAGCAAGATCCAAACATTTGCCTTGCGGCGTTCCCTCGACGATATCCACGAGGACGACATCCGCCAACTCTTTCGCGGCGATCCAATGAGCGGCAGTCGCGCCTACATTACCAGCGCCGACAACCGTAACTTTATTTCTTCCTGCAGCCATTATTAAACCTTCCTGTTGAAAATATTGAGCGTTATTAAAAAGATATTTTGTCACAGACGCCGCAAAACGGCAAAAGATATGTTTGCCTCACACAACGTTTCAATGCTAAGTTGCTGTAAAACTTATGAATATCAAGTCAATACGCTTCGTCGTCACGATAACTTTACTCCTTTCGTTCAGCATTCAATTGTTTGCCCAAAGCAATCCTGCAGCAATTTCCGGCAAGCGGCAAAAGCGGATCATCGTCCGCAATGCCATGGTGGTTGACGGCAGCGGTAAGCCGGCGGCGGGGCCGATGGATATTACGATCGAAAATGACGTTATCACGCGGATCGCTTCGTCAGGTCCAGCAAAAGCCGCCGCGGCAGATGAACTCGTCATCGATGCCACCGGAAAATATGTTCTGCCGGGCCTCATCAATCTTCACGGCCATACTCAGGACGAACGCGCCGGTGTGCCGCAGCCTGTTGAATATTGCACAAAGATGTGGCTCATCAACGGCATCACGACCGTGCGTGACGCGTGGGCGTCGAAAAAGGTGCTTGGCTATCGCGATCAGATCGCGGCAGGCACGCTCGTTGGCCCAAGGATATTCGCATACGGCGGCTACTTTGATGCACCAACACCAGCGACCGCCGAGCAGGCCCGCCAGCGGGTTCGCGATCTAAAAGCCGCCGGATTTGACGGCATCAAACTCTACACCATCGACCGCGATCTGATGGCGGCGATGATGGACGAGGCGAAAAAACAAGGCATGCGTGTGATGCATCACGTCGGCGTCGAGGAAACAAATGCTTGGGACGACATCAAATTTGGCACGACGAGCATCGAGCATTGGTACGGCATCCCCGACGCGGCGATCGAGAGCGGCAGGCAGAACTTTCCTTCGACATACAATTACAATAACGAGGTCGATCGATTTCGCTACGCCGGCCGTCTCTGGCGGGAGGCAGATCCGGCAAATTTGGATAAGGTTCTCGATGCCATGGTCGCTGCAAATGTCGCTTGGGACCCGACGCTCGTCATATACGAAGCCTCTCGCGACCTACAACGGGCACAAACAAACCCTGCGTACGCCGATTATCTGCATCCCGTGCTCGAAGAATATTTCAAACCAAATCCGGACAATCACGGTTCGTATTTTATCGGCTGGTCATCAACCGACGAGACGTATTGGAAAGAAAACTACCGCATCTGGATGAAAGCCGTCTATGATTTTGAGGAAAAAGGCGGCCTCATCGGCACCGGCGAGGATGCCGGATTTATCTATCAGATGTACGGTTTCGGGCTGATCCGCGAACTTGAGCTGCATCAAGAGGCCGGATTTCATCCGCTGAAAGTGGTCCAACACGCGACATCGAACGGAGCAAAAATTCTTGGTAAAGAAGATACACTCGGCCGTATCCGCGTCGGGTACAAAGCCGACCTGATCGTCGTCAACGGCAATCCGCTTGAAAATTTTAAGGCGTTATATCCGACCGGCACGGATACTGTCCGCGACGGCAAGGTGGTTCGCGGCGGCGGGATCGAGTGGACCATCGCAAACGGAATCCCTTTTCACATCCCGACTCTATCGGCAGAGGTGCGTAAATTGGTCGCCGACGCTCGACTCTCAAAGTCCACAGCAAAACCGTCGAAATAGAAAAAGCCCGACGTGCTCTCCCCTTCACGTCGGGCTTTTCCATAAATGGCCGACGGTTCTCGCCAACGGCCAAACTTATAATTTTCAATAATCCAATACCGGCAGCACCACGTCTTTTTTCAGGACGATCTCAAATTCCTCGTCCCTTTGGATCCGCACGTCTTTGCCTTTGCGAAAGAGTGCGACTCCGGTTCCCGCTCCGGCTCCAATACCTGCTCCAAGCAACGCACCGCTGCTCGATTTGGTAAATGATCCGAGTACAGCTCCGGCAACCGTTCCACCAACGATGGTCAGCGCATTTGTCAGCGACGATGATCGGTACTCCAGCTTTTTGACTAGCTCGCCATCGATCTTTCTCGGCGTGGTCTTAAAAAGCCTGAGCGATTCGAAAACGACTTCAAGCCGTCCATTTGCCCCGCCCCATGCCGCCGCCGAAACGCTTGTCACTCGTCCCTCGATGACCGTACCAACCGGCAGAACGATCGTGTCGCGGATCATTAGGGGCTTTGCGACCGCCGTCGTAAAGGTGTCACCGACGCCCGCCACCTTTGAGCTAAGCTCGACATCCAACTTCAAACGTATCCGCGTCCCCGCCGGGATCTGATAGATCGAATCGGCCTGTGCCGCGGCCAATATTGAATTTGCAAATAGCAAGAACGAAACCGCTATCCCTCGAACCGCTGCCGTTTTGAAGTCCATCAACACCCTCCGGCTCGCGCGGGCTTTTCGTCCACCCGCCAAGCAATAATGCAATGCATGTGCCACTACAAAAAATAACGCTGCAAAAAAAGAAATGCCTTTATATGAAGGCATTTCTCGGGTAAAAGTTGTATCAGAGGGGCGATTTTTATCACCGTATGGTTAGTTAATGCACGATATACGACACCGCCGACTGCCACTGCCTACTGAAGTATAGGGTGTCCGCCGCCTTTGCTATGGTCAGCCGTATCTAAATAACGCTGGCGGTCATTGTGATATAGGACGAGGTGCTCGCCCTCGTAACGGACAACGTCGGAAACGCGGTTTAGATCCTTAGTGTGTTCGGCGATGACGAACCCGCACGGAGTGTACCCGATTACCATCCCCGCAGCGTAGATAAATCCGCCCTGGTCGTAAACTGAACCGGCGTATTGAGCAGCTCCGACGGCGATGTCTGGCGAATAATTGCCCTGACTGTCTTTGGTCCGGTCTGATTTAGCAATGAAAATCGAGTAATCGCTGTAATTTAACCGGCTGCGGTAATTATTCTTACGTGCAACGGCAAAAAGGTCGCTAAGGCCTTTGTCGATAGCTTTGAGCATAGCCGCAGAGGGTTTTGAAACGGCGTAGACATTTGCTCCCTTTGGCGTATTGACCGAAACGCTAAAAGTGTCACCTGTCACATTTTGTGCCCTGTTTAGCAAAGCACGAGATTGGGCAGACGTCGTCAGGGCAAAAAGAGATACGGAAAATATTGCGATAGATAGAAATTTGAGTTTCATGAGCGTAGCCTCCGCCAATGTAATGGCAATTGCTGTGCCTAATTGCCGGGTTTGTACGTCCGCTCCGTATGGCCCTTTAACTGCGACGGATAAAAATAGACATCGCGAAGGCTGCCGGTCGAATATCGAAGAGCTTGATCGTTAAAATGTTTTGATCTAACATCACCCGATTCGCCGCCGGCCGTAACTGCCTTGGCACGCACCGTTTTGCCAAACTCGACGACGGCGACAAAACTATTGCCGCTTGTGCCGTACCATTTTTTCGAACCGTTGTAGGGACGCGCTCCGAACGAGGCAAGCGAACCGAGATTGCCCGATGTAAATCCGACGGGGATGCTCGGAGCGGCGTCGTCAAAAGGATGCACGATATCGCCGGTTATGCGTTGAAATCGATTGATGTCGCCCCACGGCGTCTGCCATTTACCAAAATTCGCAGTTAATCTATTTGAAGCCGCCGAAAGAGCTTGCAGCAATTGGTCGGGTGTTGCTTTGGTCGCGATGTAATCCTCAAACGACATTCCCGATCCCATCGCCGCTGCACCGATCTTTTTAATAATTTCATCTGCCCAAAAATTTCCCAGCGATGTCGGCACCGACTCGACCGACCATCGCAGATCCCATTTTCTCAATTCCGCGATCTGTCCGGCCGATGCGGCCTTCATCGGATCAGAAGCGGGCAGAGCGTCCCAAGCCTTGACCAGTGCCGGGATCGTCGTCTCGAACCACGGCAGATAGCTGTCATAGGCAGCATCTCTCAGTGTTTCGAGTGTGAAGTCTTTTTTATCTTTCAAAACTCTGATGGCATGCAGGCCGCGTGCGGTCTCAACCCCGTTATCAACATATTTGGGAAAATCGGACTTTTTTAGGCTGCTCGGGCCGGCCGCCGACCATGGATGATTGTTGCTGTTATAGACCCAGCCGCTGCCCGGATTTTTAACATTTGGCAATTCATCGAAAGAGAGCAGGCCCTTCCAATCGGCAGCCGGATCACTGCCATCGACGGGTTTTGTCCAGTCAAACTTTGAATCACGACGGGGCACAAAATTTGGATGAAAATAAGCTGTATTACCGTCCGCATCAGCATAAAGCGTCGCGTTGGACGAGTTTGCCTGTAACTCCATCACCTTTTTGAACTCGCTATAGTTGTTTGCCTTTGTGCGCCCGTACGATTGCATCAGGGCTTTGACCGGCTCGTTCATCAGCCCGACCGAGATCCAATTATCGCCGATTGCACGCACGATCGGGCCGTGATGAGTGCGAAAGGTAGAGAATTTGCGTTCCGTCATACCGGACGCGGTCTTAACCTTGACCAAAACTTCCCGCACGGTCATCGGGCGCTCCGCTGTGCCGTGTTTGTAGATCACTTTGCCGTCCTTTTGCTCGACCGTCTCTATCCACTCATCTATCCTGTCCGCCGCGCTCGTTGTATGCATCCAGCCACAATGCTCGTTAAAACCCTGATAGATAAAAAATTGCCCCCAAGTCGAAGCCCCGTACGCGTTGAGACCCTCGCCGCTCGTCATTTGTAATTCCGAGCGGAAAAAGAACGACGTATGCGGATTTATCAGCAACAACGCCTTTTTGTTTTTGGTGTTCGATGGTGAGATAGCAAAGCCGTTAGAACCTGTCGGCTCTTTGGTAAAATCGATCGGCTCGTTCGTTGCGACAAATCCTTTGTCGTAAAACGCCCGCAACTTGCCCAGATCGACCGATTCAATATCGCCGCCGATACTGCCCTCGCTAAAAGTGAGCGGCATCCATGGTTCGAATTTTGTGATAACCCGCGGTTTTACGCTTGGGTGCGTTGCAAGATAGTAGTTCAGGCCATCGGCCCATGCGTTCATCAATTTTCGCAACCACTCGGGGCTTTCGAGATACTGCCGTTTGATCTCTTGGTCGTCAATGAAGAGCCTCTGCCGCAGGTCGCTCCAGATAGCTTTTTCGCCCTCCGCCTCGGCAAGTCGGCCAATAGCGTTGAGATAGTTTGTCTCGATGCGGTTAAAATCATCCTCCGCCTGTGCATAGATCGCACCAAACACCGCGTCGGCATCAGTTTTACCGACAACGTGAGCGATACCCCAATCGTCTCGGGTGATGGTGACGTTGCGAGCCTGTTGGTGCCAGCGGCTGAGTTCGTTAGGATCGTTTTGGGCGAACGTAAGCGTTGCAAGACACAACGCAACGGATATCAGGCAGATCGAGCGAAGAAAATATTTCAGCATCGTAACCTCAAAGCTCGTATTTTGAATTGAAAAAATTGATGGTACTGGGGACGGGAATCGAACCCGTACGACCCTAAGGTCACAGGATTTTAAGTCCTGGGCGTCTACCAATTCCGCCACCCCAGCACGATTTAAAAGATTAACACTCAGTTGGGAGGAGGGGAAGAGGGGAGAAGGGGAAAAGGCAACTAGACCGCCAAATTAACATATCTCCCGTACGCCTCTTCACCTCCTCTCCTGTTCCCACTGTTATTCGTGTATATTGAACTTAGGCGTTCACCGCCTGATCTTATGGAACAAATTACCTGGATATTGTGGCTCGTGTTGGCTGTCGGGCTGATCGTCGCTGAGATCTTTACGCTTGGGTTTGTGCTGTTGTGGTTTGGGATAGGGGCTTTGGCGGCGGCTCTTGTGGGTTTTACCGGGCTTGGGTTCGGGTGGCAATTTTTAACGTTTGCGGTCGTCTCGGTGGTCCTTACGGCGATGTCGCGAACGATCTTTTCCAATTACTTTGCTCACGGCGAATCCGACCGGATGAAAATGGGCGTCGATTCCCTTCCCGGAAAGGTCGGCACAGTCACGATAGCGAGCAAAGGAGCGCTAAACGAAGGTGCGGTAAAGGTATTTGGGTCAACCTGGACGGCATATCCGGTCGATGGTGACGAAACTCTAGTTGAGGGTGAAAAAGTTGAGGTTGTCGAGGTCAAGGGTTCGTCGATCTATGTAAAAAGAGTTACTAACGAACTGCCCGAATGGCGTCAGGAATAGGGCCTACCATTTCCTGCCTTTGTAATCGTCCATGTCGTAATCGCCGTCTTTATCAATATCAAAATGGTCTCCCTTTTGAGCTTTAAGATAATCGATCTCATATTTAGCCCCGCCGACCCGCTCCAAGACGCCGAGCTGCACTTTGTTGCAATCAAGCTCTTCGTTGATCATTACCTGCAAAGCGGCTTTCTTATCGGTCATTAGGTGAGCGTCGCCAAATTTTTTTCCCGTATCCTTGTATTTCTTTATGTGCGTCGTCTCATGAGCAAGCACGCTCGTAAGCCATTCGAGCGATGCGTCAAATGTCGCTTTGGCGATATCGATCGTCATTATGTCTTCATTAAAATTAGCTCCGCTTGCCTGATAAGCACGGATCTTGCCGATCAGCGATTTCATCGTCGCATAGTCGTTTGGGGCTTTTGTTTTTAACAGATCGAAGGCTAACGTAATCTTTGCCTTGAACGCAGCCGGATCGATATGCTTCGCGTTCGTCTCGATGATAATGCCATCGAGTTTGAACTCAGATTGGGCGAACGTTGAGCCTAAAAACAAAAAGCCCGTTAAGATCAGTAACGGAACAAATCTCAACGGCTTTTTTAGATAAAACATTTTCGTTTTGAAATTATTAGACGATCTCTGCGGTATCTTCGTCATCATCTTCGATGCCCTGATCCGCAGTATCGTGGATGCCGCCAAGGTCGATCAGCTCCAGCTGCACCTGATCGTCGACCGGTTCGGCAAGGTCGTCGCCCGTAAATTTGGCAATAACAACTGTGATGTTGTCTTCGCCGCCATTGTCGTTGGCAAGTTTTACCAACTCGACACATGCATTTTGCAGCTCGTCGTAATTTTCTACGAGGATCCTCTGCATATCTCCCGCAGAGAGTTTATTGGACAATCCGTCGCTGCATAGCAAAAACACGTCGCCTCGACACGGAGTGATACGGACCGAAACCGGATAGATCTCGTTCTGGGCACCGAGAGCCTGCAGGATAACGTTTTTTAATGTGTGAGTTTCGGCCTCCTCGGGTGATATTTGCTGGGCGTCGATGAGCTGTTGGACGAGCGACTGATCCTTTGTGACCTGATAGATCTTGCCCTTACGCACTAGATACGCGCGGCTGTCGCCGACCTGGATGATATCAGCCGCGGCGGGCGTCACGCCCATGCCCGTAAATGTCGCGCCCATGCCCTGAAATTGCGGGTCGGTGCGTCCTTGGTGATGGATAAGCTGGTTGGCAAAAACGGTTGCCTCGTGTAGACGTCCGATCAACTGATGGTCAAAATCACCGTCGCCAAGCGTGTCATCGACATCGTCATCGAGCAGCTTTTCGCTGACCGTTTCGACCGCCATCGTGCTGGCGACCTCACCCGCGAGGGCTCCGCCCATACCGTCGGACACGGCCATCACAACGCCGTTTTCATCGATCTCAAATTTCTGCGTCTCGATGACAAATTCGCCGTCCTCCTGATCGCTCGTCCAGACCTTGGCTCCGCCGATATTGAGCAAGAGATAATTGTCCTCATTGCCCTTACGGACGCGGCCGATGTGCGAGGTGGCATGTGTCTCAACAGTGAACATAAATAATCAGTTTCAGATCTACGGTCCAAGAATCAGAGTCAACAAACAAATTACCACGAAACCAGCATAACTTGGAACTTTGAACTTGAAACTTTGCGGTTAGGCAAGCGCCTGATCGATGTCTTCGAGGATATCCTCAACGTCCTCGATCCCGACCGAGATACGTACCAGCCCGTCGGTGATCCCCAGTTTAGCACGCGTTTCCTCGGGCACGGACGCATGCGTCATCGACGCTGGATGCGAAATTAGGCTCTCGACCCCGCCGAGGCTTTCGCCGAGCGTGCATAACTTTACGCCCTCGAGCACCTTTCGGGCGTTATCGATTGAGCCGGTCTCAAACGACACCATCCCGCCAAAACCGCTTTGCTGACGCTTTGCCAGCTCGTGCTGCGGGTGCGACGCGAGGCCCGGATAATATACTTTTTGCACGCCTGGATGCTCGGCCAGAAAATTTGCGATCACACGGCCGTTCTTGTCATGGGCTTCCATACGGACGGCAAGTGTTTTTGTGCCGCGAAGCACCAAAAACGAATCAAACGGCGAAAGAATAGCCCCGATGCCGTTCTGGACAAAGCCTATCCACTCGGCATCTTTTTCATCATTTAACGCGACAAACCCACCGACGCTGTCCGAGTGGCCGTTAAGATATTTTGTGGTCGAATGTACAACTATATCGACACCGTGTTCGATCGGCCGCTGAAAATACGGCGACATAAATGTGTTGTCGCACACGACCTTGGCACCGTTTGCGTGTGCGAGATCGGACACGGCCTTGAGGTCGGTGAGTGTCATGATCGGGTTTGTCGGAGTTTCGACAAAGACCATTTTCGTGTTCGGCTTAAAGGCTTTTTCGAGATCGGCAATATTCGATGTATCGGCCAGATCAAATTCGACACCGTAATCACGTAGGATGCGATTAAAGAGACGAAACGTCCCGCCGTATGTATTGTCGCCGAGGATAACGTGATCGCCGCCCTTAACGAGTTTGAGCGTCGCGTCGATCGCAGACATGCCGGACGCAAACGCAAAGCCGTATTTTGCACCTTCGAGGGCCGCGATATTTTTCTCTAACGCCGAGCGCGTCGGGTTTTGAGTGCGGGCGTATTCGTAGCCGCCGGTCGGTTTACCGAGAGCCTCTTGCTTGTATGTAGATGTCTGATAGATCGGAACGCTGACGGCACCGGTTACCGGATCCGGTTCATTGCCGGCGTGAATTGCTGTGGTCGAAAAGCCCATAAAATCTATTAATTCCTTATAAAAAGACACTTTGATTTTATATCTTTTGTGACAAATAAACGAGTTTTCATCTCGAACTTTAAGCGTTAGCGGACGGGATCTCTGCGGGTCTAATAGATTTAATCGCATTATAACTTCTGCTAATATACCCTTATGGACATTAATCAGCTCGAAGTGCTCGTAGCCGTAGCCCGCGAACGCAGCTTTTCGCGTGCGGCCGAGGTTCTGAACCGAACCCAACCCGCGATCAGTCAGGCGGTCAGACGCCTTGAACAAGAGGTCGGCGAAAAGCTGTTTGACCGTTCGACCAAAGACGGGACGCTGACATTTGCGGGCGAGGTTTTGCTCGATTACGCACGGCAGATGCTCAATCTGAGACACACTGCACAGGCCGCTCTGGTCGAAATGCGAAACCTACAACACGGCAAAGTGACGATAAGCGCTAATGAGCACACCGTTTTTTATCTGTTGCCCGTTATCGAAGAATTTAGGCGTTTGCATTCTCTAATAAAGATCGAGGTCCAACGCGGTGTCGCTAGCCGCATACCAAAACAGATCACGGGCCGCGAGGTCGAGCTGGGTGTCATTTCGTTTACGCCAAATGATGATAGTTTGCGGTCTGTAAGCGTGATGACCGATGAACTGGTGCTGATCGCATCTCCCAAACACAAGCTTGCCGGACAACCAACCGTCTCGATCAAGGACCTTGGAGACGAGACGTTTGTCGCTCACAATGCACCGTCGCCATATCGTCAAAAGGTGATCGAATCGTTTGAAAAACACAAAACGGGCCTTAATATCTCAGTCGAGCTCCCATCGCTTGAGGCTATTAAAAAGTTGGTCGAAAAAGGCGTCGGCGTTGCTTTGGTCCCGAAACTATCGGCTGCCGCCGAGATCGAAGGCGGCCGTCTCGCGGCTCTTTCCGTTAAGGAAATGAAGCTCCAAAGGAAGCTCAACATCGTCTATCGCCGAAATTCGGAGCTGTCGCACGCTGCCAAGGCATTTTTGCAAGTCGCCAAGGATCTCGCAGGAAAAAACGCCAAATAATTCGCTTATGCATTGACGCCGATTTGAGTTAGAATGTGAATCAGTTTCACAATTAAATCTGAGTGGTCACGATTTTTCGACCCGGCTAAAACAACCATGACTGTACAAGATCCTGACACAGATCAATCACCCTCAAATCGACGCGGCACTGACCGTAAAAAGCTCATTATCGACGTCCGCTTTGACGGCGGCGACGGTACCGGCATCGCAAATACACGCGATATCGGCATCGGGGGGTTATATATGACGACGACCGCGGTCCTCGACCAAGGTACGCCTATTTTAATGACGCTCAGCATTGGCGACCGAACAATGAACATCAATGGCACCGTCGTATATTCCGACCCTGGACATGGCGTCGGTGTGCGATTCAAAAATCTCGACGCTGGCGATGAGGAATTTTTACGCACCGAACTCGACCTCGAATAATGTATGTTTGATCAATTTACACTCGGTATCGAAGAAGAATTTCAGATCGTCGACCCGACGACGCGCGAGCTAAAATCGCACGTTTCCGAGATCCTTGACGAAGGAAAGATGCTGCTCGGCGAAAAGATCAAGCCTGAGATGATCCAATCGATGATCGAGGTCGGCACCGGTGTTTGTGCCAATATTCAGGAGGCCCGCGAGGACCTTTCCAGGCTGCGGTGCATTATCTCCGGCCTTGCTCAAAAGAAAGGAATGGCGATAGTCGCTGCTTCGACGCATCCGTTTTCCAAGTGGTCCGAGCAAGAGATTTACGACGGTGACCGGTATAAATTGCTCGTTGACGAGCTGCAAATGGTCGCCCGCAGCCTGCTGATCTTTGGCCTGCACGTCCATGTTGGCATTCCTGATGTCGAAAAACGGATACAGGTGATGAACGCCGCCCGTTACTTTTTGCCGCATATTTTGGCGTTGACGACATCGTCTCCGTTTTGGCTCGGGTTCAACACAGGATTGAAATCATACCGCTCCGAGGTTTTTAAGAAATTCCCGCGAACCGAGATCCCCGACACGTTCGAATCGTACGCACAGTATCAGGCCTACGTCGACCTGCTCGTCAAGATGAACTGTATCCAGAACGGTTCCAAGATCTGGTGGGATGTGCGTCCGCATCATCTGTTCCCGACTCTCGAATTTCGCATCTGCGATATCCCGACGCGGGTGGACGACACCATCGCCATCGCCGCTCTGTTCCAGGCGATCGTCGCAAAACTGATGGTGCTGAACGAAGGCAATATCGGTTTTCGAATCTATCACCGCCGTCTCATCCTCGAAAATAAATGGCGGGCGATCCGTTACGGACTCGATGGCAACCTGCTTGACCTTGGCAAGCAAAAAGAGGTCCCGGCGAGAGACCTGATCCGCGAACTGCTTGATTTTGTTGATGATGTGGTCGATCCGCTCGGCTCACGCAGCGAGATCGAGCATATCCACACCATTCTCGAACGCGGCACGTCCGCGGACGAGCAGCTCAAGGTGTACGAGGAATCCGGCAACGATTTCAACGCCGTCGTCGATATGCTGATGGTCAACACGCTCGAAAACGTCCCCGAAGATTGTTTCGCTTGAGGGCGTCGATCAATTCCAAAATAGAGCCGCCGCCTGTATCAGGTGAGCGGCTCATTTATTTGGTAAACAAAATCCTGCGCTCTCGCGTAATACCAGCATTTCGTCCGATCATCTTATTTGTAAGGAGAATTACCGTGTTTAATAAATCGTTTCGCAAACTATTCGTCTTTGTCACAACAGTAGTATTGACGGGCTCGATCTTTGCCCAAAGCTCAGCATTC
The DNA here is from genome assembly GCA_002360555.1 of Chloracidobacterium sp. UBA3360. Lineage (GTDB taxonomy): Bacteria > Acidobacteriota > Blastocatellia > Pyrinomonadales > Pyrinomonadaceae > OLB17. Next base: position 55,659 of record DEQS01000017.1, read on the forward strand.
GAAATCGGCCGTATCGATCCCTCGATCGAGGCCTGTAATAATTTTTATCGTTACGCTAATGGCTCTTGGCTCAAAAAGACCGAGATACCTGCGGCATTTCCGTCATGGGGGACGTGGGACATTCTAGTTACCCGCAATCGCGAAAAATCACGCGAGATACTCGAAACCGCGATGAAAGAAAAACTCGCACCGGGGACGAGCCGACAATTGATCGGTGACTATTATGCTTCGTGTATGGACGAGGCAGCGATAGAGGCGGCCGGCATTAAACCGCTCGATCCGTTTTTCAAAGAGATCGATTCGATCAAGGACATCCCCGGGCTGCGTAATGCTATCGCAAAACTGCACAAAGCCGGTTCGGGGCCGCTCTTTGGGTTTTACTCATATTTAGATGATAAGGACAGCACGATCAATATCGCCAACGTTTATCAGGGCGGCCTGGGCCTTCCAAATAGCGATTATTACCTAAAAACAGATGAAAAATCTGTCGAGCTTCGCGGTAAATATGTCGCTCATGTTGCCCGTATGTTTGGCCTAGTCGGCGAAGACGCGGCAACCGCCAAAGCCCATGCGGACAGCGTAATGGCGTTTGAAACACGGCTTGCTAAGGCTTCAACCAGCCCGGTCGATCAGCGCGATCCGACGAAGAATTATCACAAAATGCCCGTCACCGAGGCCGACAAACTGACGCCGGGATTTGACTGGTCGGCATACGCGACGAAAATGGGCGCACCCAAATTTACATCAATAAACATTGCCCAGCCCGATTTTATTAAAGAGGCCGGCAAGATGATGAACGACGTTCCGATGGCCGAATGGAAAACCTACCTGCGCTGGTTTGCGGTCAATAATTTTTCACCACGGCTAAACAAAACACTCGAAAAGGCCGACTTTGATTTTTACAGCACCACGCTGAGCGGCACGACGGAACAGATACCCCGCTGGCGACGGTGCACGCGTAATACTGACAACTCGCTTGGCGAAGCACTCGGCGACGAATTTGTAAAAACAAATTTCACACCCGCCGCCAAAAAACGGATGGACGAGTTGATCGACAACCTTTTCGCGGCATATCGTGAGCACATAAATAAAAACGAATGGATGGGTGAGGCAACACGCAAAGAAGCCCTGAACAAACTCTCGGCGATCCGCCGCAAGATCGGCTACCCGGACAAGATGCGCGGCTACGCCGGCCTAAAGATCGATAAGGGATCTTATTTTGAGAATGTCAGCAGGCTTACCGAGTTTTTGAGTACGCGAGATCTGCAGGATATAGGCAAGGCTCCGGACAAAGGCCGCTGGGGCACGACCGCTGCTGTGGTCAACGCCTATTACAACCCAAATTATAATGACATCACATTTCCCGCCGGGATATTGCAATCGCCGTTTTTTGATTTTAAGGCGGACGACGCGATCAATTATGGTGCCATCGGCGTTGTCATCGGTCATGAGCTGACCCACGGTTTTGACGACAGCGGCAGCCAGTATGACGGCGACGGAAACCAGAAAATGTGGTGGGCAGACGCCGACCGAAAGCAGTTCGAAGATCGTGCAAACTGTGTGACCGAACAATTTAACGGTTACGAGGCCGACAAAGACCTCTTCGTCAACGGCAAGCTCACGCTTGGCGAAAATATCGCCGACCTCGGCGGTATGGCGATAGCGTTTGATGCGTTCAAGAAATCGATGGAGGGCAAGCCGCGTCCGGCAAATATTGATGGGTTCTCACCCGAGCAGCGGTTCTTTCTTGGTTGGGCACAGGTTTGGGCTGAAAACGACCGCCCCGAGTATCTAAGGCTGATCGTCCAGTCGGACCCTCATTCACCCGCCGAATTTCGCGTCAACGGCCCGACCTCAAACTTTCCCGCTTTTGCCGAAGCATACGGATGCAAGACAGGTACAAAAATGATCAGATCAAAACAATGTAAGATCTGGTAGGTTCGCGAAAAACAAAAGCCCGGCAGGTGCCGGGCTTTTTTATTGTCCTTTGTGTGTCAGGGCGAGCTTGAGAAAATTTTCAAACAAGATTCGGCCGTCGCGGCTTTCGTTTGGGTGTTCCCAGCGGGTCGGGTTTTTTGACCAGTCCTCAAATGATTTTTCGAGGTGAAACTGAACGCAATAGATCATCTGCCCGTCCGACTGTTTGACCATCATCTGGTTTTTGCAGAGATATGATGACGCGAGCAGCTTAAAACCCGCAGGCACGCCGTCGATCTGGACACCGTGGTTTTGCCAAACCCTGAGTATATTGTCTTCCTTGGTGTATTCCTGCCAAATGCCGGATTTTTTATCGTCGTTACCGACAAAGATGGGGTCGTTCTTGTCGACGATCTTTACAAACCTGTATTGATATTCGACTACGCGGCCGTCTCGTTTGGCGGCAAGCTCCATGTCATCAAGGGTTTTGAGCGACGCTCCGAATGCCATGCCGACCAGCTGATGAGCCCCGCAGATCGCCAGAACGGGAATCTTGGTTTCGCGTATAAACTTGATAAAGCTCGCTATGTGCTCGGGATTGTAATAATCAAAATCAGCGAAGGTCCCGCTCATGACGACTGCGTCGGGTCTGAATTTTTCAGCCGCGTCCGCCACCTCGGACAGATGAACGGTCATCGTTTTAGGATTTTTTACGAGCCTGATGACATTGCGTGCAATGTTGTCACAGGCCATGCCACCAACCTTTCGTTCAAATTCGAGACGCGTTTCGGTCGTGCCGTTCCAGTCCTTGTGAGCAAGCTCCGACAGGTCGGATTCGTAACGCAACAGATCGTTGACAATCAAAATCTTAGCGTAATCGATCCGCTGTTCGATCGGCTCGTAGCGGCAATACGTGCTCTTGTTATAAGGAAACGGAAGTTTTTCTGATTCGGTTACCTTATTCACGGCGTCATGCATAAACTGTGTTAATTACGTGTTACAACTGCCCTCACGGGCCAATCATTCGATTATATCATCTATCAACGCACCGTAAAGGCTGACAAACGCACCGCATTTGAAAACGGGTTCATCCACTTGATCGAGCCGGTTCAGGTTACAAAGAACCTCTTCCTCAGGCAGATCTTGTTTTTCGCACATCGTGCACATTTTTGGCATCGGAATCGTGCTTGGGTCAAGCTCGTTGCCATCGTCGTCGTAATACGGCATAGCTACTCAACCTTTCTTTGCTTTGTCTCGCGATCAAAAAGCGGCATCGCCTCACCGGGTCCGATCTCAGCGACCTCAGCACGGACAGCTTTTACAAGCCGGGCGAGCCCCTCCGTGCGGTCGACTTTAGCTTTATCAAGCAACACCAGCGACCGCTGCCACGATGTTTCGAGTTCATCAGCAATCCCTGAGATCAGCGAAATGTCATACGGCAAAGCAAACTCGCGGCAACCGATCCGTGCGAAAACGCTTAGATATCGGGCTGTGGCAAGCTCCGGGCATGCGAAGCGTCGGCGGCCGACCTTTAGCTCGATCCCGAGAAGAGTGTATTGTATTTCGGCTTGGTTTTGACGTGCGGGTATGTCTAGCTTATAGGCTCGCGTGCGGCTTGAGCGGACCTTATCGCGGTAGATCGACGGCAGCCACGCGTCAGCCATTTCGTCACGAATTGCGGCGGCGATGTCCATCGATCGGGGTTGGTTATTTTTCGGCTTTGACCACCACGCCGGACGGCGACTGGGCAAACTTTTCGATTACGCGGTCGGCGAAGATACCAAAATACAGAACGCCGAGGATCGCGATCACTAGAGCGGTACTCATCGCAAGCGGCATCTTTGGCTGGCGCCACTCGGATGTGCGTTCACGGAAAAACATCACCACGATCAGCCGTAGATAATAGTATGCCGAGATCGCAGAACCGATGACCGCGACGATAACGAGCCCCGTTACAAGCGGATTTGCCGCTTCAAGAGCAGGACGGAAAACAAGGATCTTGCCCATAAAGCCGGCCGTCAGCGGCAGGCCCAAAAGCGAGAGCATAAAGAGCGACAGTGAAAATGCCAGAACAGGCGACTTAAAGCCGATGCCGTTGTAATCTTCGAACTCCGCACGGCGGTCGTTCTTTTCGGCAAGCAGGGCGACGATGGCAAACGCTCCCATATTAGTCACCGCGTAGGTCAACATATAAAACGCGACAGACGCTATCGCTTCGTCACGGGCGGCAGCGGTCTTTGCCATGCCCGCTCCGATAAATCCGACCAAAGCATATCCCGCGTGGGCTATCGACGAATAGGCCAGCATTCGTTTGACGTTGGTCTGCATGATCGCCGCGACGTTGCCGACGAGAATCGTGATGATCGCCATTACGGCAAGTGCCGAGATCCAGGCATCGTGCAGATAAACCGACGATTGAACGCCTGCGATCAGCGGAAGTCCAAGCACAAAGATCCGAATAAAGGACGCAAACGCCGCAGCCTTTGGCCCGGCAGCCATAAAGCCCGTGACAGGCGTCGGGGCACCTTCATACACGTCAGGCGTCCAGACATGAAACGGAGCCATCGCGATCTTAAAGCCAAACCCGACGATCAACATCGCTCCGCCAATAAGCAGCAAGGCGGGGAAATTGGGATTAGCAACTTTATCGGCGATCTGCGTCAGGTTCGTCGAACCCGTCGAACCGTAGATCAAAGCCATGCCGTATAGCAAAAACGCGGAGGCGAACGATCCGAGGATAAAATACTTCATCGCCGATTCGTTCGATTTGAGGTCGCCTCTTCGCAAGCCAGCCATTACATAGGTCGCGATCGATAGCGTTTCAAGCCCGAGGAAAATGACCACCAGATCATTGCCCGCCGACATCATCATCATGCCAAACGTCGCAAACAGCAGCAGCGCGTGGTATTCGCCCGCCGGGACATTTTCACGGTCAACCCAGACGGTCGAAATAAGCACTGTCATCGCCGAGACGAAAAGAAAGACGAACGAAAAACTCAGGCGAAGATTGTCGTGAGCGATCATCCCGTTCCAGCCTGACGTCGGCGAACCACCGCCCCACATTGTCGCCAGAATAACAGCCGAAACAGTCAGGCCGATCAACGATATTGCACCAGACACAGCACGCTGTTTTGGAAAAAAACTGTCGTAAAGCATCACGATCACGCCCGCAAGCGCAACGACGAGCTCGGGCATTATTATCGAAACGCTCGCTTCGGGGGTCAGCAGATCTGTAAGAAAAAGCGTACTCATTTATTTGTGTTCGTCTCCGCTTACGGGCGGTTTAGCCTCGGCATGGTCAACTGTGCCGCCAGCCTGATGCATAACGCGTTCCTGGATGGCTTTGATCGCACTTTCAGACCGAGCGAGGAACGGTTTTGGAAACACGCCCATATAGACCATCAAGAACAGCAGCGGGATCATCAACCCGATCTCACGCCAGCTCAGGTCGGCGAGGCCTTTATTCTTATCAACGGTCACCTTGCCAAAAAATACTCGCTGCACCATCCAGAGCAGATAGACCGCGGCAAAGATCACACCCGTTCCGGCAAACATCGTCGCGATGATATTCCAATTGACACTCGTCGTGATCGCCAGCACTTGCGACTGGAACATACCGACCATGATCAAAAATTCACCGACAAATCCGTTGAGGAACGGCAACCCGATAGACGCCATTGTCGTAATGACAAAGATGGTCGCGTAAATCGGCATTGGGCTGGACAGTCCGCCAAAGGCCGTGATCTCACGCGTATGACGCCGTTCGTAAATAAAGCCGACGAGTAGAAACAACGCTCCGGTCGTAACGCCGTGGCTGAGCATCGTGTAAAGCGCACCCTGCATTCCCTGTTCGGTAAACGAGAACATTCCCAGTATCACAAAACCCATATGGGCGACCGACGAATAGGCCACGAGCCTTTTGACGTCCGGCTGGACCATCGCAACCAGTGCACCATAAATAATGCCGACTATCGCAAGGGCAATAAACAGCCACGCCCACTCTTTGCTCTGATCGGGAAACAACCCAAAATTGAACCGCATCAGGCCGTAAGTTCCCATCTTGAGCAATACTGCTGCAAGGATAACGGAACCAGCCGTCGGAGCCTCAGTATGAGCATCCGGCAGCCATGTGTGGAACGGAAACAGCGGAACCTTAATTGCAAACGCTAAGGCGAACGCGAGAAAAAGTAATGTCCCCGTTTGCGGCGGTATGACGAGAGTGCCCACCTTCATCGCGTTCATTATCGCGATCAGGTCAAACGAACCTCCGAGCCCGGTCTGATCGGCGTAAAGAAAGAACAGTGCGATGATCGCAACCAGCATAAGCAAACTGCCAAATGCTGTAAAAATAAAGAATTTGACCGCTGCGTAGATGCGATTGTCGCCGCCCCAAATACCTATCAGGAAGAACATCGGCACCAGCGACGCCTCAAAGAAAAGGTAAAAGACGAGCAGATCAAGCGAAACAAATACACCGATCATTGCCGATTCGAGCAGCAGCAGAAAAATATAAAAAGCGGTCCGTTTTTTGTCGACGGCGTGCCAAGTCGATAGCACCGCGATCGGCATGATAAACGTCGTCAGTATCACGAGCCAAAAGCTCAGGCCATCGACACCGATATGATAATTGGTCCCGATCGCCTTGATCCACGGCACGTTCTTTTCAAAGAAATAGCCGCTAGGCCCCGCAACCGCCGATTTTGAAAATAATGCCAGCGAAACAACAAAATTAAGCGTCGTAAAGCCAAGCGTCAGCCACTTGAGCTGGCCTTCCTGTTTCCAAAACATCTGATGAGCGAGCGTAAGCACCGCACCGATGACCGGCAGCAGGATCAATATCGTTAAGAGATTTTCGTTCAAAAAGTCCATCAATTTAGGCGACCAATTTCAACCCGTAATAAATAAAATATCCGATCACGGCCAGGGCTCCGAGCAGGATGATCGCAGCGTACGAGCGGACAAAACCAACTTGCAGCCCGCGAACAAGATTACCGGCTTCCATCACAAAATGGCCGATGCCGTTGACGATGCCGTCGATAAAGCCGACATCAAATCCTTTCCACAGACGCTCACGCGAGAGCCGCGTTATCGGATCGACGATGTAGCCGTTGTAAAGCTCGTCGAGCCGCCATTTTTGTTCGAGTATCTTTGGCATTTTGCGCAAAGGGCTCTTTAAGAACAGCGCAAAGCCAAGCACAATACCAAATACCGCCATCACGACCGAAAGCCCGGCGAGCATACGCTCTTTCTGCACAACTTCGGGCTCGTGCGACTCGGCATTTTCTTTTGCCTTGATCGCCGTTTCTGTTTTATTTTCGGCGATGACGGGTTCGAGTACGTGCTCAAACGTGTTCGCTTCTTTTATTCCGACTAGCGAACTCATCGCATACGGCACGCCAACCAAGCCGCCGACGGTCGATAGAAACGCCAAAATGATCAGCGGCATCGTCATCACCCAAGGCGATTCGTGCGGCCTAAATCCGGCCGGCAGAGCGTGGTGATGCTCGTCTTCGTCGTCGTGATCATCGTGGACAGCATCGTGCTCTGCGTCATGGTGATGTGTGTCGTCATGGGCGGCGTCAGCGTGAGCCTCATCAGGCAAAACTTCGTGGAAACGCTCCGTTCCCCAAAAAGTCATGACCATCATGCGGGTCATGTAAACCGCGGTCAGGATCGCCGTGATCGCGGCGATGCCCCACAAAAACTCTTCGCCCGGAAATACACCTGCCGGGAAATATCTGTCAGCCGCAAATGTTTTATAAAGGATCTCGTCCTTTGAGAAAAATCCCGCCCAGATCGGAATGCCGCAGATCGCAAGCCAACCCATCGCCATCGTGATGAACGTTATGGGCATGTACTTTTTCAAATTGCCCATCTTTCGCATGTCCTGCTCATGGTGCATTCCGTGGATGACCGAGCCGGAGCCGAGGAATAAAAGGGCTTTGAAAAACGCGTGTGTCATCACGTGAAAGATCGCTACCGTGAAAGCACCGACGCCTGCCGCGAGGAACATAAATCCGAGCTGCGAAACGGTCGAGTAAGCGAGGACTTTCTTGATATCGTTCTGAGCGATCGCAATTGTCGCCGCAAATATCGCCGTTGCCGCACCGATCACCGCAACGATCCACATCGCGGTCGGGGCAAATTGGTAAATCGCATTGGCACGGACAACCAGATAAACACCCGCCGTGACCATCGTCGCCGCGTGGATAAGAGCCGAAACCGGAGTCGGCCCGGCCATCGCATCCGGCAGCCATGTGAGCAGAGGGATCTGAGCCGATTTACCGGTCGCACCGATAAAGAAAAGCACTGCGGCAGACGTCAGCCCACCCGCAAAGATCGCTCCCCACGTGAATGGATCGGCGGTCATGTGCTCCGCAACAAACGTAAATACGCTGTGAACCTGCTGACCGTCCACGACCTTGTCGAAAAACGAGATCGAACCGGTCAGCGTAAAGATCAAAAAGATCCCCATCAGCACGCCCCAATCGCCGATGCGGTTCATTACAAATGCTTTCTTGGCAGCTTCGCGGGCCTCGTTTCGCTTAGTATAGAAACCGATAAGAAGATATGAACAGAGCCCCACGCCCTCCCAACCGACGAACATCAGCAGGAAATTATCCGCCAAAATGAGCGTCAGCATCGAAAACATGAACAGGTTGAGATAAGCGAAAAAGCGGTAAAATCCCTTATCGCCTTTCATATATCCAGTCGCAAAAATGTGGATCAGCAGCCCGACGAACGTGATAAAACACGCATAAATCCCGCTCAGACGATCCATGCCCAAACCAAAATCCGCCCGGAAGTTGCCAACTTGTATCCACGTCCACAGATGGTCAAGCACCGGCTTTTCGGCATGCAACGCCCCACCATGATCGGCAAAAAAGGCAATGTAAAACGCCACCACCATCGAAACAAAGATCGTCCCGCAAGCGACCACGCCGCTGAACAATTCGTTTCTAAGCCGCCCGCCGATCAACCAATTGATCAGAGCACCGGCCAGCGGAGCGAAAATAATTATACTTAGTAGGTTATTCTCAACCATTATCCTTTTCGTTTCGGCCGGGCGACCAGTTCACCGCCGCAGTTCGGACAGACCGAATCCATTTCTTTTGTGCAGGTATTGCAAAATGTGCACTCGTAGCTGCAAATATAGGCATCACTATCCGCCGGTAATCCGGCACCGCACTTTTCGCAAACCTCGCGCATTTCTAACGCCATTACGCCTGCCTCAATTTGGTTTGCCCGTCTTAGCCTGTGCGGGAAATGCGATCTCGGCAACATTTACCGAATTATTAGCGATTATTTTTGCTTTGATCGCAGCAAACTTTCCATCCTCAAGCAAACCGCGCACATATTCATCAACCGGCTTTTCGGCACTAGCCGGATCCTTTGGGTCCTTGTAACCCGTCGATATCACAATGTGCCGGGCATAATATTTTATAGCAGGTCCCGCCCCGACTTTGCTGTCGAGCTTGATGACGTGATATCCGAACGATGTCTTTACGAGCGTCGGATATATCCCGCCAGGCTGCAACGACAAGGCGGCATCCTCAAACGCCGGCAGCATCCTCCCCTTTTCGATACCTCGATAAAGCCCGCCGTTCTTTCGCCCATCGGGGCCCACGTTGCCGGGATCATTAGAGTACTGATCGGCAAGTTTTGCAAAATCTTCACCGGCTTTAGCACGAACGAGTAATTTTTCCGCAAGTTCCTTTTTGGCCGAAGTGTCAAACTCCGGATGAGCCGCAATATACGCGGCGATCTCGGCATCGGTGACCTTACCCTCGTTCGCAATGACCTCAGATAGCTGACGAGCCAAAAATTGAGACTGCTGCAGCACGACCTGGAGCTCGACTTCGCTTACAAACGACGAATCCAATGTCGCCTTAGCTTTTAGATATCCATCGGCTGTCATGCGGGTCTTGGCGTAGACTTCCTTTGCCTGTTCCTCACTACCGGTGTCCGCTGCTTCCGGTTGTCCCGCAAGTTCAAGTTTGGTGTTAAGAAATCGTTCAAATGCCGCTGTGTTCGATTCGCTTTTATAGAAATTAATTACCTGCGCCCGCGTGATTCGGGCAAACGGAGTCACGGAGCCGCCTAATTTGCTGTCATATGCGGTTGCCAAGGACTCCATGCGAATATTGTCTAGTTCCGACGCGTTGATTTCATTTACCGCCAAACCGCGTTTTTCAGCTTCGCACGCCATTGCGAACAGCTCACGAATACTATCTCGCTGCGCCGATCTAAATTCAGCGCTCTCGAGCTTTTTCTTAGTCTCCGCAGGCATGTCTTTCAGAAGTATCGAAAATTCTTGCGGGCCAAACGTGTCGACGCAATATTTTGTGCCGGTCTTGATCGACTGGCCGCTCACCGCAAATGCCGCTACCAAGACGGCAACGGTAACGAGCAATGATTTTCGGGTTCGACAGAACATATTATTAATTCTTCAAAATACTCGCTTCATCCACGTCGATCGACTGTTTATTCCTAAAGAACGCGATGATGATGCCTAAGCCCACAGCGGCTTCGGCGGCCGCGACAGACATCACCATAAAAACAAAAAGCTGACCGGTCGTGTCGCCGTAGTAACGCGAAAATGCGACAAACGTCAGGTTGACAGCGTTTAGCATCAGCTCGATACACATGAACATCCCCAGAGCGTTGCGTTTAAAAATAACGCCGACCGCTCCGATGGTGAACAATATTCCTGATAACGCGAGATAACTCGCTAAACTGGGTTCCATTTTCTAAAGTCCAATGTTCAAAATTATTGCTCGTCGTTCCTCAATTCCGATTCCCGTTCGACGACAATCTCGAGCTGGGGTTGGGCAAGCCGTCTCGCCAGCATTACCGACCCAATGATAGCCATTAGCAACAATATTCCAACGATCTCGACCGGCAGCAGATACTCCGTGTACATCGCCTGGCCGATCGTCAATGTTTTACCCGCACTCAGCGTCTGATCGGACGGAACGTTTGAAGCACGCATCACTGCGTAAAAGATAAAAAACGTCTGTGCGAGCAGCACGACACCGAGCCCGCCGCCAAGCGTGTAAAGATATTTCAATCTGTTAGGCCCCGAATCGTCGTCCAGATTTAACAGCATTATCACAAAAACGACCAACACCATTATCGCCCCGGCGTATATCAATATCTGCACCGCCGCGATGAACGGCGCCGCCAGTGTGATGTAAATGCACGAGAGCGAGATGAACACGCCCACCAGCGAGATCGCGCTGTAGAGCGGATTTTTGTGATACACCATCGAGATCGCACACATGATGGCGAATCCGGCAAATAAGAAAAATAAGGCTGTTCCGACCATTTTATCTATTCAAAAAGAACACAACAATAATCGTCACGATCACATTTGCCAACGCGACGGGCAGCAAAAACTTCCAGCCAAAATTCATCAACTGGTCAAATCTAAATCTAGGCAGCGTACCGCGTACCCAAATGTACAAGAACAAAAACGCACAGATCTTGCCGATAAACGCAAAGTGACTAACGACCGCGTAAGGTATCGAACCGACCTCAAAAACGTGGCTCAGGCCCGGCACATACCAACCGCCGAGGAAAAGCACCGTACACATCATCGAGACGGTGAACATATTCACGTACTCGGCCATGAAAAACAAGGCGAATTTGAGTGCCGAATACTCGGTATGAAAACCGGCGACGAGTTCCGTTTCTGCCTCAGGGAGGTCAAATGGCGTTCGGTTGGTCTCAGCAAATGCCGCGATCAAAAACACAACAAAGCCAATAAATTGCGGAATAATAAACCAGCGAAACGTCGACTGCTGCTGTGCCCGGATGATGCCGCCGAGGTCGAGCGTGCCGGCCAGCAATACGACGCCGATGACCGATGCTCCCATTGCGAGCTCATACGAGATCATCTGTGCCGACGAGCGAAGCCCTCCCATCAGGCTGTATTTACTGTTCGACGACCAACCTGCCAGCATGATCCCGTAAACGCCGACAGAAGTGATGCCCAACACAAAAAGCACGCCGACATCGATCCTTGCGATGGTCAGGGGCAGGGCTTTCACACCCTCGCCAAGCCCCATCGGCAAAAAGCTCCAATCGACCGACGTTATCTCCGGTCCAAATGGATATACAACGATAGGCAGAAGAGCACAGGTCAGCGCGACCAGCGGCGCCAAGAAATAGACGAATTTCGTCGATTTATCGGGGGTGATATCTTCCTTAAAAATGAACTTGAGAAGATCGGCGAAGGGCTGCAAAACGCCCCAAGGGCCGACACGGTTTGGCCCGACGCGGCCTTGCATCCAGCCTAAAACCTTACGTTCGGCCAGCACCGTATAGGCGACGATCATCAGCACCATCTGGAATCCGATCAGGACTCCCGCGGTGATAACCATGAACGGAAATGCGGTTTTAAGAACAGCTTCCATAAAAACTATTTGCCCGGCGCACTCCTGTCTGAAACGCCGACGGTTGCCGCTTCAGCCTGGCCACCCTCTGACGGTGTACCGTCGAGATTAAATTGGACAAGCGGTGCGACGAGTAGATTATCCGGCTTTGGATTGCCGTGTGCGAGCAGGTGAAACTGCCCGGTCTTACTCGTCATCGTCGTCAGACGATGCAGCTTATGCCCGATCTTTGGAGTTTCCGTATTCTTCTCGCTCGCGGCCATTTCCTCAACCGCTTTCTTTAATCCGCTTGCATCAAACTTGCCCGATCTGATCTCGTGCTTTGCCTGAACGGGGTTCGACTCGTCTTTTAATGCCGGATAACGCAAGCCCTCGTATGCGGGCGTCGCATCGGCGAGTGCTCGAAATATCGCCGACGAAGACCATTCCGATACGATCTCGACGCCCATTTCGCGGGCGATAAGAGCGGTTATCATCCAATCTGCTTTTGATTGATGTATCGGGTCGATGGCCTTGCGGACACGCTGGACG
>DEQS01000041.1 GCA_002360555.1 Chloracidobacterium sp. UBA3360
CCGCGGCCGGCCATGTTGGTCGCGATGGTGACGGCACCTTTGCGGCCCGCCTGAGCGATGATCTCGGCCTCTTGTTCGTGATATTTAGCGTTGAGGACCTTGTGCGGAACGCCGATAGCTTTTAGCTTTTCAGCGACCAACTCAGAGTTTTCGACCGAAACGGTACCGACTAGAACGGGGCGGCCGAGTGCGTGCAGCTCTTTGATCTCAGCGACAGTCGCGTCCCATTTTTCGGGCAGCGTGCGATAGATCATGTCCGACGAATCGACGCGGATCATCGGCTGATTTGTCGGGATCATCACGGTGTCGAGGCCATAGACGGTGTTAAATTCCTCGGCCTCGGTCTCGGCTGTACCGGTCATGCCGCCGAGCTTTTCATACATTCGGAAATAATTCTGCAGCGTGATCGTTGCGAGGGTCTGATTTTCCTTTTCGATCTTAACGCCTTCTTTTGCTTCGACCGCTTGGTGCAGTCCGTCCGACCAACGCCGGCCCTGCATCAGACGGCCGGTGAAATCGTCAACGATGATGACCTCGCCGTCCTGGACGACATAATGGTGATCGCGTTTATAGAGCGTGTGGGCCTTGAGCGCCTGTTCGACGCAGTGGAGCAGGTCCATGTTTGCCGGGTCGTAGAGGTTTGACACGCCAAGCAGCTTTTCGGCCTTGGTGACACCGGCTTCGGTCATTACGGACGAGTGATTTTTCTCATCGAGCAGGTAATCGCCGGTCGTGACCTTGGTCTCCTCGTCCTTGTGGCCGAGCTCGAGCTGCGGGATTATCTGATTGGCGGTGTAGTATTTGTCGGTCGCCTCGTCGGTCGCGCCCGAGATGATGAGCGGCGTACGGGCTTCGTCAATGAGGATCGAATCGACTTCGTCAATGATCGCGAAATAGTGATCCGGCTGGACGAGCGACTCAACGTCAAACTTCATATTATCCCGCAGATAATCAAAGCCAAATTCATTGTTCGTACCGTACGTGATCGAGCACGCGTAGGCATCTTTGCGTTCGACGTCGTCCATATCGTTTTGGATACAGCCGACGGTCAGCCCGAGAAATGTGTGAATTTTGCCCATCCATTCCGCGTCACGCGAAGCGAGATAATCGTTGACGGTTACGACATGGACACCGCGGCCCGTGAGGCCGTTTAGATACGACGGCAGGGTCGCGACGAGCGTTTTACCTTCGCCGGTGCGCATCTCGGCGATACGGCCCTGGTGCAAAGCGACGCCGCCGATCATCTGAACGTCAAAATGACGCATGCCGGTAACGCGACGCGAGCCTTCGCGAACGGTCGCAAAAGCTTCGGGCAGTATCTCGGCAAGCACCGCCTGCTCGGCCTTTCGACGGTCTTCTTTATCCTCAATGCCCTCGAGAGCATTGGCGATCATCGCCTGAAACTTAGGCGTCTGTGCCTGTAATTCGGCGTCGGTGAGCTTTTCGATTGCCGGTTCCCAGGCATTGATCTGGGCAATGATCGGTTTGACGTTCTTCAAAAAGACGTCGCTCGACGAGCCAAAAATTTTCTTAACTAATTTATCTGCAAAACTATTAACAGCCATGATTTTTCCTTGTTTGGAGTCCCGGCTTTAGCCGGCTTTTGGACCGCGCAGAGGCCGCCTAAAGGCGGTACTCCGAGCGCTTGAATGGCGAGTTAAATTGGAAAGATCAAAATATCGATCCGCTCGCCGCTACTTTGCGTCTGATGCAAGCAGCGGGTCGAGTGAGCCGCGGGGGAAATTAGTGAGAGTCAGTATCTGATCGAGTCTAAAGCCGATCTTTCGATCGACTGAGGTCGCGATAGGCGAAACTTTAGCCGCCGCGATTTTGACAAACTGAACCGGTGACGATGTTGCTGCAAAGGTATGCAGCGAACCAGAGGTTTGAAATTTAGCAAGAAATTTCCTGACCGAATTGGAGACGTGATCGTTGGTCTGGGGCGAAGGTTTGTCAGTTTCGATCGACGATGCCTGATCCGGTTTGTTGTCGAGATCGTCGACCATCTCGATCTCGTCCCGCAGGTCAAACTGTTTTGCAGTCGCAGCATTCGCCAAAACCTGCGGAGTCGCGCCGGCCAGCACCAGGCCGAGGTACACGCCGAGTGTCGCTAATAGCAGGATCGAGTTTTGGCTTTTACGTGTGGTCAAATCTTATTTTAATGCGGCAGTGTTGTTTGCTAGTCCGCCGACGGAGTTGCCGTTTTGCTGCTTTGGCGCTGCTTTTTGCTCGGCCAGCTTACGTTGGATCATCGGCAGAGCGATGGTTTTTGGCACGAGGAACTTGATAACGATCTTTTTACCGATCGCCTCGACCTTGGCATTTTCAAGCAGGACGAGATCGTCCTTGTCATTCTGATCTGCTCCCTCACCACTCTTTGCCTTTTTCGCGATCGACATCGCCAGGCTCAGGGCACTGCTTATTGAGCGTGCACGTGTTTCGCTTTCCATTTCGGACTGGACCAGAGCCGAGATATTTGCTTCGTCCTGCTGCAGCATCAAGCTAAAATCCTTGCCGCTTATGTCCTTTAGATATTGCAGATAGCCGCTGTCGTTGATCGCCTCGATCGCTTCTTTTACGACATCGACCATCTTTTGGTCTTCGCTTGCGACTTGTCCCCATTTGAACGATTTCGGGTCGAGCTTACCCTCTTTTGTAAGCTTTCCTGAGGCGTTGACGACAAATGCGGAATCGAGCCGGACCTGTTTTTTGTCGAGCAGATCGTTGACGTTATTGGCAAGGTCGACGAATGGACGCTTGTTGATATCAGGCTTGGCCGGATCGGTCGGGTCAACTTTTGGGTTATTTCCCGCGGTCGTACTGTCGTCAGGAGTTGGAGTCGCCTTTGGCTGACGCGGTTTGCGCGGCTTGTCGTTCGAACCGGTCGTGCCGCCGCCGCCCAACGTCGGCAATTCTCCGTCGATGACGTCGTTGTTTGTCTTAGGGATGTTCGGTTTTGTGTCAAGCAAGCTGTTGCCGCTGGTCGCTGGCGGTGTGTAAGGTATGCCCGGAGGGAAACTGCTGTTGTTAAACATCGGATCGTTTGCCTGCTGCTGGATCATGGCAAATTCGTCCGCGTTTGCGATCTGAAAATAGCCCTCAGGGTATGAAAGCGGCGGCGCGGTGCCGCTGACATCGACAAATGTGATATCGGCATCGCCAAGATCAGTTTTTTCGTACACCTTGTCAACGTAATCACGGTCGGTGCCAAATAGCATCGTACCGACATACACGACATCGAGAGCCTCACAGACGCGTCCGACCAGCGGGCTGTCGCAGCCCTTCATCGTCAGCAGGGAGGTTTGTGCAAAAACAAGCAGCGCCAGCAGGTTACCGGCCGCCGCGATCGCAAGGATCTTGTAGATGCGCGGGCCAAACTCCCAAGTTTTGATCTCGTACGTATGAAACAGATCGCCCTCGCTCGTAGGGGCGGCAACCGGTTCTGTATCGTATATTGACTGCTCGAACATAAGGCTTAAGTATAAATATCGCGTTAGTCTCAAAAAGCTAGCTGCCGATTTAGACGCCCGCACCCTGCAAAATGTTGCAAGGCAATTGAGTATATTACCATTTTCAACCGTCGATTGGAAGGATTAGACTTATCCCCCGCAAACCTCTAAGATTGGGCACATGGCCCGCTCAGGTGACCGAAACCGCTCTGCAAATAAACGCAAGCGGCACTTCGGTGAACGAAAAGATAAACGCTTTGTTGCACGCGAAAGTTCCGCTCCGCGCGTCGTGGTGCAGCAGACTCCGCGACAGCTAAAGGCGATCGAGCGCCTGCTGTCAGGCATCGGCGTTCCCGAGCAAAAGCCTTTCAAACCGGATGCTTTCCAACTCGAAGCTCTCGCCGCGATCGAGACCGAAGATGTGCTCGTCACCGCACCGACCGGCAGCGGCAAAACGTGGATCGCCCGCGAAGAGATCCGCCGTCTGCTCGCCGTCGGCAAACGCATCTGGTACACAACGCCGCTAAAAGCTCTGACAAACTCAAAATACACCGAGTTTTCGCTGGAATTCGGAGCCGAAAATGTTGGCATCCTGACCGGTGACCGCAAAGAAAACTCCGGTGCTTCGCTCGTCGTCGGGACAACGGAAATTTACCGCAACCAGCTATTTGACGCTCTGCGTGAAGGCGATCAGGTCGAGACGGATTTTGTGATATTTGACGAGGCACACTATCTCGCCGACGAGGACCGCGGCCATGTGTGGGAAGAATCGATAATCCTCTCGCCGCCGCGAATCCGAATGTTGCTGCTCTCGGCGACGGTCGGGCGTGCAGAGGAATTTGCGGCGTGGATCAGCGAGGTTCGCGGGACGAAAGTGCGTGTCGTCAAAGCCGGCCCGCGTCCGGTTGAGCTGCGTGCCGCTTATTTGTCGCACGATATGCAGCTATTTCCGCTCCTTGGCGACGACGGCACGTACAATCGCGATCTGGATCAGTTTGCTAGGCAACGGCAAAGTTCTGGTGGTTTCCGCCGCAGACGAAAATAAGAATTCATCCACAGATGCACACAGATAAACACCGATAAAGAACTACTTCCTTATCGGTGTCCATCTGTGTTTATCTGTGGAGAAATCTTCTTCGGTTCTATTTAATGCTTGCGACTAAAATATCAATATCAGCCTGCGGCACGAGCAGATCGAGCGTTACTTCGTTTGCACGGCTGGCGATCTTGGCGTTTTTGATCATTCGCGAATAGACCTGTTGGTCGCTGCGTTTTGAGCCGCCGAGAATGGCGCCGCCGAGCATCTTGAGTCCGTCGAGCATTTCTTTCAGGCTCTGCGCCTGATCTGCCTTTGCAGTGCGGGCCATTACTTGCAGGTTTGTACCGGACGCAGCAACATCGAGCGAACCCGCCATTACCTGTATCGAATTAATATTGTTGCCGATCTCGTCATTATCGAGCGGCAACAGGGCAGACATTCCGCCCGGAATGCGGGTCGCGAAGCTCATCACAGCCGTTTCTTTTTGTGAAAGCAGCGAGGTCAGATCTGCCGAAGCGTGTGTTTTACCCTCAAGCGTTTCACGAACGCGGGGCAAGGTGCCGATGGCGAGTGTATTCGCGTCGATCGAGGTGACGGCGATCTCTTTTGACAGGCCTTTCAGAGCGTCGTCGATCATACCGCCGACCTTTGAGGTCGTTGGTTTTGTGGATTTTTGAACAACATCCTTTAGGGCAAAAACATACACCGTCCGTTCGCCGATCTTTTCTTCGCGATAGGTGCCTTTCGACGCAAGCTTTGCGACCGCGACGAGGGCTCCGGCATTGATATCGCCGCCGGCGATGAGGATGGGTTCGTAATCCGTTTCTTTTGCCGAGATCTGCTTGAACGCAACGCCGACGGCGACCTGATCAAATTTACGTAGGTCAATGCCTGTGCGATTTTCCATCTCGTTGATCTTTGCCATTATCTCGCCGAGCATCGGCTGATTGGCCGACAAAACACGCGGCAGAGCGTCATCAAGAAAGCGTTTTGCGTCAAAAACCGCAACGCCGTCGGATGCCGGCAGCAAGGTTACGAGACGACTCGTCTGACGCTTTTTGGCTTTATTCTTACGAGTGTCAACAGCAGCAAAAGCCAGTGTATTAACCAGCAAAACTGCGACAACTGCGGCGGCGATGGATCTGATCTTCATGTATTTACCTCAACAAAAATTCTAGTTGGTATCCTAACGATAACAGATGCACGATTGTTCGGGAATAGTTTGCTGAAAAAGTATTTGCCACCGATAGCACAGATAAGACAGATAAGAACTTGACTGAGTATTGATCGGTTTTATCCGCGAGATCGGTGGCTAATTTTCTTTTTTCACAACCTCAAACTCGAACTGCAGCTCTTTTCCGCGAAAGATATAGCTCAGATAC
This sequence comes from Chloracidobacterium sp. UBA3360, assembly GCA_002360555.1. Lineage (GTDB taxonomy): Bacteria > Acidobacteriota > Blastocatellia > Pyrinomonadales > Pyrinomonadaceae > OLB17. The sequence goes on from DEQS01000041.1 coordinate 5,871, forward strand.
TGCTCCCAAAATTTACGCGTAAAACGCATCCCAGGCCATCTTGTGTCGAGATTTACAAAAAATTCGATGCCGAGAGCTTTCCATAGGTTTAATAGTGAAACATAACACCGCACAGGTTTTAGCTGAACCTCGGTATAAAAATCAAAAACCTCGCGCCCGGCGATAAAGGTATTAAACGTGTACGAATTGATATGGTTGCGGTGCGTCGGGTCGTTGGGCCAGTCGGGGTTTGTGTAGTGCGGACAAAGCAGTTTTATCCGTCCGCCATGCCGAGTGACGCGGTACAGTTCGCCGATAAATCCCATCACATCAGGCACATGCTCGACGACGTGATTCGAGACCACGAGGTCAAATTCGTTATCAGCAAACGGGTAGGGCAGCTCGCCAAGATCGTGGATGAAATCAGCATTAGTGCGCGGGTTATTATCAAGCCCGATCGCACCGTCAGTTTTATTGGCCCCACAGCCGACATCCAGGATCTTGGTCATTGGTTATCAAAATAACAAGAATAGAACACGGATGAAAGCGGATTTGACGGATTCACGCGGACAAAACCAAGCTCGAGGCATTTGTAGCTCCAATATATTTATTATTCAGATCCGTGTAAATCCGCTTTATCCGTTAAATCCGCGTTCTATTTCTTCCGCTCCGACAGATAAAAATGCCATAGCAGCCTCGCCGCTACCGACCTAAAAGGTTTCCATTTCTCTGCCATCACGATAAATTCATCAGAACCCGGACGCTTAACCGCTCCCGTCAATTTCTGATAAGCCGCATGGAGAGCGATGTCTCCGCGCGGCATTACGTCCGGCCGCAGCATCGCCATCAGCAGATAAACATCGCTGGTCCATTCGCCAACACCTTTTAGCTTGATAAGCTCGGCCTTGACCTCAGCGTCAGGCAATATGTGCAGGCTGTCGAGGTCGATGTGTTTGTTGATTATCGCTTCGGATAGGTGACGGGCGTAGGCGGTTTTTTGACGGCTAAAACCGATGGTTTTGAGCTCAGCGTCGTTGACCGCAAGTAAATTTACCGGCGTAACATCGCCGATGTGTGCCGCGAGTTTGTCAAAACAAGCCTTCGCCGACGCGAGCGACACTTGCTGTTCAAGGATTATATTGAGCAACGTCCCAAACCCCGTAGGGCGATCCCACAACGGCGGCGGGCCGTAAGTGTTGTAAACAAACGCCATCTCTTCATGTTCTTGCGAGAGTTTTTCGCAGGCACGCTTGATCTGACGGTCGTCCAGAGGCTTTATCATTTATTTTTGCGATGTTTGGTCCACCCTGGTCCACCTTGGTCCACTTGGTCCGGACCGGACCAAGATTTCCGCATTACGGCGTTTCAACTTATAATCTTGCCAATCAGTATGAGCATTATCCCGAAACTAGCCACATCGCTCAATCGCCGCGACGAGGTTCCGAATCAAGAACTTGCTGCCGGCATCGTCAAGAGCAAAGATGTAGCGGCCGTCGGAGAGCTTGTCGAAAATCTATCAAATAAAAACAAAGGCATCCGCAACGATTGTATCAAGGTGCTTTACGAGATCGGCTACGTCGAGCCAAAGCTGATCGGGGATCACATGTCGGCATTTATCGCGCTCTTGACGAGCAAAGACAACCGTCTGCAATGGGGAGCGATGTATGCTCTCGGCTGTGTCGTAAAAGAAAGGCCTGCGGATATTTTTGTCGCTTTGCCCCACATCATCGACGCAGCTGACCGCGGTTCGGTCATCACCCGCGATGGCTGCGTCAATATATTGATAAGCCTCGCCGCAATCGCCAAATACGCTCCCGAAGCATTTTCGCTGCTACTAAAACAAATGCTGACCTGCCCGACGAATCAACTGCCGATGTACGCGGAACGTGCATTGCCGATAATAAACGCGACAAATCGCGACGGATTTATCCAGCTACTAACCACACGCCTCGACGAGATCGAGAAAGAAAGCGGGCGAAAGCGTGTGGAGAAGGTTATCAAGAAAATAACCAAGTAACTTGCCTATTTAGCCTTCTTGATCTCCTCAACTGCATTAGGATCCTCAAGTGCCGACAGGTCGCCGGGGTCTTCGCCGAGATAGGCGGAACGGATGACGCGGCGCATTACTTTGGCATTGCGGGTTTTTGGCAAGGCCGAGACGAAATGGATCTTTGACGGCGCGAGCGGTTTGCCCATGTCTTTGGCGACGAGGGCTTTCAGTTCCGCTTCCAATGGGTCACACACACTCCCTACCGGTCGTGTTTCCGCCTCTGCGTCTCCGCGTCTTTGCGGTGAAGAATCTGACAAAACGCAAAATGCCACCATCGCCGTGCCCTTTACCTCATCGGGAACGCCGATGACGGCGGCTTCGGTTACGTGCGGGTGGGCGACCAATAAACTCTCGACCTCGGCGGGGCCGACGCGTTTGCCGGCGACCTTTAGCGTGTCGTCGCTGCGGCCGAGGATGAACCAGTGGCCGTCTTTGTCACGCATTGCAAAATCGCCGTGGACCCAAATGTCTTTGAATCGCCGCCAATATGTGTCGAGATATCGTTGCTTTTCCTGCCAAAACCCGCGTGCCATGCCGATCCAAGGTTGTTTAATGACGAGCTCGCCGACCTTTCCGGCTTCGACCGGATTGCCGTCTTCGTCAAGAATATCGACGTCCATTCCCGGACACGGAGCGGGGAACGAACACGGCTTTATCGGCAGCAAAGGGTTTCCCATCAATATCCCGCCGGAGATCTCGGTGCCGCCGCTGTAGTTGATGATCGGCAGTTTGCTGTTGCCGACTTTTTCAAATAACCACCACCACGGAGCCGGATTCCAAGGCTCGCCGGTCGATGCGAATGCTCGTAGAGAACTGAGGTCGTGCTTTTTCGGCAGATCGTCGCCGCAATTGGATAATGCTCGTATGAGCGTCGGCGAAATGCCAAGGATTTCGACCTTGTGCTTTGCGCAAAATTCCCACATGCAGTCAGGCTGCGGATAATCGGGAGCTCCGTCGTAGATGCAGATCGTCGCCCCGTTTATCAACGCCCCGTAGATCAACCACGGCCCCATCATCCAGCCGATGTCTGTGTACCAAGAGATCCGCGTGCCTTTCCCAACATCTGTCCCAAACGCCATATCCTGCGCCGCCTTGATCGGAAAACTCGCGTGCGTGTGAGCAATGCCCTTCGGCTTGCCGGTCGTGCCGGAGGTGTAGAGGATAATGAGCGGGTCTTCTGCGAACGTTTTTTCGGGTCCTAGTTCGTCTGCCCCAAGCAGATCGATCATGTTGTGCGTGACTCCGAATTGCCTAACTTTTACGGTCGGAAATTTCTTTTCTAATTCCTCCTGAAACTGAACGAATCTAAATGGTCCTTGAGCGCCTTCGATCTGATCAAAATGCTGTTGTTTTGAAACGGCTCTCCTCGTTACAAGAACATCCGTAATTGACTCCGTTCTACTTACCGCATCTGCTGCGATACTGAGCATGTCAAAGAACTTTCCCCTGCGGTCGAACCCTTCGCAGGTGAGAAGTGCCTTGGCCTTCACTGCTTGCATTCTGCTCGCAATCGCTTCGACCCCATATCCTGAGAAAACTGGAACCGCAATCGCCCCAACTCGGTTTATTGCTAACAGTGACAGTATTGTTTCTGGAATCATTGGCAAATGAATTCCAACCGCGTCACCTTTGCCGATCCCAATATCCCTGAGCGTTCCGGCAAGTATTGCAACATTGTCGGCTAGAAATGAATATGAGAGGACATGTGTATTGCCAGCCTCCCCTTCCCAAATGATTGCGGGCTGATCATTCCATTCATCGTCCAACCAGCGGTCGAGGCACATTTCGGTGATGTTGAGGCCGGCTCGGTTGAGCCAGTTCGGAAACTCAATTCCATCCGATGTGTCGAGGAGTTTTTCGTATGGCGGGTCGAATTTTATGTCGAGGAACTTGATGACCTCTTCGGTAAATTTTTCGACATCGTTTATCGAATACGCGTAAAGCTCATCCCAGGTCGAAACGCCGACCTGCCGCATAAATTTTGTAAGCTGCGCGCGTTCTATAACGTCGGGCGTCGGCGTCCAGGCGATGGGCTGATCTTCGAGGAGGTTCTGGTCGTTCATAAGAAAATTTAGCCACAGATTAACACAGATGGACACGGATTTTCAGAAAGGCGAGTTTAGCCACGAATGTCACGAATAGCACGAATAAAAAGTGATTCCAATTCGTGTCATTCGTGCAATTCGTGGCAAAATATCCGAAATGACTGATCAGGAAACAAGTATTGGTTTGCCGGGAAATCTGTTTGCGGGTAAGACCGCGATCGTCACCGGGGCTTCGCGGGGCGTTGGGCGCGCCGTCGCGTTGCGGCTGGCTGAGGGCGGGGCGAATGTTGTTGTCAATTATCTGAGCAGCGACATCGAGGCCCAGGACACGGTCGATCTGTGCATAAACAAAGGCGTTGGGGCGATCTCTGTCCAGGCGGACGTATCGGAATTTGCGGGTGCGCAAAAGATCGCAAAAGAAACGGTCGAGCGTTTTGGCGGCATCGATCTGCTCGTCTGCAATGCGGGTGTCTGGGACGGTGCACCGATCGAAGACATGAGCGAGGAGCTCTGGAACAAGGTCTTGAACACCAATCTCAAATCCGCGTGGGCGATGACCAAGGCCTGTGTTCCCGCGATGAAAAAGCAGGCGTCGGGTGCGATCGTGATGGTGTCATCGACCGCCGGGCAACGCGGCGAAGCAGGCTATTCAAACTACGCCGCATCAAAAGGCGGCCAGATATCTTTTACCAAGGCTCTCGCAAGCGAGCTTTGCCCAAAGATCCGCGTCAACGCCGTCGCTCCGGGCTGGATCGAGACCGCGATGGTCCGGCCCGTTTTCGAAGACAAAGTTCACGAACAAAGCGTCATCGATTCGATACCGCTAAAACGCATCGCAACCACCGATGACATAGCGTTGTCGATCTGCTTTCTATTGTCCGATTGGTCGCGGCATATCACCGGTGAGATCCTAAATATCAACGGCGGAGCCGTACTTTGCGGGTAAAATGCACCGATAATTCGCAAATTGTGACAAATAGCACAGCTTAGGTTTTCGCATCGTGATATGCAGATATTACGAGCGACTTTGCGCGAACAAGCGACATGAAAACCTTAAGCCTTGCGGAATATCAAAATCATTTTAGTGCCGTGCCGACGAGTTCGAGCTATGTCGAAAATCTGATCGGCAACACGCCGCTCCTCGCTGTCCACTTTCATTACAAAGGCGAACGTCGCACGATATTTGCCAAGGCCGAGCACCTCAATCTGACGGGCAGCATCAAGGACCGCATGGCCCTGCACATCATTTGCTCGGCGTACCGCGACGAACAGATCCGCAAAGGCGATATCATCGCCGAAGCTACGAGCGGCAATACAGGGATTTCGTTTGCGGCGATCGGCCACGCTTTCGGCAATCCGGTGCATGTTTTTATGCCGGATTGGATGAGCAACGAGAGGATCTCGCTGATCAAGAGCTACGGAGCGGATGTGACGCTCGTCAGCCACGAGCAGGGTGGATTTGTTGGCAGTATTGAGCTTGCGGATGCTTTCAAATACGAACATCGACGCGTGTTTCTACCGCATCAATTTTCAAACCTGGCTAACGCCGAGGCTCATTACTTAACGACCGGGCCGGAGATCTGGGCCCAGCTAAAAAAGGTCGGTTTTGAACCTGACGCATTCGTCGCAGGCGTAGGAACGGGCGGCACGATAATGGGAACTGCCGCGTATTTGCGGGAAATGAAACCTGCCATCAAAATGCACCCGCTCGAACCTGCCGAATCGCCGACGCTGACGGTCGGTCATAACGTCGGTAGCCATCGTATTCAGGGCATTTCGGACGAGTTCATACCCGCGATCTGTGATCTACCCAAACTTGACGAGATCATCACGGTCTCTGACGGCGATTCGATATTGATGGCACAAAAGCTGGCGGCCGAACTGGGGTTGGCGGTCGGTATTTCGTCCGGAGCAAATTTCCTCGGTGCGTTGATCGCACTAGAAAAGCTCGGTTCAGATGCGATCGTCGCCACTGTGTTTTGTGACGACAACAAAAAATATCTGAGCACCGATCTTGTTTGTGAGGAGCCTGTAAAAGAGGGCTACCTGACGCCGGACATCAAGTTGTTTGGATATCAAACCATCAGTCGCGTCGGTCAGGGAGATTTCGCGGCATTTTGATTTCTCAATTCTTTATTAGGTTGCAAGAGCGAATCGGTCAAATCTATCGTAGAATAATTCTTTTCTAGATTAGAACTTCGATTTGACCAGTTTGAGCAGCCAAGGCCCAACAGTAATGAAATTCGGCGGAACGTCGGTCGGTGACGTTGCGGCGTTTGAGCGCGTTTTTCACGTTGTTTCGACGCAAATGGAGAAGAATCCGGTCGTTGTTGTATCGGCAATGACTAAGGTCACGGACGCACTGCTCGCGGCATTCGAGACCGCAAAAAAAGGGGATTTCGCTGACGCCTATGCCTCGCTCGAACCGCATTTTGATCGTCACACGGCGGTTTCCGAGCATTTCATCTCCGGGGATAAACCTAACGCGTTCAATGGCGAACTGGAATTTGCCCGAGGTGAATTGTCCGATCTGCTGATGCGCGTTACCCGCCGCTCTCTGCCGTTACAGATGCTGAAAGACGCGATCGTCAGCTATGGCGAGCAATTGTCATCGCGATTGCTGGCAGAGGTTTTGAAGGCAAAAGGCGTTGCGGCTCGGCAGGTTGATTCACGCCGTCTGATCGTTACCGATGACGAGTACGGAGCGGCGACGCCGATCATCGACGAGACCAATGAGATCGTCCGGCTAGAGCTTGAACCGCTGATCGCGGGCGGCGAAGTGCCGATACTTGGCGGCTTCATTGCGGCAAACCGTGCGGGAGAAACGACCACTCTTGGACGTGGCGGCTCGGATTACTCGGCGGCGATCGTTGCAGCCGCACTGCACGCTAGCGAATTACAGATCTGGACTGACGTGACGGGCGTGATGACCTGCGACCCTCGTATCTGCGGCGATGCCCGCACCATTCCGGTCTTATCCTACGAAGAGGCCGCCGAGCTTGCATATTTTGGAGCCAAGGTTCTCCATCCAAAAACCATCAAGCCGGCCGTCGATAACGCTATCCCGGTGCGGGTATGCAACACCTTCGAACCTGATGAGATCGGTACGATGGTGCTCGCCGACAGCGGCGAGACGCCGAACAAGATCAAATCGATCGCCCACAAAAAGAACATCACGATCCTGCGGATCTCGTCGGCACGTATGCTTGGCAGCTATGGTTTTATGAGCGCGGTGTTTCAGGTATTTGAGCGGTTTCGAACGGTGATCGACGTCATCTCGACATCTGAGGTCTCGATCGCTCTGACGCTCGACAACACGGGGGAACTGGATAAGATAGTTGCCGAACTCGAGCGTTTGGGTGATGTAGAGATCGACCCCGGTTACGCGGTCATCTGCGTCGTCGGCGAAGGCCTGCGAGCCTCGACCGGCCTCGCCTCGACGGTTTTTTCGACTATCGAGGATGTCAATGTCGCTCTCATCTCTCACGGAGCCTCGAGCGTGAACCTGACGTTTGTGATTAAAGAAGAATCGGCTGCGGATGTGATCAGGAAACTTCATGAAGAACTCTTTTGAGCGGATTCTGATGATTAATTAATAATTAGTAATTTAGTAATTACTAATTAGAATTTCGAAAAGAGATGGATCTATTCACACTCACAAAATCCTTGATGAACATCCCATCCGTTTCCGGTGAAGAGGAAGCGGTCGGGTTTTATCTACGCGATCATCTGGAGTCGCTCGGTTGGACGGTCGAATTGCAGGCGGTTTCTGATACGCAGAATAATGTCATAGCGTACCTGAACGACACGCCCCGCGTTTGGCTTTCGACGCACATGGATACTGTCCCGCCGTTTATTGCGCCGACTGAGGATGACGAGAAAATATATGGCCGGGGTTCTTGCGACGCGAAAGGGATAATTGCGGCTCAGATTATCGCGGCGGAGTTATTGAGAAAAGAGGGAATTGAGGACATCGGTCTGCTATATACTGTCGAAGAAGAGAGAGCCTCGACAGGGGCAAAGATCGCGAATGATCACCCCATGGCCGCGAAATGCGAATACCTGATAAACGGCGAGCCGACGGATAATGATCTGGCTATTGGTTCAAAAGGGGCCTTTCGGGCAAAGATCAAAACGACGGGCAAGGCCGCCCATTCGGCGTATCCTGAGCAGGGCGATTCGGCGATCGAAAAGCTGCTCGACATTCTCGAAGATGTTCGCCACACCAAATTTCCGAACGACGATTTTTTTGGAGAGACGACCTGCAATATCGCGACGCTCGACGGCGGCGTTGCCCTCAATGTCATCCCGCCGCAGGCCGAGACGGGCTTGCTCATACGCCTGACAACGCCTATGGAACCGATCCGTGACGCGTTACAGAGCCTGATCCGCGAACGTGGCGAGCTTGAGATCTTGTCTTACAGCCTGCCGGTCAAGATGCTGGCGGTCGATGGATTTGAGCAAAAGGTCGTGAGGTTCACGACCGACATCCCGCACCTCGGCAACTGGGGCCAGCCGCTTCTGCTCGGGCCGGGTCCGATACTCGTAGCTCATACAAAGGATGAGTTTGTGTTGAAGAAAGATCTTGAGGACGCAGTTGCGTTATACGTTGACCTAGTCAAGAAATTATTAGCCACAAATGGCACGAATAACACGAATTCTTAATTTCTTATTCATGACATTCGTGTAATTCGTGGCAAAAACTCTTATGAAAATTGCACTGATCGGCTACGGGGCGATGGGCAAGCTCATCCACCGGCTTGCCGAAGAAAAAGGACACGAGATCGCTGTCGTTATAGACGACACAGACGCCGGGTTGTCTGCGGCTGAATTGTCGGAGAAACTGCGGGGCGTTGATGCGGCGATAGATTTCACAACGGCTGAGGCGGTGCGACGTAATGTTGAGGCATGTGTTGCGGCGGGCGTGCCGTTAGTCGAGGGCACGACGGGTTGGAACGATAAGCGAACTGAGATCGAGCAGATCGTCAACGACGGAAACGGAGCATTTGTATTTGGGGCAAATTTCTCTATCGGAGTAAACCTCTTTTACCGTATCTTAGACTTTGCCGCCGAGCTTTTTGCCAAATTTCCCGAATACGAAGTCTTTATCGAGGAACAGCATCATTCACGCAAACTCGACAGCCCAAGCGGCACGGCTCTGAAGATCAAAGATGTAGTCTCAAAACATGTCGAGGTTGGCGAAATAGCAGCAACGCGAGCCGGTAATATTCCCGGAACACATCGCGTCGGATTCGACGGACCGTCCGATCAGATATTGCTCGAACACATCGCCCGCTCCCGCGAAGGTTTTGCATCCGGGTCGATCCTCGCGGCTGAGTGGATAATCGGGAAGACGGGATTTTACGAATTCACAGATGTGATGGATGAGGTGCTAACAAGATAACCGTTGACCCTCTAGAGCAAACCCACATAAAAAAAGCTTGAGATACTGATCATTTTTGAATATTATGAACTTCAAAAGTGGACAGTTATGCGATCTATCATCGCCGGCCTGTCAGTCGTCAAAACGCGTACGGGTAACGCTTATGAACAAGTTTCTATTTATCCTGGTACTCTTTTTTGCTTATAGTGCCAATGCTCAAATTACCCTGAACATCGATATCAAAACCGGTGACGATGATCTGCGGCCGGCTGATTTTCAAAAGGATCCGGAATTGGTGGTTGCTCTCCGTGACGGAAGGGAGATCCGAAAAGAAAATATTAGCCGTGGTCAGGTATGGCCAAACAATTCGACCAGGCGAGTTGCGGTCGAGTTGCCCGAGGGTGTCGGATTAGCCGAGCTCACGGAATTGCGTCTATATAGAGAAACAACCCACGGCCGCCGATACGTGTGGGATTATTTGGAAAAGGACAATTGGACTGTCAAGGCACTCAAAGTTACCGCTGTCTATCGGGAAGAGGGTGCGTCGAGATCTCTCGTCTTATTCGATCTGAACCCCAGAGGAAACCTTTTCCGATTTGTCTATGATCCGACGACCCGACGCGGAGAGGGTCAAGTCTATCGGAAATCGTTCGTTCCTATCCTAGGGCCTCCTCCCAGAACAACGCCACTTAACGCAACGCTGGTGGTAACTCTTGGCACTGGCGCGGATGATCTTCGCGGCCGCGGTGATAATGTAAGTATCACGCTCAGGCTTCGCGGCTCTCCTGCAACCATTAATCTCGCAAATCTGAACGGCGGGACGAGACTGGATGCCAATTCGGAACGAATTTTTACCAAAGAGATCCCGAGCTCGGCGACGCTGGACATCAATTCAATCTCTGAGGTAATCGTCAAGCACGACGGCGGCAGCTCGAACGACGAGTGGGTGATCAACAAGGTACAAATCCTGATCAAGAAAACCGTCCCGGTGTCCGGTACACTTGGGCCGGGCAGAGAAACGACTAGGCTGTTGGTCAATAATACTTATCCGTCAATACATCGTTTTACGAGTCAAAGCCGGCAAAAATCATTTTTGGCAAACGCGGATCAGACTGCTTTACGAAACGCGACTATCACTGCGGTATTTACGACTGGTGATGATGATCTGAGAGGTGGAAATGACAACGTCGATCTCCTGATCAGATTCAAAACATCGCGCCAAATGATCACAGTTCGGAATCTCAATAACCGTGAAAATTGGCCAAATTACAGCACGCGCACGATAAATAAAGAATTGTTAGGTTCGGACGAAATAGATATTGACGACATCAAATCGATCGAACTGCGACACACCGGTGGTGGTGGGATAGGAGCCGACAACTGGAACTTAGCCGGTTTCAAGTTGACGATAACAAAAGACGGCCGGACCCGCGAGCTTGTTGATGAGGTCAGGAGGTTGAGCTTTCGATTTACGGGCGAATCAAGAAGTAAGGTTTTTTCGCTTGATTAGCTCTAAGGCCGGTCGCTCAGTATGATTCGCGTAAAGATCTGTTGTATCGCCAATGAACAAGAGGCCGCTGATGCGATCTCGTTTGGGGCGTCGGCGATCGGGCTTGTCGGTGAGATGCCGTCGGGGCCGGGGCCGATCTCAGATGTGGAAATTTATCACATCGCTCAAACTGTCCCGCCGCCGATCGCGACGTTTTTGCTGACCAGCCAGCAAACTGCTCAGGGCATCATTGCCCATCACCACCGAACGAACACCAACACGATACAGATCGTTGACGAGTTGACCGACCGAGCATATCACGAGATCCGCGAGGCTTCGCCTTATGTAAAATTGGTGCAGGTCATTCACGTCATTGGCGAACAGTCTGTTGATGAGGCCACGGAGATTGCCGAGCATGTTGATGCGATATTGCTCGATAGCGGAAACCCTTCATTAGAAATAAAGGAACTAGGCGGGACCGGCCGCCGGCATGATTGGTCGCTGTCGCGACGGATCGTTGAGACTTGCGGCAAGCCAGTTTTTCTAGCGGGTGGTTTGAATTCCGATAACGTCCGCGAAGCTATCGAGACTGTGCAGCCTTTTGGATTGGATATTTGTTCGGGTGTTCGGACGGATGGGGAGCTGGACGTTAACAAATTGGAAAAGTTTTTTAACGGTGTGAATCGATAAACTCCGACGGGTCAACCCACCCATTTCTATCATTTGAATATCCACCACCCGCTTGATTCCACATCGGGCAATTGCTTGTTCGTATCTCAAAGTGGAGATGGCACGGATATCGACCATTAGCATTGCCAACCCTACCTATCGGCTGACGCTTTTTTACTTCACCTTCTTTTTTTAGAATCTCCAACATATGGCCGTAAAGTGTTTCGACCTTTTCGCCTGACTGCAATGTATGTTCAATGATGACAACGTTGCCCCAGCCCGGACCCGCATCCTTAGCAAATGTAACAACACCATCGGCCGAAGCAAACACGGGTTCTCCACAATCAGTGTTTCCGCCGGTGTTTTTATTCCAATCCTCGCCGAGATGTGCATTCTCGCCAAATTCCAACGCGTTGTACCAATCGTCCCGATCCTTGGCTTGAGTAACGGATTCAGTCTTCCCGATGGGATACGCAAAGTTATTAGCTATGACCACAGTTTTTTGTGGCGTGTCGATTTTTTCGTTGTCATTTCTGACCTTCTCGGCAGTTTGGCAAGCGAGAGAAACGATAACAGTAGCCAGTAGAAAAGAAATTCTTATACCCACCATAAATTTCGCCGAACTATTTTGTAACTTCAACCTCGATAAGAATATACTTAACCCAAATTTAGAGGCAATGAGTATTTTGCTATGACGATAGAATTAGACTGGATGGAGGGTTGTGCGACGGCTTTGGTGACGCCTTTTAACAAGGACGGGTCGGTCGATGACGGCTGTTTTAAGAAGCTGGTCGAGCGGCAGATAAAGGGCGGGGTTAAGATCCTGGTGCCGTGCGGGACGACGGGCGAAAACGTCACGATGGACGAGACCGAGCGGCTGCACGTTATCAAAATGACGGTCGAGATCGCCAAAAAGCTTGGGGCTCACGTAATCGCCGGGACCGGCAGCAACAATACCGCTGCGACGATAGATTTTACGCGGCGGGCGAGAGAAGCAGGTGCGGACGCGGCTTTGATCGTTGCTCCGTATTACAACAAGCCTACGCAGGACGGGATGTTTGCCCATTTTGGCGAGATCGCCAAGTCGGTCAAGGGGTTTCCGATCATGCTCTACAACGTGCCCTCGCGGACGTCGTCAAATATCTCCGCCGCGACGACGCTAAGGCTTGCTGAAAAGTACGAGAACATCGTCGCTACTAAGGAAGCGTCCGGTGACCTTTCGCAAGTGATGCAGATAATTGCGGGGCGGCCAAAGAATTTCAAGGTATTTTCAGGTGACGATGCCTCAACGCTGCCGCTGATCGTGCTCGGTGCGGACGGGCTGGTTTCGGTCTGTGCGAACGAGATACCAAAAGAAACCTCAAAAATGGTCGATCACGCGCTCAACGGCTCATTCCACTTTGCACGCAAAATACACTACAAAATATTGCCGCTGATGGAAGCGAACTTTATCGAGTCCTCTCCGGCTCCGTGTAAATTTGTAATGAAAGAAATGGGGCTGTGTGAGGAAAATCTGCGACTGCCGCTTGTGCCCGTCACGGCTGAGACGCGAGCAAAACTCAAAGCCGTAATGAAAGAGGTTATCGGCAAATGAGTAAGTGTTTTTGGGGCTTATTGCTTATTGCCGTGATCGTGGGTGCGGCTCAGGCACAAAAGGTCTCCCGCGAGGAAGCCGACGTACGTGCAGCGATCGGCCGATGGGCCGACGCAGTCAAAGACCGCGATCAAAAGGCTCTCGATGCTCTTTTTGCGGAGGACCTTTTTATCACTGACTATAACGGCGCGACGAGGGGAAAGAAAGAGGAGCTTGAGGTTCTGAAGCCATCGGAAACGATGAAAACCATCTCGGTCACGAATGACAATATCGTCGTGAGGATCTACAACAAATCTAAAACTGCGGTTGTCACGGCGGTAGTAAAAATGGTTTTTGAGATCGGCGGCAAGCAAACATCGATGGCGATGCGATACACCAGCGTTTGGGAAAAACGAAAGGGAAACTGGCAGATCGTTGTGCTGCAAACGGAGCGGGTGGCACCGGCTAAAACATAGAGATGTTCGAAAAAGGTCAGAAACACGAGTTGCAATTTGAGCGAATTGTATTTTTTAGCGATGCGGTTTTTGCGATCGCGATCACGTTATTGATCATCGAGATCAAGGTGCCGCATCTCGAACATGGTGCCGCGACGCCGCGCGATTTTCTCATCTCGCTCGCACGGCTTATACCAAATTTTATCGGCTATTTTTTTAGCTTTCTCGTTATCGGGGCCTATTGGGTCGGGCATCACAAAGTTTATGGGATGATCGTCGATTGGAATTACGGCCTCATTTGGCGAAATGTGTTTTTCCTGATGACGATCGCATTTATGCCGTTTGCGAGTGCATTTTTTAGCGAGTATTTTACTGAACTTGTGCCGCTGGTTTTGTATGCGTTGACCTTTTCGCTTGCCGGTATTTTGGAGATCGTGCAGTTTCGTTATGCTTATCGACATGGCCTGATGGATCCGGACGCAAAAGCTGAGGATGTAAGGCTTATCGCCTGGCGAATGTCTGTATTGCCAGTTGCTGGCCTTGCCGCGATCGCAATTGCCGTTATCGCCAAACCAATGTTTGCCGGTTTGGCGTTTATGCTGATCCCGGTCGCACATCAGATCATCAAGAGAAAACTTGGAAAAACGACCGAGCAGGAGGTTGTTGGGACCTAACCCGAATCGAACATTATGGAATTTGACGATCTAAGAAAGCCGGGCGGGACTTCGGGTGGGTTGATCGAGTTTGTGGTCGGATTCGTCATGACCATCTCGGGCGGCTATATGCTCATCAGCCGTGTGATCGTGACCAGCGGCTTTTGGAACTGGGGCGGTTACAACACCTTTGGCCTTTCGCTCGTGCCGCTGATATTTGGCATCGCGTTCGTTTTCTTTAACGGCAGATCTATCATCGGGTGGATCCTCGTCGCGATCAGCATCATCGTTATAGCGTCGGGCATTTTGATGAATCTGCAGATCTATTTCCAGCCGACGAGTCTTTTTAACACCGTGATAATGCTCATTTTATTTGCTGGCGGAATTGGATTGATCGCAAGGGCAGTTATTGCAAATCGAGACGACGTTTAGGCAAGCGGGGAGAATTTTGTGAATCTACAGAGTGAAATAGAGAAATTGTTCGAAAAAGCGGAATTTTCTTCCGACGATCGCGAGATCTACGAAATATTCAAAACCGCACTGCGTCGTGGTGAGATCCGCTCGGCAGAAAAAGCGGCCGACGGCATTTGGCATGCAAACGCTTGGGTCAAGCAGGGGATTTTGCTTGGATTTCGGATGGGCACGATGGTCGAGATGTCTAAACCGACCGAGACGCTGCAATTTTTTGACAAAGACACATTTCCGCTGCGGCCAATGACGCTCGATGATGGTGTGAGGATCGTGATGGGCGGTTCGGCGATACGCGACGGCTGCTATGTGGCACCTAGCGTTGTGGTCGTGCCGCCGGCGTATATCAATGTGGGCTCGTATGTGGACGAAGGGACGATGGTCGATTCGCATGCTCTGGTCGGCTCGTGTGCGCAGATCGGCAAGCGGGTTCATTTGTCAGCAGCGGCGCAGATCGGCGGAGTGTTGGAGCCGGTCGGAGCGGTGCCGGTAATTATCGAGGATGATGTTCTGGTCGGCGGCAACACTGGGGTTTACGAGGGAACCATTGTCCGCGAGGGAGCGGTGCTAGCGAGCGGCGTGATACTGACGCGTTCGACACCGGTCTTCGACCTGCCAAATGGCCGAATTATCAAATCGGACGGCGACAAGCCACTCGAAATTCCCGCCGGAGCGGTAGTTGTGCAGGGCTCGCGTGCCGTGTCGAGTGGGTTTGGCAAGGAAAACGGCCTGTCGATCTATTGCCCGATCATCGTCAAATACCGCGACGACAAGACCGACGCTTCGACCAAACTAGAGGATTATCTGCGATGAACGATCAAGGCTCGGGAAATTGGCTCGACGGCAAAGCTCATCAAGCGATGATCGACAACGGATTTGAGCCGGAGTTTTCAAATGACGTTTGGGAACAGATAAAGCAGATACAGTCGAGCGTCGTTAATGATATCGGCGTCCGTGATATGCGTGATCTGCTTTGGTCGTCGATCGACAATGACTCGTCGCGTGATCTCGATCAGATAGAGTGGGCGGAGCAGCTTGAGAACGGCGATATTCGCGTGCTTGTGGGGATAGCGGATGTTGATTCGCTCGTGCCGGTGTATTCGCCAATTGACATGCACGCCGCGCAAAATACCGTCACCGTTTATACCCAGAGCGAGATATTTCCGATGCTGCCCGAAGAGCTTTCGACCGATCTAACCTCGCTCAACGAGGGCGTTGACCGTCACGCGGTCGTCGCGGAGATGACGATCAAAGAAAATGGCGACGTGCCGGAGTCGACGTTTTACAGGGCGTTAGTCAATAACCGTGCAAAGCTATCCTACGAAGAGATCGGGCCGTGGCTTGATGGTAAGGCCGACGTTCCCGCAAAGGTCGCTGGCTTACCGGGTTTGCGTGAGCAGATCGAATTGCAAGATAAGGCGGCGAACAGATTGCAGGCATATCGCACCGTAAAAGGTGCCCTCCAATTTGAATCGATCGAATCGACGGCGGTTGTCGAGAATGGCGAGGTCAAATCCATCCGCTCGGTCGAGCCAAATGGTGCCCGACGGCTCATCGAAAATTTTATGGTCGCGGCTAACGTTGAGATGGCCGAGTTTCTCGAAAATAATGGTGCCTTGTCGCTCCGCCGTGTCGTGAACACGCCAAAAGATTGGGACGGCATTGTCAGGATCGCTGCCGAATATGGCGAACACCTGCCCGCCGAACCTGACCAACCGGCTCTCGCCGCATTTCTGGCAAAACGCCGTGCCGCCGATCCCGACCATTTTCCCGATCTGTCACTCTCGATAATCAAACTTATCGGCAACGGCGAATATGTTGTCCAACGTCAGGGCGAAGACGCTGGCGGGCATTTTGGTTTGGCTGTTCGCGATTATGCCCATTCGACCGCTCCGAACCGCCGATTTACCGACATCGTCATTCAGCGTTTGGTAAAGAGCGTGATCGATAAAACTCCGTCGCCATACACGGCCGACGAGCTCGACTCGATCGCCGAACACGCAAATCTGCAGGAAAAGGGTGCCCGAAAGGTCGAGCGCAAGATGCGAAAGATCGTCGCCGCCAGCGTGATGCAGCGGCACATCGGCGAGAATTTTGACGCTATCGTCACGGGTGATACGTCGGCTGGGGTGTTTGCCCGGATACTGCGTCCGCCGGTCGATGGCCGAATTGTCAACGGCGAGTACAACGTAAAAGTCGGTGACAAGATCCGCGTTCGTCTGCTTTCGGCAAATCCGAATAACGGCTTTATCGACTTTGCTGTCAACTGACGCCGCAGCGAAGTTTTTAACCTAACCGCAAATTGCTAAGATAGTTGTAGAGGAATATATGGGACAAAACGAACCGGAAAACGGCGAGAAACATGGGCTTAAGGATAGCATTACAGGATTTGGGCAAAAGATCATCGGCGAGATCGAGTCGCTTGCGGGCGTGATAAATGCCGATCCGCTGGCACAGGCCGAGGGTGAATTTAACGTCGAGGTCGGCGAGATCCGCGAAGAACTCGAAGAAGACGGAGTCGAGGAAGACAAGGAATGATGCCTGCGAAAGGAATGAAAGATTTTGTTTTACCCCGGCGTATGCAGGGTTTGCAGCCGACGCTGATCCGCCAGTTTTTTGAGCGGGCTTTGCCGGACAGCATCAATTTCGGGCTTGGCGAACCCGATCTGCCGACGCCGCAGTTTATGCGTGACGAGGCTGCGCGCGTTGCCCGCGACGAGCAAAACGGCTACACATCGCATCCGGGTTTGCCCGCACTTCGCGATAAGATCGCAGAGCAGTATCCGCATCTGAACCTGCCCCGAACCGGCGTCGTCGTTACCTGCGGCTCGCAAGAGGCGATGACCGATGCATTCATGTGCGTCGTTGACGAAGGCGACGAAGTGCTGTTGCCAAACCCGAGTTTTCCGGCATACGACGCCTGTACGCGTATCGCTCAGGGCAGGCCGGTGTATTACAAAATGCCCGCAGATCGCGATTTTGAATTTGATATTTCAAATTTCAAATCTCAGATCACGGAAAAAACAAAAGCGGCAGTTGTGATCTCACCCTCAAATCCGACCGGCAAAATACTGACCAAACAAAATTTACGCGACATCGCCGAGGCACTCGACGGAACCGGGATCTGGCTTATTTCGGACGAGATATACAGTGACCTGTATTTCGGCGAGCGTCCACATTCTGCGTCGGAATATTACGACAAGACGATCATAGTCAGCGGCCTGTCAAAATCGCTCTCGATGACCGGCTGGCGACTCGGTTGGGCGGCGAGCAAAGATCCGGATATCATGCAGGCGATACAGGTGCTGCACGGATTTACGACCGTTTGTGCTGCCGCGATCGTTCAAAAAGCGAGTCTGCTTGCATGGAATGCAGAGGCCGAGGCCGCAAAAGAGCATGCCCGCGAAGTCTATGCGAAACGGGGAGCATTTCTTGTAGACCTCTTTGAAAAAGAAATGGGCCTCCACGCGACCTCACCCGAAGGGGCATTCTACACAATGCTCGATGTCCGCTCGCTCGGCGACGACATTGAGGTTGCTGAAAAGTGTTTGCAGAATCGTGTGGTCACGGTCCCCGGCGTTGCCTTCGGCGATGAGGCCAAAGGGTTTTTGCGTATTTCGTTTTGTAACACGGAAGAGAAGATGGCCGAGGGCGTGCGTCGAATGAAAGAAGCTCTACAAAAGTAAAAGGCAAAAGGTAAAAGGCAAAAGTGAAGAAATTTAGAGTAGGAATTTTGGGAGCGACAGGCACGGTCGGGCAGCGGTTTGCTCAGTTGCTTGAGGATCATCCGCAGTTTGAGATTACGGCGATGGCGGCTTCGGACCGGTCGGTGGGGAAACCGTATTCGGAGGCGTGTGCGTGGAAACTGCCGGGTAAGATCCCGGCAAATGTTCGCGACATCATCGTCCAGCCGATCGAACCGCCGCTTGATTGCGACATTGTTTTTTCGAGCCTGCCGGGCAGCGTCGCCCGCGAGGCTGAGGAGGCTTTTGCACGAGCCGGTTATCCTGTCATCAGCAATTCGTCGGTTTATCGTATGGACGAGGACGTGCCGCTTCTGATCGCTGAGATCAATCACGATCACGTCGGGCTGATCGCGAAACAGCGTGAAAATCGTGGCTTTACGACGGGATATATTGTTACCAATCCGAATTGTGCGGTTATTAGTTTTGCTCCGCCGCTGGCGGCTTTGCATCGCAAATTTGGCGTCGAATCGGTGATCGTGACGACGATGCAGGCGATATCGGGTGCCGGATATCCGGGTGTTCCGTCGCTGGATATCACCGACAATGTATTTCCATACATCGCCGGCGAAGAACCAAAAGTCGAGATCGAGGCGCAAAAGATACTTGGCACATTTACCGAAAGCGGTATCGAAAAGGCTGATTTTACTGTGTCGGCACAGTGTTTTCGTGTGAATGTGATCGACGGCCATACGGCTTCGGTTCGCGTAAACCTGAAAGAAACGGCGACGCTCGAGGAGATAGTCGATGCGATGAAAACATTTCCGTCGCTCGATCTGCACTCGTCGCCGGCCGCTTTTATCGAGGTCACTGACGAGCCTTCGCGGCCGCAGCCAAAACTCGACCGCGACAATGGCAACGGTATGACCATAACCGTCGGGCGTGTTTTCCCCGACAATATATTTGACTACCGATTTATATCGCTCAGCCACAACACAATTCGCGGAGCCGCAGGCTCGGCGATATTGAATGCGGAATTGCTGATCTCTAAAGGATTGATCTAATGATCGAACGCTACACATTGCCTGAGATGGGAGCCGTCTGGTCGCTCCATAATAAATTTCAAAAATGGCTTGATGTCGAGATCGCTGTGTGCGAAGTGCATGCCGAGGACGGTACGATCCCGGCAGATGCGTTGGCTGAGATCAAGGATAAAGCCGCGTTTACGGTCAAGCGGGTCAACGAGATCGAAAAGACGACCGACCATGACGTTATCGCATTTACGACGAATCTTGCGGAAAACATCGGCCCGGCGTCGCGGTTTGTGCATTACGGGCTGACATCGAGCGATGTTGTGGATACGGCAAATGCTTTGTTGTTGAGAGATGCTTGTGATCTGCTGCTCACAAAGACAGACGCTTTGCTTGAGGTTTTGAAACGACGAGCGTTCGAGTTCAAAGACACGCCGCAGATCGGCCGTACGCATGGCATACACGCCGAGCCGACATCGTTTGGGCTCGTTTGGGCACTTTGGTATTCGGAAACCACGAGGAACCGTGAGCGGCTCTTAAAAGCTAAGGAACAGATAGCTGTGGGCAAGATCAGCGGTGCGGTGGGTGCGTTTGCCCATCTGGCTCCGGATGTTGAGGAACGTGTTTGTGCAAAGCTGGGTTTGAAAGCCGCCGATGTTTCGACGCAGGTCATACAGCGTGACCGTTATGCCGAATATCTTTGTACGCTTGGCATCGTTGCCTCAACGCTCGAAAAGATCGCATTGCAGGTAAGGCATTGGCAGCGGACGGAGGTTCGCGAGGCTCAGGAGGCTTTTAAGAAGGGCCAGAAAGGCTCGTCTGCGATGCCGCATAAACGCAATCCTATACTATCTGAACGCATCTGCGGGATGGCTCGGACTGTCCGTGCGAATTCGATCGTCGGGCTGGAGAATGTCGCCCTATGGCACGAACGCGATATCTCTCATTCATCTGCCGAACGCATCGTCCTGCCCGACTCGAGCGGTACGCTTGATTACATTCTCGCCAAAACGACATCGCTGCTCGACACGCTCGTCGTTTATCCCGAAAACATGCTCAAAAATCTTGAGATCACGCGCGGGCTTGTGTTTAGCGGTCAATTGCTGCTTGCTCTAACGCAAAAAGGTGTAACTCGCGAAGATGCGTATGCATGGACGCAGCGTAATGCGATGAAGGTCTGGGACGAGGGCGGCGATTATCAAGAGCTGATAAAAACGGACGCGGACATCTCTTCGCATTTATCGCACGAAGAGATCGCCCGCGTCTTTGATCTGAGACATTATCTACGCAATGTCGGGAAAGTTTTCGATCGCGTCTTTAGCTAGTTTGACCATTTATCGGCCAAGTTGCCGATGATCGGGAGCTTGAAGATCTGGCCCTGAAAACCCTTGATACAGCTTATGATCAGCCCAATAACAAGCAACAGGATAACCAGCAAAAAGATGACATAAGCGATGATCGCCAAAAATGCTAATGCCGGCACATCAGCCGCTCCTGCGACAACCATAATGACCGCGCCGACAACCATCATAACGATATACGCAACGATCATCGAGGCTGACAGCATCAATGACTGGAATGCGTGAAAACGCGGCAGTTTGTTGGTTTTGTCGGTGGCAATGATGCCGATACTAACGATGAGATGGCAAAGACATATCGGTAGATATGCAAGGCCGGCAGCGACGTTTTGATCCAGTCCGAAGACCGATTTTCCTGAGTTATCCATATTTGTTCTCCGTAAAAGCTCTAAAGGGCCTTTGGCACTGTTCTTAACAACAGAACCAAAGACCCTGACTGAAAGGGAAGATTAGTTTGACCAGTTGTCAGCCATTCCGCCGATGATCGGCAGCTTGAACTGTTTGCCCATAAAGCCCTGGATACAACAGATGATCATCGCGATCAAAAATATAAAGAAAGCCGCGATATAGACCAAAAAGCCAAGTATTGCGAGAGCGCCGATATTTGCCGCTGCTCCAACGCCAATGATCGCTACGCCGGCGACATATCCGACGATAAGAAAAGCCGTCAGCAACAGTGACTGAAACGCCGAAAAACGGGCAAGTTTGTTCGTTTTGTCGGTAACAATAATGATGATGCTCATAATGAGGCTGACGCCGCAAATCGGTAGATACGCGAGTCCGGCGGCCACATTTGTGTCTAGCCCAAGGGCGGATTTTCCAGAATTTTCCATGGTCTTTTAAAGTTCTCCTTTGAAATAAATTTGAATTGGAAACGATTGCTTGTCGAAATTAACGTGAAATCTACCATAAGACTTTGATAAATACAAGAAACTAGGGTTTAATCTACAATTTATTTCGGTCAAATATTTGGTGCAATACATGAAAGCATTAGTTTATGTCACGCTAAAACCGAGTGTGCTTGACCCGCAAGGCAAAGCTATCCACCATTCGGTCGAATCACTCGGGTACAAAAATATCAACGACATCCGCCAGGGAAAGTTCTTTGAGATCGCTCTCGACCCATCGGTTTCTGAGGCGGATGCCCGTGATGCTGTTGAACGCATCGCAAAGGATGTTCTTGCAAATCCGGTAATCGAGGATTACAGAGTGGAGATCTCGCAATGAAATTTGGCGTAGTAGTTTTTCCCGGTTCTAATTGCGATCACGACGCTTATCACGTCATTTCAAAACACGTCGGCCAGCCGGTCGATTTTATCTGGCATAAAGAAACTGACCTCAGCGGCTTTGACGCGATCATTATTCCGGGCGGATTTTCGTACGGCGATTACCTGCGTGCCGGGGCACTGGCGAGGTTTTCGCCCGTGATGGAATCGGTCAAGCGGTTTGCGGCGGATGGCGGATTTGTTTTTGGCATCTGCAACGGCTTTCAGATCTTGTGCGAGAGCGGCCTGCTGCAGGGGGCTTTGCGTCGTAACGCGGGACTGCATTTTGTTTGTAAACATGTCAATCTAAAGGTCGAGAACAGTAATATGCCGTTTACGACCGAGGTTGAGCAGGATAAGGTGCTCTCGATCCCGATCGCCCACGCCGAAGGGAATTATACCTGCGACGATGCGACCTATCATTCGCTAGAGGAAAACGGCCAGATCGTCTTTCGCTACTGCGATGAAAATGGTGAGGTGACAGACGAGGCAAATCCAAACGGTGCGAGGTCGAATATCGCGGGTATCAGCAATCTGAACCGCAATGTGCTCGGCATGATGCCGCACCCCGAGCGTGCCTGCGAAGAATTGCTTGGTTCAAACGACGGCCGGGATATTTTCCGCTCGCTGACAAAGGCGATCGATCTGCGGCAAGCGGCTTAATATTAAAACGAAAAAGGCTGCCATGGAGCAGCCTTTTTTATATCCCCATGTTCCCAATAATTAATCTTTATCGGAAATTGTATTGATGCGGACGCCGCCGTTTGTTGTCATGATACGGACGAGCG
Organism: Chloracidobacterium sp. UBA3360; assembly: GCA_002360555.1. Lineage (GTDB taxonomy): Bacteria > Acidobacteriota > Blastocatellia > Pyrinomonadales > Pyrinomonadaceae > OLB17. Next base: position 28,760 of record DEQS01000041.1, read on the forward strand.
GGCCGCCGCCGTTGAGGTCGGTGTTGACGCGGGTCTTGCGTTGGTAATACTTGTTGTCGTCGCTCTTTTCAGGCTGGAGACCGACGATGTTGCTCGTGAAACCGCCGTTAGTTGTGCCGGCTTCGACGTGGGCGGCAAAGTTCTCGGGGACGTGGATATTGACGCCGCCGTTGGTGGTCTGGACATCGAGGCCTGTGCCTTTCCACGAAGATCCGACAAGCCTGACATTGATCCCTCCGTTGGTCGTGCGGCCTTTGACCGTACCGGCTACGCCGTCGAGGTTTACGCCGCCGTTCATCGTTTCAAAGTTGATGGACCCATCAACACCTTTTACCGACAAACCGCCGTTGTGAGCCGTCAGATCGACATTTGACGAACGCGGTACGCTGATCTCGTACGAAACTGACCAGCCTTTTTCATCGGATGAATTTTCAGCCTGGATCGTTCCCGAAGTGCTGATCTTGATGTTGCTGGCGATGCTTTTTGCCTCGGCATCGGTTTTGCCCCATGTTTGAACACAAGCACGGATCGATACGTCCGAGCGGTTTTCGCCGCGGATGCTGATGCCGCCGTTTTGACGGCCATCGACGGTGATGGTTCCGCCGGCCGGAGCGGTCATTTCGCGAAGCTCTTTGAACGAAACGTGGTCGCCGTTCGACCAGTTGTCGTTGTCGCAAAAGCCTTTGGCAGTGTTGCCGAATGCGGAAACTGCACCGATGCCGAGGATGAGCGTCAACAAAGCGACGGTAAAATGCGGTAGATCGCGGAATTTAGTCTTCATGATATAGAAAGCCTCCAGAATATTTTGGTTAAGAAAATGTCTTTTCTATAACCAAAACACCATGGAGGCTTTTTTCGTGACAAATAATTTGCTTATGCGGCGACTTTGACGGTAAGCCCGTCGGTGTTTAGCTTCCAATCCAGGATCTGAGCACCGTCTTGAGCGGCAACAGCAGATTCGACCTCGCTGCGGCGTCCGTCTTCGCAATAAAACGCGATACAGCCGCCGCCGCCCGCACCGCAGACTTTGGCGGCGATTGCTCCATTAGCAATTGCGGTGTCGATCAGATGATCCATTTGCGGAGTGGTGATATTTGGCGAAAGCTGTTTTCGCTGCGGCTGAGCTTTTTTCAGAATGTCGCCGACGGCATTCCAATCTCCGGCAAGCAAGGCGGCACGCATTTCCAAAGACGTGTCACGGATGCCGTCAAACAGATCGAAAAGCTCTTGGTCGCCGTCGATGTGGCGTTTTGTCAGCTCCCAGTTATTCGTGCCCGAATTTCGCGGCTCGCCGGTGTAACAGACGGCTATGCGGCGTTCGAGCGTGGCGACGTCGATGTCGAGAGCCTCGCGTTCCATTCCCGCCGGGCTGAAATGGATACAGGCCACGCCGCCGTACTGGGCCGAGTAATAATCCTGATAACCGGTCGGGACTTTGATCACCTGACACTCAACCGCCGCCGCGATCGGGATAAACCGGTCGGGCGTGTAGCGGTCGCCGACGAGTTTATTTAACGCGCCGATGCACGCTATATTGAGCGTTGACGAACCGGCGAGGCCCGCACCGGCAGGAGCTTCGGATTTGGTCGTCATATGAAAGCCGGTCGTCGGGCGAAAGAAATATACGAGTTTTGACAGCAATTCGAGACGCGGCTCATCTTTGAGGTTGGCGATATCCGCGACGGTTGTTTCAAAGCGCTGTTTCTGATCGATCGATTCGAGAATGATGCGGTCGTCGTCGCGCGTTTCAATGCGGCAATGTGCGAGCATCGAAACCGCAAAGTTAACGGTCGCAGCCCCTTCGTGAAAAAGAAACAGGGGCGGAATATCAATTGTGCCGCCGGCCAGATCAACGCGTGTCGGGGCGGATGATTCGATTATCATAGATTAGTGAACAGTGAACAGTGAACAGTGAACAGTGAACAGTGAACAGTGAACAGCCAGACGTGCTACGTCTCATCTTCTATCTTTTTAACCTTCTCGCTATCTTCCTTATTAGGTTCGCGGGTCAGGTGGAGGCGTTCGCCTAGGTCGTGGAGCGTTATCTTTCCGATGTCTTCGACGGCCTGTAGTTTTTCTTCGATCTTATGGATCGTTTCGGGGTTGGCGGCCTCTACGCGTTCGGACAGCCAGTATCGTTCTATGACGTAGAAAACGATAATGCCGATCATCACGACAAAGAATAATACAAACCCGACCTGCTTAAAGTCGCCGATCATCGACGTGATCGCACCGCTAAAGAAATATCCGATCCCCGAGAGGAACAGCACCCACAAAAAGCAGCTTATCGAGCTAAGCCAAAGAAACCGCAAAAACGGCATTTTCCCGACGCCGTAAAACACGCACATCGCAACGCGGATGCCGTAGATATACTTTGAGATGATCATGGCCGAGCCGCCAAATTTCTCGATTATCTTTTCAACACGCGGTTGGGCGACCTGATAAAAGCGATAATCTTTTGCGTTTTGGTGAAATATGCGGCCAATGCCGTAGCCAGCACAATCACCGACGATCCCGCCCAATGTACCTGCGATCAAGAGTTTGAAAAACCCCCAGTTTCCAAACAACCCTCCGTGAGCCATTGTGCCTGAAATGAGCAGGGTAATATCGCCTTCGACCGTGCACAACGCAAAAACTGCGTAAATACCATACTGAGCTATTAGATCGTAAAGTTGATGATCCATATTACAGAGGCGAAATCATGCCGGGCCGACTGGCGGACTGCACACAAAAGAGTAACTTTCATGGCGGATACAGTCAATTAACGACTCTTCGATGTTATGCTCAAAACATAGGCTAACAAGGGGAATAATTTAATGCTGCGAAATTTTGTCAGGCCACGCCGTGTCGTAATAACGGGACTAGGCTGCGTCACGCCGATCGGCACGGGACGCGAAGCTTTTTGGAATGGACTTGCGGCCGGGACAAGCGGCGTGCGGCGGATCGAGTCGTTTGATACCAGCGATTCCGCCGTCAAGATCGCGGGCGAGATACAAGATTTTGACTGGCAAGCCGAGCTAAATATCAAGGATCGCAAGCACGTCCCGCGAACCGTGCCGTTGGCATTAGCAGCCGCCCGCGAAGCAATGGCGGACGCTGGGATCAATACCACCGACATGTCGATTGACGATCGCCGGAAGATCGGTGTCGAGATCGGCACTGGCGGCGGCGGACTCGCCTTTGCCGAGAAACACTACGAATACTGGTACGTCGGTCCCAAAACACATGCCAGCGTATATATCATCCCCGCCTCGACCCACGGAGGGCTGTCGTCGGAGATCTCGATGGCGTTGGGATTGCGGGGGCTTTCGCATGTTGTATCGACGGGCTGCACCAGCTCGACCGACGCGATCTTTTACGCCGCACAGCATATCGCACTTGGTCGGCAAGATATGATGATCGCGGGCGGTGTCGATGCTCCGCTTGCGCCGGGAATACTGGCCGGGTTCAATCTGATGACCGTTCTGACAAATGCTTGGAACGACGAGCCGCACCGGGCATCGCGCCCATTTGATAAGGACCGCTCCGGCATAGTCGTCGCCGAGGGCTCGTACGTTTTTGTGCTTGAGAGTCTTGATAGCGCCCTTGAACGCGGTGCCCAGATCTACGCCGAGATCAGCGGCTACGGATCGACGTGCGATGCGTATCATCGTGTAAGGCTTGACGATTCTGGGATCGAACCGGCAAGGGCAATGTCTATCGCTCTTGAGGACGCCGGAGTTGCCGCCGACGAAGTTGATTATGTAAATCTCCATGGCACTTCGACGGTTCTAAACGACCGCATCGAGACCGCGGCCGTCAAGATCGCATTGGGCGATCACGCTTACAACATCCCAATGTCTGCCACCAAATCACAACTCGGCCATCCGCAAGGTGCAAGCGGTGCGGCGGGTATCGCTGCGGCTCTGTGTGCGATGACTACCGCCGTTATCCCGCCGACAATAAACCTGGACACGCCCGATCCCGAATGCGATCTCGACTATGTGCCAAATAATGCGAGAAAAGGCGAGGTGAATACGGCGTTGTGCAACTGCATCGGGTTCGGCTCAAAGAACAGCGCGATCGTTTTGCAGAAATACGCGTAACTCTATGTTCGAACGTTTTGCCACACGCAGCTACGAGCTTGAGCGATTGGACACAGGCGAATACACGCCCGCCGAGTATCGCCGTTGGCAGCGGGAGATGTGGTTTATTCACCGCATGTTTGGCGAGCTGCGGGCATTGCGTCGGACGCTTTTTCGCGATATCGAGGCCGATGGTGATGTACCCGTTTCGGTTCTCGATGTCGGCGCTGGTTCGGGTGAACTATTGCGAACACTCGCAAAATGGACCGCAGGACGCAAGACCTTTTTAGTCGGGGCAGAGCTAAACGCCGAAGCGACTCGCACGATCAAGAGCGATAGACTTGCCGCCATTCAATGCGACGCTCTGCGGCTGCCTTTTGATGATGATAGTTTTGACTATGTGTTCTGCTCGCTGTTCCTACATCATCTAGGCGATGAGGACGCGGCACGCTTGCTAAAAGAGATGAGCCGCGTAGCTCGAAAGCGAATTTACGCTATAGATCTTAATCGCCAACCGATAGCCTATTATCTTTACAAAGCTCTCGGCAGAGTTTTGTTGCAGAGATTCACGCTTGAAGACGGAGCTCTTTCGATACTGCGGAGCTTCAGTCCGGTGGAAATGGTCGAGATCGCAAATGCCGCAGGATTAGCCGACATAAAGGTCGAGAAATCGAGAGTCAACCGGCTGATATTGTCGGGACGGAAAATCTCATGACACTAAGTGCAAAAACAGATCATGACGTTATTGTCGTAGGC
>DEQS01000072.1:0-13642 GCA_002360555.1 Chloracidobacterium sp. UBA3360
TTAAGTATCTGCGAGATCGGGAAGCCTTCCGGAGCCTTGCCCGCGTCGAAGTTTCGCATGATCGCCATGCCGAGTTGGGCCATCGTTAGTTTCTTGCCGCGAGCGGTATCGGTGATGACGGTGACGTCCTTCATGAACTGCTCGTAGTTAAAGAAATCGAACAGCGACGTCATCTGATTCGTGTTTTTGTTAACGACGATCAGTGTAAAAATGCCGCAGTTCGGGTGACAGTTACACGAAGACCAACCCCACGGAGCGTCCGCGCCTTGCAGCATGTCCATCACTGAGGTGAACGCCGAATACGAACTCAGAGGAAACCAGTCACGCAACGGCTCAAGCACACCGTCGAGCTGCTTTTTAAGATCATGCGTCATCCCCGACAGCGTATAACGCTGTGCGATGCGGTCTTTGTCGGACACATCTTCGTCGCGGCCGGTGAATGAAACGGGCTGGAACGCGATGGTCTGCACTTTGTCGATGTTCTCGGCGGCGAATTTGACGATGCTGCCGATGCCTTCGTTGTTCCACGAATTGACGATCGTCGTGACCAGCGTCACCTTGATGCCGACCGAAGCGAGATTCTCTATGGCCTTGAGCTTTACGTCAAACAGATTGCCGACGCCGCGATGTTTGTTGTCTTCGTCGTTGGTCCCGTCGAACTGCAAATAAACGCCGTGCTGCCCTGCGGCCTTCGCCGCTTTACAAAATTCGATGTCCTCGGCGTAACGAATTCCGTTCGTCGCCGCGAGAATGCGGTAGAAACCGATCTTCTTCGCGTACGCAACCGATTCGAGAAAGTGCGGTGCGATGGTCGGTTCGCCGCCGGAGAAAAGGATGATGATCTGCCGACGCGGTTTGAACGAAACTGCTCGGTCGAGGATCTCTTTCGTATCCTCGAACGTCGGTTCGTGTACATAACCGACCTGATTTGCGTCCATGAAGCACGGGTTGCACATCATGTTACAGCGGTTCGTCAGATCGACGGTGAGCACCGCTCCGCGGCCGAATTTAATATCAGAAGTCCCGTGGTGATGGACATGCTTGTCCTCAGCCGCTTTAAAATCGCGGCCGTAAAACAACGATTCGATGCGTTCGAGAAACTTCGGGTCGGTCGCCATCACGTCCGAGTAGTCGCCATGCGTCGGGCAGGTCTTTTTCATCACGACCTGGCCGTTTTCCTCGACGATCTGTGCCTTGATCTCGCCGGGATGCGAATTCATCAGGATCTCAAGCGGGATCGTCTTATTGATCACGCCCTCGCGAACGCTCTTGACGCACGCCGGGCAAAGCGAATCGGTCTCACGCGGAAACCCAAGCGGCGGCGCCGTTCGCTCGTACGATTTGAGCAGCGGCTCAGCCGCCCATTTCGGCGTGATCGCCTCGCTCTCAGGCAAGATGGTATTCACCGCCTGAAAAGCCTTCCACCCAATATCCGCCGCCGCGGATGCCATCTTGGATCCTTTACGGCCCTTTCCTTTACCTTCGCCGCGTCTGAAATTATCACTAAACATAATGTTTTCCTGCGAGTAGACACACCGCTCCCGCCCAAATCTTAGCAAATTTTGAAATTATTTACGAACTCAGAATTACTCGCCAAACGCCTCTAAATACTTGATGCCGGAACCTGTATTGAATATCACCACACTCTCGTTTTCGTGGACGAGGTTTTGGTCGATCAGTTTTCGTAGGGCGGGGAGGCAGGCGGCGCCCTCGGGGGCGGTGAAGATGCCTGTTAGGGCACCGATCTCGGCGACGGCGACGGTTAGTTCGGCGTCAGTGACCGTGATCGCGGTGCCGCCCGATGCCCTGATGGCGTCGAGGATGAGGAAATCGCCGATGCACTTTGGTACGCGAAGCCCGGAGGCGACGGTCGAGGCGTTCTCGAACTCGTCGGCAAACCGTTCGCCTTTTTCGAAAGCTCTAACTATCGGCGCGCATGTCTCGGATTGCACGGACACCATTCGCGGAAATTTTGGCGGCAGCCACTGCATTCGATTCATTTCCTCAAAGGCTTTCCACATACCGATCAACCCCGTGCCGCCGCCTGTTGGGTATATGATCACGTCAGGCAGGTGGAAGGGCAGCCAAGACTCGCGGTTTGCTTCACCGCCCGTCGCTATTGCACGGCGGGAGAGCTGCTCGGCAAGCTCGTAGCCCATCGTCTTTTTGCCTTCGACGCGGTAGGGCTCTTTTAGGGTGGAGACGTCGAACCAGCCCATTTCGTCCTTTCGTTCGGCGACTATTTTGCCGCAGTCCGTGATGAGGCCGTCAATAAGTGTGACGTTGGCACCTGTCTGCTGGCATTCGACGATGTTCGCACGCGGCGTGTCCGCGGGCATGAAAATGTTGGCTTCCATCCCGGCGAGAGCGGCGTACGCAGCCAACGCTCCGGCAGCATTTCCGGCGGACGGGACGGCAAGTTTGGTCACGCCAAGTTCTTTCGCCATCGAGATCGCCGCGGTCATGCCGCGGGCTTTGAACGACTGCGTCGGATTCTGTCCCTCGTCCTTGATATACAGGTCTAACTTGATGGGCAGCGTCGCAGCGAGCCGGTCGGCCTTAATGAGGGGCGTCCAGCCCTCGCCAAATGTGACGATGTTTTCGGGGCCTTCGACAGGGAGAACATCACGGTAACGCCATAACGAGGCCTCTCGATTCAGAAAATAGTCGCCTAGCGTCTTCCTGCCGTCATGCCATTCCTTGTGCCACGCTCTTTCAAACTTTTCGGCGGCTTTTTCCAGATCGTATCTGACGAGCAAAGGCTTACCGCACGTGACGCAGAGATTCTGCAGCGTATTCGCTTCGTGCCTCAGACCGCATAAGGCACATTCGAGATGTGTTACGTTCATAGCAACGATTTTGCCACGAAGTGAGCAAAGATCGCGAATTCAAGAGACAGAAGCGATGATCGGAGCGATGCGGGGAATGTTATTTTTTTAAGATAAACTCCCGGACAAGATTGAACGCGGCATTAACGCCGAGCGAAATGCCACCACGTTTCATACCGTCTTTCCAGTCAAATCGGGCAGGATACCAAAACTGATTGGCAACTACGTCAGCGGTGTACGTGCCGACGATACGCGGAACTCCAACGGTGCGTCTACCGTTTGGCTTTCGAGCCGTCACGACCGATAGGAAAGCGTTGCCGACACGCGAGCCCACACCACGTTCGGTGCTGGGGTAGAAGCTGCTATCGAGTTTGAACGCCTCATCGAGGCCATACATGACGGTGCTGCGGACAACGATTCGGCCGAAATTTGAGGCGACCCGCCGGCCAAATCCTTCGCCCGACTTACCCCATTCTTCAGGGCTATTAAAAGCGGTAGAGAACGCGGCTCCCGACACGATCCCGATCCAAGCTACAGGGCCGACCGTGTCATTAACATATCGCTTAAATCGCTTTTCGGCGGTCGGACGAACATAAGATGGCTGTGGTGTCGCAGTTGGAACCGGATCCGGTGCCTGCGCCGCCACTGCAAATGCGCTGACCAATGTCAGCTGGAGGGTAAAGAACAGTTTTTTCATAAAAATGGTTTTCGAACGAATCACGACAACGGATTCATTTCGCGAGCATCGGTTTTAGAGCTCTATAGACGTTTTCAGTCATGATCTTTTCGCCCTCGGCGTTCGGATGAATGCCGTCGGCTTGGTTTAGCTCTTTCTTTAGTGCAACGTTTTCGAGTAAGAACGGCAGAAATTCGACCTTATGCTCAGTAGCGAGATCGGGGAATGCAACGGTGAATTGCTGTTGATAATCGCTACCCATCGAAGGCGGAGCGAGCATTCCGCACAACAAAATACGCAAATTCTTGGCTTTTGCCTTGCGGATGATCTGGTCGAGATTTTTCTTCATTTGGGCGACCGGTATACCGCGAAGCAGATCATTGGCACCGAGTTCGAGAATGACGATCTTGGCGTTGTCCTGTTCGAAGACCCAGTCCGCACGCTCCAACCCGCCCAGCGTTGTATCGCCCGAGACACCCGCATTTATGACCTCATACTCATACCCGTCCGCCTTGAGCTTTTCCTGCAAAAGATAAGGGTACGATTCTTTTTCCGACAAGCCAAAACCCGCCGTCAAACTGTCGCCAAAGGCGATGATCTTTGGACGATTGGCGACGACCTGAGGTGTCGCAAGCGGCTTTGCTGCCGTGTTGGGGCGATCCGGTTTGTTGCCACATCCCGCTATAATTGCCGTTACGGCGATCAATAAAACCAGTACGCTATTTCTTTTTTTCCTGAACATCTTTTTCCAGCAACGGCATTACAGCCGCAAATACATTTTTCTCGATCACCTTCGCACCCTCTTCGTTTGGATGCACGTTATCCGGTAACATCCTTTCGGGAAAATCGCTCACATCCTGCATCAATGTCGGCATTAGTAAAACGTCATTTTCGCGCGCAAGGTTCACGTACATCTGCTTTATCGCGTTACCGTATTCAGGACCGTATCGCTCAGGAGCGTAGATGCCGCACAGTAGCACCTTCACATTCTTTTCCTTTACTTGACGGATGATCTCCGAAAGATTTCGTTTGATCTCGTCCGGAGGTGTCTGCCGTACGACATCGTTTGCCCCGAGAGCAAGTATAAAGATCTTGATATTGCTGACACCTAGCGCCAGCCATAGACGCTTTAGTCCCGCTTCGGCAGTGTCGCCGTTGCGGCCATAATTCACGACTTGATAATTATACCCCGCCGCATCGACCGAGCGTTGGAGCATCGCTGGGTAGCTCATCTCCCAACTAGCCAGCCCAAAGCCCGCCGTTAGACTATCACCATAAGCAATTATCTTTGGCCCGTCGGATATCGTCGGCGGTGTAGATTCGGGTTTAGCATCAGCATTGTTCGAAATGTTTCCGTTTCCACAGCCACAACTGACTGCGACCAAAAACATGAAACTAATGGAAATCAATATTCGAATAACAAACCGCATATATGTTTGTGAGATGCTAGGTGTAAAATGTGAGATGTTGATGACAAGATGTCAAATTTCACTCGTGACAATAAATGATCCAGTTAAAGAATATTACCAAAACCGTCCGCTCCGGCACCGAAGATCTGACGATACTCAATGACGTGTCGATCGAAATACCCGATGGCCAGTTTGTCGCGATTACCGGAGCATCGGGCAGCGGCAAATCGACCTTGCTTGGCCTAATCGCCGGGCTAGATGCACCTTCGTCGGGACAGATATTTATCGATGACGACGAGATCACAGCCACCGGCGAAGACGGCCTGGCACGTATCCGCAGCGAAAAGATCGGATTCGTCTTTCAGTCGTTTCACCTGATCCCGAGCCTTACCGCATATGAAAATATTCTGATACCGATGGAGATACTTGGGCTCGACGGCGTCGCTGCCCGAGCCGGAAAATTGCTCGACGCGGTCGATCTGACAAATCGCGGCCACCATTATCCGGCAGAACTTTCCGGCGGCGAACAGCAAAGAGTCGCCATCGCCCGTGCGTTTGCCAACTCGCCTAAGATACTGCTAGCGGACGAACCGACCGGCAACCTTGATAGCAAAAACGGCCAGCATATTTTTGATCTGATGACCCAGCTTCATGCTCAAAATAAGGTCACGCTCGTGCTCGTGACACACGATCCGGTGCTCGCGGCTCAAGCACAACGACAGATCGTATTGACCGATGGCCGCGTATCTAGTGACGAGACAAAATGAAGTTTATTTTCAATCTTACCCGACGCGAGATCCGCTCTTCATGGCGGCGTTTGCTGTTTTTTTTCTTATGCATCGCGTTGGGTGTGGGCTCGATCGTCGCGCTCCGTTCGCTTATACAAAACATTACAAAGGTTGTTGGCAATGACGCACGGGCTTTGATGACAGCGGACCTTGAGGTCAGCTCGACCAACGATTTTACGCCGACCGATATTGCAAAGATCGAAGATGTGATCGGCAGATCAACGATCGTCGAGGCTCGAAACGAGACCATCTCGACCGCGTCGATGGCACGTCCGTCAGATCCGGCGAACGAGAGCCTAGAGTTTGTTGAGCTAAAGGGCATTGAGCAGCCATTCCCGCTTGTCGGCAGTTTTACGACTTCGGATGGACAGGCTTTCGATTTCAAACTGCTCGAAAATAACGGCGCCGTCATCGCCCGCATCCTACTCGAAGAGCTAAAGGTAAAGGTCGGCGACAAGCTCAAGATCGGCGAGGCCGAGTTTCAAATACGCGGCACGATCGACGAGGAACCGGGCGGCACGAGCGGCTTTCGCATGGGTGCGAGGATCTTTGTCGAGAAAAAATCTTTTGACGATGCCGGCATCACCCGCAACACGAGCCGCATCCGTCGGCGAATACTCTATCGCACGTCGGAAAATCCGACGCCGCTTGTCACCCAGCTTCGCGATGCTCTAAAAGGCACCACGATACAGGTCAACTCGTACCGCGAGCAGCAGGAAAATCTTAACGAGCAATTTGCCCGTACGGAAAATTACCTTTCTCTGACGGGCCTGCTGATCCTCGTTCTCGGCGGTGTCGGCGTTTGGAACGTCGCGAGGGCATTTATCGAACAAAAACGTAAGACCGTCGCCGTCCTTAAATGCCTAGGTGCAACGGGCAACCGCGTTATCGCCGTCTATCTGCTGCAGATTCTGACGCTCGGGATAGTTGGCAGCTTGTTTGGCGTCTTTCTCGCACAATGCGGCCTGTGGGTGGCCAAATGGCGGTTTGTCGAGGCTTTGCCCGCAAAGATGATCTACGCAGTTACGTTTGCCACTTCGTGGCAGGGCATCTTGCTCGGCGTGCTGATCTCAGTGCTTTTTTCGGCTCTGCCATTGCTCCAGATCCGCTCGATCAAGCCCAAGCTGCTGCTCCGCGACGAGAACAACGTAAATATCAACCGGCTCGATTGGTCGAAATGGCTGTTTGGAGCCCTTTGCGTCGCGGCTCTGCTCGGCATCGCCGTCTGGCAGGCAGGCTCGTTAAAGGTTGGGTTGTTCTTTCTCGGCGGACTTGCCGGTACTGGACTGGTTCTTTACTCTGCCGCCGCGATCCTGACATGGGTGCTCAAACGAACAAAATCGCTTGGCACATTTTCGATACGCCAGGCGATCAATTCGCTTTACCGGCCCGGCAACCAAACTCGGATCATATTGCTCGCAGTCGGGCTTGGGGCGTTCGTCGTGATAGCGGTCCAGGCGATGCAAACCAATCTTGTGCGAGAGTTTGATTTCTCGCGTAACCAGCGTCTGCCGAGCATGATCTTTGTCGATATACAAAAAAGTCAGATCGACGGCGTGATGGCGATGATCGAAAAAGCCGTAGGTGAAAAAGCCGAATCGGTTCCCACGGTACGTGCAAGGATCGCAGCGGTGAATGGCGAGGCTGTCGATTTTACTCAACGTGAGATCCGTCAGCAGCAGGGACAGATCGGCCGCGAATTTGCGATAACTTACAGGCCAAAACTCGACGACAACGAATCGATCGTGAGCGGCGAATGGTGGACATCCGCGAACCGGGACGAGCCGCAAGTGTCGGTCGAGCAAACGATGGCCGAAACGCTAAAGGTTGCGGCGGGAGATTCGATGACCTTCGACATCTCCGGCCGAAAGGTCACGGCCCGTGTTGCCAATGTCCGCAAGATCGATGTCCGCAATGCACGCACGGCGTTTGTTTTTGTTTTCCGTCCCGGCACGCTTGATAAGGCGCCACAGAGCTTTGCCGCGACCGTGCTCAAGCACGTCCCGGCGACGGATCGTCAGCGGCTGCAGCGTGATATTCTCGAAAAGTTTCCCAACGTACAGATATTCGACGTCGCCGACATCATCGCGGCGGTCGACAAACTCGTCAGCAATTTTGTCATCGCGATCTCGTTTGTCGGTAGTTTTGTCTTACTCAGCGGCATCTTGATCCTGATCGGCTCGGTCGCTCTGACCAAATCGCAGCGGATCTATGAGAACGCGATACTCAAAACGCTCGGTGCAAAACGGCTCACACTTGCGACTATATTATTTTCTGAATACGGGCTGCTAGGACTGCTTGCGGGCGTGATATCGACGGGTTTTGCGGTAAGTATGTCGTACGTCGTTTGCCGTTACCTGATGGCGATCGAATGGCAATTTGACCTGCCGCTCACGATCGGCGGAGTTATAATAACCGCTCTGCTGGTGACATTCGTCGGCGTAGCGGCAAGTTTTGACGTCCTCTTCCGAAAGCCTCTCGCAACGCTTAGATCTCAATAAGAAAAAGGCAGTCATCCACAGATGGACACGGATAAACACAGATAGTTTTCAAATATTATCTGTGTCCATCTGTGTTTATCTGAGGAGAATTTCTTAAGATTCGAATGGATGATCTGCCAAAACGGCTCGGAGATTGACCTGACCAAATAGCGTATCCAAATAGGCACCAAATCTGTGCAAGATCGGCACGAGGTCTTTGTTTTGTTTGGTGACGAGGATCTCTTCGATAAATCGTTCGACTGTCTCGGTGTCTTTGTAAAAAAGATACCTGACCTTTGCCACCATAAACTCACGCAGAGTGTTCTGTAGCTTTTCAATATTCTGCTTTTCCGGTTGCTGCTCCGCCGCCTGGACAAGACGGGCGAGCGACGATAGTTCGGTTCTCAGTACGAGCGACTCGCCTAATTTCTTCTTAAAATTTGGAAACAGATCATGTCCCTTTGCTTTTGGGTCGACCAGCCGGGCAAAGCCGATGAGCATCTGCTGAAATCCCTCGGTTAGCAGCGAATATGCCGTCTCCATCCGGGCGTAGATAGACGGTGACGGCCGCAGCCGGGCGAGTCCCGCTAGCTCCTGCGTATAAACTTTCTTGAGTTCAATGGATGCCGTATATGACGCGGCGTCGAGCGACGCAAATATCGCTGCTTCTTCGTCGGGAAAACTCTCAAGCCGGTTGTTGATCGAACCGATCAGCTCTTGCACCTGTTCATTAACACTCGAAAATATCAGCAGAGCGGGCTTTAACGGCTCGTCAGCTTCGAGCATTTTGCCCACAACGCTTAGCCATTTCAATATCTTGCCAAATCGCGGCAGTACGAGAGCGAGTTCGGCATGCTCAGGGTCATCCGACATCGCGTTGATGAGCTGTCGTAGTTGTGCGGGTAAAAACTGTTCACCATCGGCCTCGGCCATACGGACGATCTTTTTGAACGCAGTCAGATGGGTCAATCTATCCGCGAGCGAACTGCTCCAAGCCTTCCATTCGGCGACACCAATATGCTCGGCGCGGATCATGCTGTCCGAGATAAGTATCGAATCTCGTATCGCGGCAGCGAGGTCGCTAAGTTCACGGCCTGAGATCTGTCCTGCCGCTTGCTCCGATTTGTGGACGCTGAGCAAGATCGCATTCAAACGCGCTATCCGCAAAAGAGCCGAGTGGCAGACGCGAAATTCTTTGAACATGTCCGCGTTACTATTTGCATCGCTATTGTCGACAAACGAATAACGTCCCGACGCCAGAAAACTCTCCATCCCGGACAGCCAGACGCCAAGCTCAGTTATGACGTCTGCCTCGACAATGACGGGCGGCTTGGCTTTGACCTTACGCCGCTCTGGCGCGAGCTGTCGTTCGTCAATTTGCGCGTCGATCTGATTTTCGATCAAAATTGCTGCCAACTTGGAAATTCCTCACAAAACGGGTAAGAAAGAAAGGGTAAGAGCGGCAATACCGCTATCTATTTTATACCTTGTTTGTTACCTTGATGGCAAGGGAAAAGTCCTGTTCTGATCGAGTGCGGACACTATGAAACCACAGAAATTACTAGTCGCGACGCACAACTTGGGCAAACTCGCCGAGTTGCGATCGCTGCTCGCTGAGTTGCCGCTCGAACTCATCGGCCTTAGCGATTTTGACACCGTCACCGAGGTTGAGGAAACGGGCCTTACATTCATCGACAACGCCAAGCTCAAAGCCGCCGGCTATGCCCAACAGACAGGATCATTTGCCCTCGCAGACGACTCGGGCTTAGAGGTCGATGCTCTTAATGGACGCCCGGGTGTATTGTCGGCCCGATACGGCGGCGATGTCGGCTTTGATAAAAAGATGCAGATACTGCTTGGCGAGATGAAAACCTCGATCCACGAATCGCGTGCCGCGCGTTTTGTTTGTGCTATCGCTATAGCAGCTCCTGACGGCACGATGCTCCATACGACCGAAGGCATTTGCCCGGGTAATATAGCCCACGAACCGCGAGGAAACGGCGGTTTTGGATACGATCCGCTGTTCGTGCCCGAAGGCTTTGCCGAGACGTTTGGCGAGCTTTCGGGCACTATGAAACAGAAAATTAGCCATCGAGCACGTGCTTTTGAGCAAATAATGCCGTTTTTACGCGATTTTATTGCGGTTTGACTTGACCTTGCGCATATTCGGGCTTAGAATTCGACACTTGGAATCGTTTCCTTAGTGAAACAGACGGGGCATAGCACAGCCTGGTAGTGCGCTCGCTTTGGGAGCGAGAGGTCGCAAGTTCGAATCCTGCTGCCCCGACCAATCTTTTTTACGCGATTGGTATTTTCCCCAACCCGGCCGAGTGAATTTTTGCGGTCAAGACAGTTCACTGAAGAAGTTTTTATAACACAACCAAACTTGGAGGTTAATTTAATTATGGCTCGTATGACACAGACTGAAATCATCAGCAGCTTGGCTGATTCAACCGGATGCAAAAAGACCGAGGTCAAAGCATTATTTGACGCTCTTGCGGCTCTCGCAACCAGCGAAGTAGTGAAGAATGGTGAATTTACCGTTCCTGGATTTGGAAAACTCAAGAAGACCCATCGTAAGGCTCGTGACGGTCGCAACCCTGCAACGGGTGCCGTGATCAAGATCCCGGCCAAGACCACGGTCAAGTTTAGCATCGGTAAAGCGATGAAAGACGCTGTTGCCTAAGTGCACTGCATAGTGTATGTGTTTTAAAAAAAGCCGGTAAATCTTGTGGTTTACCGGTTTTTTCTTTTGCCCGCCGCCCGAAAAAAAAGTAGTGACATTTAGTTTTTAATTTGTTAACATCTCCTTACGGTTGAAGACGAAGGCTCGTATAAATTTTTTCAGCAAATATATGGCTGGAGGTTTCAACTTATTACGTCGGTTCGGTGTTATGTTTCACACCGCATCGAACATGGCTTGCCGGTGAGGTAAGACAAGTTTTTCCCGATGGGGTTGAATTTCGAAACAAAGGAGAATAAAAAGTGGCAGCAGCTAGACCCATGACCTTGCAAGACAGAGTTTTGCAAATTGACCATATACAGGCACGCCGGTTCTCAAAATTGACCGGTGACGCCGTTGACATCGCAGCCGAGGGCATCATCAGACACCTGCGGGCTTGTGCACGTATGGATGTTAATCCTGACGCATCGGCCGTTCGCGAGATCATTGACGATGCTTTGAACGGCAGACGAGTTTTCGCCGAGACGTCGAACGATCTCTTGGCAGCCTAAAATAGTTTTAATATTTTATTAGTAATACAAGTTTGGACCGCTTTTCGAAGCGGTCTTTTTTTATTTGAGCCTCAGCCGGTAGAGCACGTATTTGCCAAAAGTCTCGCCCGCATCGCGTTCGTACCATTGGTCGATACGGTCAAAATATTGCTGCGGCTCATTAGATGTGACGAGGTAATTGAGCCGCACGACGCCGGGTTTTGTAGCGGCAAAGTTCTTGACGTATTCGTCATAGACGCGAGCTTCGGCATCGACCTCACCCAGCGTGAGCGGCTTGTATTGTGAGTTAAGCCTATCGGTATGACGGCCCCAGCCAAAAAGAGCGATCATCGAAACAAAATCGTTACCGCTCTTCATCCCGGCAGCCAGATCACGGCCAGAGACGCCCTGATAATACAGTTGCTGGTAATAGCGCTCTTTGTTCTCATCCCAAGTGACGCCCGCAAAAACATGCTGATGCCGTGCCCACAGCACAGCCTGTGGGGCGACGGTCGGCAGATCATCGGCTTCGGCGATGCCAAGATGCAGAACGACCTGGTGGTGCTTATCGGCGTCGTTTTTGGCAAGCTCAGCCAGCCGCCGTGCGACCGGCAGAGCCTCATCACGCATGACATTGACATCATCAAGCACGCGCACCGTGTAATGACACTCAACAAAGCCCCATCCGGCGGCGACCAGAGCGACAATAATAAGGGCTACCCTAGTCGGCAGCTTTTCCTTGCCGTCAGCGGTTCGCCAAATAAGCCCGAGCGTAAAAACGACTGCTAGGCCCGCGACGTAATTACCAATAAAAACCTGATAGTGGATCGGCTGCAGCGACTGGCCTGTAATGATCTGCTGATTAAAAACGACGATCGGCGTCATCGCAAGCGATACGGCAAAGAGCGTCGCGCGGTCACGCAGTGCAAACATCTTCATCGCAATGCCCATAGCGATCACGATCAGCACGACAAAGCTGATCAGCTCCGGCACACGCGTCAGATCGGGTGCATGAGTGCGAACCAACATCTGCACATCGTCCATCGTGTGCGACCGCTTAGACAGCAGCCACGCGTACGGAGCAAGGCTCAGAACACATCCTGCACCGAGCAACACTAGCGACTTGATGTCTTTCCAAACGCCTTCAGGCCGGACAACGAGCCAACAAATCCCCACACACCCAAGCCAAGCCGCTGCAGTCGTCCAGACATAAAAGTAGGAAAAGACGGTGTAGCCAAAACACGCTGCAGCCACAATAATTAGCAGAAACGGAGTAGGCGTTACGCCCGATCTCGGGTCCGCTTTTACCGCCCGCTGTCCGCCGATCAAATGCCAGACGACACCGATCAAACCGAAAAACGCCGGGAATGCCATTGCGGGTATGTACCGCCGGAAACCGGGAAAATACGGATACGAAAACCCTCCGCCGACTACCTCACCAATGGCTCCTTCGCCGGCAAAGAGTGCACCTCCGGCTAGGACGATGAGGCTTCCGGCCATCGCAAAAAGCGAATCCTGCGTCAGCAACCCGATCAGCCAAAATATTGCGAGCGCCGTCAAAAACGCCGCAACGGCACCTGAGATCGTCATCGCCCACGTTGCGGGTACGCCCAATATCCGTGCCGGTAACGCGATCGTATATGGCCCGGCAAACTGTATCGAAAATAAAGACTCTGGCTGTGGGTTCTCCGGCGTATCGTCGCGGCCGGTGTACGGATCATTCTTACGCGGCCGCCCGTCGATCAGAGCCTTTAGATACGACGCATATGCGACCTCGTCCACGTCGTTGTACGCGTAATGCCCGTTCCACTCAGCCCCGCGAAGATAGACCATCTTCAACTGCGGATAGAGAGAAAAAACGGCGAGGAACAACCCCGCGATAATGCCAAAACGCCAACGTAATTTCATAACGGAAAACGGTTAACAGAAAATGCTCCTTGTCATTGTCCGATATCGGCTGTGCTCTGTCCATCGACTGTACATTTCCCCGCCCGACGATTTTACAAAGTTTTACATTTCGTTACGAAAACCCCGTATCCGAACGCGGTCGCAGTTCGTCATTACTATTGAACGCAAATTGGCCCGCCGATGACAGCGGCAATTGGCAATGGGCTCAATGTAACCGCCGCTAATATTTTATACACGTTCAGAACAGGAGAAATAATATGTTCCATAATAAACTTAATTTTATTACCAGATCACTTTTTGTAGTTTCATTTCTCGTACTCGGCGGCATCGCGGCTGCAAA
>DEQS01000072.1:13834-36015 GCA_002360555.1 Chloracidobacterium sp. UBA3360
ACACAGGTCCTCTTCGAAAAGATCGACGGCGTCAATTTCCTCTCACAGATCCGCGTCCGCGGCGAATCCGCGGGCAAATCTATCAACATTTCCAAAGCCGACGTGCGACAGATCGCCAAAGTCAAAAGGAAAAATTCCAACACCGACACGTCCGGACTATAAAGTTTGTCCGATCAAAATAACGAAAGAGTGCGGCACAACGACCGCACTCTTTTTTTCATTGACTCGAGGGTTTCGTTTGCCTCAGACCGGATGTTTTCTTAGACTCATATCATGAGTTTAATGGAAACAATGGTCGCCGAAATGACGGCGGCAATGAAGGCAAAAGACGCCGACAAACTATCAACCCTGCGGATGGTCAAGGCCAATCTAATGAACCGCAAGATCGAAAAAGGCGGCGAGTTGACCGACGAAGAGGTCATGAAAGCCCTACAATCGCTGGTCAAGCAGCGGCGTGATTCGATCGAGCAGTATGAGAACGCCGGACGCAGCGACTTGGCCGCCAAAGAAGCCGTCGAGATCGCCGTGATCGAGGTCTATCTGCCGCAAGCCGCGACCGCCGAAGAAGTCGAGGCCGCAGTTGCTGCGGCTGTTGCCGAAACCGGAGCGTCGTCTATGAAAGACATGGGCAATGTTATGAAAGCCGCTTTGGCACACCTCGCCGGAAAATCCGCCGACGGCAAGATGGTCAGTGAAGCGGTCAAAGCAAAATTAACGTAACGATAAATAAGATCAAATAACCCGAGGAAATATGATAAAACAGATAGCTACTTTTGCGTTCGCCAGCCTGGGCCTGATGGCATGCGGCGGAACTGCGACCAATACTAATACCAACACAAACGCGAACGCGGCCAACACTGCGGTTAATGCAAAACCGGCCAACACAAACACAGCAAATGCCAACTCCGCCACAAACGCTAACACCGCCAAGCCTGCCGATGGCGAACCCACGCGGCTCTCGTTTAAGAAAGGCACCGACAATACGGTTGAGAATTTTGACCTCGAACCCGGGCAGTCGAAAAAATTTGTAATCGGGGCGAAAAAAGGTCAAGACGTGACGATCGCTGACGCCGACAAAGCTGCTAAGATAACGATGATCACCCCCGCAAAAGGAAAGCTCGTCGACGTAACCGCCGAACTCGGCAATTACAACGCGACAACCGTCGCTGACGGCGACCTAGTTTTCGAGATCAGCAATCCGACCAAGAAAAAGATCAAAGCCGCGATCAACGTAATGATCGTCACTATCGGCGACGATTAATTATTTCTTAAGAACCTGATACTTTTTTACAAACGCTTTCGCCTTAACAGGTGAAGGCGTTTTTTTTTGTGCATAAAATACACAGCCAAACGCCGCGAAATCTAACAGGTGGTGACAATTATGGCTACAAACATTGCGACATTAAACCAGATGGCTGCCAACAAAGGTTGGTGGTCGCGTCTTACATTTGAGCACAAATTCTTTTTGGCTTTTTCGCTTTTTATCCCCCTGCTGACGGTCATCGGCTACGCGCAGACGTATTATCTCAAGCCGCTTTTTAACACACCGCCGCTGCCGAGCGGGCTCGTCCACCTACATGCTCTGCTGATGTCGTCGTGGATCGTGCTGTTTGGCGTACAGGCGTATCTGGTGTCGTCAAAACGTATCAAGCTGCACATCTCGCTCGGGATGCTAGGCATATCACTTGCGACGGCGATGGTCATTATCGGCACGATGACGGGGCTCGCGGCACTAAAACGCGGCGTTGGATTTCCGGGCTATTCCCCGAGTGTTTTCTTTATGATACCGATGGGCGATATGGTCGTTTTTCCGATCATTTTCGCCGCCGCGATCTATTACCGCAAAGACGCGGCCAGCCACAAACGGCTGATGCTTGTCACGATGCTCAATCTCATTGGCCCGTCGATCGCACGTCTGCCGCTGCCGTTCATACTAGATCTCGGCACGATATGGTTCTTTGGCCTGCCAAACCTTATTTCGTTTTCATTACTGGCGATCGACACCTATCGCAGCGGCAAGCTGAACAAAGCATTTGCCGCAGGTGTCGCGTTGTCGTTCATTTCATGGCCGCTGCGTATGGCGATCGCCTACACCGAATCGTGGGAGCAATTTACAAACTGGTTAGTGAGTTAGACGTAACAACTAACATCTAAAACGAAATCAAGGCTTCTTTTCCAGCTCGGTGGCTTTCTTTTCGTCGGCGATCGCTAGGCTGATCTTTTTCAGTGCCCTGTAGGCCACTGCTCTTTTGCGGTAGTTATCCGCATAGGCAGGCTCAATGTCCAGCGATTTTGTGAGGTCGGCAACAGCCCCGTTAAAGTCCTTTTTATCCATTCGGGCGAGCCCCCGATAGTAGTATGCGTAAGCATGATCGGGTTTGAACTCCAATGCCTTGGTAAAGTCGGCGATCGCTCCATCGTGATCGCCCTTCATGTTTCTTGCGTAACCTCGGTTCGCGATCGATATCGCGTCTTTCGGGTCGAACTCGATCACTTTTGAAAGGTCAGCAATTAGGCCATCCCACTCGCTTTTGGCAAATCGCACACGGGATCGGTTTGAGTAGAATTCCTCAACGTTGGGTTTAAGAGAGATCGCCTTTGTATAGTCATCCAAAGCCCCGTCAAGGTCCTTTTTAGCAGCTCGCACAAATCCGCGATTGTTATAGAGTTCGGCGTAGTCAGGTTTGATCTCGATCGCCTTTGTAAGGTCGGCTATCGCTCCGTCGATATCCTTTTTGGCGAAACGGGCATCAGCTCGCCCGGCGTATGCCTCAAAATATTTGGCGTCCAGAGCTATCGCCCGCGTAAAACTAGCAATCGCACAATCGTAGTCTTCAAGTTCAATACAAACTTTCCCGCGATAGTTTTCTTCGAAAGCAGTTCCCTGTCCGAACCCCGTAGACGCCGACATTAAGCTCAAAAATACTAAACATGAAATAAATAGAACTTTAATGATGTGTTTCACGTCGGTGCAGCCTCCAAATGCGAATCTGTTGTGAATCGTAGCACCGGGTTCTTCGTTGTTCAAGAAAAAAACCTCGTCGGAAGACGAGGCACACTTGACGCTCCAAAATGCAAAATTTCCGATGTCATACTCATCTCCCATTAGTTTCTTCACATTCATTTAGGTTTGTAGGTTAATTCAAGAAATTTTTGCTTTGCTTCGGCCGCATTTTTGTCATCCGCCTCGGCTAACGCTGTCATCCCGAGTGCTCGATAGGCCTCTGCCCGCCTCTCGAATGCGGCAAAGTACAACGGATTGGATTCAATCGCCTTTCCGTAGTCCGCTATGGCCCCGTCGTAGTCCTTTAAGCTCGATCTCAGCCGCCCACGAGATAGATAGACACTATCGTTGAACTTATCCGTGGGGTTGAGCTTTAGAGCCGTGTCGTAATCGGCAAGGGCCGATTTAGAATTACCTAATGCCGCATGGGCATCCGCTCGAGCCTTGAAAAAATTGGCCTTTGTCGGATCTAGCTTGATCGCCCCCGAATAATCGTCGACGGCACCGGCTAGATCGCCTTTTTGCGATCGATATGCACCACGCGTGAAGTACGCTTTGGCTGAGTTTGGATTGAGGTTGATGGCCGCAGTACAGTCCGCGATCGCTCCGTCGAGGTCATTACTGACTAAGCTTTTTGTGAAGGCACTTTTTAGCAACTCCTCCTCGGATTTTTGGCCGAATGCGGCACCTGTAAAGAGGACAAAGAAAATGGCTGCGGTCACCAAAAGGTTATTCATATTTTTCATTATCCCGCCCCTTACGTTCACCATCAATAAATTAGGGTCTCACGATGAAGCCATTTATTTCCTTTTGGTTAGGGTAAAGTCGAACGGGTCTTTATCCGGACTTTCGCTCCATTTTCCAATGATCTTGTTACCGCTTAGCTTCGCAATAGCCCTTTGGCCTCGCTCGAAGGACATGGTCAATGACTCTCCATTAAGATTGTAAGTGCCCGACATTTCTCGCTCGAACATATCCTCGTATGCCACGGCTCCGCCATTCTTAAAGCACAGTTCCATACCATCATCGTCCCAACAGGTACCCTGGAGAACATCTGCTCCCTGCACCTTTTCTGTTAGTGCAATTTGAAAAGTCAGCCCGCTGACGATCAGAGCAACTATTAAAATCACTATCTTAGTAATTCGCATTTTAATCCTCGCTTTCTAAAAATACTGACACGGCAATATTGACTTGTATTAGGTAATTAGTACTCCTATCCGATTTTCCAGTCAATACCTTTTTGAGCACGGAAAAAGGCCCCGTCCAAAGACGAGGCCTTTTGAATCAAGCTTGTTGGTAAATGTCTAGCCGAAGATATTCCGCACCTTGTCGATAAATGATTCGTCCGAAAAATCGACATCCTCGATCTCGGAGAGTTGTTCGAGTAGTTTTCGCTGTTCTTTGGTCAGGGTTTTTGGTGTCACAACCGTAGCCGCGACGAAAAGGTCGCCGTGGCCGCGGGCGGCGAGGTTTGGCATTCCCTTGCCTTTGACGCGAAAGACGGTGCCGGTCTGGGTTCCGGGCGGGACTTTGAGGTCTTCTTCGCCGTCGAGGGTTTTGACTTTGATGTCGGCACCGAGAGCCGCCTGGGCAAACGTGACCGGAACTGCGGAGTAAAGATTCGCTCCCTGACGCTCAAACTGTTCGTGCTCTGCTACGTGCAGGACGATGAACAGATCGCCAGACGGGCCGCCGTTGACGCCGCCTTCGCCCTCGCCGGTCACGCGTAGGCGTGAGCCGGTTTCGACACCCGCAGGTATCTTGATCTCGATGGTCTTTTCTTTCTCGACACGGCCAGCTCCGCGGCATTTATTGCACGGTGTTTTGATGATCTGGCCCTTGCCTTGGCAGTTGCCACAGGTACGCATGACGCTGAAAAAGCCCTGCTGATAACGTGTCTGGCCGCTGCCTTGACAGGTGATGCAGCTTTCGGCGGTCGTGCCTTTTTCGGCACCGGAACCGGAACATTCGTCGCATTTTTCGAGACGCGGGATGCGGAGCTTTTCGTCTTTACCTGTCGCTGCGTCCTCAAGCGTTATCTCAAGATCGTAACGCAGATCCGAACCGCGTTGGACGGACGTTCGTCGCCGCCCTTGCTGCCCGCCAAACATATCGCCGAAACCAAAGATGTCGAAAATATCCTCGATATTCGAAAATCCGGGATCAAAACCACCCGCACCAGAACCAACGCCCTGATGGCCAAACCGGTCGTAAGCGGCCCGTTTTTGGGGGTCCGATAGCACAGCATAAGCCTCCGCGGCTTCTTTAAATTTATCTTCGGCGGCGGCGTCACCAGGGTTTTTATCCGGGTGATGCTGCACCGCGAGACTGCGATACGCGCGTTTGATCTCGGCGTCGGTCGCCGTTTTTGAAACGCCTAAAACTTCGTAATAATCTCTTTTACTCATTTAATACAATTTCAAATTTGCGATCTGAAATTTCAAAAGCGTCAGTCCATCCGTATGAACTGACGCTCTTATTATTTTGCGACATTGCCTGACTTTTCTCAAGCGCATGGAGTCCCGCCTTTAGGCGGCAACCGCTTGAAAGAGCGCCGCCTAAAGGCGGGATTCCAAACTAAGTCATCGTCAGCATCGCTGCGGTGATCTTGTTGGCGGCGGTTTCGACGTTGCCGAGCTGGATCTTGATCTCGTCAACGCTCGTCGTTGAGAGGGCTGCATCAGCGTCATTGAGAACGGCGTTGATGGCCTGCTGCTCCTCAAGCTCGAACGATTTTCCGACCTCGTTCATCGCACGGCGGGCGTTCTTGATGAGCGTGTCGAGGCGGTTTTTTTCGACGATCAGTTCTTTTTCGTCGCGATCTTTTTCGATCGAAGTTTCGGCTTCGATGATGAGGCGTTCGATCTCGTCCGGAGCGAGACCCGACGAAGGCGTGATCTGAACGGCCTGTTCGAGACCGGTCATCTTGTCCTTAGCCGATACGCTGACGATACCGTTGGCGTCGATCTCAAACGTCACATCGACCTGCGGCACACCGCGGGGTGCGGGCGGGATGCCGACGAGTTCGAACTTAGCGAGGCTGCGATTAGCGCTCGATATTTCGCGTTCGCCCTGTAAAATATGGATCTCGACCGACTGCTGATTATCGACAACGGTCGTGAATGTCATCGTGTTCTTTAGCGGGATGGTCGAGTTTCGCGGGATAAGTTTGACGAACAAACCGCCGCGAGTCTCAAGGCCAAGCGAAAGAGGCAGCACGTCGAGCAGGACGATGTCCTTAACGTCGCCCGTGAGCACGCCGCCCTGGATCGCCGCACCCATAGCGACGACTTCGTCGGGGTTGATCTCGGCTGACGGCTCTTTGCCAAAAACTTCGGTCACGGTCTTGGTGATGATCGGCGAACGCGTCTGGCCGCCGACGAGGATCACCTTGTCGATGTCCGAAGGCTGCAGCTTTGCGTCCCAGAGAGCTTTCTGACACGGCTCGACCGATCCCTCGACCAGGTCGAGTACAAGTTCCTCAAATTTTTCACGCGTAAGCGTTGCGTTAATGTGCTTTGGCCCGGTGGCGTCCGCCGCGATAAACGGTAGGCTGACGGTCGTTTCGGCGACGCTTGAGAGTTCGCATTTGGCACGCTCAGCGGCTTCCTTAAGACGCTGTAGAGCAAGGCGGTCGGTGCGAAGGTCGATGCCGTGCTCGGCCTGAAAACCTTCGACCAGCCAATCGATGATGCGGTGGTCAAAATCCTCACCGCCGAGAAATGTGTTACCCGATGTCGAGAGCACCTCGAAAACACCGTCGTTTATCTCAAGTATCGAGATATCAAACGTACCGCCGCCGAGGTCATATACGGCGATCTTTTCGTTCTTATTTTTGCCAAAACCATAAGCGAGGGCAGCGGCCGTAGGCTCGTTGATGATGCGTTCGACCTCGAGGCCGGCGATCTTACCGGCGTCGCGGGTCGCCTGTCGCTGCATATCGTCAAAATACGCGGGGACCGTGATGATCGCTTCGGTGATCTTGTCGCCGAGAAATTCTTCGGCGGCGAGCTTTAATCTTTGCAGCACGATTGCCGATATCTCAGGCGGGCTGTAGATGCGGTCGAGCACGCGGATATGGGCGTCGCCGTTCGGAGCCTTGCAGATGTCAAAAGGCACGGTCGTGCGCATCTTTTCGACCTCGGGGGCGTCAAACTTACGCCCGATCAGACGCTTGACCGCGTATAGCGTATTTGCCGCGTTGGTCACGGCCTGACGCTTGGCGATCTGGCCGACCAGACGCTCGTCTTTGTCGGTAAAACCGACGACCGACGGCGTTGTGCGGCCGCCTTCTTTGTTAGAGATGATCTGCACCGTGCCGCCTTCTAAAACAGAAACGCAGCAGTTTGTCGTGCCCAGATCGATGCCTATTACTTTGCCCATAGTATTGTCCTTAGTGCTTTGTTGCAGCCTCTGGCGAGGCTAATCTTTTTCGGTGAGTGTTTCGTCGAGATCAAAAATGTCTGCCGGATCAGGCAGAGATTCTTCGGGTGCGGGAATAGGAGGAGCGGTTTCTTCCGCGCTAACCGCGGGTTCGGGTGCGGACTCTTTTTTGACCGGAGCCGCTCCGGCGGTCACCTTTACCATCGAATGACGGATCACACGATTGCCAATGCGATAACCTCGTAGCATCTCGCCGGTGATCGTGTTTGGCGGTTCGGTAGAATCTTCTTCAATTGCAACAGCCTCGTGAAAATTCGGGTCAAATGTCTCGCCGACGGTAGCGATCGGCTGTACGCCCATGTCCGAAAATATCTCGTTCACCTGATGATGCACGAGCCCGATGCCGTCGTAAAACTGTTGAAATTCGTCGCTCTTTTTATCCTTGAGCCCGCCGACCGAGCTGATCGCACGTTCGAGATTATCGAGCACCGGCAGCATTTGCGAGGCAAGATTGCTGATCTGGTCGATAAACGCACCGCGTCGCTCGCGGTCCATGCGGTACTTGTAATTTTCAAAATCTTTTAGTCTGCGATCCGACTTTTCCTGAACCTCATTTCGCTCTTCGCGAAGCCCCGACAGCCTTTTCTTTAACGAATCGACCTCTTGCTCAAGCTCGTAAATACGCGTCTTTGCCCCCACGCTAACCTGCTGGGTCGCGGTCGGAACGGCGGCAGTAGGCTCGGGCACAAAGGCCGGCGCATTACGCGGGTCGTACTCCGACTGCTGGATCTCGATCGTCAGGTCGGCCGTGATGTGCAGGTCCTTTTCTTTCTCTTCGAGCTGCTTGATAAAATCATCGACCGATCCGGTCGTGTCCATATCAAGCTCTTCGAGAGATTCTTCGGGCTTTGGAATTTGTTCTTTGTGGTTCATGAATATGCGGTGTGGCGGGAAGGTCTTCAACCGCGCATGGCCTAGTTTTGCGAGATGTCGGCCGACATCATTCTTTCGAGTGTGCGGGCGACATAATTGACTATCGAGATCATCCGGGCATATTCCATACGGGTTGGCCCGAGGACGCTCAATGTGCCAACCGCCGAGCTGTTTCCGATCCGGTATGGGGCCGAGATCAGCGTACAGTTTTGAAACGACGGTGTGCGGTTTTCAGAGCCGATGACGACTGAAACGTCACCCTTGGCAGCTGTGTCGCG
Organism: Chloracidobacterium sp. UBA3360; assembly: GCA_002360555.1. Taxonomy (GTDB): domain Bacteria; phylum Acidobacteriota; class Blastocatellia; order Pyrinomonadales; family Pyrinomonadaceae; genus OLB17. Next base: position 22,433 of record DEQS01000072.1, read on the forward strand.
TTCGATGCATTCGGTCAGGATCTGCATCAGCCGCGACTTTTCGCCTATCGTGTGCAGTAGTTCACGCAGGCGTTCGAGGTCGGCAAAATCGCGTTTCGTCAGGATATTCGACGTGCCGTCCACAAAAATTTCACCCAGCCGGTCTTCCTCGTCCTCGATAGTTCCAGAGCAGAGGATCACGGCCGTTTGAAGCAATTTGTCAAAGAGTGCCTTTTCCTCGTGCATCAACATCATGATCTCAGCACGGATTTCGGCAAGGCTTTTTCCGGCAAATTCCCTATTCAGGTAGTTTGCCGTGCGTTCCAGTTCGTCGCGGGCAAAGCTGACATTGAGCCGTATTATCTTGTTATGGACAATGTTCGGCGCCGACACCAGCACAACCAAAATGCGGTTGTCGCTTAGATTGACGAACTCGATATGCTGCAGGCGGTCACTCGCCAAACTTGGGCTGACCACGATGCCCACATTATTAGAAAGAGCCGATAACAAATGAGAGGTCCGCTCCATCAACCTGTCGGGAGTCTCCGCCGGATCCAGTGCATTCAGACCGTATTCCGCACCAATGAGCTGCAGATCGTCGTTTGAAATGCTCAGGACACCCAGCAGATTGTCAACGTAAAAGCGGTAGCCTTTATCGGTCGGAACTCGTCCGGCTGAGGTGTGAGGCTGCTCTAGCATCCCCATTTCCTCTAATTCACCCATCACGTTGCGAATGGTTGCCGAGCTCATACCGCTAGCGTTGGCAAACTTTTCTGCAAGCACTTTCGAACCGACAGGCTCGCCCGTGACAAAGTGTTCGTTGATAATGGCCGTCAGGATAACCTGTCCGCGGGAATCGGGAAAACCGGTATTTTTTTCACCGTCACGAACAGATTTTGGGTTGATTTGATGCATACGGCCAATCGGCTGTATGCTTTTCCCATATAAAGGAATAGCATTTTGACAGCCGCAGTGTCAATAAAAATAGTTAAATTAAGTTAAACATCGTTGTGACGCATCAACTTGACGAAATACGGGAAATCTACGCCGAGGCTTATCGCTGGTACGATCCGAAACGCGCCGTGCCCATACTCCACCTTTCATTTTACCCGTATGTCGGCATAAATCATACGATAAGAATACGTAGCGGCGAAATTTTTGTCCGCATCGGCGAGATCTGCCGCGAAATGCCCCTAGCCTGTCACAAAGGCCTCGCCTACATCCTCGTCGGTAAATTGCTCAGAAAAAAGATCCCCACAGGTGCGAGAGAGGTCTATTCCGCATATGTAAAATCCGATGCGATCCGCCTGAAAGCCGCCGACAACAAACGCGCCAAAGGCCGCAAGGTCGTCACCACCTCAAAAGGCTCCATCTATGATCTCGATGAGATATTTGACGAGCTAAACGCCAAATATTTTTACGACACCATCCCCAAACCGGCCCTCACATGGTCCGCCAAAAAAACCTATCGCATCCTAGGCCACCACGACGCGACGCATGATCACATTACGATCAGCAAATCGCTCGACACCGCCACCACGCCGCGATACGTCGTCGAATACGTCGTTTTCCACGAAATGCTACACATCCACCACCCGACCAAACACGTCAACGGCCGGAGATATAATCACACGGCAGCGTTCAAACGCGACGAGAAAAAATTTGCGTATTACAACGAAGCCGAGACCTGGATCGAACGAAACGTAAGGCGGATGAAGCGTGAAGCAAAGAGAAAGTGAACCGCAGAGACGAAAAGCCGCAGAGGGTTAAATGCGGGTTTCTTGTCGGCTCCGCCGCAAACGCACTGCGGCGAGGCTTGCCTCGACGAGAGACTGCCCCACCAACTCAGGCGGCTTGCCGCAAACGCACCGCGGCGAGGCTTGCCTCGACGGCCAAATTGCCCCAAAATGCTGGGAGGCTATGCCTCCAAAAGTCTTTCGCATTTCAAGAGACCATCCCGCCTATTACCTCACATCGGTGGCAAAGGATTGTCTGCCCATTTTTCGTACAGATGCGATAGCTCAGATAACATGCAACGCCATCAACGAGGCTCGACGCACCGGCAAATTTTTGATCTTTTCGTATGTGATAATGCCCGACCACACACATTTCGTAACGGACAGCCGACGTGAGTCCCGTGATGTTCACCGTTATCTCAACGGCATCATCAGTCGACGCGTGATCGATCATCTTAAAGCTAACGGGCACGAATCGTCCCTAGAAAAACTTCGCGAAGACCGTCCATCGGACGGATCGAAATATTCCCTTTGGAGTCATCACCCCGACACCCGCTTGCTATGGAGCGAACAGATGCTCTGGCAGCGAATACAATATACCCACCTAAATCCCGTGCGGCTCGGGCTGGTCGATCATCCAAATGATTGGCGTTGGTCGAGCGCGAGGATATTTCATCGACGGCCTGCCGTGGATGAACCGCTTAGCGTCGATATAGATAAAATTGTTTGGCGAACCTGACGGCGGCATAGCCGCCCGGGGGCTTTGTGGAGTATGCGTCACGTCGAGGCAAGCCTCGCCGCAGTGCATTTACGGCAAAGCCGTCCAAAAAAAGATCAGTCCTGCCCCAACTGTGCAATGATCGCCCCGATCAGCCCAAAGTCAGAGGTCGTCTTGCGTTCCATGCCGGAATTTGTGAAGCGGGTTTCGGTGAGATAAGTGGAAACGGCTTGGGTATCGCCGTGGCCCTCGCGGGCAAGCATATCGACGAGAAAGAGCGTGGTATTGGAATCTCGGCCAACGGTTACTGATACGGAATTTCGATCAAATCCTCGATCGATTGTCTCAGCCAACATTGGCTTTGTATTCTGGACTCCACGGGTAAACGGGTAAAGGGAAGTGATGGTATCGCTATCTCCGCTGAAGAGTGTCAAGCCTATCCCAAATGTTGCTACATCACCGTCGGCACTAGTCTTTACACCGTCCCCCGTCTGCTTACTTAATTCGCTAATCAGGGAACTGTATATTTTCTTCTCGTCAAAAAATTGTGCGATCAGGATTGGCTTTTCACCATCAGGAGAAAAGTTTGCGGTAGTAGCACCCGAGTTACTTGCGGAAAAAAATAACTCAGGATCAGCAATTCCATACGGTTCTAATAGCAGATGAGAGAACTCTGCGATCACCTTTCCTGCAAAGGCATCCGTTCGTTTCTGCGCTACAAGTACGACAGATCGCCAGGCGACTTGAGCATTCCTAAAGTTGTAACAGGTCGCAATTGGTACATCAGCCGGTAGCCATTTGAATGAGGACGCATTACAACCGTCGCCTGTGACCATCGTCTCACTAAACACACTCGCGATCTCGGTCGGCATGCCAATCTGATACCTATCCTCAATTCCCTGCTCGGTCTTGGTCGCTATCCATTTAATATCCGTCACGGAGTTGCGGATAAGTTGCGGCAGGATGCCGGCGATGGCGGATTGGACTTCGGAGTCTTCGCCCGCCTCGGTGGCAAATTTTAGTCCGACGATATTCGCGATCTGGGCGACGCCGTCGGTGGAGACGTAGCCGGATGCGAGAGTTGCCGGGTCCGCGCTTTTGACCTTTCCGGCTTTTGCGACGCTGTCAGATTCCCCACGTTTTACGGCGAGGCATTTGTCGATTGCCGATTCGTCGTTGCCGAAATAAATGATGCTGTCGATGACGAGAGCATACGCCTTGCGGCCGTCCTTGGCGGCCCACATAAAATACTTGCCTCCGTGTTTATCGCTTCGCTCGAGAGTCGGTTCGCTGTCGTAGATGTCCGCAACAAAACCTCCAAGCTTTTTCTCGGCAAATGCGACAGCCTGATAGTTCCAAACATGCGTATCGGCAACGGCAACAAAGTGCGGCTGAACGCGACCAACGGAGTGTTCGTCGGTGAGCTTTTCTTCGGAGGTCTCAAAACCGGTAACGGCAACCGCAAGCTGTACGCCTTTTAACGCCGAAAAGTCGGGCTTGGTCTTCGCAACTTCCTTAAATGGCTTCGCGTCCACGATCGGCTGCAAAGCCGCAGCAAGGTCATTTGTCTCAAGATAAACAAGCGTCTCCGCCGGAACGAGCGTACGCATATCGGTCGGCTTGGTCGTGCAAGAGGTAAGAAATATTAGCCACAGATAAACACAGATGGACACAGATAGGATCAGAAAACGTGGATAGATACGGCCTTTTCCATGCCCATTCTTACATCTGTGTTTATCTGTGTTCATCTGTGGACGATTCTTTGCTAAAATCCCAATCAATATGGACAAAATATTTGCTGACAACATTTTACAGGGTAAGGTCGCGTTTGTAACAGGCGGCGGTACGGGAATAACGGGCGGCGTCGCGCGGGCGTTTGCCGAGCACGGAGCAAAGCTCGCGATCGTGAGCCGCAAGATCGAGAATCTCGAAGCGATGAAAGCCGAGGTCGAAGCTTTTGGCGGCGAATGTTTTACCGTCGCGGCGGACGTTCGCGAATACGAGGCGGTCGAAAATGCTATCAAACAAACTGTTGACCATTACGGTAAGATCGACATCGTCGTCAACGGTGCGGCGGGCAATTTCCTGTGTGCGGCAGATCAGCTTTCGCCAAACGGCTTTGGCACCGTCGTCGATATCGATACCAAGGGCACGTTTAACGTCTGCCGCGCGTCTTTCGAAGCATTAAAAGAATCAAAAGGCCAGATCCTCAACATCTCAGCGACGCTGCATTATTTGGCAACTCCGATGCAGATACACGTGTCGGCGGCAAAGGCCGGCGTTGATGCGATCACCCGAAATCTATCGGTCGAATGGGGCCGCCACGGCATCCGCGTCAACGGCATCGCCCCGGGCCCGATCGAGGACACCGAGGGCATGAAACGACTGCTAATGCCCGAGCTGAAAGACAAGCTTGTCAAAAAGATCCCGATCGGACGTTTTGGCCGCATCGCCGATATCGAAAACGCAGCGTTGTTCCTAACATCCGACGCCGCAAGCTACGTCAATGGCGTGACGCTGGTTGTGGACGGCGGAAGCTGGTTGCTGGGAACAAGTCTGATGTAATGACGGACTTTAAACCACATAGAAACATAGAACACATAGGATCTTTTTCTTGTTCTATGTGCTCTATGTTTCTATGTGGTTAACTCTTACAATATGCTACTCGTCATCGATAATTACGACTCTTTCACCTACAACCTCGTCCAATATCTGGGTGAGCTTGGAGCTGAGATGCGTGTCGTTCGCAATGACGAAGTGACGGTCGATGAGATCGAGGGCGACATTAAACCAGAACGAATATTGATCTCGCCGGGACCGGGAACGCCCGATACGGCGGGCATTTCGCTTGAGGTTATTGAACGGTTTGCCGACAAACTGCCGATCCTCGGCGTTTGTCTCGGCCATCAGGCGATAGGACAGCATTTTGGCGGCAAAGTGTCGCGTGCTCCCGAACCGGTTCACGGAAAACCGGTCGAGATCATTCACGACGGCAAAACTGTTTTCATGGGCATTCCAAATAATTTCGCGGCCGGACGTTATCACAGCTTGATCGTCGAGCGCGACAGCATGACCGACGAGCTCGAAATATCCGCCGAGTCGCCGGACGGGCTCGTGATGGGGCTGCGTCATAGGACGCTGAAGATCGAGGGCGTGCAGTTTCACCCGGAGTCGATATTGACCGAGCACGGCAGAAAGTTATTGCAAAATTTCCTCGAACTCTGACATAGTAGTTATAGGGATCTGTTCCCTGTTGCCGCTCACGATCCGCTCCCGACCACTAATTTTTATGACCCGCACACGAGCCGATTGGCTGCCCTCGGCACCGATCACCGCCACCAATCCAAAAGCCGACACGCCGCTGTTTCCCTTTTTCGCGCGCCTTCTGCGTGGCGAAGACCTGTCGGCAAACGAGGCTGCGGACTTTTTTCGTGCTCTAACCGACGATCGCACCGGGTCGAATCAGATCGCCGGGGCCTTGACCGCCTTGACGGCAAAGGGCGAGACGCACGAAGAGCTTGCCGGCATGGCGAGCGTGATGCGATCGCTGGCGGTAAAAGTGCCGGGCTCGAAAAAGGCTTTTGATATTGCCGGAACAGGATCCTCGACTGCACGAACATTTAACGTCTCGACCGCCGCTGCGCTTGTCGCCGCCGGTGCGGGGCTCGTCATTGCAAAACAAAGCAATCGCGGCGTGACCAGCAAAGCCGGTAGTGCGGATGTACTTGGCGAGCTCGGCGTTAAGGTCGCGAGCGAACCGGACATCGCACAAATGGCTCTGAACGGTGTCGGTCTGAGCTTTCTCTTTGCACCAAAATTCCACCCTGCATTACGTCGGCTCGCGGATGTCCGCAGCAGTCTTGGCATTCGCACTTGCCTTAACATTCTCGGCCTGATCGCAAACCCGGCAAACGTATCACGCCAACTTATCGGCGTCTGGCATCAATCGATGCTTGAGCCAACCGCTCGGGCTCTGGCGATGCTCAAAACTGAAAAAGCCTGGGTCGTGCATGGCTCAGACGGACTTGATGAGATAACTCTGGCGGGCAAAACATTTGTCGCCGCCGTCACGGGAACGGACGTAAAAGCTCATGTCATATCGCCCGCCGATTTTGGCCTCAAGCCTGCTAAGATCGACCATCTGAAAGCCAGCTCCGCCAAAGAAAGCGCAAAGATCATCCGCGAGGTACTCGCCAGCCGACGCCGCGATGAGGCCCGTTCGCTGATCGTCCTAAACGCCGGTGCCGCCCTGTTTCTCGGCGGCATTGCCAAAGACCCAATGCACGCCGCACGACTCGCCGAACAAAGCATCGACAGCGGCCAGGCACAGAACAAGCTCGACCGATTGATCCAAGTTACAAATAAAAAATAGTTTGTGATTGGTTGTTAGCGTGTTGTTAATCGATAATTAACGACGATGTTGTCGTTGTTATCAGCCATCTACGGAAAGGTTGCGGACATTCGAAATGCGCTTTATGACAAAGGTATATTCGAATCGCACGATCTCGGCGCGCGTGTTATCAGCATCGGCAATATAACGACAGGCGGGACGGGTAAGACTCCGCTCGTTGCGTATGTTGCCAATATTTTGGCTGCTCGGGGTGAAAAGGTTTGTATTCTGACCCGCGGCTATGGACGTGAAAGTCCGAAGAAACGCGTTCTTGTTTCAGACGGCGAAAACGTTCTCGCAACTGCTACCGAATCCGGCGATGAGCCATTCGAATTAGCAAATAAATTACTTGGCAAAGCCATCGTTATCGCTGACGCCGATCGTGTCGCAGCCGCCGAGTGGGCAAAGCGGCGATTTGGCATCACCGAATTTGTACTCGATGACGGCTTTCAGCACCGCAAGGCAAAACGCGATGTTGATATTGTCTGTATCGACGCGACAAATCCGTTTGGTGGCGGCAAGATGCTGCCAGCAGGTCGTTTGCGCGAGCCGCTGCATAATTTATCCCGGGCTGATGTTGTGGTTATTACACGTGCCGATCTCGTTGAGGATATTTCAAATCTGACATTTGAAATTTCAAATTTGGCGCCGGATGCGGAGGTGTTTGTTGCGGAGAATAAAATAGCGCGGGTCGTTGGGTCAGAAGAATTTAACTCAAAGATGCAGAGCACATTCGCATTTTGCGGGCTCGGCAATCCGGAAAATTTCTTTGAGCTGCTGCGCCGAAATGAGATCGCTGTTAATGGATCGCTAGCGTTTCGCGACCATAATAATTATTCGCAAAAGGATATCGAGAAGATCGAAACCGAAGCGAGAAAGGCCGGAGCTGAGGTTTTACTGACCACCGCAAAGGATGCTGTGAAATTATCAAATTTCAAATTTGAGATTCCTTGTTTTGTCGTTGAGATCGAGACAGCAATTGAAGATCAAGACAGGTTTGGGGCAATGATCTAGTGTTTCTTGGTCGGTGGATCTTTTTTATCACCCCAGTAAAACGCCCTGACTACGAGCACGTAGATCAGGATGCTTAGGGCGAGTAGCACAAAAAAGAATACGACCAGCCAAGCTATTGAGGACATTTTAGTTGCCCGCCTCCGGGTGGGACTCGGCGTCTTGGATCCAGCCTGAGACAAGGCCACGTGCTCCGCGATGCTCCAGCACGTGACGATAGATGACGGTTGCGACGGCGACTATCGGTATCGCGAGGAAAACGCCCGGTATGCCAGCCACCTGTTCGCCCGCAAGCACCGACAGGATGATCGCCAGCGGATGCAGATGTATGCCGCCGCGGACGATGCGTGGGTAGGTGACGTAATCGTGGATTATCCGCAGCACGATCAAAAAGATCGCAACGTACAGAGCTTTCCAAGGGTCGTCGGATGCCGCAGCCGTGGTAATAACGATCAGGCCGATCGTGACCGGGCCGAGCAGCGGGACAAATTCGAAGATACCGGCGAGTATGCCAAGCAGCAAAGCGTATTTGAGCCCAAGCGAATAAAACCCGATCGTACACAAAATTCCTATGAGGACGCACGAGATGATCTGCGCCCGCGTATAGGCGGCGAGCGTCGTATTTACTTCCTGCAATACGGCCTCGGCACGCATACGATAAGGGCCGGCCGGGAACATGCGCAATACTGCCAGCCGAAATTGATTTACATCCTTAAGAAAAAAGAATCCAAGTATCGGCACCAGCAGAAACCAAGGTAAATACGTGACCGACATCAGCACAAAATTACCTACCGCGGCCGTTATGCTGCCGCCGATATCCGTGGCTTTCTTATTAATCTCATTTTGGACCTCATCTGGGATCCGCAGCCGATCGAACCGCTGGTTTAACTCATTTGCCCGCGCCCGCAGTGATTGGCCATACGAAGGTATATTTGCACCAAATTCTTTTGCCTGATCGACTACGCGCGGTGCAATGTTTGCGATCGCGATACCGAGCACCGTGAAAACCAACAGGTAAGCAATGACGATCGCCAACGAACGCGGCATCCATTTTTCGATACCTCGATCCTTAAAAGGCCGCCGGATCAGCCGCACGAGCGGATCGATAAGATATGCGAAAAAGACCGATAAGATAACTAGGAAAAATAGCGACGCGATCGAGCTGAGGATCGTCTGCACCGAACCCGCAACAAATAAAATTATCAGCGTGACGATCACGACACGCAATATCGACCTTAGCGATGGCGACGAAGGGTCGAGCACAACGCGGGTCGCAGGCGTTGCTGGCACGTCAGGCGGGGGCGGTGGATCGATCTTTGGCGGTTTCAGCTCGGGCATATTTGTTAATAATATACGCTACTTATTTACGTTTGTGTTGGTATTTACGTTGGTATTCGCGTTCGTATTCGCGACCGGCGGCGGCGAATAATTTTCGACGGCGAAACGGTCGAACAAAACGAACATATTCTTTGGTGGTATCTGGTTGTTAGAGCCGATGATAAACGCCTTGTCGTCGTCCGAAGACATACGCCGGTTTGCGTCCGCCGTCTGGGCTTTGATCACGCTGCGGTCCTCGGCGTCGATCTTGGCGCCATCCTTACGCCGCAAAACATACACAAACCGAAAATCCGCCGTTCGCATCGACCCGAGATCTTCTTCGAACGCGGATTTGCGAGGCTGGGCGTTTGACGGAGCAGGCGTTTCCTTTCCCGATTTGAGAATACCGTCGTTAGCACCGCAGGCTGCGGTCAGAGCAAGCAAAAAGGTCAGCACAAGCGTTCCAAAAACTCCCCTACTCCTGCTCTCCTCTACTCCTCTACTAATTTTCCGGGTCATCATTATCAGCATTTGCGTTCACATTCTTGGCGTCGTTGCGTTCTTCTTCGTCGAGTATCTTTTGCTCTTCGGGCGTTGGCGGAGGTTCGTCTTTTGCTTCACTAGGAGCGTCGCCCTTGACCGGGCGGATCTTTAACAAACGCGCATCGTCGTCTTCATAGATCGTCTCGACCCAGCCGCTTTCAAGCGCTTTGGCGATCATATCGGTGTTTTCTTTGGCGTCGGCGAAGATATAGTTTGCTCCAAATTTTTCGCGTATCACCGGAGCCGGATCGTCGATCTTGCCTTCGGTCAGGTCTTTGAGCAGTTTGTACAGCTCAGGATTTTGCGAATAGAGATAATTTGGGTCGAGGCCGTAAACGTAAGTGTGTTTGGTGTCGTAAAAGAACAGCTTTGGAAAATCGTCCCAGGTGCAGTTAAATATACGCTCACCTTTCGGGATATTGTCGGCACCCGTCTCGTCGAGTCCCGTCGCAAACTGCATTGCACGTTTGTACTTGTCGCCGGGCTCGTTGGTTTTGATATTGTCGATCATCCCGGCCTCGTCAAAGCCAAATTTATGCAGCCCTATCATATTGTAGAGCCAGAAAATGCACAACAATATGCCCAAGACCCACGGCGTCGCCTGACGTGCGGCGTGCAGCCATGATTGCCGCTCGGTCGGTTTGTCGGCGTCGAGATAAGGGTCGATGTCGCGTTGAAATTCGTCGGGCAGCTCGGCGGCTTTTGGTGCGGTAAAGGCGTTCCACGCAAACGCTGCGAACAGTATTGCGAATGGCGGGAAATATTCGGCAAAGCGTTTTGAGCGAAACTGAGCCGCAAGCAATATGCTGGTGAAAGCGAGGAAAAATGCTGCCTTTTCGGGTAGTTTGCTGCCCTTTGGCACAAACAAAATATAGCCGATGAGCATTGCCGCAAGTGCGACGGGGAAATTCATCAGCAATTCCATACCCGAATACGGATACCATTCGCCGCCGACGGCGACGACAAAATCGGAGCCGACCTTAAATTTCGTGGCGAAATGCTCGTAGAAAAGGTAAAGATTTGTCGGGAAATACGGGTTGATGATGTTGCCGGCGATCATACCGCCCATCGTGTAAACAAAGGGCCGCCATTCGAACCGGCGTTCGTTCCAAGCAATAATGAGCGTCCAGATGACCGCCGCAAACAGCAGCAGCGGAAACAGGCTGTACGTCCACACAAACGCAAACATCAGCGGCAGCAGCCATTTGTAATTTCGCTGAAAGAGCAGATGGATGCCGAGCACGGTGATGATGATCGTGAGCGGCGGTGCCTTGCCCATGTTCATCCGGTAGTAAAACGCGTTCGAGCAGACCATGATCGCCGCGAGCCACAGCAACTGATGCTTAATCTCGTAGCGGTAGATCAGCCAATAGACCGAAAAAATGGCGAGCGTCGCATAAAAAACCGTCGCGACCTTGGCCGCCGTTACCGGTTCAAAGAACCATAAAAACGGTATTTGTAAGAGGTGGAAAAGAAAATGATGATCGGCGTAAGCCTGTGGATTGAGAACAGTTAGCGGCAGCCATTCAAACGTCGGCAGCCATTTGAATTGCTTGAAATTTTCCCACAACAGCGACGACCATTTGATGTGGTAATAGCCGTCCCAATCGCCGCAACAGATCGCATCCGTCCGCGTCTGCAAAAACGTCATCACCATCAGGATCGCGAGAAACCCGAAAATGAGATAGATAACGCGGACAGCCCGCTCGCTCTCGAGAAACTCGCTCCAGCTTTGCTTTGGTTTTTGCGCCTTTTCGTCGGTTGTGGCGGGCGTTTCGTTTATGATCTCTTCCATGAAAATTAAGATAAATTAAATGAAAAAGTATCACGGAAACAGGGGGAAAATCTAATTAACGCAAAGAATATGATTTTTGCCACGAATTTACACGAATGACACGAATGTAGGAGCCATAGATATTTCTTTATTCGTGCCATTCGTGTAAATTCGTGGCTAATTTTTCTTCCGTTTGCTTAGACAATCTCAAAGACCTAAAATTGAGAATCCGGTTATGTATCCAAAAGGCAACCTTTACATCCCTGCGTCACACGGCCAGCTCGAAGCGATCATGAAAGAGCCCGCGGGCGAACGACGCGGCATTGGGCTCGTCTGTCATCCGCATCCGCTGGGCGGCGGGACGATGCATAATAAGGTGGTATTTCGTGCGGCGGCGGGATTGGTGGACGCGGGGTTGACGACGCTAAGGTTTAACTTTCGCGGCGTTGGAGATTCGACCGGCGAACATAACGAGATCGAGGGCGGCAAAGAAGATGTGGCCGACGCACTCGCGTATATGTTTGAGCAATACCCGGGGGAAGAAATGACACTCGCGGGTTTTTCGTTCGGCTCGCGAACCGCTCTTGAGGTCGGGTACGCTGATGACCGCATCGCCCGGCTGATCAGCATCGGCACGCCGGTTGATAAATACGGCGATTACGATTTCCTGACCTTAGTAAAAAAACCGATACTTTTTGTACACGGTGACCAAGACGAATTTGGCTCGATCGAATCTTTGCGAGCGTTAATAGATCAGATCCCGCACGCAGAGGTCGTCGTATTTGAGAACTGCGGGCACTTTTTTGACGAGCATTTGAACGAGCTGCGGGACACGATCCGCGATTGGACTCAAAGAGAATTAACCGCGGATGGACGCTGATTAACGCAGATAGGAGTAACTAAAATGCTTTAGATATCTGCGTTAATTTGCGTTTATCTGCGGTAAAAGATCTTATGGAAAAAGAAATTAGAGATGCGGCGATACGTTTGACGATGATGCCGCGTGATACCAATGCTCATGGCACCGTTTTTGGCGGTGTGATTTTGAGCTATATCGACGTCGCGGGCGGTGTCGAAGCGGTGCGGCACACAAAGCACGAGCGTTTTGTGACTGTCGCGATGAACGAGGTCATCTTTCACGAGCCCGTATTTATTGGCGATCTCGTCAGTTTTTACGCAACGACTATAAAAGTCGGACGCACCTCGATCACTATCCACGTCGAGGTCGAAGCCGAACGTTTTGGGAATAAAGGACAGGTCGTGCGGGTGACCTCGGCCGACCTGATATTTGTCGCGATCAACGCAAATCGCGAAAAGGTCGTCATAGGGAAATAGCGGATTTTGCACATTCACCACAGCGAACTAGAATAGAGATATAGGAGATTTTTGATGCCACATATTATTGCTGAAACAGCAACTGGAACAATTTCATTCGAGGCGGAAACCGGTAAGAAACTGGTGCTCGCACTCGAGGACAACGGTGTTGACATTTTGCATCGCTGCGGCGGCAACGCACGCTGCACGACTTGCCGCGTCGAGGTCGTGGTCGGCGATGCCGGGACGATGGGCCCGGACGAAGAAGCCATTTTATCGACCAAGGGTGATCTTGCACCAAACACGCGTCTGTCATGTCAGATCCGTTGTGAGAACGACATGGAAGTAAAAGTTATCAATCAGGCCAGCGTCGCGGGTATTGACGCTGGGACCAGACCGCAGGACTAGGAGAAATACGATGGGAACAAATACGACATACACAGCAAAATCATTTGACCTGAGCGACCTGACGGGCATTTCGAACGAAACGCTCGCAATGCATTTTAAGCTCTACGAGGGCTACGTCACTAACACCAATGTCCTTAACCAGCGCATCGCCGACCTCATCGGCACCGGAACGCTCGACCCGACACAATCGGCGGCGTTTAGCGAGCTTAAACGGCGTTTTGGCTTTGAGTACAACGGCATGGTTTTGCACGAATATTATTTCGAAAACATGCAGAAACACGGCACCGGCGATCCTTCGACGGGCGATGCGTTTATTAATGCGGCGGCGGAGAGCTTTGGCGATTACGACGTGTGGAAAGCTGATTTCATGAACACCGGCAAGATGCGCGGCGT
>DEQS01000072.1:36189-61692 GCA_002360555.1 Chloracidobacterium sp. UBA3360
GCGTTTATCAAAGATTACGCACCGGTCGACCGCCCGAAATACATCGAGGCATTTTTCGCCAACATTAACTGGGACGTCGTAAATTCGCGTCTGGGATAAGCGTAATATCGCCACAAAAGGCACAAGATTCACAAAAATGAGATAATTATTTTTGTGACTTTTGTGCCTTTTGTGGCAAATTTTTTATGATCGAGGAAAAAGTTTTAGTTCAAAAATTCCTGAACCGCAAGGAGCGTGAGCGGCTTAGAAAGCCTGATTGGCTAAAGATCAAGCTCGGCGACCCGCGCAATCAAAACGCGGTGCTTGAGCTGATCGACGGCCTAAATCTGCACACCGTCTGTCAGGAAGCAAAATGCCCTAACATTTTTGAATGCTGGACCGACAAGACCGCAACATTCATGCTCGGCGGTGACACCTGCACGCGGCATTGCGGCTTTTGTGCGGTCAACAAAGGCAAGCCGATGGACCTCGATCCGCTCGAACCGACCCACGTTGCCGAAGCGGTCAAACATCTGGATCTCGCTCACGCAGTTATCACGTCGGTCAATCGCGACGATCTGCCGGACGGCGGTTCGATGCACTGGGCTGAGACGATCACTAAGGTCCGCGAGATGAATCCGGCGTGTAAGGTCGAGGTACTGATCCCTGATTTTAACGGCGACGAGCAGGCTCTCAACAACGTACTCGTCGCTCGTCCGGACGTTCTCAACCACAACACCGAGACGATCGCCCGACTCTACCGCCGCGTTCGTCCCGACGCTAAATACAACCAAACGCTTGAACTGCTCGAACGCTCGGCCCATTTCCGCGACACGCAGTTCCCCGCGATGAAAACCAAAAGCGGCATCATGGCAGGTCTCGGCGAGACTTTCGAAGAGGTCGTCGATCTGATGAAAGATCTACGCTCGGTATCGTGCGACATCATGACCATCGGCCAATACCTGCAGCCGTACGAAAAACGCCTACCCGTCGAACGCTACGTCACACCCGAAGAATTCGCCGAATGGAAAGCGATCGGCATGGCAATGGGCTTCAAACACGTCGAATCGTCGCCGCTCACACGCAGCTCGTATCACGCCCGCGAACAAGCGGAATAATTTTTTCGAAGAATAATTATGAACGAATCCGAAAAACTAAAAGCGATAGAGGTCTTAAATAAGATCCTCGAATTGGAATTGGCAGGAGTTGTCCGTTATACCCATTATGCCTTGATGGTTTTTGGTTATAACCGGATACCAATTGTTTCATGGCTACAAGGTAACGGCGACGAGTCGCTTATGCATGCCCGCAAAGCCGGTGAATTTGTGACTATGTTAGGCGGCCACCCAAGTTTGAAGATAGGGCCGTTACTCGAAACAGAAAAACACGACATCGGCGATATTCTCCGTGAAAGCCTGGAGCAAGAGAGTACAACGCTCGCGGCTTATTACGAACTAATGAAGCTCACCGAAGGCAAATCAGTCGCACTTGAGGAATACGCACGCGAAATGATATTGCTTGAAGAGCTGCACCTCGACGAGGTCAACAAGATGCTCCGCAAGCCTGGCGAGATCGAACCGTTTAGTGAGTAATATTTAATATTAATATTGAAATGCCGGGATTTGAGGAACCGGCTTACCTAGTAGGGCTTTGATTTACAATGAATGTTTTAGAAACTGATAGGCTGACATTACGTAAACTGGACTCCGCGCTCGATGCGGAGTTTATTTTTGAGCTGCTCAACACGCCAAAGTTTATCCAATACATCGGCGACCGCGGCGTCCGTTCGGCGGACGATGCAAGCGATTTTATCGAGGATCGCTATCGCCAGAGCTACCGCGACCACGGCTACGGACTTTACGCGGTCGAGCTAAAGACCGACAACACCGCCGTTGGGCTGTGCGGGTTTGTGAAACGCGAGCATTTCGAGTTTCCCGATCTCGGCTTTGCGTTTTTGCCGGAGTATGAGGGCAATGGATACGGTTTCGAATCCGCCTCGGCTATGGTGACGTACGGCCGCGAAAAGCACGGCTTTTCAGAGATCCATGCGATCACCTCGCTCGATAATGACGTTTCGGGCAAACTGCTTGAAAAGCTCGGCTTTACCTTTACCGGCTTGATTGATTCGCCCGAAGGTGAAAAACTACGCCTGTTCGCAAATAAGCCCTAGTTCCCTAACAGTTCCTTAACAGCACGATCAAGCTGCGAATCCTTGCCCGTCAATGTCTCACCGATCGGCCGCGTCACCGGCACATCCGGCGTGCGTGGATTTAGCTCCATATTCTTACCATCCGAGCCGCGAATCAACTGTCGCGGAAGGCGAATTGTGGTCCCGTCAAACAGGTTAGTGTTCCACGTAAAAATGATCCAACCTGATGTCGGTTCACCGACGACTTTTCCGAGCTTGAGCGTTTTATAGCCTTCGGTCAGGTCTTCGGCGTCTGATAGCGAATGCTGATTGGTAACGAGGACCGTCGGGCGTTCGAGGGCTCGTTGGCCGAGAGCTGAACGGGCGGGCACCTCCCACAGGCCGCGTTCCTGCATGGTCAGATAGCCTCGTCTTGCCAGCACGTCTATCACGTACGGATTAATAAACCCGCCATTGTTGTTTCGAATGTCGATCACCACACCCTGTTTCGCCTGATTTTCGACATCGAGATCGATGTAGAGCTGGTTTAGCGAGCCCTGGCCCATGTCGGGCAAATGCACGTACCCGAGTTTGCCGCCGCTTACCCGTTCGACATAAGCACGATTGCTCTCGACCCATTGGCGATAAAGAAGATTTTTCTCGGCTCCGGTCGAGATCGGTTTCAGAATGACTTCGCGTTTGTTCGAGCCGTCAGCAGATGAGGAAAATTCGAGTTCCACACGCTTTCCGACCTTGCCCTCGAGCAGTTCGTCGATATTCACACCTGAGGCGATGTTAGACCCTTCGACGCTTATCAGATAATCGCCGACGGCAATGCCTTTTGTAACTGCTGCGGGGCTAAGCGTAATTATCTCGGTGATCTTAAGCCGGCCGCTGCCCTCATATTCGTTACGGTCAAAACGCAGGCCAAGCTTACCAACCGTCGTCGCGGTAAAAGCTGGCGGCCCGCCAATGCCTAGGTGCGAAGCGTTGAGTTCGCCAACCATCATATTCATCAGGCGGCGAACCTCATCCATCGTTCGCGAGGCGGCAATGAGTGGCTCGTATGTCGTCCTCACCGCGTTCCAATCGACGCCGTGATATTTGTCGTCGTAAAAATTATCACGCATATACCGCCAGCCCTGTTTGAAAACCTCCATCTTTTCCTGAGCAAAACTGACGTTCATATCCATGCTCACGCTGAGCGGACGCACGTCGCGACGGTCGAGACTGACGATGTTGATGCGGCCATTTTCGACGTAATAAACCTCTTTGCTGTCAGGCGAAAATTGGGCCTGTGATTTGAACCCCGGTGTCGAGGTCAGTTGACGTGACGACTGGTCGGTCGACAACTCATCGAGCGGCATCGTGTACAAATTAAATTGCCCCTCGGCAGCACCTAGTATCAGAAGCGTTTTGCCGTCCGGACTGATAATGACGCCGTTATTGTTGACGCCCGTGTTGATAAAGCTCAACCGTTTGCCAATGTCTTCAAAAACGATCTCGGTCGTTTTCGACTCATCCTTTTTCTCGGCAACAGGCGAGGCCACAGGCGATGGCTGTGGTAACGCGGGTGGACCGACCGGCTTGTCACGTGGATTTTCCTGTTTAAATAGATCGCGAAACTGGTCTTCGCGAAACTTTGGCGTCCGAAGTTTGAGATCGATGCGGGCGATCATGCCGTCCTCGGTTCGCTGGCTTGAGCCGTAAAGAATGTACGAGCCGTCAGCACTCCAAGCGATCGACCCTGCGTTTGAATTCGACAAAAAGCTGATCTGCTTTGCCGCCCCGCCGGTTGACGGCACAACGCTCACGTTTGAGTACGAACGTGTTGTCGGCGACGCCGTGAGAAATGCGATCCATTTCCCGTCGGGCGACCATTTGAAAGATTCGCCACCAAGCGGGGCCGGATCGGTAAATGTCTTGCACAGTTCTTTCTCAGCTTTTGTTTCGACGTTGTAGGTAAAGATCGCACGCGCATTTCGGACAAACGCGATCAACTTACCGTCGGGCGAGAATGTTGGTGAAATATCGTCGTTCGAGCCGCGAGTTACCTGCGTTTCCGTCTCGGTCGCGAAATCGTATTGAAATATCTCGCTTGTCCCGCTGCGTTCTGACGAATAAACGAGCTTTCTACTGTCCGGCGACCATGCGACGGATGATTCCGGGGCTGCCGTATTCGTTACGCGAACCGCTTCGCCGCCGTCTTTTGCCGATGCTGCAAATATCTCGCCGTGGGAAACGATAGCGACCTTTTTGCCATCGGGTGAGAGTGCGAGTTCGCCAACCTGCGTCGATAGGCTCAATCGCTCGATCATCGGGCTCGATGCAGCACCGCGCAATGTGATCGCCAGTTCTTGCGGTTTGCCACCATCGGCTTTCATTTTCCAGATACGAAAATTGCGCTCGAAAACAATTTCTTGACCGTCATGTGACAGGCTTGGCCACAGCACACGGCCGTCGGTGAAATTGGTGACTTGCTTTGCCTGTCCGCCACGCGGCATCGACCAGATATTTTGGGGGCCGTTGCGGTCTGAGACAAAGTAGATCTTTGAGCCGTCAGCCGTCGCCATAGGCCACATTTGTTTGGCACCGCGTTGGGTTAGCTGTGTATAAGTGTCGCCCGATTTCTGCCACAATTCGCTCTCGTCCAAATGGCTGCGGCCACGACGCCACCATTGACCCGCCGAATTGCCGCGAGCCGCAAATATGATCGTGCCGTCATTAAGCGGTGTCGACTGAAATTCGGCCGTATATCGATCCGAGCTGACCTGCATCGCCGTACCGCCTTTGACAGGTATGCGATAAATATCGTTCATCCCGGCTATATCACGGCTGTTCGAGAAAAAATAGATCCATTTGCCGTCACGCGACCACGAGTCGATCTGGTCATTTGCGTCGTCAAACGTCAGCCGCCTAAGGCTACCGGTCTCGATCTCGAGAATATAAATATCACCGTTCCCCGTACGGTTCGACCCAAACGCCAGCCAGCGTCCATCCGGCGAATAGAGTGGACGAGATTCTGTTGCCTGATGCGAGACCAACAGCCTAGCCGCTCCGCCATCTGCACCGACGGTCCAAATATCGCCACCAGAGACAAACGCGATCTCTTTCCGGTCCGGCGAAAGCGACGGTTCGGTCAAATAATTAGTTTGCCCGATTGCGGCCGCTGCAAACAGGACAACGAGAGCTAAGGACGACAAAACTTTGATTTTCATAAGCTTATTTTATCTAGCTACTACGCAAAGACTGTGTAATTTGTTTATGGGTGTGAATACAGAATTGTACGGTTGCCCGTTCTGGGAATCAATCGGATAATTGAAAGAGACTATGCAATATGGCCTGATCGCCGGAAACGGCAACTTTCCTTTTCTCGTAATTGATGGCGCCCGACGGGCGGGCGTTTCGCTGTCGGTCGTCGCGATCAAAGAAGAGACCGATCCGTCGATCGAAGATGTCGCGGATAATGTCGCGTGGGTCGGCATCGGCCAGCTTGGCAAGATGCTATCGTCCTTTAAGGACCGCAATGTCGAAAAGGTCATCATGGCCGGGCATGTTAAGCACGTTCAGATATTTTCTACTGCGATGCCCGATATGCGAATGGTCAAGATGCTCTGGGGCCTAAAGCGTCGAAATACCGACGCTCTCATCGGCGGCATCGCGGATGAGCTGGCTAAAGAAGGCATAGAACTCATCGATTCCACACACTTTGTCCAGGATATGCTTGCTCCTGACGGCCTGATGACAAAGCGAAAACCGACCGATATGGAGCTCGAAAACATCGAGTATGGGCTGCACATTACAGCCGAAACCGCTCGGCTTGATCTAGGTCAGACAGTGGTCGTCCGTGGCAAAGCCTGTGTCGCCATCGAAGCGATGGAGGGCACCGATGCGACCATCAAACGTGCCGGAGAGCTGGCAAACGGCAAGCTGACCGTCGTCAAAGTCGCAAAGCCGGATCAGGATATGCGATTTGACGTGCCGGTCGTCGGGGTTTCGACAATTGAGACAATGATCGCCGCCGGTGCAACATGTCTTTCTATGACCGCAGGAAAAACTCTCATTTTTGACCGCGAAGAGATGATCGATCTTGCTAATAAAAATAAGATCTCGATCATCGGCAATCCATCCTAACGAAACAATTTCCGCAAAACGTCGTAAAACTATAAGAATTTACGACATCTTAACTTCTGGAGAAAAAATGAAACGAAATATTTTTGCATTTCTGCTGATCGCCGCCTTTGTGGTGCAATCGGCATTTGGCCAAGCGGCGGCACCTGCTATCAAGATCTCGGCGGACGAGAAAAAGATCGCCGAGGGCGTCACCGCCAAACAGTTGAGCGACTATTTGTACTTTGTCGCGTCGGATGAAATGGAGGGCCGCGACACGCCCTCACGCGGGCTTGATACGACCGCGAAATTTATCGGCATGAATCTTTCAAAATGGGGATTCAAACCGGCGGGCGACGATGGCACTTTTTACCAAAAAATGGCGCTCAAACGCGACGCTATCGACCCGGCGGCAACATCGGTTGAGATCGGCGGTCAAAAATATTCATACGGCGACGACATCGTCCGTGCGTCCGGAAACGCGACTGGCAACATGACCGCAAAGATCGTTTTTGCCGGAAACGGTTGGATGGTCAAATCAAAGAATATCAATCCCTACGCCGGACTCGACGTTAAGGGCAAGATCATCGCCGTCTTTGGCGAAGGCCCGATGGGCGGCCGCAATCTCGTGCCGATGCCCGTCGGTATCACTCAGGCTGACCTCACCGGGACACGCGGAAAAGATTGGGCGGACGCGGTGACTTACGCACGCGAAAATGGAGCGGCCGGCGTCATGGTGCTCTCATCAAAATTCCTTGCGGCAAACTGGGGAGCCGTCACGCAGATGTTTGGCCGCAGCCGGATGGTTGTCGAAAAGCTGCAGCCGCAGGCGACCGCTCAGACAGGCCCCGTGCCAACGGTGTTTTTAGCATCGGAAAAGCTTGCGAACGCAGTTTTTGCGGGCGAAGCAGGCAATCCTCTCACGGGTTACACCAATTCATTTGAGCTGACCAAAGATTTTAATTTCAGCATCGCCACTAAATCCGAGACGGCTTGGACGCAGAACGTTGTCGCCATTTGGGAAGGCAGCGATCCTGTTCTCAAAAAAGAGATGGTCGCCATCGGAGCCCATTACGACCATGTCGGCATCAACCCAAACGCTCCGGGGCCGGACAAGATCTTTAACGGTGCGGACGATGACGGTTCGGGCACGGTAGCCGTTCTGTCGATCGCCGAGGCTTTGGCAAAGGCTCCAAAACGTCCGAAACGCTCGGTGCTGTTCGTCTGGCATTGCGGCGAAGAAAAGGGACTGTGGGGTAGCGAATATTTCAACAAATTCCCCACCGTCGATATCAAACAGGTCATCGCTCAGCTCAATATCGACATGATCGGCCGCAGCCGCAAGGCCGGCAACACAGAGCCGCGTGATAAGGATCTGACGGACGAAAATACGATCTATGTTATCGGCAAGGACATGATGAGCTCGACGCTTGGCAGCGTTGTTGACGGCACAAACAAGGGCTATCTCAACATGGCCTACGACACCCGTTACGACGACCCGAAAGACACGAACCGTTTCTTTTTCCGTTCAGACCACTTTAATTACGCGGTCAACGGAATCCCGATCGCGTTTTGGTTTGATGGCGTCCACGTTGATTATCACGGAGCAGGCGATCATCCCGACAAGATCGACTATCCGCGAATGGAAAAGATCACGCGCACCATCATGCTCACAATGCTAAAACTGGCGGACCTCAAGGAACGGCCAAAAATTGATAAGCAGTTACCGCCGGAGCTTTCTGGAAGATAGTCAATTGCGGAAGGCCGCACGTTAGTAAGGGCGTAACTTTCAACTTGGAGGTTACGCCCTCATTAACGTGCGGGCTTCTGCATTATTTTGAAAGTTCAAGGAACCGATAGGCCTCTGACTTACTCAATCCAAACTCTTTCGCCGCTTTCTTGAGAGCGGTTTTGCCATCAACGCCCTCTTTTTCCAACTCTTTGACACGTTTTGAAATAGATCTTGGAGTCGGAGTCTCGCGTTTCGGTTCAACCAAAGCGGCACGCTCGATGACCAGAACGATCTCGCCTTTGACAGACTCTTTTCCATATCGTTCGGCAAGTTCGCTTAAACGTCCGCGTGCCGTTTCCTCATGCAGTTTGGTCAGTTCGCGGGCGACAGCCGCCCGACGATCTCCTAACACTTCAAAACAATCCACTAACGATTTAGCGATGCGGTGCGGCGTCTCGTAGAGCACAAGCGTCGCCGGGATATCACGTATCTCTTCGAGCCGCTTGCGGCGGTCGCCTTTTTTTGACGGCAAAAACCCGCCAAAGAAAATTGAGTCCGTCGAGATGCCGGATGCGATGACGGCATTAATAAACGCCACCGCTCCGGGGATCGGAACGACTGTCGCACCAACCTCTATTGCCCGCTGCACAATGCGAAATGCGGGATCACATATTCCCGGTGTACCCGCGTCGGATACGATCGCGATCGATGCTCCCGCGACGAGACGGTCGGCAAGTTCTTCGGCACGTTCGAGCTCGTTGTGCTCGTGATAGCTGATGAGACGGTTTGAGATGCGGAAATGATTGAGCAGCTTGAGCGTGTGGCGGGTGTCTTCACAAGCGATGAGATCAACGGTGCGGAGCACTTCGAGAGCGCGATGCGTCACGTCCTGTAGATTACCGATCGGCGTTGCGACTAGGTAAAGCGTTCCGGCCATTCTCTGACTATAACAAAAAAGCCCGCATCATAAGCGACGCGGGCATAAAGAAGATAGGTGAACTTATCTCACGTTAGAAAGGCCACCAGCTCGGACGGCCATTGCCGTTACCGCGTCCGTTGCCCCATCCGCCGTTACCATTACCATTGTTCCATCCGCCGTTGTTGCGGCCGTTATACGCGTTTGCAATGATGCGTAGGTCGTTGTTGATCTGGTTCCAGTTTTGGAGATAGCCGTTCAGACGGCTGCGGCGGATCTCGCGTTCCAACTGGTTTCCGAGCTCAAGCACGCGACGAGCCTCGTTTGAACTCTTATACTGATCGCGGCCGTCATCGTATCTGTCCTCAAGCTTGTCAGCGGCCTTGCGAAACTGGTCAGCGAGGTTTTTCAACGAGCGAAAGTCAACGTTGTTGTTGTAACCGCCGTTATTCCAACCGCCGTTATTCCAACCTCCGTTATTCCACCCGCCATTGTTCCAGCCGCCGTTATTTCTGCGGTCGTCGAGCCGTTCGATCTCTTTCTTGAGGTCTTTGCTGCGGTCTTTGAGGTCGCGGACGGTCGATTTGATATTCGTATAATAGCCGTTATTGCCGTACTGGCCGTTGTTATAACCGCCATTACCATAACCGCCGCCGTATTGAGCCGATGCGATGGCCGGCAAGATAAGCACCATAATTGATAATGCCGAAATTGTCATTAAACTTTTGATCTTGTTCATTGTTGTCTCCCTTTTCATAAAACTTGGGCAATGATTTGGCCATTGCTCATTTCCTCAATGGCAAAGAGCGTGCCATTCGAAGGCACGGCACCGATAAAACGCGTAAAGCCCTGTGTTTACAGGGCTTTACAATTGGTCTATTTTTCTATGTTTAGCCGACAAATTGCTCTATTTCGGAGCAGTTGTCGCAAATCGTTAGTCTAGTGTTGCAGATGGTTTAGCACCTTGCCGGCAATTGCGTTTGCCGCACAAATGCGTCCACCGGTTGCGACTTTACCGTCGAGCATGTCGATCTTGTCGGCGGTCGAGAGCAGACGCTCACGGAGCTTTTCCATCGTTATCTTTGGTTCAGCGGCTACAATAAGCGCCGCGACACCCGACACATATGGCGTCGCCATCGACGTACCGGAAGCCTCGCGATATGCGCCGCCGAGCCACGTCGAGAGGATGTCTTTGCCCGGTGCGGCGATGTGGACGGTTTTGAAACCAAAATTTGAAAAGCCCGCGAGTTTGTCATTTCGGTCGAGAGCGGCGACGCTGATGACGTTTGGCAGATCGTAATTTGACGGGTAATGCGGACGGCTGTCGTTGTTCGAGCCGTCATTTCCGGCAGCGGCGATAAACAAGATGCCTGCGTCACCAGCAGCACGGATCGTGTCCTCGAGAGCTTTTGATTTCGATGTTGAGCCCCAGCTTGCACTGATGATGCGGATGTTGACGCCATTCTTTTTACGGTCGATGGCGTAGTTGATCGCCTCGATCGCGTCCTCGGTCGTGCCCATACCACCACGTCCTAGAAACTTGAGCGGCATTATTTTGACCTTTTGATTTATGCCCGTGATGCCTTCGCCATTGTCGCCCTCGGCCCCTATGATGCCCGCGCAATGTGTTCCGTGGCCGTTGTCGTCCATCGGGTCGGAGATCTTGTCGGTGCCGTTGTAGCCGTTAATATCGTTAAACGTGCCAAGCTCGTCATCGGTGTACGCGGGCACATTTGCCGGACGCGTCCACATATTTCCCTTTAGATCGATGTGCGTAAAATCAACGCCGCTATCGAGCACAGCAACGACAACCTCGTCGCTACCCTTGGTCGTTGTCCAGGCTTCGAGAGCGTCGATGTCAGCTCGCTTGGTGCCGCCGTCCTGTCCAAAATTATGAAGCGCCCATTGGTCAACAAACATCGGATCGTTTGGCATTTCGGCGGTCGTTTCGCGATAAACACCATCTTTGACTAAGTCTTTTTGAATCGGATCGTCGAGCTTTATGCGGTAATTAACCTCGGCATAGGCGACCTTGTCGCTCATCGCAGCGTATTGGTTTGCAACTGTTTGAGCATCGGCGTTATCCAGATCATCGATGACCGCGAGGCCGCTGACGGATTCGATCTCGTCTGCGAGGGAATCGTTATTCGCCGTTGCTATCGACCTGATCTGTGAAAGGCTAATGCCGGGTTTGAATCGAACTAGAACCTCGGGAGCATTCGCGTTACTTTGTTCAGCTTTGATCGTTTCGACGCGCTTCTGAACAGCATCCGAGCGGTCATGCAGAGATTCCCTCCACCGTCCGATCTGCCCCAAAACTGCCGCCATCATGATCAAAACCACGGCGATGCCGATGTGTATCCAAATATTATTGCGATTCATGGTACTGCTCCCGTTTGGAGTCCCTGCTTTAGCAGGCCGCCGAAAAGGCGGGACTCCGAACATCATTTCACAACGTAATTCTCACCCTTAAAACCGACCGCCCGTAGCTGATACTTATCCGCGCGATATTCGTAACTTTCAGCGTTTGCCGCAAGTTTTATCAGCCATCCGCTTGAGATCATCTGTGCCGACATCTCGCCGTCAACGGCCGCTCCGAGCGACATGTCGGGGAAATCTTTGTCGTCGATATCAACGACCTTGACGTCGCCAACGTCAGTATTTAAACGTTTGGCAAGGTCAGTTTTTGCAAGCTCGGCGGCAGATTCTCTGGTAAAACTCATGTGTTTTTTAATCTTGCTCTTTTTACGAAACCGAGTCAATAAAAGTTCGGTCACTCATAATGCCCAAGATATATTAACCGCAGATGGACGCAGATGAACACAGATAAGATCTGATAAAAAGACCCAATATAATATCTGCGTCTATCCGCGTTTATCTGCGGTTAATTTTTCTCTGGGTCAGACTCCTTGTGATCTCGACGATCGCGGGGACGATAAATGTTGAGCAGGCAAAGCCGAGGATCAGGCCGGTGATGAATCTGGAGGCGTGGTTGTTTTCCCAAATGCCAAATACCGTCAACGACCAGTCGATGCCGATGGGAATGAGCGAAAGAAACAGCCAGAAACGCGGGAGCGGTTCGATCTCGGTGATGTTTCGCCAGAGCGGATAGACGGCAAAGCCGAACGCGAGGCCGAAGTACACGCCGAAACATCTCGAACAGACGCCGAACTGTTCGCCCGAGATGTGGAATGAACGATCCGATATTTGATGGCAGATATAGCCAAAGAAATTGTAGAGCGGTGATGAAATGCCAACGAACCCGTTCGCCTTAGCGAGCGGGGCGGCGACGGTCAGTAAAACCCAAACCGTGACAACGACAAAACCGGCCATCCAAACCCGTATCGCTTGTTTTCGCATTTTAGCTGCGAGGTCAAGCGAGACGTAATTCGAGGCCGGCTCGGTCATTACTATTTATTTACTTAAACGGTCGCTGCTTCGGCGGCCGGGGCAGCCTTAGCGGCGGCACGTCTTGCCAATTCTTCCTCCGGCAGATCGCCGCAGTCTTCACGCAAATGCTTGAGCATATTAGGCTTGAGCGTTGCGAGCAGCTCGGCACGGGTCTTGACCTCGATCGGCTTTCCGGTGTAGATCTTGCCCATTTTTGCCAGCCGTTTTTCAGACAGCAGTCCGGCAAACATCAGCAGCGGATAGGTAAAGTTTGGCCCGTTGAGCTTACGCAGCTTATAGAGCCACATACCGATCGAGCCGAGACGCCAAGCGGTCGGACCCCACCAGCTATACTGGCCCGGACGCAGGTTCATCTTCCAGCATTTCATCATCAACTGCCATTGCAGCGGAGTCAGATCGCGTGTCTGTGTGACGCCTTTTTCCATCTCCATGCGTGTGTCATGGAGCGGCGTAAAGATCGACGGGATTAGGAACGCGAACAACCCGCGGCGTTCCATCTCATAAATGAGATCGAGCGTCGCCATGTTGTCTTCGTCGGTCTCGTCGGGATTACCAACGATCAGCGTCATTGCCGGGAACCAGTTGTTCTCGTTCATGACCCTTAGGCCTTCGAGCACAACGCTTTGCCAATGGTCGATCGAGAACGGCACTCCCTTACTCGCCATGACTTTTTTCGCCATCTTGATCGAGCCGGTCTCAAGACCGATAAGCGGGGCAAGCGCCTTTTTCTCAGGATGGGTACTCAGATACGGGAAATGGATCGGGCTCTTAGGCAGCAGCATATCCGACAGCTCTTTGATAAGGATCGGATCGACGACCGCCGGAGCGATGGTCGCGTGGCTGAGCACGTGCTGTTCAACGCCCGGAGTATCTACGATCGAGCCGTACAGGTCGAGCAAAGCCTCGCGGTTCGGGAAATAAAACGGTATGTCCGTATGCACCTGTCCCCAGATGAACATATCCTCGGTCGCCAAACTGATCTGCTTGTTTCCCTCGCGGACATTAGCAAGGACTGCACCCATGATCTTGTCTTTTGGCAGATCGATCTGCGGATTGAGATCGGGCACGCAGAATTTACAGCGTCGGCCGCAACCGGTGGTCATTTCGACCACGCCAAATGTCGTTCGCGTGTCGGGGAACATGATCGAATCGCGATCGACCGGATGTTTTACGACTACCTCTTTCGGCAGCTCTTCCTGACGGATGGCCTTGGCAAACAGATCGAGCGTATCGGTCGATTCGCTACGTCCGTCCACCACGCAGTCGATGCCGAGCTCTTCGTAAAGATCGGTCTGGATGATCTGCCAGCCGCCCGAGCCGCCGACGATGACCTTGAAATTATCGCGATACTCGTTGCCCTTGATCTGAGCAAATAGCTCGCGTGAGTAATGCGAGTTGATCGGCATTTTCGACGAGCCAAAGATCGATGTGTAAACACCGGCGGCAAACGTCACGCCAAGCGGGTTGTGCGTCGAAACAGCAACAACACGCGTACGCGGGCCGATAAATTTTTCGAGATCCTCGGGATAGCACGAAACGATATCGTCACTCTCGTACACACGCGACAACGATTTTTCGACGAGCCGGACACCGGCCGGCATATATTTTGCCGAGCCATCCTTGTAATGCTCGACCTCACGCCATTTGGGATATTTACGGTTTATGACCGGCTCCATCCAGATGGGGATCGATGCCATCGCCATTTGAATAAAATACCCGGCGTGATCGATCGCCTCGGTCAACGGGGCCGTCAGCACGATCAACTTACCCTGATCGTCCGCCGGTTTGGTTCCATTCGTCTTATGGCCATTGCCATTCACATGGCCGTTACCGTTTGCATTCTGGTCACTGACAATACTCATTCATATCCTCCAAACAATATTGAATCCTAACTTAATCACGCCGACTAAGCTAGTCATTTATCGCTAAAACCTTATAACTGCGTCGGGCCCGCCCTCAACGTGGACGGTATCGACAAAGCGGATGCTCTTGCTGTCGGTCGTCATCACGACCGAATGTGTCCGCTTCCCTGAGCCAAAGAACCGCACGCCGCGAAGCAGAGCTCCGTCAGTCACTCCCGTTGCGGCAAAGATTATCTTTTTGCCCGGAGCGAGATCGTTGGTGTCATAGACCTTGTTGGGGTCGTTGATACCCATTTCGTCTAGGCGTCTCATTACCTCGTCGTGAGGCGGCACTTTGTCTTTGTCTACGCCTAATCTTTCGGGATCCCAGACGAGTTTGGCAAGTATCTCGCCATTAAGGCATTTCATCGCTGCGGCGGTTATAACGCCCTCCGGAGCACCACCGATGCCCATCAAAGCGTGAATGTTCGTTCCCGCGACCGCCGCTGAGATACCAGCCGACAGATCGCCGTCAGAGATCAAGCGAATGCGGGCGCCGGCCGCGCGCACCTCATCGATCAGGGCTTTGTGCCGGGCTCGATCGAGACACATGACCGTCAGATCATCGATATCACGTCCCAGACGCCGCGCTATATTCTTAAGATTTTCCGTAACCGGGGCGTCAATATCAACCGCGCCGCGGCACGAAGGGCCAACGACGATCTTGTCCATGTAAAGGTCAGGTGCGTTTAGCAAGCCGCCGCGTTCCGCTGCTGCCAAAACCGCAATGGCGTTGTTTGCACCAAGCGCACACAGATTTGTTCCCTCAAGCGGATCGACCGCGATATCGACCTCCGGAAACTCTGCCCGTGCATCCTCTGAAAAGATACCGCCGCCGACTTCTTCGCCGATGTACAGCATCGGAGCCTCGTCGCGTTCGCCCTCGCCGATCACGATACGGCCGCGCATCGGGACAGTATCCATCACCTCGCGCATGGCTTCGACCGCAACGTGGTCGCTGTATTTGCGGTCGCCCTGGCCCATTGTTTTGGCCGATTCGATCGCCGCCGCCTCGGTTACACGCAAAAAATCTAGCGATAATTCGCGTTCTGCTTTGATAGTTTTCATTCTTGTTTCCCTACTGAGAAAATGATCCGCTTTTGGTTAGCTTATTCAGAGCATTTTACCACTTGTTAAGGCGGATTTGACAAGTTAGACTCAGGATATTACGGTTTTAAGTTGCTACTTGCTAGAAAAAGAGGAGAATTTCAAAAGTAAATGACCTATATCACTACACCGCCGTGCGTCGATTGTAAGTACACCGATTGCGCCGCCGTCTGTCCCGTCGAGGCTTTTCACGAGACGCCTGACCGGCTTTTGATCAATCCTGACAACTGCATCGACTGCGATGCATGTCTACCCGAATGCCCCGTCGAAGCTATCTTTTCCGATATGTCGATCCCCGAGGAATATATGGATTGGCTCGAAAAGAACGCCGAGGCCGAAAATTACCCGATCATCAGCACCAAGATCCCCGCCCTCATGGGTCCTGGCTGCTCCGGCCCGCCGGAGTAAATAGTCTCGTTATAGAATTTCATGTAGGCCGTCCAATGCGATCGTTGGATGGCCTATTTTCATGCTGAACAGAAAAAATTGTTGAAAAAGGAATGCGGTAGTGTTTAAATGTGTATTAACAAAGGCAAATCCCTAAGGTTTGCCCTAGAATACTAATGCACGACACTGTGACACCAACCACTCGGAAAATTTTGCGAAGCGCGGTTGATTGGCGGATGAAGGTTCTCGTCCTGTTTGGGACGCGGCCCGAGGCGATCAAGCTTGCGCCTGTCATCCACGAGCTGCGCAAGAAATTTTTTCAGACGGTCGTCGTCTCGTCCAGCCAGCACAAACATCTGCTTACGCCGTTTCTCGCGTCGCTCGAGATCGATGTCGATTTCGACCTCGGCGTGATGAAACGCAACCAGTCGCCGTCAGACGTGTGTTCACGCGTGATGTCAAAGCTCGACAAGATACTTGCGTTAGAACAACCCGATCTCATTTTGGTGCAGGGCGATACGACCACGACGCTTGCCGGAGCCTTGGCCGGATTTTACCGAAAAATTCCTGTCGGCCACGTTGAGGCCGGCCTTCGTTCGGGCAATCTGATGAGTCCCTATCCCGAGGAGATGAACCGCCGCGTCGTGTCGCAAATAGCATCGTTTCACTTTGCCGCGACCGAAAAGAACCGCCGCAATCTGCTCGCCGAGGATGTGCCGTCCGAAAAAATATTTGTCACCGGCAATCCTGTCGTTGACGCGATGAAGCACATGCTCAAAAACCTCGACGTCAGCCCTGAGATCGCCGAGCTGATAAAAAAGACTGAGGGCAAAAAGCGTCTGTTGCTGACGACGCACCGTCGCGAGAGTTTTGGCTCGACGATGACGACCAATCTCAAAGTGCTTCGGGATTTTGTCGATAAGCGGCCAAACGTCTGTCTGTTTTTCCCGGTCCACCCAAACCCAAATGTAAAAGGCATCGCCAAAGAGATCCTCGGCAAACGCGAGCGGATATATCTGCTCGACCCTCTCGATTATTCGGACTTTTTGGCTATTATGAGATCGGCGTGGCTGATCGTGTCGGATTCCGGCGGGGTGCAGGAAGAGGCTCCATCATTGGGCAAACCATTGCTCGTCATGCGTGAAAATACTGAGCGGCCAGAGGCGATCCGTTCCGGCGTCTCAAAACTCATCGGCAACAGCCCCGGCTCGCTCAAACAAATGCTCGAGGAAAACTATTCTGTCGAGACGTGGATCAAATCTGTCAAAGAGGTGGCAAACCCGTTCGGTGACGGCCGCTCAGCGGCGAGGATAGTCCGAGTTATCGAGGAAAAGCTCGCCGCCAAAGACCGCGCGACAAAAGCCGAACAAGGCACCCTTTTCTGAACCGCCGCCATTCCCACATCGTAAAAAAACTTCACTCTAAATACGGAAACTCCTTACGTTTAAAAGTTTATTAACAAAGGAGCGAATAACGGGCTTTTGCACCCGGCTCCTTTCATGTTTATTCGGCAGCCCCGCGATAAACAAGAAAACGCAATGTACGACCCCGTCTTCCCACAAAAGGTTTTTGGTATCCGGCTCGGCCGGAGCACACTTTTTTAGGATCGAATATGAGTGCCGAGTTAAAAAGATCAAAAAGCTTGTTGACCATTCTGGTCGAGGATTATTTTCACGTCGGAGCGTTTGAGAATCTCATTCAACAGCGCAATTGGCAGAATTTTGAACCTCGATACGAGCAAAACACCCTAAAAACACTCGACCTGCTCGATCGCTACGACACCAAAGCGACATTTTTTGTGCTTGGCTGGATCGCTGAGGCCAATCCCGACCTGATCCGCGAGATCGCGTCGCGCGGCCACGAGGTCGCAAGTCGCGGTTTCTATCACCGCAGCCCTCGCAACCTGACGCCAAACGAATTTCGCGAGGACCTTCGCCGCACAAACCGTGTGATCGAAGATGCCTGCGGGCAAAAAGTGATCGGCTATCGCGCCGCTGAAAAACTAACGTTTGACCAGAGCGGTTGGGTTTTGGACACGCTCGCGGACGAAGGTTTTACCTACGACGCATCGTTTTTGCCCACGTCGAAGACGGAGAAAGCAAAACGCATCGCACACGAGATACAGCTTGGCGACCGCTCGATATGGGAATTTCCATATTCGACGACCGATCTCGGCGTCGGGCTGTTGCCGATCTCGGGTGGCAATTATTTTCGCCAGTTGCCCTACACGCTCATGCGCAAAGCGGTGAAAAATTGGCACGACCGCCACGAAGATCCATTTGTTTTCTATTTCCACGTCTGGGAGCTCGACCCCGAACAGCCGCGCATCATGGCCGCGTCGAGATACAACCGTATCCGCCATTACCGCAAGCTCGACAAGATGGAGTGGATATTGCACGAAAATCTTGCGTTGTACGATTGCACCGGCGTCGCCGATCATCTCGGCCTCAGCCGCGAGTTGGCAGAGAGCGTCGCTGCGAAAATAGCTGACATCGAACCGGCCGCACACGACCTAAACACGCTCACGCCCGTCTCGATCGTCATTCCGTGCTATAACGAAGAGGAATCGCTGCCTTACCTGGCAAAAACCCTGGCCTCAGTCGAAACCCGTCTTAACGATATTGGCTACACGTCGGAGCTGGTCTTTGTAGATGACAAAAGTCAGGACGACACGCTCAACGTGATGCATTCGCTTTTTGGCGAGCACCGCAACGTGCAAATACTCGAGCACGAGGTCAACAAAGGCGTCGCCGGCGGCATCATGACCGGCATCCGTGCCGCAAAGACCGAGATCGTTTGTTCGATCGACTGCGACTGCACATTTGACCCGCACGAGCTGGTCAAAATGATCCCGTTGCTAAAAGAAGATGTCGATATGGTAACCGCATCGCCTTACCACAAGGACGGCGGTGTGCAGAACGTGCCCGGCTGGCGGCTATTGCTTTCAAAAGGAGCATCGGTGCTTTACCGCCGCGTTCTACGGACAAAGATCGCGTCCTACACAAGCTGTTTTCGCGTATTTCGCCGCTCGGCGATGGTCAATATCAATCCGACCGCACCGGGCTTTCACGGAGTTCCCGAGATGCTCGGGCTCCTCGATCTCGAGGGCGGCAAGATCGTCGAATTTCCGACCGTTTTGGCGGTTCGCCTGTTTGGCGTTTCAAAAATGAACACGCTCAAAACCATTGTTGGCACGGTCAAACTACTATCGCATCTCGCGATGCTGCGGATGTTTGGCAAACCCGAACCCGATCAGCCTACCCTGTCTCCGGCCGCGTTAACGCCCATTACAAAAGATCTGCCCAAATAAGCTACCAGATATGAAACAGAATATTGCCATTGTCGGCTCAGGCTTTCTCGGTATGACGCTCGCGATGCGTTACGCCGACGCGGGAGCCAAAGTGACCCTTTTCGAATCGGCCGCTGAGATCGGTGGGTTGGCATCGGTGTGGGACATCGGCGATATCGTCTGGGACAAGCATTATCACGTCGTGCTCGCGTCCGATCGCCATACACGCAATATTATCGAAGAGATCGGGCTCGGCGATGAATTTCGCTGGGTCGAGACCAAAACAGGTTTCTACACCGACGGCGAACTGCTTTCGATGTCCGACACGATGGAGTTTCTCAAATTCAAACCGCTCGACATCATCAGCAAACTCCGGCTCGGAGCAACCATTTTCTACGCCTCAAAAGTAAAAAACTGGAAACGGCTCGAAAAGATCACGGTCGAAGAATGGCTGACAAAGCTGTCCGGCAAAAAGACATTTGAAAAAATGTGGAAACCTCTGCTCAAAGCAAAACTTGGCGAGGCGTATAAAGAGACAGCGGCATCATTTATCTGGGCGACGATCCAGCGAATGTATTCGGCGCGCAATTCGGGCATGAAACGCGAGATGTTTGGCTACGTTCGCGGCGGCTACGCCCGCGTGCTTGAGCGTTTTGGCGAAGTGCTGGTAGAAAAAGGCGTTGAGATCAGGCTTAATTCACGCGTCGCTAAGATCGAGCGACTAGACTCCGGCAAGATCCGCGTCACTCCCGCCGCCGCCCGCCGCCACAAAGACGTAAAGCCAAAGATCGTGCCGCAAGAGACAAAATACGCCAAATATCAGACCGCGGCAGTCACGGCACCGGGCTTTTCGGCCGGTTTTATGACCGAGCCAAATTTGGGCAAACCTACGGTTCGCCAGTTTCCCCGTAACGGCTCGTCCGACATTTTTGACCGCGTGATCCTCACCTGCCCGTCGAATGTCGCCGCCAAGATGCTGCCTCAACTCGAAAAGACCGAGCGGCAGGACCTCGAAAGCATCAGCTACCAGGGCATAGTCTGTGCGTCGGTTTTGATGAAATGCTCGCTGTCCAATTATTACGTCACAAACATCACCGACGACACGCCGTTCACCGGCATCATCGAGATGTCAGCGATCGTGGACAAAAGAGAATTTAACGGCAACGCCCTCATCTATCTGCCGCGATACGTCGCACCTGACGATGAGCTGTTTGATAAAACCGACGAAGAGATCGAGCGGTATTTTCTAAACGGACTCGAAAAAATGTATCCAAAGTTCAGGAAAAAAGACGTCGTGGCATTTAAGATCTCCCGCGTCCGCCAGGTCTTCCCGATCCCGACGGTCCGTTATTCCGAAGGTCTGTCCGCGATGAAGTCATCCGTCGAAGGCGTTCACATCGTCAATTCGTCACACATCGTCAACGGCACGCTGAACATCAACGAGACTGTCGCCCTAGCTGAAAACTTTTTTAGCCATGAATTACACAAATAACACGAATGGTTTTTTCTTATTCGTGCCATTCGTGTAATTCGTGGCAAAAACTCTTATGAAACCAATCGCGAGCCTCTCGCTCGATCTCGACAATCAGTGGGCATACATGAAAACGCACGGCGATGCGGGGTGGGAATCTTTCCCGTCGTATCTCGACCTAGCGGTGCCGCGTATCCTCAGCTTTTTGAAAGAGCGAAATCTCAAGATCACATTTTTTATCGTCGGACAGGACGCCGCACTGGAGAAAAACCACGCGGCGATCAGGTCGATCTACGACGCGGGCCACGAGATCGCAAACCACAGTTTTAACCACGAACCGTGGCTGCATCTTTATTCGCGGGACGAGATCGTCGAGGAATTCGAAAAGACCGAAACGGCTATTGAAAGCATAACCGGAACGCGGCCGGTCGGCTTTCGAGGCCCAGGGTTTAGCCTGTCGCCGACCGTCATCGATGTGCTTGGCGAACGCGGCTATGAATACGATTGCTCGACCCTGCCGACATACGTCGCACCGCTTGCTAGAGCGTTTTACTTTCTAAAATCGCCCAAGATGAGCGTTGAGGAAAAAGAAAAGTTAAAGAAGCTGTTCGGCAAGTTTTCCGACGGCTTTCAAACGCTCAAACCACACTTTGTAGAAACGGCGGGCAAGAGCCTTGTCGAGATACCGGTCACGACTTTTCCGGTCGTAAAGACCCCGATACACGCTACATATCTGTTATACCTTTCGGCGTTCTCGCCGTTGGCGGCAAAAGCTTATTGGCGAATGGCTGTGGCGGCGTGTTCATTGACAGGCGTCCAGCCTTCGCTGCTGCTGCATCCGCTAGATTTTCTGAGCGGCGACGATATTGCCGAGCTGAAATTCTTTCCCGGTATGAATATGACTGTCGAAAAAAAGCTGGCGCTGGTCAACGGCTTTCTCGACACGTATACCCGGTCTTTTGACGTGGTGACGATGCGTGAACACGCAAATTCGGTTCGGCTCGTCCAACCCGCATCACAGCAGCCAAGCGAGATCGCGTTGTAAGATAGCTGTTAATGGAAATGTCGGATCGCACCAGCTATCTTAAATACGGCGTTGGACTGCTGATATTTCTCCATCTGCTCATTGCTCTCCCGCTCGCGTATTATCTGAACATCTGGACCGACGAAGCCTCGACGCTTTACGCGACGCAAAACGGCTTTTCGGTAGCGTTTCAAACGGCGGTCATCGAGCAAAAACAAGCTCCGCTGTACTTTTGGGTGCTCAGTCTCTGGCGGCAGATGAGCGAGTCGATCTTTTTTGCAAGGCTGTTTTCTGTAATGTGCAGCGTCGCGGCCATCTGGCTTTTTGCAAAAATTGCGGACCGTTTGATGCGTCCAAAAGCGGCATTGCTCACAACTGCATTCTTTGCTCTTCACCCTTTTCTATTCTGGGCGAGCGTCGAGATCAGGGTCTATTCTATGGTGATCCTGCTGTCGCTTGGGCTGATCCACACATTTCTCGACGCGTTTTGGGACAATGCCGAAAACCGCATCGTCCCGATCGTCCGGTTTGCCATTTTATCGGTCGTCGCCCTCTATACAAATTATTATCTCGGGCCGATGCTCGTGGGGTTTTTGATACCGCTAATCATCTATCGCCGCTGGCGTGCGGTCGCAAACTATCTCGCGACAATGGCCGTCGTCGGTCTCGCGTTCCTGCCAATGATCCTCTTTGTGCAGTCCGAGATGAACGCCCGGAGCAGTGTGTTTATCGAAGACAGATCAGTCATCTCAGGGCTCAAGATCCTGTGGAATCATGTCCTAACATACCTGCTGCCGACCGAGATCTTTTCGACCGGCGTCACATCCGCCGCAGCGATTGCGAGGCTGTGGCTGGTGCGTGTTTTGTTAGTCGTGATCGCCGGGTTTACGCTCGCCCGGCGACGGCTGGTTTCAGGTCACACGATAGTTCTCGCAACGACGGTCGCGACGATACTCGCTTTTCTGCTCGTGGCGTATTTTATTGTCGGCAGCTGGCTGGTGGCGATACGTCACGCGTCGCTACTGTTCCCGCCGCTGATACTATTTTTTGCGTCGCTGCTAAATGATCTATTTGGCGAGGATAAAAAAAGCCGGAAAGTATTTCGTTTTGCGGCCCCGGCGCTTGCGGTCGTCGTGCTGGCTTGTTTTGCTTATACGCTCGTAAATCTTTACCCGCACGTCGCAAAACGCGGCGACTGGGCACGTGTCGGGCAATTCATTGAACAAAACGAAAAGCCTGATCAGCCAATTGTCATTTTCCACACATACGATGCACTTTCCCTCCCGTACCACTATCGCGGTGTGAACCGGATCTTGCCGGACGAGCGTTATTTTGAGTTCGATTTCGGAACGCCGACGCCGGAGTTTGTCGCTAAGCGCACTGCTTACACGCTTTCAAAAATACCAACAGACTCCCCGGAAATATGGCTGCTCATGAATGACGAATGCACCACGCCCGGCATCTGTGAGTCCTTCGACGAATATATCGCCGCAAATTACACGGTCGTGACCGAGCAAAGCTTTTTTGGACAAAAGGCGTATTTGCTCAGAAAACGAGCGTCTTGAGAGCTTCTCTTTCAGCAACCACGCGTTTCCTGTTATATTTGAAACAGAAACCGACAGGAAACAAACATATGGAAACGTCAGAAAAGCCGGCCGTCAGATGTTCAAAATGTGACCGCGAAATGGATCACTACAATACGTTTTTATCGCCGACCAATGAGGAGATCGTTGTTTGCTGGCAGTGTCTCGCACGCGAGGAAAAAGGCTTTAACGCAAAACGCGATTTTCACCGCACGGCCCGAACGGGCGTGATCGGTCGATAGCTCACCAGTGATAAGTGCCAAAGATCTGCATTCCCACCGATTGCAGAAAAACTAACGCCGCCAGCTGCAAACGGCCGGAGGATCCCACCTCACCGTCCTCAAGATAATACCCGACCGGAAACAATAGATAGGGATAGATATGCGCACACGCCCGTGCCGTCTCACCCGTCCGCCACGCCCCGACCGCGTACATGCCTAGCAGTGATGTGCAGGCTAGAACCGTCAAAACCAGCAAAGGCCGCTGCCGCAGCTCCGCGAGTGGACGTAGCTGAAACTTTGTCCTAAAACCGCGAATCATCAGCACCAGCAAAAACGGCCCAAAAAAGAATAGGATCTCGGAGACATCTTCGACGCGGGTAAACAAATAATTCACCGGGTCGACAAACAGCATAAAGCCATTAGGATTTTCGTGAAGTGAAGCATTGCGGAATGAATGCCATGCGTCGTAGCCCATTAACAAATAAAAGAGAACGTGAACGCCGACCATGCCGCCGACAACGATCAATGACCGCTTTATGCTACGTTTGACGATCAAGTCAAAGCCGACCAAAACTGGCAATATGAAAAGGCTGACAAAGGTAAGTAGAAAAGAAGCGGTCAGCAAAACTATTGCTCCGGCGGCCGACTTATATCCTTTTCGAAAGCAAAAGAGATAAAGAACGCCGGTCAAAAGAGCGACGATCAGCGCATCAAGCGAGGCGAGATAATAGATCTGGACCGCCGGTAATAGCACGAGTAAGAACGCCATATACCGCGCCGTCTCTTCGCTCAATTCTGTTCGCAAAACCCTGTAAGAAAAGAATATCGTCGGGATCGTTGCGAGGATCATAATGACGAACGCAATGATCGCAGGGTCTCGAAACAATTTGGTCAGCACGTAAAACGTCAGCACGGCTCCGGGCGGATGCGTGTGCCCGTGCATGTGCAGCGTCGGCTGTATCTCGTTATATCGGCGAAAGAAATCTACAGGGTCGGTGATCGAAAGAGCGTCGTGAAAGTACTCTTGGCCATCGAGCGTATAGGGGATGAGAGGTCCTGTTCGAGCATCGCCCGCGATCGGAGCGTAATAACCAACATCCAGTCCGTGTATAAAATTCAAGCCCGCGATCAAAATCACTCCGAACACGATCGACAGCAGGATGTTAAATCGTTTGACTTCAAGAACGCGACAAAACAAAAAGAACGCGGCAGTCACCGCCGCAGCGACCGCCAGATCACGCAATGAAGGGAAACGCGGTCCAAAGATGCTCACCGGCCAGTAATACGGGTTGTCGATCGTGAGCAAATTCTCAGAAACGTAACGTAATACGCGCTGCGCAATAAAAACCGAACCGACAAACACCGACGTGTAGATCAGCATTTGCCGCCATGTAAATAGACGTGAGTCGCTCATGAAATGGCCGGGCACCCGGTCTGTTTTGTTATAGGAATCGAACCGCTATAAACTATTCTTTTGTAAGATTTGCTCGTCTATCGGCAAACGCCGCTCGAACAAAATTTTATGATAAAAAACGTAAAAGAACCATTTAGATCTCGTTTATGGCAATCAGAAAAATAACAGAATATCCGGGGGCAGTACTCGCCGAGACCGGACAGCCCGTCACCGAGTTTGACGACAAGCTCGCCGAGCTGTGTGCGGATATGTTTGACACGATGTACGACGCCGAGGGCGTCGGGCTCGCCGCTCCGCAGATCGGGCTTAATTTGAGGTTGTTCGTGATGGACTGCGAGGGCGTCAAGCTCATCGCCGCAAACCCCGAGATCATCGCGACCGAAGGCGAGCAATCAAGCCCGGAGGGCTGTCTGTCCGTCGGCAAGGTTCCCGCCGTCGTCGTCCGCCCGATGAACGCAACGCTCAGAGCACAGAACGAAAAAGGCGAGTGGTTCGAACGCGAGGCGAGCGGTTACGCCGCCCGAGCATTTATGCACGAAACCGACCACTGCAACGGCACACTCTTTATCGATCACCTGCCAAGATTGCGGCGAGAGATGATCCTCAAACGCTTCAAAAAGGAGAAGAATTGGAAGTAGAAATACAGCTATCAGCTTATAGCTGTCAGCTATGAGCTGTTTTTAACCAAGTTTGGTGAACAGTGTTCGATACACAGGCAGATCCCTATCCTCGACCGAAATTTCCCGCTCGGTCTTTATCCCAAATGGATTTTCGCTCGTCTCGATCTCGCTCAATCTCTCGTCGGCTCTAAACAACTCAAACATTTCCTC
>DEQS01000086.1 GCA_002360555.1 Chloracidobacterium sp. UBA3360
TGCGAATTAGACGCGACGATCTCGATCGGGGCGAGAACGCCTTTATCGACGAGGCGTTTGTTGCTCTCGAGCTGTTCTTTCGCCTGTTTGAGCGTGTCGGTCTCGACCTGTAGGATTCGCAGGGCAAACGCCAATTCCCAATAGGCTTGCTCGACGGCGGAGACGACAGTTATTGCCTTTAGCCGGAGCTGGGAATCAGAGATCGTAATATTTTTTTTGGCGATCTCGATCTGACGCCGGTTGTTGTCAAACCGACGCCCCCGCCACAGCGGCTGTGTATAGCTGAGAACGAGCGACGTCGGAAATTGCGGATTGAGCGTCGCGTTGCGGTTGGTCGTATTGGTCCGCGACGAGGTAAATATTGCGTCGTAGGAACCGCCAAAACGCGGTACAAATCCCGAAAGGCCGACGTTATTGAAAAACTGACGCTGGGTGACCGACCCGTTGACCGCTCCGCCAATGGTCGAGGCAGTCGGCGTGGAACGGCTCTCGTAATACGTTTCGGAATTTATCAGCGGGTCATATATTCCGCGGGCCCCTTTGAGCCCAAAATCAGCTATCTGAGCATCGTTTCGAGATGCATCGATGTCGTTGTTGTTTTTGAGAGCCATCTCAATAGCCTGATCCAGCGTCAGTGAAAGCCCTTCGTCGGTATTGACGCCAATACGCGAGGCGTCGGGCATAGGTTTTGGCGGAGTGGTAAACGTCGGCTGCACAGGCGTCGGCTCGGGCGTCGGAGTTTGAGCACTTACCATCTGCGCCAAAACTAAAAGCCCGAAAATCACCGATACTGCCGAAAAGGTTCGGCAAGAGAATTTTGGAGAGGAGACATTCATTATGCCGTTTCCACCTCCTCGCTGGTTTCGTCTTTGCTTTCCTCTTTTGGCTTTCGCTTAAATTTCGATGCCAACGCACTAAACACTCCGCCGATCTTTTTGAACACGGTCAGTTCCTGAGCGTCGTCAAATATCGAATAGAAAACAGGCACCGCGAGTAGCGTCAGCAGCAGACAAAGCGACTGGCCGCCGACGACCAAAATACCGATCGAGCGGTTGGTCGCCGCACCGGCTCCGCTGCCGATAATGAGCGGTATCATACCCGCGACGAGGGCCATTGTGGTCATCAAGATCGGTCGCAGACGGTCGCGGTTCGCCTGGATGATCGCGTCGTAACGTCCCATACCACGCGAACGCAGCGTGTTTGTATGGTCGATCTGTAAGATGGCATTTTTCTTAACGATACCGAAAAGCAGCAGTATGCCTAGCGCCGAAAAGATATTGAGCGTCTGGCCCGCGATCGCCGTTGAAATGAGAGCGAACGGCACCGAGAGCGGCAGAGTGAGCAGGATCGTCACGGGATGGATAAACGATTCGAACTGCGCCGCGAGGATCAGATACATAAAGACGAACGAGAGCAAAAACGCGAGCAGGAACGAGTCGAACGCACGCTGCAGCTCTTTGGACTGGCCCTGCACGCCGCTCGAATATTCGGACGGAAGATTTAATTCTTTTACGTACCCTTCAAGTTTTGCCAACGCGTCCGCCTCAGAGGTATTTGGCGGCAGGCTCGACGAGATCGTCACCACACGCTGACGATTCAAACGGGCGATCGACGAAGGGCTGCGTGCTTCTTGCGGTGTCACCAGACGGTCGAGTGCGACCGGGTCGCTTTTGTTTGACGCGACGGTAAAATATTGTAGATTTTCACGCGTTCGGCGAAACTTTTCGTCCGCCTGAACGACGACATCATATTGCTGCGTGCCTTCGCTAAATGTCGAGACACGCTGGCCGGCGGCGGCGATATTCAGCGCCCGCGAGATGTCCGATGCGTTGACGCCGAGGTCGGCGGCCTTTGCGCGGTCGATGACAAAACGCACCTCAGGCGTGCCGAGATCGACCGAGTTGTCCGGGTCTCGAAAGCTGGGGTCCTGCTTCATCTTTTCGACGAGTTGGTTTGCGTAATTATTGAGCTGCTCCATGTCGGGGCCGGAAATAAAGTAACCGATGCCCGAACCCCCGCGTCCAAGCCCGATGCCCTGCGCGATCGACGACGAAGCCGACACATTTACACGCCAATCTTTATTCGTGTACTGTTTGACGATCTGACGGGCCTGATTGATCAATTGAGCCTGGCCTTGCTTGCGTTCGCTCACAGGGACGAGGCTAACGGTAATGCTGCCGCTGTTGCCGCCGCCTCCACCACCGCCGCCAAAGCCACCGGCATTGACGACCGTGTTCCGTAGGCTCGGCAGCTGTTCGCGAACGTCGCGGGCAATGCGATCGAGGATCGATTGCGTCGCCGCGAGCGACGTGCCCTGCGGCCCGCGAACGCTGATCTGAAATACCGATTCGTCCTCGTCAGGCAGAAACGCCATTCCGACATATTTATACAACGGCACGATCGATGCGACAGTCAGAACGCAGATAAGCACAACGGCCCAGCGAAAACGCATCGCCAGCTTGAGCATCCACGTGTACCCGCCATCGACCTTGCTATAAAACCAACCATCCTTGGAGCCGGTTGAAAGATGAGAGTCGAGATTTGAGGGGTCTTCATCCGCAACTTGATCAACCTTCGCCCCCTCTCCTATACTCCCCTTCTCCTCAACTTTCCGTTTGATCCACCTCGCCGCGAGCATTGGCGTCAGGGTAAATGAAACTATCAGCGACACTGCGATAGCGGCAGCTGAGGTTAAGCCAAACGACGACATAAACCGGCCGACGATGCCCGTCATAAAGCCGACGGGGATAAAAACGGCTAGCAAACTCAATGTGGTTGCCAGCACGGCCAGGCCGATCTCGCGTGTGCCTTCGACGGCGGCTTGAAATGGGTCCATCCCTTTTTCTTCGACAAAACGATAGATATTTTCGAGCACAACTATCGCGTCATCGATCACGATGCCGACCATCAGCGTCAACGCGAGCATCGTCATCTGATTTAGGCTGTAACCAAAAGCCGCGATCAGCGCAAACGCCGCGATGATCGATACCGGAATGGCGAGCGAGGCGATGATCGTCGTGCGTATATTCCAGAGGAAAAAGAAAACAATTATGGCCGCAAAAAGGGCCCCGAGAACGAGATGCTCCTCGATGGCGTGGAGCGAAGTTTCGATAAATTCGGATTGGTCGCGGACGACGGCAACCTTAAAATCTTTTGGCAGAGTCGGGATGATCGTCGCCATTCTCTGTTTTACGCTGCTGATGAGGGCGACGGTGTTGGCGCCCGACTGTTTCCGGACGCCGATCGAGACCGCCGGATTACCGTCGAGCGAAAACGCATTTGTAGGTTCCGCTCCTCCTTGTTCGACGCGGCCGATGTCTTTGAGCTTGATCGAGAAACCGTTTTTGGTCGCGATGACGATGTCATTAAACTCTTCGACCTTGGTGAGCTTGCTGATCGTTCTGAGGCCGACGGTTTTCGCTCCCTCGACAAGTGTTCCGCCCGGCAACTCCTGGTTCTGAGACGCAACTGCACTCGTGACCTGAGTGACCGACAGCCCGTACGCCCGTAGACGGTCAGGGTCGATGAAAAGCTTGATCTGTTTCGAACGCCCGCCAAAGACCACGACCTCGCCAACGCCGTCGGCAGATTCGATCTTTTCTTGGATAAGCGTCGTGACCAGATCGCTGAGCTCGATGACATTGCGCGGGGCGCTGATCGAATACATCAACACCGGCATCGAATCCGGGTCGGCCTTACGGGCAACCGGCGGGTCCGCATCCTCGGGTAGACGATTAACAACGGTGCTAAGTTTCTGCTGGACCTCTTGAAACGCCTGGTCAGGATCTTTTTCGAGGTTAAACGTAAGTGTGATGTTCGAACCGCCGCGTGACGAGCTGGATCGCATTTCGTCGATGCCTGGAACTGTGTTCAGGGCACTCTCGATCGGGTCGGTGACCTCGGTTTCCATCTCCTGCGGAGCGGCACCGGTATTATTGGTTCCGACCGAGATGGTCGGCAGATCGATCTTTGGAAAGCGGTCAACGCCCAACGTAAAAAAGCTAAACCCGCCGACGACCGTCAAAAACAGCACGATCACGGTCGCGAAAACCGGGCGATGAACACAGATCTCAGCCAACCATTGCATAAAACTTTAAAACGCGACTTTTGCTCCCTCGTAAAGTTGGTCGAGATTACTGGTCGCGACGGTTTGGTCGGCGTCGAGGCCCGAAATTATCTGATACGAATCGCCCTCTTCGGTGCCGAGTTGGATGACGCGGAGCTTGGCAAGGCCTTCTTCGATCACGAAAACGCGATAGGATTGAGTTCCCTGATCGTTGTAAACGGCGGTCTTTGGAACGAACACGCCCTTGCCGCCGCCTTCGCGATTGATCTGAGCCGTGACGAACATCCCGGTTCGTAGGCCATTGTCGTTATTTTCGATCAACGCTTCGACGATCGCCGAACGCGATATAGGATCGACCGCCGGATTGATCGCCGATACCGTTCCTGCAAATTTTCTATCTTTATAAG
This sequence comes from Chloracidobacterium sp. UBA3360, assembly GCA_002360555.1. Taxonomy (GTDB): domain Bacteria; phylum Acidobacteriota; class Blastocatellia; order Pyrinomonadales; family Pyrinomonadaceae; genus OLB17. Next base: position 4,474 of record DEQS01000086.1, read on the forward strand.
CGTCAACCTCAAAAGAGACACCGCGTCCGACAGCGATGTACGGAACGTCGGCCTCGGGCACCTGTATCTGGGCTTTGATCGGATTGGTTCTGAGGATCACGGCGACTATCGACGCGGACGAAACGTATTCACCGACAGCGACCGGGCGGCTGCTGACAAAGCCCGAAAACGGTGCTCGGATGACCGTATCGACGATCGCTTGCTGAGCATCGGCAACCTGCGTCTGTGCCGATTCGACATTTGCCTGTGCGCTAACGATCGCCTGATTACTTTGCTTTGCGGTGTTTACGGCTGAGTCAAGATTTTGCTTTGCAGCGTTTGCACGTGTGCGGGCTGTATCGCGGGCGGTGCGATATGTTTCGTAGGTGATCATCGCCACATCGCCGGTCTCGGTCAGTTCGCGATACCGCTTTTCGTTTGCCTCGGCCTGTTTTAGTTCGGCAAGCGCCTGCTGATAATTGGCGTCCGCCGCACGAACTTCAGGTACCGTCGACGCATTAAACTTACGGCCGTCAAGCAATCCCAGACGAGCCTCAGCCTGTTTGACGCCAGCCTTAGCCTGCTTAACTGCGGCTTGCGCCGTTGCGAGCTGGAGCCGTGCGTCGCGGTCATCGACGCGGGCGATCACCGATCCCTGCACAACAAATTCGCCGGCGTTGATCAGAATATTGGCGATCTTACCGGCGGTTTTGGGCGCAACATTTGACGTTTCCTGGGCCGTGAGGCTGCCTGTCGCACGGATGACGGACGCCACATCGCGCGACTCGCTTTTGCCGACGGTTATTGCGGTCGCAGGTTTTTGCTGGTCGCTGTTCGCATTGCCCCGCTTCCCGCTATTGGACGAGGAAGAACCACAGGCCAATGAAGAAAAAATGGCGACGGCGCAAATGAGCGCTTTTAGACGTGTATTCCACATAGATCAATTGCCTAACCTCATATTTTACAACACTAGGAGGCCTGTCCAGGCAAGATATATGTAAATTTTTGTCAACGAAACGTCAAGGAATTCACGCTATCATCGTTATGATGCGAACGAGCAGTTGTGCTGATCAACCGCTCGAATGTTAAAATATTGACATAAATTATCTACCGAGAGGTCAGTCATAATATGCAAGAAATAACCGCAACCGAACTAAAAGCCCATCTCGACGCCGGGGACGATATCCAGCTCATTGACGTACGCCAGCCGGACGAATACGCGTTTGCAAAGATCCAGGGAGCCAAGCTGATCCCGCTCGGCGAGATCATGGCACGCAAGGACGAGATCGACCCGACCCGCGACACCGTCATCCATTGCAAAATGGGCGGCCGCAGCGCACGGGCGATCGAATTTCTCGAACATTCAGGTTTTGAGGGAAACTTAAAAAATCTGGTAGGCGGGATCACGGCTTGGTCAAACGATGTCGACCCGAGCGTGCCAAAATATTAGTCGTCAGTTAGGTCGATACCGTTCGCTAATCTCACGATCTTCATCCCTTCTGTGACCATTGTGCGGCAGGCCATGTAGGCTTTTTCTTTTTCGCCTTGCTCGACCCAGACTTGGCAGTTTAGGCATTCGCCGTTCCAGCAAAACTCGCCGTACGAAATATTTTCCATCGCCAGAAACTGAAAACAGCGCAGGAGCGAATTGTTCTCCGGGACCATTCGGCTCTCGCCGAGGATCTCGATCTCGATCAGTTTGTCGTATGGTTCAAAGATGTCGGGATAGGTCATAAGTATAAGGTGTTACAAAGATTTAACCCCGTGCTTATTAAACTAGATAATCTTAGCGAAAAGGTGTAATTTTGAACAATGGCGCTAGTACGATTCACAGGTCCGGATTGCCGGTATTGTCAGCAAGCGCTCGGACGAAAGTGAAAAATGTAAAATGCAAAGTGCAAAATCGGAGCGGTTGGATTAAGATTTTTCGTTGCACCTGTTCGACATTTTATTTACGCGGCGAAATATGAGCCGTATGTCGGCAATTTTGCATCTCATAATTTTGCATTTTGCATCTCTATGATCGGTTCACAGATCAATCAGTACAAGGTCCTAGAAAAGATCGGCTCGGGCGGACAAGGTGCGGTCTATAAGGCTCTAGACACCAAACTTAACCGCACCGCTGTCATCAAGGTGCTCCCGCCGGAATTGACACAAAAGACCGCGAATTTCCGACGATTTGAGCGCGAAGCCCAGCTTTGTTCGCAGCTCGACCACCCAAATATCTGCACGATCTATGATTTTCACAGTGCCGACGGTGTGTTTTACATCGCGATGCAATATGTCGAGGGTAAAAATGTCCGCCAGCTCGTCGCGGGCCGTCCGCTGGAGCTAAAAAGTGGGTTGTCGATCGCCATCCAAGTCACCGACGCTCTCGCTTACGCCCACTCAAAAAACATCATCCACCGCGACATCAAGGCCGGCAATATAATGGTCTCCGAGTCGGGACAGGTCAAAATACTCGATTTCGGACTCGCCAAACTGCTCGAGGACGATCATGCGAGCCAAAACGAGGGCCACGATCGCAACGAGATCACCGAGCTTGGCATTCCCTATGGAACGGCGACCTACGCAGCCCCGGAACAAGCGAGAGGTGAGCGAGCCGATCACCGTTCGGATATTTTTTCGACGGGCGTTTTGATCTATGAAATGCTGACGGGCATCTGGGCGTTTCAGGGAAAGAACGTTGTCGATGTCCGTCATCAGGTGCTGTACGGAACGCCAAAACCGATGGCTGAGCTTCGCAAAGAGCCTCTACCACCGCAGGTGCAGCAGATCGTCGATAAGGCTCTCGCAAAGGACCCAAAGGACCGCTATCAAAAGATCGCCCAGATGCGTGACGAACTGCGCTCGGTGCTGCAGCAGATCGCAGGCCTCGCGGTGATGCCGAGCGATACTTTTTCACCGGGCTATGCTGATGGCAGCACGGTCAAACGCGTACTCAATTGGTTCACGGGCAAATCGGTGCCTGAGGCATCTTCGTCGGCGTCATTCCCCTCGCAGTTATCTTCATCGAGCCAGCCGTCATTCACGCCGGACATCTCGATGACCGCGACCGGCACCGAGAAAAAGAGCGTCGCCATTTTGCCATTCCAAAATCTTAGTCAGGATCCGGCATCGAGTTTTTACGAATTTGCTCTTGCCGACTCGGTCATCACGGAGCTCGCACAAATCCGTTCGATCATTGTGCGGCCAAGCTCGGTAATCGCAAAATATCAGGGCAAAGAGATCGACCCGCGTGAGGCGGGTAAAGAGTTACGTGTTCACGCAGTACTGTCGGCCGGATTTATTCGTGCCGGCGACAAACTCCGCGTGACCGCCCAGTTGCTCGACGTCGTGACGGGCGACATTCTCTGGAGCGACCGCATCGACGCCGAGGGCAGCGACATTCTTGCTTTGCAGGACGGCATTGCTCACCGGATCCTAGAGGGCTTACGTCTCGAACTGACCGATCTCGAAGCCGAAAAGCTCGGCAAACGCGCGACCGACAACGCCGAGGCTTGGGAAGAATATCTGCGCGGACGTGACAATTTTGGACGCTTTATTTTCCGCACCATCGACGCCGAAGATTGTGACGCCGCGATCGCTAATTTCAAGCGGGCGATCGAACTCGACACACATTTTGCCCTTGCTTATAGCGGGCTTGGGGCGTGTTATGCAAATCGTGTCTTTAAAGGATTGGGCGAATCTGAGGATTACACATACGCCGAAGCGGCGTTTAGCAAAGCGTTTTTCTACGACCCCAACGTGGTCGAGGCCCGCGTGCTAATGGTCATGATCTATATGGCCCGCGGCGAAAAGAAAAAAGCCCGCAGCGAGATCGAGCTGCTGCAAAAACAGTTTCCAAACGACGCTGCTCTTTATTTTGTCACTGGGGTCGTTCACCGGCTCGACGGCAAATACGACGAATCGCTCAAAGCGTTTGAAAAACTGTCGCGTCTCGACCCCGCCGCCCGGGCCGTCGCGGCGTATAACAGTGCGAGGATTTACATCTACAAACGCGATTTTGACAAGGCTCTTGAGATGCTAGATAAGGGTGCTAAGGCCGAGCCAAACCATCCGATGATAAAGATATTCCGCTCGGGTGTGTTCTTTTATCAAGGGAAATTTGACGAGGCCAACGCCCTCATCGCTTCTGTTTTGAAGGAAAACCCGCGAATGGACGGCATCCGCCCGCTCGCCGCCGAGTTTCTCGCCGGTTCCGGCCACCCCGACGAAGCCCGTGCAATGCTAACCGACGACGCACTAGCTCTTTCACGCTCGGATCACGACATGGCATACTGGGTCGGCTCGACCTACGCCCTGCTCGGTGATACCGATCTTGCCTTCAAATGGCTAAACAAAGCCGTCAAGCTCGGCAACCAAAACCGCCCGTATTTTGAAAACGACACGAACGTCGCCAGCCTACGCGACGACCCGCGTTGGGCTGAGTTGATGGAAAAGATGAATAACGGAGAATAGGTCAGAACCGGGAGCGGTAGCGACTGGGTTTTTAAAAGTTGCGGCCAAGAACCCGGTCACTACCGTTCCCGGTTCTGACAAACACAAACTCATTACACCCAAGCCCAACGCCGCCGCTTTTTACCTTCGTCATGGTAAAGCCTTTTGCTTTGTAAAACTCAAAGATCTCATCCACCGTCGCGACTTCGTATGGAAAGCCGCCGACCCAGTCGATGATGTCGTACCAACGATTCATGCCGCGGCCATTTTTGTAGCGTGTCCAAGAGTGGATGTAGGTTCGCGGGTTGAGCGTGACGATACTTGCCGCTAGTTTTTTCAATTCGTCGGGAATTGTGACGGCGACGGCGAACGGCGTTTTTAATAGTTTGGGTAATCGGCAATAGGTCTTTTTGATCCAATGCCAACGGCGGGCCTGGCTGCCGGTGTCGTTGTAGATCGCGATAAAAAGCTTGCCGCCGTTGGTCGTTGGGATCACCGCATTCTCAAGAGCCCGCCACATCTCTCCGGTGTGATGCAGCACGCCCCACGAATAAACAATGTCAAATTTGCCAAGGCTCGCGACGTAATCTGCATCGAGAGCCGAGCCCTGTTCGACACGCCAGTTCGGATCATTTGGAAAATACCGGTTGAGGAGTTCCTGAGTGCAGGCAAACGAATTGCTGTCAAAATCAAATGAATGGACCTTTGCTCCTAGCCGTCTTGCCGCGAGCGAAAACAGGCCGCTGCCTGAGCCGATGTCGAGAAAGGTTTTGCCTTCGAGTGTCTCGCATTCGAGCATTTCTTTGAGCGATTCTTCGGCTTTGGCAATACGCTCATCGTCTAGCACAGCGAGGAAAGCTGTCCAGTTTTTGCCAAACTCAAAGCGTTTCCCGTCCGCGACCTCGCGGCCGTGCTGTTCGGCAATTTCGATGTTTTTGGTCAATGTGGCACTCATAATAATTCGGGACAAACCATATTAATAATATGCCCAATAGACCGCGATTTTCACATATTCGCCGGCGACGGTCTGCCAGCCTCGCGGCTTGAGCCACCAATAATTTGGCGTCGGGGTGAGGTCTCCCGGCGGCGGTGAAGCGATGCCGAGCTTGACGCTTTTTCCGGCGAGTATCTTTTCAAATGTCGCAAGAGCCCGCCGCGAGTGATATGCCGAGGTAACGATCAAAACGGAATTAAGCGGGCGGGCATTAATCTCGTCCAGTAACGCTTTCGCTTCGTCGTCCGTACCCGCAACTTGGCCCGGCAAAACACGTATGGCTTCAGGCATTACCCCGTTTGCGATAAGCTCACGCTGTTCGAGTTCGACGATAGTCGGGTTTGTTTTGCCGGAATCGAACCAGCGGGCACGTTCGCCGTCATCAGTCACGATAACGATTGGTGCAACGCCCTGTTTATAAAGCTCGGCAGCTTTTTTTGTGCGTTCTTTGTAAACGGCTGACCCGCTCAGAACCATAATGGCATCGGCATTTTCAAGCGGTTTCTCTACAACGAGATAGGTAGCGAGGAAAGGAGCGACGATGATCCAGACACCGAGCAGCAGGCAGATAATTAACGTGAGAGTCGCTTTCCGCCTCACCGTTTCTCCATGATCGCTCGCAGCTCTTCGATCTTTGCCTCCCAGCTTTCGTGAGCAATGGCATCGCTCACTTCGTGACGGGGCTTTGGGCTTGCGAGAGCATGCTCGATCTTTGCAATGAAATCGTCTTGACTCGTTCCGACCAAACAATCGTCGAGCACGCGTACCTCTGGAATGTCAGTCGAGACGACCGGCAGTCCGGCTGCGAGATATTCTCGGACTTTGAGCGGATTTGCAGCGAGGGTTAATTCATTGATAGCAAACGGGTTTAGAGCAACGTCAAATCCTTTGCAGTATGCTGGTAGCTCGACGTAGGGTTTGCGGCCGAGAAAATGGACATTTGGCACGTCTGCGAGGATCTTGACCTTTTGCTCGGCGTCTACGGCGATCTTACCGATCAGCACGACCGAGCCGTCTTTGAAATGCTCGGCGGTTTTCTTTATCAATTCAAAATCGACCCAATCGGCGAGCAGCCCGTGAAAACCGATGACCGGCCCCGGCAAATTTGCGATCTCATCCGGCACTTTAGTTGCTTCGTCAAGAGCAGTTCGGAAATGCCGCCAGTCGGTGCCGTGGCGGATAATGTGCGTGTTTGGATTGAAATGCTTTTTGTCTGTGTATAGCTTTTCCGCCGAAACAACGACCAGATCGGCATCGCGAAAAAGCATTTCCTCGATCTCTTTCAAAGCCGACGAACCGGTAAACGCCGTGTATTCGTCAACGCAATAGTAGATCAGTTCGCTCTCGCCGAGTTTCCCTGCGATCATTCCGGCGGCGGGGTTAAAGACCATGTTGACCACGTTTGAAAACCCCAGCTTTCGCATCGCTTTTTTTACCTGGCGGACAAGCGAACGCTGGTTCAAACTGACGACCGTTTTGTTGCCGTACGCCGGTATCGCCAGTGGATTTAGCACAAAAATATTTGGCTCAACCTCGCGGATCGGTTCGGTAAAACTCTTTAGCTTGTTATAGATGCGGGACAGGTCTTTTGACGATGTGGTCGGCATCCGGTTGGCGATGGCGTTGATCCAGAGGATGCGATTCTCTTTTGCCAATACCCGCATCAAATGCGTTTTTGACAGCGGATCACCGGTCCAGTCATGCGAAAAACACAGAATATCGCGGCCGCGAAGAGTGCCGGTTTTGAGGGACTCTTTTTTTGAAGGAATATCCACCAACATCATTTCGTCTCTCCGTCGATAAACCGGCGCTGCCAGATCTCAAAATTGACGAGCGACCATAGCCTCTCGTCGTGGTTGGCTCCGGCGTTGTGCTCGGCGACGAGTTTTTTGACAAAACCGGCGTCAAATATGCCGCGTTCCATTGCCCGGCTGCCGAGGACGTATTCGTCAACGATGTGTTTGAACTCGCCGCGAAACCAGCCGCCGATGGGCACAGGGAATCCCATCTTGGGGCGGTCAAGTATTTCAGTCGGCAAAATTCCCTTCATCGCCTCGCGGAGGATCCATTTTGTCGTACCGCCGCGCAGTTTCATCTCACGCGGCATGCGGGCGGTAAATTCGACCAGCTTGTGATCGAGAAACGGCACGCGGCTCTCGATCGACGCGGCCATCGACATCTGATCCTGTTTCATCAGCAGTTCGTGGAGATACGTTTTTGTATCGGCGTAAAGCAGTTTGTCGAGTACGTCCTCAGCATCGCATTTGTCGATCCAGGCATTTTGCAGGAAATATGGATCCGCATTTTCTATCCGTTCGCGTGTTTTGCGGGCAAATAGCTCTTTCTGAATCGACTTTGAAAATACCGAAAAATTGTCAAAAAACAGATTTTCGATGTCCGATTCGCGCGACAAAAATGTGCGGCCAAGCTTGCGGCTCATAGACGCCGGCAGCGTCGCCACGCCGCCGCGAACCGCATCTCTTAAAAATCCTGGCGTCACGCTCTCGTACTTCTCGCCATAAGTGAGCAACTTGAGCGCTTTGGCATAACGGCCGTACCCGGCCATGGTTTCGTCTGCACCCTCTCCGGTGAGGACAACTTTGACATGCTGCTGTGCGAGTTTCGAAACAAAATAAAGCGGCACTGAGGCGAGAAAACCTATTGGTTCGTCTTCGTGCCAGACTAGGTTTGGCAGAGCCTCAAAAAACTGTTCGGGCGTGATCGTGATCTCGTGATGATCGGTGCCAAATTTTTTGGCGACGAGACGAGCGTATTCGAGCTCGTTTGCGTCGCGTTCGTTAAACGCGACCGAGAACGTCTTTATAGGTTCCGTGACCATCGAGGACATCATCGCAGCGATCGCCGACGAATCGATGCCGCCCGACAAAAACATCCCCAACGGCACATCCGCCATCAGCCGCAGTTCGACCGACTGACGAAAAAGCTCACGCCACTCGTCGATGTACTCGGCGTCACTGCGAGTTTCGTGTTTCGGCTCAAAGCTAAGGTCCCAAAATTCGCGAATATCAATTTTGCCGTCTTTCCACACCATCGTGTGTCCGGGCATCAGACGTTTAACACCACGATAGAGAGTCTCGTCGCCACTCGTGCCGTGGTTGGCAAACTGATCGGGCAGAGCATTAAAATTGATCTCCGGCTTGACCGAACCGGCCTCAAGCAGAGCTTTTATCTCCGACGCAAAAAACAAACTGCCGTCGTCCGCGTGGACGTAATACAGCGGTTTTACGCCAAAGCGGTCGCGGGCGATAAATAGCTCTTGCTTTCGCTTGTCCCAGATCGCAAAGGCGAACATGCCCCGCAGATACTCGACACAATCGCGGCCGTGGGCTTCGTAAAGGTGCAGGATTGTTTCGGTGTCGCTGCGGTTTTGAAACTGGTAGCCCCGGGCGATCAGGTCTTCGCGGTGGTCGGCGTGATTATATACCTCGCCGTTATAAACTATCGAACAGGAACGGTCGGCGTTGAACATCGGCTGGGCGCCGCGGGCGACATCGACGATGCTCAGACGCCGATGGCCGAGCCCGATGTTGCCATCGACATATATGCCGCCATCGTCGGGGCCGCGATGATGGAGTATGTCGCGCATCGCGATCAGCCTCTTTTCGTCAACCTGTCTGCCGGATCGCGTGGAATATGCTATGCCGTTAATACCGCACATAATTTGGTAAACACCGCCCGCTTGAACGGCGGCTAAACTATACTATATAAAGTGGAAATCGCCCGTATTTTGCAGAGAATTGTGTTGGGAGGTCGGCCTTTCGCCGAGGGCTGTTTAAATATTAGCGTTTTCAGCCGCATAAAGCCACATTTTTTCATCTTAACAAAGTGGATTTGAACGTCGTTTCGGCGTTTATTTAGGCGTAAGAATCGTGAGCGAAACATACAGCATGACGGGAAATGTTTTACAGGTAAGGGCAAAAACGGTGGCTCCGCCCCGCCGATTTGGCGGGCGATGGCTAAAATATCTAGCCATTACAGCCGTTGCTGCGACCGCCGGGCTGCTCGGTTTTGACGCTTACGGCGGGATGCTCGGCGTTTTTCCCGTGCATTTTGAGTCAGAGCAGCGCGGTGCGATACGCGTCATCAAAGTCCCGCCCGGAGGCAATTTACAGGCCGCGATCGACCAGGCAAACAGCGGCGACATAATCGAGCTACAGGCCGGGGGCGTGTATTCCGGCCAGATAAATCTGCCAAACAAACCGCTCACCGATTACGTAACAATTCAATCTTCGGCTGTTGCCGATCTGCCTGTGGACAAACGTGTCAGCCCTTCGCAACGGGCGGCGATGGCGACTATTTTGTCGGGAATGCTCGGCCGGGCGGCCGTTTCGGCGACCAACGGGGCACATCATTACCGGTTTGTCGGGATCGAGTTTGCCCCGTCGAGTTCGAGCTACAACTACGGCATTATCCAGCTTGGCAGGGGCGAATCACGCGCCGAAAACGTGCCCCACGACATCGAGATCGACCGCAGCTATATCCGTCCTCACCCGTCCGGCAAAACCCGTCGCGGTATCGCTTTGAACAGCGCGAACACCACGATCAAAAATAGCTACATTGAGGGCATTGCTTATCCGAGCGAAGAAACGCAGGGCATCTGCGGCTGGTCGGGGTCGAAAAATATCAAGATCATAAACAACTATATCGAGGGCGGGGCGGAAAACATCATGTTTGGCGGTGCGGATCCGGCGAGCGCGGATCTGATACCGTCGGACATCGAGATACGCGGTAATCATCTGAACAAGCCGCTCGCGTGGAAGAAAAAAGTGACGACCAAAACGCTCTTTGAGCTAAAAAATGCCAAACGCGTCGTTTTTGCAGGTAATATGCTGACCAATAATTGGGAGGGATCGGCGCTCCGCGTCACGGTTCGCAATCAGGACGATGGCGCTCCGTTCTCGACCATTGAGGACGTGACCATTCGCGATAACGTGATCAAAGGCTCTGGCGAGGGCATCAACATTCTCGGCAAAGACGACACATACGCGAGCATGACGCTGAAACGGCTGACGATCACAAACAATCTGTTTCTCGATATCGGCACCGGCGAATTCGACGGCTCGGGTTATTTTGTGCAGGTCTCGGACGGCGAAGATATCTCGATCACAAACAACACCGTTTTTAATCAGGGCAATATCGCGACATTTCACGGTGCGCGGCCGCGTAATTTTATCTTTCAGGACAACATCACCGGACACGGCAGCTACGGCATTAACGGGCTCGGCGATATGAGATCGGCGGTCGAGAGAGCGATGTTTCAAAACAATCTCTTTATCAATAACCGTCAGGTGCCGTCGTCGGATTATCTATTTCCGCCTGACAATATGGTCGCTAAAGATATGAACGCTGTCGGGTTTGCCAACCCCACTGCGGGCGATTACCGCCTCGCACCAAACAGTCGCTACAAAGGCAAGGGCAAAAATGGCACCGACATCGGCTGCTCGCTTCCCTCCGCAGACATTGCCCGATAATCTACCGTTATGAAGTTGAATTGCGAGATGACCGCCGCATCAGATGTCGAGCATTTACAGCAGACCTACACAGGATTTGCGAGGCTCCATCGCGAAGGCAAGATCATCTTGCGGCAGACCATCCCAACCGAAGCAAAAAAGGCTCGCGGTGCGGATCGCTGGGTCAACTACAAATTTTTCAACACGACGGTCATCATAAACGGAACGACTCGCGTCTGCTATGACACGCACGACTGGAATTGGATCGACGAAGAGATTCTTGCCGAGTGCGATTTTTACTTTAAACGAAGCTACGACCCTTCATTTATTTCAACACTCGAACACGGCAGCAAGGTGTTTCCGCTTGGACTCAACTATCAGGTCGCAAGCTCGGAATTTGATATTTTCAAGCTCAAGCGGGCAGCATTTTACAGCGGCAAAGACAGGATAAAAGCGACGCTTAAAGGATTGCGGATAGACAACTTAATGCGGCAGCGTGAGACCGAACGGATCGATAATCTTGAGGCAGTTCCGGACCCTAACATTGAGCCGCGAGTTCTGTTTATGGCACGCGCGTGGAACCCGGAAAAGATCGAATCCAAAAAACAAAAAGCCGCGGTCGAGGCTATCAATGAAACACGCGCCAAATGTATCGAGGTGCTGCGAAAAGAGCTGGGCGACAAATTTTACGGTGGGCTCGCCCACGACGATTATTCAAAAAAGTACTTTAGCAACGCCTTGCTAGCGGACGACTCAAGCTCGTCAAAACGAAACTATCTCGAAATACTAAAACGGTATCCCATATGCGTCGCGACGGTCGGGCTTAATGGTTCGAACGGCTGGAAGTTAGCAGAGTATGTCGCCCATTCAAAAGCGATATTGTCCGAGCCGCTCGTCTATCAGGTGCCGGGAAAGTTCGAAGCGGGGCAAAATTATATTGAGTTTAGCGATGCGGACGACCTAGTCGCGTCGGCGGTGAAATTGATCGAAGATAAAATTTTACGGACGGAGATGATGGCGAATAATTTTGAGTATTACAACAGCCATGTCCGTCCCGACGCGATGATTGCGAACAGCTTAAACGTCCTGCTCGATCAAACCGGATCAACTAGCAAGATCGTTGTAAATAGATAAGATCTCAGCGATGTTCTCGGTGTCCGCTTGTCCGACTGGTTTCACCGGCTTATCGCGTTTCGCTATCTCCGCAACGCTCTCAACTAGAGCCGCCACATCACCAACTCCGATCAGTTCGACTCCCTCAGGCCTCATACCATTGTCCGTCGCAATTACAGGCGTGCCGAGAAATAAGGCCTCGCGGACTGAGATCGCATCACCGTCAAAATGCGTCGTCCGTAATATGACATCGGCGTCCCGCATCAAGTGAAGCGTGACGGCGTGATCGACGTTCTCCGCAAGATAAATATTGTCGGCACATCCGCTGTTTTGAATGGCAGCCTCGACCTCTGTTTTCATCGAACCGCCGCCAACGATCATCAGTCCGGCGTTTGGCATTTCGCGGACAAGTTCCCGCATCGCCTCGATCTGCATCAGCGGATCGTATTCTTTCTCAAGCCCACCGACCGCAAGCAGCAGCGGTGAGTGGGCGTTGCAAAACGACGCCAGATCTGCCGGAACTAAGAGATTTTCCTCCGGAGATTTTAGCGAATAAGGCAGCACGACGGAGAGCTTTTCATCTGCGACGCCATAGCGACGAAATACGTCGGCGAGATCCTCGTTTACGGCAATGATGAGCGAAAATCGGCGGAAAATACCTCCCGCGAGAGACGATGGTTTTGCATTTTTTGCGGCGTCCGTCGTTGCAAACCCGCCCGAATGGAGCGTCAAAACCGTCCGCTTACCGCCAAAAAAAGTGCACGCAAACGCCAACGCCAGCACGCGTTTTGTCACCTCACCACCGATGTGTAGATGCAGCACGTCGTAGTCCAAATTGCGTAATAATCCGATCAAGGCGGTTTTTGAACGTGGATGATAAACGTCGGGTTCGTTTGATTCCGCAGTACTTTTTGATGTCGCGATGATCGAACAACGATGACCCGCCGCCCGTAATTCCTCGCGGATCGCGAGCATATTGCGGCTGATGCCGCCCTCCGGCGGCGGCACGGGGCCGAGTTGTAATACGTGCAGCGGCATTATTTGTCTAGTAGCGAATTATACAATCGGAGTGTGTTGCGAAGCTGTGCGTCGATTGAAAACTTTTCACGAACCATCTCTCGTCCGGCGTTGCCGAAAGCGGCCGCTTTGGCATCGTCGTTGAGCAGCCCGATCAGATGTTCCGCCATCTTGGCGTCATTGTCGGAAGCAACCAAATAACCTGTTTCGCCCTCAACAACCGCCTCGGCGGCACCGCCGACATTTGTCGCGACGACCGGTCTTGCGGCGGCCATATATTCGAGGATCGAGTTTGAAAACCCTTCTGCTGTTGATGTCAGAACGCAGGCACATGATGGCGAAAGTAGACTGGGGACATCGGAGCAACGCCCAATGAAATGTACCTGCTCGAAAATGCCAAGTTCGGTCGCCATCGCCTTTAGCTCAGTTTCGAGTTCGCCCTCACCTGCGATGACAAAGTGCGTATTTGGCAAAGCGTCAGCGACGCGCTTTGCCGCACGGAGAAACATCGGGACGTTTTTGACCGCATGACGGAGGTTTGCGACGAGCGTGACAAAGCGGATGTTTTCGTCCGTCGGCAGACCAAATTTCTCTCGGCTGCTCTCGGCGTTTTCAAAACGTGACACGTCGATGCCGTTGTAAATTACGTTGACCTTGTTCGCTGAAATACCTCGTGTGGTCAGATGATCGCGAACCGCGACGGAATTAGACACAATAGCGTCGGCTCGGCCAAATGCTAGCTTTTCGACAAATTCCTGCGACGATGAACGCATACCGCCTGTCTCCCGTTTTGACGCGGCCTTTGCTTTTACGCCCGCTAGGCTTGCCGCCGTCATGCCGAAAACATTTGTGTAAAAGTCGTGCGTTTGGACGAGGTCGATCTTATTGTCTTTTAGGTACGCCGCGCAGCTTCGCACCTGACGGACAAAGTTTGCATTAAAAAAAGATGTCAGCGGAAATTCTGGTATGTCGGCAAAACCCGCCGCATGCATATCCGCACGCAAAACGCCGTCGTTATTGAGCGTCGCGACATATATGTCATGCGTGCCCTCGGCTTTTAACGCACAAGACAGCGCCGTTGCCTGGCGTTCGGAACCGCCCTGATGAAAGCTGCCGATAAATTGTAATATGCGTTTTTTCACCTGATACGGTGTTTATTTTAGCTGCGTTTTCCGGCGTCCGTTTTTTGCGTTGATATAAAATTCGCCGCCGAGCCGACGAACCGCCGCGTAGCCATCGACCGGTTCGTCAAAGACTTCGGTCATATCAACACGCAGTTTATCACCTTCGATCATAATAAACTCGTCCGGCAGAGCGTCGGCATCGCTCATGCGTGCCCACGAATATTTGAAATCAGTGGCAAGTATTTCGGTCTCGATCATCTGGCCCGGCTCGTCGTTAAAGACAAACAAGTCGGTGTAACCGTTATATTTAATGACAAAGGAACGCCCGCCGCGTGTCGGCATTTCTGTAACAACGGGAGGCTCGACGCCGGTTCCGACCGGCAAAATGATGGCAAAAAACTCTTGCGTTCCGGCTCCTCGCGAGACAAAACGCATGAACGGCGCGTTGATCTTGTTGCCGTGATTGGTCGAGATCCAGCTCTCTTTTTGCTGCCACTCGCCGTGGTCGCCAAAGGTAAAGATGCGATGATCGTCACCGCCGACAAAGTTGCCATTGCCACCGATAGCGGTCTTGACGCCGTTGGCAAAATGAAAATTGAGGGCGTATTCGTGCTCGCCAAGCGTCTCGACAGTGTCGCGGACGATCCAATAATCGTTCTTTACAAACAGGATACTGCGGTGATGCGTCGCGGGGTGTTCGAGCCGCTGATAGCCGTCATGCGAGCCTTCGAAAAGGTCAAAGCGTTCCTCTTGTATCCAGGTTTTTAACTCAGCCTTAGCCTGAGTTTTCCAGTTAAATGTATTGCCCGGAACCGACGATGACAGGCCATCGATGGTCAGCGAATTGTGCGCCATGCTCGAGCGAAAATGGTCGCGCATGTCGCGTGATTCGTGATATGTGTAGGTACCGGAATCGACGAGCAGCGTCTTGCCGTGCACCGCAACCTCGATAGACAGAGCGTCAGCGTGGCCGTGGCCGCCCGCGAGCGAGCCGACCTCGCCGCAATCGACGACGAGCATATTGTCGGTCGTGTCCCAGCCGTCACGCATCACAAAATAGCCACCGTCCTTAAATCCTTTTGAGGCGGCGACCGGTTCGGTTGAGGCGTGTGCGTCAAAAGCCGCGACGCCCGCAGATCCCATAAGCCAAAATATCTCTTCACTTGCACGTCCTGCGACCTGCTTTTGATCAGCTCTGTCAAATAATACTGAGCCGACGCCGAGCGTTCCGCGAAAATCATCCGGTGCCGTGTGCGTCAGCGGCAGCATGCGCCCGCCGTCGTCGTCACCGATGAGCGGCGTCGTACCGTCAGGCATCGTCATGTTCATCATGTGGTCAAATGCACGCTCGATCCGCTCCTCAAACTCTTGCCCTCGCAGGTCAAATCCAGCCTCCGGATCAAGCGAACGCAATATTGAAAACTGGCTGTAAATATCCGCCGTATATCGCTGATACCAGGTGCTTTGCTCAAAGTAGACACCGTCCGGGTGGATCTGTTTAATTACTTCGTCAAAGAGAATATCCTCGCCTAGCTTTCGCCAGCGTTCCGCGCGTTTGAAGAACGGTAACTGCGTTCCGAGATAATAAAGCCCCAAAGCCTCGCCGGTCAGATGCGTGTTCGGGCTGTAATATTTCGACAGGTATTGTTCGATGTGGCGGCCGTGGAGATAGAGATATTTGAGCGCCCGTTTGAACAGGTCCGGCGTAAAATGGTCCGATTCGCGAAACAGATGAAACGCCCAAACCCAAGATATCGCCCGAAACGATACCTCTAAACTGCTCGACCAATTGACGCCCATCGCCGGAGGATTTTGCTCCATCCACGACTCAAGCTGATCGGCAAACGCGGCTCCAAAACGCTCGTCGCCCGTCAACACAAACGCCACACCAAGCGTAAAGAAATGCTGGTGGCGATTTAGCTCCCATATGACCTTTTTATTGCCCGTCTCGCCCGTCTCGAGATCGTCAAATTCTTTCCAGTGCTTTAACGGCGAGCGTTTTGACGAGAGCGGTTCGCGGTGCCAGTCGATCTGTGTGCCGACGTAGAGATTTTTAAACGCGAGCAGGTCGATGCGGCCCTCGAGGATCTCTTCGGCGGCCTCAATAAAGCTGTCAGCAGAATCGCCAAAGGTCGATCTGAAGGACGCAGATGTCCGTTCGAGATCGGCGAATGCGGGAAAGAACCCGCTCTCGCCGTTCGTATAAAATTTCTGCCAAAGCGTCTCGGAAATGATCGGTGCAGAGCCAAACTGCACCGCATCGATCAACTCGACGAGTTCCCAATCGGTCGGCACATGGGGAATGCGTTTCTGCTCACAAAAAACAGAAAAAGCCTGCCCGCCCCGGGTACGAATTTCATCCCAGCTACGGATCTTTTTCAGTTTTTCGAGCGGTTTCGCCATCGCCTCAACTGCCATAATATCAACCTTTACGCCGTTTCCGTCATTATCGATCTGAGACGGTGATCGCGATACATCCCGGGCTCTCCACGAAGCCCTTCAACTGCGGCGGACGCGATATTAAACGCCTCACGCGCCGATGCAAAATGAACCTTGTAACTGCCTGACTTTTCGCCTGCTTCGATCATCTCGTTAAAGAACCGCTTTGCCTCGTCTCCGATGCACGTCGATTGATCGTGGTCAAAAAAGCCGTGGCAATAGAGCTTCACAAAGACCCAGTCAGACTTGCCCGCGACCGTCACATTTGCCGAACGCCAGCGGCTGAAACGTGCTTTGTTCAATCCCTGGTTCGCTGTCAAAGCACCGTCCTCGACACGCGGCACGGGAATTCCCTTGATCGTCCGCGTCCAGTTAAATACGAGCGGCCCGGTAAATATCAGTGGTAATTGGTGGGCGTTTCCATTTACGGAGAGCCGTTTTCCGGTTCGATGCGGTACGGCTTGGTCGAGCGGCAAGCCGCATTCGTAGATCTGATTTATCACCGCGACCTGCGACTGGTCGGGTGCCGACGGCAATGTCATGTCCGCATAGCAGCCCGTGTCGCGGAGTATCTCCATCTCATTATCAACACCGCAAAACCTGCCGCCGCACGAATTAGCGAGAGCAAGATTTCCGTGAACGAACGCATACATCGGGTCGCCCGCACCGTCCATTCGCGACAGGCATTTGTGCCGCGTAGCGAGCGTGTCGCGAAAATCAACCAGCGCTTTTCGCAGATTCTCCGCCGTGTCCGGTTCGTCAACGCCGTGGTGCAGATGCACCTCGACCTCGCCAAGCCCCTCGGCCTGAATCTCGGCCACTATCTCGAGGATCTCAGGGTGATATTGCTCTGCCGGGTAAAAATTTGTGTGGCGAAACATGGTTCCGTCAGCATCGCGGGTGGCTTCGCCGGTGGCACGCGCTAGCTTGTGATAAGCCTTGAGCCGCTCGATCTGCGTCTTATGATCGAGCATTCCGCCTTCGCTCCACGCGGGTTCGAAATGATTAGCGACCGTGACGATAATGTGTTTTTTCTCAAACGCCGTCTGCTCGAGCATCGAGCCGAGACGCGACACCGGATACCGGACAAGCCAAGGCAGGTTCCAGTTTAGCTTTGTAAGAGATGTCGGTTCGTTTGAGGTCATTTGTTGTTATTGTTCGCTCGCGACGGGCACGAATCGACGCGGCAAAAAGCGGCGAAAGATACGTTTGACGGCGTCTTTCTCGTCATCTTCGATAATGCCAAAGAAATTGGCCGCGAGTAGATAGATCGGAACAAAAACACACGCCGAGACGAAAAGCACGAGGCTGCCGCCGACAAAGTTTAACGTCCCGAGGCTATGTGTAGAAAATGCCTCTTCGGCAAAATGTTCTCCAACCCCAAGCAGATATACCTTAACGTTTGAGTAGACGAGATAAGTGACCGCACCGGCGAGCAATGAGACGGCCGCTGTTTTTACGACATTTTTCAGCAGCGGCAAATGCTTCAAACCGACACCGAGTTTGCGGACGACCATGGTCTCGGTGATCGCTCTTTCGAGCAAGATCGCCCCGACCGCCACGGCTATCATCCCGGTCAGGCCAAAATACCCGAGGCCGTAGTATAAAACACCGATCATTGACGTTAGAACGACGACACGGACGAGTAGAAACAGCCGCCCGAGTTCCTTAAACGACCGCACGATCGGATCGGTAATGAGTATGCTAAATGGTAACAGCGTTAGATTTATGACAAATACGGACGCGCTCGCCTGATACTCTTTGGTAAAGAGCGTGATGATAAATGTGTTCGCGGTGATCATCAAAAACACATAGATCGGAAAGTAAAAGAACGCTAGTTTTTGCATCGCACGGGCCGTCAGTCGGATCATCTCATTGCGGTCGCCGGCCTGTTGCAGGGCGTTCATGCGGGGGATAAGCACCGACGTCACAGATTCCGCAAGCATCGTCATCAGCGGAATCTCAAAACAGCCGTACGCATATATCGCAAATTCCGCGGATGTGAATTTGTACCCGACAAAGTAATTATGGATGTCGTTTTGAGCAATCCAGAGAATAGCGGCGATGCCAAATGGCAATGCGTACACCAATTGTTCGCGAAAAAATCTCGCCTGAAAGCCGCGCCAATAACCCGGGAAACGCGAGCGGATGTAGCCGAGCAGGATGAATGTCTGTATAACGCCCTGGATCATCGCGGCGAAGATAAACGCCTCAACCGTGCCGAACATGAGCACCGCTCCGCCCATCAGCATCGTCTTGCTGAGCTGGGCTCCGACGATGAAAAACGTCGCGACTCGGGCTTCCTGATTGGCGATGGCGATGGTTTCGAGAAAGGTCGAAAACATCCAGATCCAGATGACGAAGCCGATCTTTGGTGCAAGCCGGGTCAGCTCTTCGCTGCGAAATACGTCACCGATGAGCTGCGGGAAAAGGTTTAGCGTCAGGCAGGCGAAGCCGCCCATGACGAAATTGAACACTAAAATATTGAATACCGCCGTGCCGCGACGCTCGGGCGTCTCGCGGGCGAGGTAATAATACGCGCTCATCGACACGCCAAGCGGCAATATCGTCGCGGCGTTCATTGTCACCTGAAACGCCTCGCGATAATGCCCGACGGCCTCTTGCGTTAGCGATCGGACGATCAGCAACGGCAGCATAAAGCTCAGCGCAAATCCGATGACCTTAGCCGCAAGCAGCCAAGCGCTCTGCTGACGAAGCGATTCTGTCGGCACCGAAGCCGCTTTTGGTGCGGGCGTGACCGAGCTGTGGCGGGCGTGAGTGTCGTACCAACCGGGTATCGAACGACGCACGATCCGCTCAAGAAACGCGATAAATTTGCGCCCCCGTTCGGTCTGGATCAGATACGAATAATCGCCAAACAGCCAGTATTTGACGAACACCTTGCGGTAATCTTTTATCGCCCCCTCGCGGGCTTTCCACTCGCCGGGCGATTCTTCGGCAAACGGCCCCGACGCACCCTCTTCGAAAACGTGAAACTGACGCTCGCCATCCGAAGGAATCTCCGGCGTGATGCCGTCAAAATCCTGTTTGACCGCCTTAAAACGGTCGTAGCCAAGCTGCTCAAGCAGGTCAAATTCCTCGCCGAGCCGCTCAAATATCACTTTCTCGGACCTGATCGAGATGTAGTCGGGCTTGTTCTCAAACTTGAGCATCGCCCGCAGACAGATGCATTCCGAACCGACGATATCGGCTTTCAAAAAGTACGGCACACCGTATTTTTCGATGCATTTGCCAAAATCGACCGCCGTCACGCCGATGATCTCGTTCGTCGTGCCCATCACCTTGTTTCGCACGGCCCAATCGTCAGACGTGCTGCCCCACAACGAGTGGTCCTCGTTGCGGTAAAAACGCACCTTGCCGTCTGGCTCGCCCGCCGCCGGATCCTCGGTAATGGCTCCCTCGACTATCGTCAGACGCCCGTCAGCGATCTCCTCGGCAAAACGCTCGCGACAAAAAGCGGCGTTCTCAGGCGCAGCCTCAAACGCGACGACACGATAGCCTTTTTTGAGATAAAACGACGTATCCTGGCCGCGATGCAGCCCGACGTCAAAGATCAGGTTAGGGTCTTTTGGGGTTTGTAAAAGCTCAGACATGGCACTCTAACAGGCAAACGACACGCACACGATCGGGGCGGACCGCGCGGGGCTTACCTTTCAAAATAAAGACCGAATCCGGGCAATATTTCAGTAAAAGCAACGACTTAACAGCTTATTTGTTGAGAGATCGATAACGGGAGAGTGGCGAAGAACCACATCCCATTTTACCACGAACTGGCGCCGTTCACGTAAACAATAAGTGTCCATTGATAAATCGTTCTTGCTGACCAGAGTAGATTGCCGTATGACATAGAAAGAGGTTTTCTGACCATTGATAAGAGATTTCTGACCACAACATCCCCGAATAGGTTAGGAGTGAAATGAACGAGTAACGAGGGTCAGGTTAGTGATGAGGGATGAGGGACAAGGGACAAGGGACAAGGGACGAGTGGCGAGTGGCGAGTGGCGAGTGACGAGTGACGAGTGACGAGTGACGAGTGATTAGATTCTGACAACTGACAACTGACAACTGACCATTGACAATCGACCACTGTTTCACACTTGACACATCCACCAATCTATGCTACGCTTGTTTCATTATGGAAAACGAGCAGACGACGGTGCGGTGTTGGAAAGAGTTTGACGTTAGTCCGCCGGCGGCTCGGCTTGAGGATTATGCGTCGATCAACGGCGAGGGCAAGATCGTTTTGAACCAGCGGCTCTACCGATCGCTCGGCTCGCCAAAGGCGGTGTCGGTGCTCTACGACGAAGCCCGCCAGACGATCGGCATCCGGCCCGTCAGCCCCATCATGCCAAACGCGTTCCCGGTCTATCACTACATCGCCGGCCGCCGCGTCTGGGTCCGCGCGGCCCATTTCATCAAAGCCGCCAAGCTCGAATTCTCATACTGCATCCGCTTCACCGCCCCCCACATCGAAGACAACACCCTCATCCTAAACCTCCACCACACCACCCGAGCCCTTGGTCCAAAGCGCAATGTCAGTGTTTAAGCCAACGCTGTTTCGCGTTATCACGAGTACCGGATCGCGATAGCCAACGTATGTCTGCGTTAGCGTAGCCCTTTTCCGCTCGGAAGGAATGTGTTATAAAACCTTATCAAATCAGAAAAAAGGTGACCGGCTATTCAACCCCACAATGGAGGCTCAGGAGAGAAATTGAAGTTTACATTCCAACCGGAAGAATGGGGCGATGTCCGCACTGCTTATTTCAAGTATAAAAAGCAAATTTATTATGACTTGAATGAGGTGATTCAGCGCCGACAAATCGCGATCTTTGAGACGGGATTGAGTGACTTTTCAACGCCATCTTTCCCCGAAATTTACGGACTCGGTAATGATTCAGATGAAGAACTCGATTTCCTCAAGAAATTTGATGTTATTGAAAAGGCCCTTGAGTCCGGAGAGGACGGTAGAAATTTCTTTGAATATTTTTTAGATCAAATTTCAGCGACTGCCTATCCAAAAAAGGTTATTGCCCCCAATGGCAGCAACGAAGAATTAGGAAACTTCGTCACTAATCAACGTATAAGTTCTAAATATCAAGTAAAGCGAAGTACAATCTTTGCCGAGTTACCAGTCGAACTTCACATTATCGCGACTCTCTGGATAATGAAATACGGTTATAAACTGGACCGAGTACTTTCGCCACATTGTCTTGGAAATCGACTAATTTTGACGACGAGCGAAGATGCGGAAGGTTTGGCAACTGTCGACAATGAAACCGCTAAGCTTGTCGGGGGAACTGCATTATTCAAACCCTATTTTCGTCAATATCAAAAATGGCGTGACGAGGGAATATTAGAAGCACGTGAACGTCTATCTAAAGGCGAAAATATAGCGATCATAAGCCTAGATGTTAAAAATTATTTTTATTCTATTTCAATTGATTTCAGTGAGATTGAAATGGCATGTTCTATCCCTGAGAACGACTTCCTCCATAGCTTGTTTAAGGAAATCCACTACCGCTTTCAAAAAAAGTTAATCGGTCTCGACTCAAGCGAGTTTTCATCTGAAAGTCTCGACGCTGTCATCCTACCTATCGGCCTAAGCTCATCTTATGTACTAGCAAATTGGTATCTCAGAAATTTCGATGAAGCAGTCGTGAGTAATCTCCGCCCGCTTTACTATGGAAGGTATGTCGATGACATTCTCATTGTGATCTCCAATCCGGAATTAGATTTGGATAGCGATGCCGGATGCGAAAAAACGCAGTTCAACTTTGAAAATTACAAAAAGAAAACGAATCGGCCAATTGGCTTAGTGAATTTTTCATGGGAGAACTTATCAGAGGTGGAGAGGTATGTTTTAAGAACCTTATACCCCTTAATTACACTCGTGGGAACAGAAGAGTCGGATGGAAGACGCTTTGAACTCGCCTGCGTAGAAGGTTGTATTGTGCAACCCGAGAAAACGCTGCTTTTCTTTTTTGACCATACCCAATCAGTCGCTGCCTTGGATAAGCTCAAACACGAATTACGTATTAAATCGAGTGAGTTCAGAGATTTTCCTGACTCCGCATTGATGGAAGAATATTTTGAAAAGCAGGCATATCACCTAATTTTCGATGACTCCGAAGGGAAAATCCGTACACTAAAAGATTATAAAGAAAATCGATATGGAATGAGCGTGTACTTAGCAAACTCTATTTTCGCAGCGCTAAGAAAAAGCGGCAAACATAAAGAAATAGAATCCACCAAAATCGTAAAACTCTTTCAGGGACTTAATACACTTATTTTCTATCGATCGTGGGAGAAGGTACTGACTCTTCTTGTGATTACTAATAATGGAAAAGGATTTGTCAGTTTTTTCAAGCACACACTCAGGGAAATCAATAAAATATATCTAACGGAACCTAATCAATCTCGCCTCTCCACCCTCATAAGAAGATCCTTAGTGCGACATCTCTTGGCATCCGTAGAACTCGCCTTGAGCCTCAATCCAACATTTATATCATTTCACCCGGAAATTAGTAAGAGAATGAAGATTTCATTGGAGACGGAGCGATTTCCTTGGCATACAATAATTCGAAGTCCGCTTGTTGAATACGAAATTGGAATGGATGAATCCTTTGTTCTCAGATACAGGCGAAGTAATATGGTTCGTCATAACTACGTAACGCAGCCATTGCTGAGCTTTACGGAAGCGGCTGAAGGGCTTGAATTGAATCTTTCCGAACCGCTTTTTCACCGAGGAGAAAAATGAGAAATTCACCTTTCAGCCTCTCGAAGAAGTTTCTTGATACATCGCCCCGACCGGTACGATTTTGGGAATGCTGTCTTTCGGTAGCGAACTCCGACGTGATGCAGAATACATGCGCACCGGCGATTAATACTGATGATTGTGGTCGAACAGCAATTTTTGGCGAATCTAATTACTATCTCGATAGAGCCTTCTACATATACGAAAGAATTAATCGAATGCATTCAGGCCGCATTCCGGGAGACTCCGCTAAAAACCGTAGAAAAAAACTTTTCCTAAGTAATCCGGTTCCGATTCAGTCATTTTTAGGTTCTTCTGGGGACTTCGCGATTCGAGAATTTCAAATAGATGTAACAAATCAATTCACCGCTAACCCTCGCATCTCATTTGCGAATATGAGGCTTTCGGAATCAAATTTTCTCGCGAGTATTGAGGGTAAGCCGAATCTTGATGTCGCACGATATGACGTTCTTTCACGACTCTTAAAGGCCTCTAGACTGGAAAATATACAAGCCGTCTTACTTCCCGAATGCTCAGTGCCTTATGCTTGGGCTCATGATTTGGCTCGCTTTTCGGCTGAGCACCAAATCCTTGTCGTCGCCGGGCTAGAACATTGGGTCGCAAATAATATATCTCATAATTTTCTAATCACTGTAGTACCTTTCACTTGGGGCGGGGTGAAAGATTCGGTAGTTCTTCTGCGGCTAAAAAACCATTATTCCCCGAAAGAAATGTTAGAAGTTCATGGGCGAGGACTAACCATCCCTAAACCCGAAGCTTTTCGATATGATTTGATCAACTGGCGGGGGCTATATCTTGCACCTTATTACTGCATGGAACTCGCAGATATTGCTCATCGGACTTTATTTCAGTCAAAAGTAGATTTGGTCGTTGCTTCAGAATGGAATGCGGACGTCAGCTATTTTTCTAATATTGTTGAGTCATTAAGTCGAGATATTCACTGCTATGTTGCTCAAGTCAATAATAGCAAATTCGGGGATTCTAGACTTACGCAGCCGTCATCGACGGTCAAAAAAGATCTTCTAAAACTTAAAGGGGGGCTTAATGACACTATCTTGGTTGGGGAAATAGACTACAAGCTTCTCCGAGCTTTTCAGTCCAAGAAATACGCTTTGACTAGAACCGATGACGCATTCAAACCCGTTCCGCCCTCTATCGACAGAGCGTCTGTTCGCAAAAGACAACAAAATAAGTTGCACTTTTGAATTTCAGGAATTTGGCAATCCTGCTATATCAATCTAATCCTTCGTCTTTGCGTTTCGAATTAATAATCTAATCACCGCATGGTAAGACGCCAGGTAGAAATGAATCATCCACGAACACCAAATTTTTTCGTCATACTTTGAGGCTTGAGCGGGATTGTGGTGACGGATGTGGAAGTTATTTGCAATGTTAAACAAATCAGATTCGTCCTTCTTCCCCAGAACCTTTCCCAGATCACCTGATTTTTTCAGCCATTCAAAAACATCAGCTAATTCGCGGATAGCCTCTTTGCGCTGAGACAGATCTAAATCGCGATTTCGCCACTTTACAATCGCCAGCCGCACCTTGTCGTCTACATGAACTTTGTCAAAGGGTATAATTTCCGCAGTGAGTATCCCTTCCAATTCGGGATCCGAACTAAGAACACTTCCGTCGGGAGAAATTTCGTAACCTTCCCGGTAATCTCGTAGGAACGAGTTTGCCAAATCTCGAAATTCTTGTTTACCGATGGTCTCATCATAGTCCAAGAAGTCGTAATAGTTGTAGCCGTCGGTATTCATCGGGACTAACTCTCCCGGCTTCGAAATGTGGTCAAATAGAAATTCTAACAGGTCAAATATTGAGTCCTCTGTCTGTAAGCCCTCCGGCCAGCTTCGAATTGGAAATGGACAAAATTGCAATGCTAGGCTCGCTAAACGCTTGGCGCTCTCTGGTATCGCGTGATCCGTGATTTCTAATTTCTCTTTAAAATACTGCTTCTTCTCAAAATATGTAAACAGGTCAGCTACCTTGAGATATAGGTTGCCTATATCAAGCGCCCGCTTACGATTTCGTGAAGAATAATATCGACGCATAAATCAGATTAAAGAATCTTACCCTATTTGAAGCTTTCCGAAAAAATCTCGCTGATTGCTCAATTCGATCCAGTACCAAATTAGGCATGAGCGGCCTAAGTCTATCGTTCGATGATCGAGCGATAGAGAGCTGTGTATTCGGCGGCGACGCTTTTGGCGGTGAATTGGGTGGCGAGGTGGTTGTTGTTGGTGGACATTTTTTGGCGGAGATCGGGGTTGTCGAGGAGTTTGGTGATGCGCTCGGCGAGCGCGGTCGGGTTGCGGGGTTCGGTCCAGAGGCAGTTTTCGGGGTCGGTCATGTAGTCGGCAGCACCGCGGATGCGGGTTGTGATGATGGGCAGCCCGGCGGCGATGGATTTTAGGATGACGATCGGCAGTCCTTCGTCGTGATAGGTCGGGAAGACGAACGCGGTGCTGTTTGCGTGAAAGGCGGCGGTTTCGGATTCAGGGATATAACCGAAAAATCGAACGCTCTCGGCAATGTCGAGTTCGGCGGCGAGGCTCTCGGCTTTCGCTCGAACCGGGCCGTCACCGAGGCAAAACAACGCAAATTCGCGGCCTGCACGGTTTAATTCACCACACGCAGCGATGACATCGAGCAGGCCTTTGGCCTCGACAAAACGGCCGCTGTAGAGCAGGA
>DEQS01000097.1:0-24958 GCA_002360555.1 Chloracidobacterium sp. UBA3360
TTTTACGGCAACTGGGACAACCGCCCGCCCGGCGGCCTTTCCGGCAGTGATTTTGGTACGAGTACAGGGCTCGGCTGGACGTTTGGAAATAAGTGAACAAACCTACGGTCGGTAGCAAACCTATAGGTTCTGCCAGTAGACGCTAATCCCTATTCCATTAAGAATCTTCACAGGAGCTTAACTATGGAACTTGCCAAATATTTCATGATCATTATTCTAGCCTTCATCTTTTCTATATCGTCTGCTTCTGCTATCTATGCTCAAGCGAACCCGACGCCAACTCCCGACCAAAAGGTCGAAAAGAAACAGAAAGAGATTCGAAAAATGGCTGGGGATACGCTAAAGCGGCTCTATAAGGCCCAGCCTCTGGCAAAAGCTGCGGTCGAGCAAGCTGCCGGTTACGCCGTTTTCAGCAATACCGGCGTAAAGATCTTGGTCAGCGGTTCCGGCAAAGGGCACGGTGTCGCCGTCAGTAACAAAAACAAGAAAGAGACATTTATGCAGATGTTCGAATTGCAGGCGGGTCTCGGGTTTGGTGTAAAGAAATTTAAGCTAGTCTTTATTTTTGATACAGAAGAGGCGTTAAACAGTTTTGTTGATTCGGGCTGGCAGTTTGGTGGCCAGTCTGACGCAGCCGCCAAAACCGGCGAAGATAAAGGAGCCTCTGCTGCCGGAGCGGTTACCGTCTCTAAAGGCGTCTCATTATATCAACTGACAGATAAAGGGCTTGCAATCGAGATTACGGTAAAGGGCAGTAAATACTATAAATACGACGATCTAAATAAATAGATATTGACGGCTGCTTGAACTCGATGAGCGCCTCCGACTCGGCAGGCTGCACACACCTATATCAGATCAAATATAGATATCAATTCAACTATCTTATCGATATAAATTAGAGACTATTTTCCCTTACGCTTAGATGGCCTCGACTCTCAGTGATGAATGAGACCGAGCCGGAACGCCAACTTCATCGACGTTTCTGAAAAGAGGCGGCGGTGCTGGGTGAGCACTGCTGCCGTATTTTTCTCCAAAAACTGGTAGAAATGACAGTTACACAGGCTTAAATTTTAGCCCAAACTAGTAAGCCTAAAATTAGAACCTTAGAACTTTTTGTTCTGAAAGTGATTTATATGTATGATTCCGTCCCCGCCCTACCCTTTGCAATTTGTATGTTAATCGGAATGGCTGTCTGTTTAGACGTGGGCCGGCGTATTGGGATTAGATGGAGAGCCAAGTCAGACGGTGCTTCGCCGGCTTTCGGCGGCGTCGAAAGTGCGGTCTTTTCTCTTTTCGGTCTATTGCTGGCGTTTACGTTCTCAGGTGCACCGGCACGATTGGATGCTCGCCGTCATCTGATCGCGGAAGAAACTAATGCGATAAGTACCGCCTATTTGCGGATTGATCTCTTGAGTCCCGATTCTCAACCGGCGATGCGTCAGCGGTTTCGCGACTATTTGGATTCTCGGCTCGACGTTTACAGGGTCATGCCTGATATCGAAGCGGCCAAAGCAGGCCTCGTCAAAAGTGAGAAATTGCAGCAGGCGATATGGAAAGGTGCGATTGCCGGAGCAAGCTCTCCGGGTGCGCAGCCGGACGCAATGAAACTAAATGTTCCGGCGTTGAACGCGATGATCGATATCACAACAACGCGCACAGTAGCGGCGTCGATCCATCCGCCGATGGTCATATATGGGCTCTTATTTGCTCTTGCTCTCGTTACATCAATGATCGGTGGCTTTGGCATGGCCTATACTACGCAGCGAAGTTGGCTGCACATAGGGGCATTTGTACTGATGGCCGTACTTACTGTTTACACCGTGATCGAGATCGAATATCCGCGACTCGGACTGCTCCCTGCGGAATCCTCATACGACCAAGTACTCGTCGACCTGCGGCACAATATGGACTAGGCCGGATAAATACCAATGGCAGATATAACTTATTTGACAGACAGTGACACCGCGGACGAAGTGCCTGATTTTTCGCTCACACAGGGCGGCCTGACATACCGTTTCTTTTGTTGGACAGGCCTTTGCAATAATGAGCTTGGGCTTGTTCATAGACGCGTGTTAGTAATCGCAGCTGTCGCGTGGCTGCCATTGTTTCTGCTTTCGTTATTTGGCGGACACAGTCTTTTTACGCCGTTCCTTAATGATGTAACCGCCCACGGCCGATTTCTAATAGCCCTTCCTGCATTGCTAGCAGCTGAGGCTGCAGCTCATAAAATGATCGGGCCGAGGATCAAAAATTTCATTACTCGGAAAATTGTCGCGCCTGCGGATATTCCAAGGTTTAAGGCGGCCATCGACGCTGCACATATAATGCGCAATTCAACGATCTTGGAAGCCGGTTTGATGATACTTGTTTACACGCTGGGTCTCTGGGTTTGGCGAAGCGAGATCGCTGCCGGAACGCCGACGTGGTACGCATCCCCTGATGGCACAAATATGAATCTCAGCCTCACGGGGTATTGGCTCGTATTTGTCAGTGTCCCGATATTTCAATTCTTTTTGGTACGCTGGTACGCTCGTTTCGTTATTTGGTTCGTTTTTTTGTTACGTGTTTCGCGGCTGGATCTAAAGTTGATGCCAACGCATTCTGACCGGTCAGCGGGGCTCGGTTTCCTTGGGCCTTGTTTGTACGGATTTGCTCTCGTCCTGTTTGCTCAGGGTACGCTTCTCTCCGTTTCGATCGCCAATAGTGCCCTCCACGCGGGGAGAAACGTGATGGATTTCAAACTCTCCGCCGTCGCATTCATTCTATTTTTCGTTTTCGCGGCACTTGGCCCATTGCTCGTCTTTCTTCCTGGTTTGGTAAAAGCAAAATGGGAAGCACTGGAAGTTTATGGATCGCTTGCAAGCCATTACGTGGCAGGTTTTGACAATAAGTGGATAGAAGGCGTAAATCCCAACGACGAGCCCTTACTCGGCACCGGCGATATTCAGTCGCTCGCCGATCTTAGCAACAGTTACGCCGTACTCCAGAGTATGCACCCCGTTCCATTCGACTTGAGGGATCTACTCTGGCTATTTGGAATGTCGGCCGTTCCGCTTTTGCCGCTAGCATTCTTTGTCTTTTCGTTCGAAGAATTGGTAGATAAGTTGATACAAATCTTATTATAAAGGTTAGGTTACTCGGGGTACACAACAGAAGACGATAGATCACCTATCTAGTCGGCGGCAATGCGGATCTTGCAAACCCCAGCAGTTCAGCGTTTGATTTGATGTTAAGGAGTTTCATCATTGAATATTTATGATAAGCAACGGTAGGTTCGGCTATGTTTAATATGGTTGCAATTTGCTTCATCGAACTCCCCTCGGCCAATAACTGCAAGACCTCTTTCTGACGAGCGCTTAATTGATGCGGGCTCTTTGCTTTTTTATGTTCCTCCCCAAATTCACCGGCCATGGTTTTGGTGAATTCTGGGGATGCATAATACCCACCGGAAATGACTGTGCGAATAGCTTGAATTAGCTCACGACCAGTAGCGCTCTTTAAAATATAGCCTGACGCCCCGAGCCGGAAAGCCTCGGCAACAAACTCAGGGTCGCGATTCATTGTCAGAAAGATCAGTTTGGTGTGTGGAAGCAGTTTTTTAATCCGTTCCGCGACAAGAAGCCCATTCATTGCCGGCATCGCCATGTCTAGGACGATAACATCGGGCCGCAGTTTGGGAGCATTGTCTAGAAGCTCTCGTCCATTTTCAAATGTCCCAATAACCTCAAATTCCTGTTCGACCAGTTTCTTGACCGCGTCAACCAATATCTTGTGGTCATCGACGAGTAATATACGAATCTGAGACATAATTCCAAGTTCCTGAACCCCTGAACGATTAAGAACCAAAAGACGAACAATATTATCATTATAATATTTGTTGATAATATTGAAAATTCAAATACTGACTTACTAGTCGGCTGGATCTGTTTACTATCAAGTTGAAGTGTTAGCATTTCATTCATATTATTGTTGTGATATCAGGAATTAAATAAATATGATTACGACAGTCATATGGCTCGCCGCAACGGCTTGTGCGACCTTCGGGGTTATTTATCTTGGGATTTGGAGCAAACAACGCTACCGACTTGAATATTTATTATTTGCGATCGGAGCCCTTTCGGTTGCAACTATGGCCGTGTTCGAGTCGCTCGGGATGCACGCGACGACACCTGCCGAGTACGGAACGATACTTAGGTGGGGACATGTCGCCGCTTGGGGAGCGATCGTCGTTGTCGCATGGTTTGTTCATCTATATTTGCACGCGGGCCGGCGATGGCTCCTGTGGACAATAACCGCACTGCGGACTTTGGTTGTAATCCTTAGTTTCGTATTTCCACCCAACATCAACTACCGCGAGATACTGTCGATCCGCCAAATTTCCGTTTTCGGGGAAACTTTATCGGTCGTACAAGGGATTCCAAATCCCTGGATGCTGGTGGCACAGTTAAGTCTTGTACTTGCTCTCGTCTTTTGCGCGGATGTGATGGTCACCGTATGGCGCAGGGGCGACCGGCGTCGGGCAGTAACGGTAGCAGGCACGACGACTTTTTATTTCATAGCGAATATTGCAATGGCCATCCTAATATTTTGGGGGTTTATCTCTTGGCCATTTACGTTAAGCATATTCTTCACGGTTGTAATAGTCGCGATGGGTTTCGAGCTGAGCTCGGACCTTCGCCGAACGGTTGATCTTGCGAGAGCTCTAGATGATAGTGTGATCACACTTCATGAGCGTGAAGAGCAATTGGCCTTGTCCGCCACTGTAGCGGAAATCGGCATATGGATGACGAGCTTAGACGGAACAACCATAAGTGCAGACGACAAATGGTGCGAACTTTTTGAATTTGAGCCAACACAGTCAATAACATTTGAAAAATTTTTGCAAAAGATCCATCCCGACGATCGAAAAGACGTTGAAACGGCTGTTACGACAATGCTGAATGATGGGGAAGAATATGGTGAAGAGTATGGGGAAGAGTATCGTGTTTTGACAGGGAACGGCGATATTCGTTGGATAAGCTCACGCGGCAAAGTTGGATATGTCGACGGCAAACCCGGGTTCGTTAGACGGGTATCAATTGATATCACAAAACGCAAATCAGCGGAACTTGCAGTCCATGAATTGAGTTCCAGACTTATCGACGCCCAGGAAACAGAGCGCATACGTTTAGCACGCGAGTTGCACGACGATCTCAGTCAGAGCTTGGCGATCTTATCCATCAACCTCGACGTTTTGGCAAAGGAAACAATAGGTAATCAAGTAGTGAAAGGTCAGATCGATCACCTGTCATCGGACCTTGAACGATTGTCATCCGACGTGCATAGAATGGCACACGAGCTGCACCCTGCAAAACTTCAGCTTGGACTGGAATCCGCTTTGCGGGGCTTTTGCCGTGAGATCGCGGCGGCCCGCAAGTTCAAGGTGGATTTCGAAGCGAAAGACATACCGCGTTCACTGCCAAACGATATTGCTTTATGCCTATATCGTGTCGCGCAGGAATCTCTGCAAAATGTCGGAAAACATAGCGGAGCGAGCCTCGCCACGGTACTGGTAAGCGCGGATGAAACCGGTATCAACCTCTCGATCTGTGATAATGGTAACGGATTTGACCCTGAAGGTGCCGAAGCCAAAGGTTCCTTGGGAATGATAAGTATGAGCGAACGGATCCGCTCGGTAAAAGGTACGCTAGCGATTGCATCGACCATTGGATTAGGAACCAAAATTGAGGCTCACATTCCTTTTACATCAAAGACTTAGTAGATCAAAATGACCTTTCCGGCATCGGCCCCGTAAGTGAGTCGGGCATCACTCGACCTCCCTGTCCAAAAATACTGCTTTTTCCGCATCCTCCGTTCTAAAACGTTCGGGCTTTTTTTTCTCGTCGAAACCGTGCCTTTGTGTGCGGAAATTTGTCTCTTACCTATAAGAATTGACAGTTGGCGTGATCATAAAGCTTCGATAGCATCTGTAAACATTAGAACCCTTGGAATTTGACGAAGATCAAGCTTTGGAAATAAACCACACGATCGTTTAGCAGTTCAACTAAATAAGGACGGAAATGAGATATGAAAGACAATAAATTACTTAAGAACACCTCCGGCGGAGGTTTATCACGACGCCAATTCCTAGAGCGAACCACTCTGACAGCGGCGGGTCTAGGAGCCGCCTCACTTTTCGGAGCGTCGCCCGCTGTGGCTGCGATGGCCGATCGAGCCGAAGGTCGAGAGCGACTCTCCGCTCCCCGTGACAAAAAGCTTAATATTCTGTTCATTTTTACTGATCAGGAGCGTTATTTTCGCAACTGGCCCGTCGGATTTTCGCTGCCCGGACGCGAACGTATTCAGAAAACCGGCACTACTTTTCATAATCACTACTGTCCCGCCACAATGTGCACGTCGTCCCGATCGGTACTCATGACTGGTTTGACGACACCAAATAACAAGATGTTCGAGAATCTTGACCTACCGTGGATCAAGAGCCTTTCGACTGACATCCCGACTATCGGCCATATGTTACGTAAGGCTGGTTATTACACCGCGTACAAGGGCAAATGGCATCTGGCGGGCGGAGACTTCGATGTGGCAGAACCCGAAAAACTGATCAACAAAGAGATGGAGGCATATGGGTTTTCAGATTTCAACGGAATTGGTGATCTCGTCGGCCATCAGCTCGGGGGGTACAAATTTGATCACCTGATCGCCGGCAGCGCCATCACATGGCTGCGAAACCATGGCCAGGTCCTGAGCCAGGATGGTAAGCCGTGGAGCCTGACCGTCAGTCTTGTCAACCCGCACGACGTGATGTATTTCGACACCGACGCACCTGGACAGAGCGTGCAGAATACCGGGCGTCAGATGAAAAATTCCGTGCGTGCCCCGAACAATGCGTTTTACAAAAAGGAGTGGGACATTACTGCTCCGAAGAGTCTAAATCAGTCGTTTTCCGAAGCTGGACGACCGGGAGCTCACGGTGAATTTTCGAGAGTATGGGATTTCGTTTTGGGCAACGTCCCGTCCGAAGCCGAGCGCTGGCACCGTCTCAACAACTTTTACCTTAACAGCATCCGTGCCGTCGACCTTCAAGTACTGTCTATCCTCAAGGAACTCGACGCTCTTGGCCTAAGTGATAATACGGCGATCGTCTTTACGTCCGATCATGGTGAAATGGGCGGAGCTCACGGCGGACTCCGTGGTAAGGGGCCAACCCCTTATGAAGAGTGCACCCATTTGCCGTTCTATATTGTGCATCCTGATATAAGAGGCGGACAGGAGACAAGAGCCGTCAGCGGCCACATTGACGTAGCTCCGACACTGTTATCGATGGCCGGCGTAAAGCCCGGGCAGGTTGCCGAACTCGCCGGACGAGAACTCCCCGGAAAGGATCTGACTGCAGTGCTTCAAAGAGCGGGCTCCGCTCCGACCAACGCTGTCCGCGAAGCCGCACTATTCACTTACAGCGGCCTGTTCGCTAATGACGGCGACTTTTTTGCCCAGGTTGTAAAGAATGTGGCCGGTGGAAAAGACCTTACAACCGCATTCAAGACATCCGGACAGCCGGATCTTAAGAAGCGCGGGACCGTGCGGACGGCGGCGGACGGACGGTACAAGTTCACCCGCTATTTTGGCCCGACTCAGCACAATACTCCGAAAACGATCGACGATCTTTATCTGAATAATGACGTTGAGCTTTACGACCTGCAAAAGGACCCGTCTGAGATGACCAATCTTGCCGCCGTTAAAGGCCAGAATAAAGAGCTTGTCATGACGATGAATACCAAGCTCAATAACGTCATCAAGGCCGAGATCGGTGCGGATGATGGTAGAGAAATGCCCGAAGTAAAAGGCATCTCCTGGGTGCTAAAGGTCAAGGACAACCAGGCGATTTTGGACTAGATGGGCCGGCCGGCTGTTTTGTGACCCATTTGTCACAAAACAGCCCGCTTACCTGACAAATATTAAGTAACTAAAAACGAAGATCTAAGGAATTTTTATGAAGCAAATACAAAAAATACAAGGGCACACCATGAAGCCTTTTTCCGCAATCAGACATCTTTATCTGGGTTTCGCTTTAACCATATTGGTTCTGATACCACAGATAGCGAGCGCCCAGTTGAACGGGGAGAATCTCAAAGGAGATCTGG
The DNA here is from genome assembly GCA_002360555.1 of Chloracidobacterium sp. UBA3360. GTDB lineage: Bacteria > Acidobacteriota > Blastocatellia > Pyrinomonadales > Pyrinomonadaceae > OLB17. Next base: position 8,142 of record DEQS01000097.1, read on the forward strand.
GCTTGGCTTCCGGTTCGCAGGCTCCTCCGGGAGCATACGCCGGTTTCCTCTATTATCGGTATAACACGGACCGGATCAACACTAAGACCGGGGCGAAATTCAACCCAAGCGGCAGCACGACCATTGCCGCCGGCGCACCATTCTTTAATATGGTGACGAAGAAGAAATTTCTCGGAGCCAACTATGGTTTCTTTGTCGCGGTGCCCATTCTCAACACCGCACTGGAAACGCCGCGTCTAGACAGTAAGCCAACGGCGCATGTCGGGGACATTTACGTTCAGCCTGTCAACCTGGGCTGGCACCTAAAGAAGGCTGATGTTACGGCTGCTTACGGTTTTTATGCACCCACGGGCCGCTATACCGCTGGGGCTAATAACAACACCGGTTATGGAATGTGGTCGCACGAACTAAGTCTGGGCACCACCGTTTACTTAGATAAGAAAAAGGCTTGGAACGCCGCTACGACCGGAGCACTCGAGTTTCACACGACTAAAAAGAACAGCAACGGTGCAAAGGTCGGTACGCTATTTACACTAGAGGGTGGCTTGGGCCGCAAATTTATGGACGGCGGGCTAAACGTCGGTATGGTCTATTACGCACAGTGGAAGATCACTGATGACCGTTTCGGCAGCCTGCTGCCGTCGGTGCTGGTCACCGGACGCCACCGTGTCGCCGCCATTGGCCCGGAGGCCACATTGGCACTCGCCTCAAAGAAAAAAGGAAAGCTGTACGGGTTTCTCACTGCACGGTATTACCATGAGGCGTACGCCCGCACGACCACAAAGGGCAACTCTTTTCTTATCCAACTGGTTTTTCCGCTGAAACCGATCAGTTTGGGCCCACCGCCTCCGGGAAAATAATGGGTCATATGCAGAATCGGCTCGATTTTCAAATTGACCTTGGGAGCTGGGAGAGAAAATAAAATGTTTACCAAAAGGAGATTGGTTGCGGTCCTGTTCGGAGCGTTACAGGCGTTCATCTGTTTAGCAGCGAATGCTCACGGTCAGAGAAACCTGCTTGGTACCAGAGATGTGACCGGCCGCGTCGATCATGACAGGATCACCGTTACTTCGTTACGCGGGGACTTTAAACGCATAAAGTTTAAGGTCGCAAAACGCGCGATCGAGTTTTACCGTGTCGTCGTTCGTTTTGGCAATGGGACCAGCCAGCGCCTAGCGTTTCGACAACTAATACCAGCGGGCGGCGAATCGCGATGGGTGGACCTACGGGGCACCGACCGCGTTATCCGAAGTATCGATTTTTGGTATGACGCCAAATCTCTTTTTGGACAAGGCGCCCGGATCTGGGTGTTCGGCGGCCGTTAAACGATCGAGGTGTTTTATCATTTCCATCTTTGAGGCTTTGATCAGCACTCTGATCATGATGGACTGCAGCTTGGGAATTTCCCGAGCTGCCATTTTTTTCTGAATACGGTAAGAATTGACAGTTAACTGTAACGCCCCAACCTAGGCAGATGTCCGCATTCAACCAATAACCAGACCACCTGCGTCGAAAGCCATTGCTGGGTTGTGAGCGTCAAATCGATCACGCTTTTCCCGCAGGTTATCTTTTCGATGCGCGATAAGCTCGACTGGACCACCACTTTGAACCAAACCTGTAAGTTCTGACAGTTCCTTTTGGGGTGGGTCCGCGATAGATTGGGACTATTTTCGGAGGGTCTTGATATGTGTATACGTTTGTTTCTATTAATCACAATTTTTTGTATTGTGGGTGTTGCGGGGCTGTCATGCAGTTCGGCGGGGCCGCAGGCGAATGTTGCGAATGTTGCTCCGGCCGCTAATCAGGCGGAAACGGTTGCCGAACAACCGCCGGCGGAGATCGATCCGACTATTATGGATCGTCTGAGAACTGAAAAGTGGACAGGTGACATTAACGGGATGGTCGAGCGGCGGTATATCCGCGCTCTGGTGTTGTATAACAAGACCAATTTCTTTTACGACGGCCCGCAGCCACGCGGCATCGCGTATGAGGCTCTCAAAGAATTTGAAAAAACCCTCAACCAAAAGCTCAATACCGGTGACAAACCGGTGCAGATGGTCTTTTTGCCTGTGACCCGCGAAGAGATGTTCAGGCGAATGTCCGACGGCCGCGGCGACATTGCACTCGGCAACATCCCGATCGTTGCTGACATGCAAAAGATAGCCGATTTTTCCGATCCGGTGCGTGAGAACGCAAAAGAGATTATCGTGACGGGCCCTTCGACTCCGCCCGTAGCGACGCTTGACGACTTGTCGGGCAAAGAGGTCTTTGTGCGGAAGGCAAGCCGTTACTGGCCAAATCTCGAAAAACTCAATGAGCAGTTCAGGCAGAGCGGCAAACCGCCGGTCATCCTCAAGGAAGCGGACGCAAATCTCGAGGACGAAGACATTCTCAATATGGTCAGCTCTGGACAGGTTGGCATCACCGTAATGGACGACCTCGTCGCCGGGCTGTGGGCGAAGGTGTTTGAAGGTCTTAATGTCCATAACGATCTGGCGCTCGTGAGCGATGACAAGATAGGCTGGGCCGTGCAAAAGGGAACGCCGCAATTCGTCGCACTAATAAACGATTTTATTAAGGACCATCGCGAAGGAACTTCGTTCGGCAATACGCTAATTCTGAGATATGCGAAAGATGCAAAATTTGCCAAGAACAATACACTTCCGGCCGAGATGGACAAATACAAGGCGGCAGTCGGTTATTTTAAAAAATACGGCGAGCAGTATAAGTTTGACTGGCTGATGATCGCGGCTCAGGCGTATCAGGAATCAACCATTGACCAGTCAAAAGAGAGCCCGGCCGGTGCCTACGGCGTGATGCAGATAAAACCAAGCACTGCCGAGGGCAACCCGATCAATATTTCGGATTCGCGGACAAATATGGAAAACAATATCCATGCCGGCGTTAAGTACATGGACTACATCGTCAACACCAATCTAAAGGACGCCACATTCGACAAGATGAACCGCCCGCTGTTTGCTTTTGCGGCATATAACGCCGGGCCTGCGCGCGTCGCGGGCTTACGCAAAAAAGCGGCGGAGCAGGGGCTGAACCCTGATGTTTGGTTCAATAATGTCGAGATCGTCGCCGCCCGCGAGATCGGAGCCGAAACCGTGACGTATGTGAGCAATATTTACAAATATTACATCGCCTACAAGATGGCCGCCGATGTTAATGCACAAAAGAAAAAGCCTGACCCGTAAACCGGCCCGACGGCAGCCTGTAAGTTCTGAAAGTTACGCTTTGGCCTGCTCCCTATCAAAATCAACAAGTACAAAACAATATCGCTTCGTCATTCGCGGCTTTTTACGGAGTAATTGAATGCGGTCAGATATCAAGAGCTAGTTGTTCGCATTGGGGATGGCATAGGCAATGTTTGTGTCCGGGCTGGCTACGGCAGCTTTGGCACAGACAAAAAAAGCCCCAACACAGCCGGGGGCCCCGTATCCGCGAACGTATCATCTTTCGAGCGGCGGTAGCCTCACTGTATTTGAACCACAGAAAGCTGTGCGGCCCTTAAAAAATGGGCTCTTTATTTACCGTCAAAAAGATCGTTTTCATCCCCGAGCCACGGCTTTTGATCTCGGTGGCAGTTCCGTTGCCGTTTATAACAGGCATCGAAGTATCGAGAACCCCAACATCCGGATATGTTTTGTGTGCTGCGTCAACAAAAGCAGTCGATCTGTCTAGGATCAAATGCCAATAAAACATTGGTTATGGCGAATTTTTGTGCAATGTATACTTCTTATACACCTGGAAAGTGTATAAGAAGTATGCAGTTTGGTAAGTATAAGATAACAGGCTATTTAGAGTTGGGGCGATGTATGGGTGGTTACAAAGTATACAGACCGAGTCTAGGTTGAGGGTGCGATCACAGAGTCAAATCGTCGCGTGTAATCTATGTGGATAAAGAGTTTATGTGTTTGTGTGAGGTTGTGGCACGCTTTGGCACGCGGCTTGTAATAGAGAGGGCAGGAAGAACAAACAAGGCGGGTTTCGAAATTAAATTAAAAAACTTTTAGGAGAAGATAAACAAAATGAAAAAGACATTCACAACACTCACATTGGCTCTCGTACTTACACTCGGATCGACCTTTACATTTGCAAGCGGCGGCATCATCGTCAGCGACGCAGGCGGAATCATCGTTGGTGACAAAAATGAGCCTAAATGCACCAGCAGCGAAAAAGACGGCATCATCGTCGGCGACATCGTAGGCATCATCGTTGGCGACATCGTAGGCATCATTGTTGGTGACAAGGCGACACCTTGTTCAGAAAAAGACGGCATCATCGTCAGCGACGCAACGGGCATCATCGTCGGTGACTAATTAACCAACGCTTTTCCTACACCGGGAGGAACAACAAAAACAGCCTTGACGGGAAACCGGCAGGGCTGTTTTGATTTTTATCGGTCTTAATTTTTTGGTGAAAGCGATCTAAGAGTTTCTACTGCTTTCGGGAGCATTTCGATGACTCGATCGATTTCCTCGGCGGTATTGAAACGCCCGAAACTAAAGCGGATGGCACCGCGTGCTAGTTCGTCGTCATGACCCAGAGCCCTGATGACGGGTGACGGTTCGAGCGAGCCGGACGAACATGCTGAACCTGTCGAAACGGCGATGCCCTGCATATCGAGATTTATCAACAATCCCTCACCTTCGATAGATCGAAACGAGATATTTGAGATATTTGGCAGCCGATTTTCTCGGTCTCCGTTAAATACAACATCAGGAATTATTTCGCCTACTTTGCTTTCAAAACTATTTCGCAAGTGTCCTAGCTCCACCGCTGATCTTTTAAGCTCGTTCTGTGCTAACTCACACGCAACCCCAAAAGCGACTATGTTCGGCACAGACTCAGTTCCACCGCGTCGTTCGCGTTCCTGATGACCGCCGAGATTTTGCGGGTGCAGCCTAGCTCCGCGACGCACATAAAGCGCTCCTACGCCTTTTGGCGCATATATTTTATGGGCGGAGATCGAGAGTAGGTCACAGCCAATGGCTTCGACATCGAGCGGTACCTTTCCGGCGGCCTGGACGGCGTCGGTGTGAAACCAGATCTTTTTACCATCGCTTCTTAATTCTCGAACTAATTTGCCGATCTCAGCGATCGGCTGGAGTGTGCCGATCTCATTGTTGGCGGCCATTACGGAGATCAGGATGGTGTCGTCGGTTATCGCTGCTTTTATGTCGTCGAGACGGACGATGCCGTTTTCATAAACAGGTAAATATGTGACCGAAACGCCATGTTTTTCAAGGTCTTCGCAAACATTTAGAACTGCTGAATGCTCGAATGCAGAGGTGATTATATGAGGCTTGCCCGTTCTGTCGCTGTCGCGATTTTGCCTCGCCTCGATCAATCCACGGATGGCTAGATTATTTGCCTCCGTGCCACCTGAGGTAAACACGATCTCGTTGGGCCGCGCGTTTATCAAAGCTGCGACTTGATGGCGAGCCTTATCCAAAGCTGCCCGGGCTTCTTGGCCGTAGAAATGAATGCTAGACGCGTTGCCAAATTTAGCCATCAAATAAGGAAGCATGGCTTCGACCACGGCGGGGTCGATCGGCGTTGTGGCACTGTTGTCGAGATAGACGCGGCGAAACATAGCTTAAGTTTAACGCCTTTTGCTGTGTTGCTGAAACAACCGCCGATGATATAAATTAGAGAATGGTCTATTGTGCCTAAATTGTGTTTGGCGAGCGATAGACCGGGGATGAAATATGGATTTTGCGACAAAGGAAATTTTCAAACGATACGCAAGTATTTTGGTCGGACGCCCGATCTCGCCGGTGTTTTTGAACATCTTGGTTACGAGCGTCTGCGACATGCGCTGTACACACTGTTTCTTTACTGAGGAACTGGACGACAGGCCGCGTAAAAAGCTGCAGATGAAGACCGACGAGATCGCCAAGATATCGGAAACTCTTGGCGGAAATCTCGGTGTACTTGTACTCGCTGGCGGCGAACCATTCACGCGAAAGGACCTACCGCAGATCGTGCGAGCCTTTTACGAAAACAACAAGCTCGACTCCGTCTATTTGATGTCGAACGGCCAGATCCATCCGCGTATTTTCCCCGATGTTGCACAGATCATGGACGAATGTCCGAATCTGAACGTCAGCGTCGCCCTCGGTATCGACGGCATGAAAGACGCTCATGAGAAAATTCGCCGCAAAGAGGGAAGCTGGGACAAAGCTATCCACACGGCCCGCACTTTGCAGCAGATGAAGAAAGAGCAGTATCCCAAGCTCGATATTCAGACCTGTACGTGCGTGATGCATTCGAATGAGGAGACGATCTTTGACTGGTACGATTTCCTCAAATATGACCTTAAACCGGACAAGGTGAATATCAACTATATTCGTCCTCCGTCGGCCGATCCGATTGAACTGCAATTTGACCACAAACGTTATCAAAAGCTGTCGCAGATGATACTTGAGGATACAAAAGACGCTACGCTCAAGAATAACTATGGCGGCGACTCAGGCTTTTTCAAAGCCGCAGTCGATATCTACATGCACGATATCATTGCCAAAACCAAAGAAGAGGGCAAAGCCCAGCTCAAATGCTACGCCGGTTCAGCCGGTGCGGTGATCTATGACAACGGTGCTTTGTCGTCGTGTGAAAATAAGGGTGACGTGCTTAATTTGCGTGATTACGAGTGGGATTTTCAGGCCGCCTGGAAGACCAATCTGATGAAAGAACGCCGCAAAGAGGTCGCCGACGGTTGCCATTGTACCCACGAATCAAACTGTTTCTATCCTTCGCTGCCGCTAAACCCGGGCCATTTGATCAAGATCATCAAGCTTGAGGGCCAGATGAAAAAGGCGGCAAAGAACGCAGGTTTTCTTGCGGCAAAGGAAGTTGCTCTAAAGGCTTAAACAAACCGCCCATAGATGCAGCCTAACACACCAAAAATCCTTATTATTTCCTCCGATACCGGCGGCGGGCATCGCTCTGCGGCGAAAACGATTGCCGACGGTGTCGAGCGATTTTGGAAAGGCGAGTCGGCTGTCGTTCGTACGATCAAGGCGGTCGAAGAATCGCATCATATCACTGAAAAGCTGGTAAAGGTTTACAACTGGACGCTGAAAAATAAGCAGCACTGGATGAAATATCTTTACTGGGCGATGAATAAGATCCGGCCCGAGACGAGGGAATTTTTTCATAAACGTTGTATTGGATACGTTCGCGGGCAATTCGAAAAATGGTGTCCGCATATCGTCGTCAGTGTCCATCCGCTAACGCAGCATATCTTTGCCCGCATACTTAAAGAACTTGATCTAATAGATCAGGTTCCGCTTGTAACTGTTGTAACTGATCCATGTTACGGCTTTTGGAAGGGCTGGGCTTGCGATGATGTTTCGCTATATTTAGTAGCAAATGAAGACGCGGAACGGCAACTTGTTGATTATGGTATTTCGCCCGATCGTATCAAGATCTCAGGCATGCCGGTCGATCCTAAGTTTCACGAGATCGACGAAAAAGACGCTCAAAGCGCACGCCGGATCTACGGCCTCGACCCAGATAAATTCACCGTTTTTGTAAACGCAGGTTGGGTCGGCGGCGGCAATATCCCAAAGATATTCAAAGAATTCGTTCGTGGAGAACTGGACGTTCAGGCGATATTTCTTGCCGGTAAGAACGAAGAATTAAGGCTTGAGGCTGAAGAAATTGCCAAGACTGCAAAATTCCCGGTAAAGGTCATTGGTTATTCCGATGAGATCGAAAAGCTGATGCAGTCGGCCAATGTGATGATCTCAAAGCTTGGCGGACTCACGACGTTCGAAGCCCTCGCCTGCCGCTTGCCAATAATTGCTGACGCGACCACGCCGCCGATGCCGCAGGAAGCTGGTACTTCGCGGCTTATCGAGGCTCGCGGAGCCGGCATTCTACTCAAACGTTCGACAGACATCGTCCCGACGATACGCAACCTGGTGAATAACCAAGGCGAGTATTCGCGTATGAAGACCGCGACCGCAGGGATGACGATGCCAAATTCGACCGAGTCGATCATTCGCGAGATCAACGCCCTTTGGCCAAAGGCTCAGGCCGCGGCTCCCCCGGTTTAGACAGTTTTGGCTTTCCACCTTTGCCTTTTTCCTTACCTACAATTAACCTTATTTCTTTGCGAGGGAAAGTATTTTGAGTCTTTTACTTGAAGGAAAACGTGCATTTGTTTCGGGCGGTACGCGGGGTATCGGAGCCGCTATTTGCGAGGTCTTTGCCCGCGAGGGTGCGGATGTCGCATTTAACTATCATTCGAGTGACGATCTGGCTGACGAGGTCCGGGCGAAGATCGAGGCTCACGGCCGTCGTGCATTGAGCTATAAAGTCTCAGTCACCGACCGTTACGGGATGAAGCACATCGCCCGCGAGATAAAAGATGCGTGGGGTCCGGTCAACGTTCTCGTCAATAACGCCGCGGTGAACAAAGGTGATAATTTCGCGACGACGACTGATAAAAGCTGGGATTGGGTCGTTGATACCAATGTCGGCAGCCTATTTGCTGTCACAAAACCGTTTTACAAACAGATGATCCGCGAAAAGGCCGGATCGATCCTCAACATTACGTCAGTAGGGGCGATCCGCAGCTTACCCACATCAGTCCACTACGCCACATCAAAGGCCGCGATGATCGGTTTTACCAAATGCCTGTCACGCGAAGCCGCAAATTTTGGTGTCTCGGTAAACGCCATCGCAGCCGGTATTTTTGATACCGACCTCGGTCATACATTACCCGAACGGCTGATCCAGATGCATGATTTTTGGGTAGCAAAGGGCCGAAAGGGACGTCCCGAAGAGCTTGCAGAATACGCTGCATTTATGTGCAGCGATCGTAACAGCTTTATGAGCGGCGAGGTCGTCATCGTCGATGGCGGAGCGATAACATAAGAAATTGCCCACGAAACACACAAAAGGCACGAAAATAAGAAGTATTTATTTCGTGCCTTTGGTGTGTTTCGTGGGCAAACTCATTTTTCTAATTTTTCTTTTGCCCGTCCGATAAATACCTTTATCATTTCGGTGATACTCTTGGTCATTTCGCTGCTGATGAGCGATTCGCCGGCGAGCCATGCTAGAGAATGGAGTTCGCCGGCTTTTTTGCGGCGGAGTTCGACGGCTTGAGAGAAATGCACCATCGTGACATCTTTCGCTTTTTCAAAAAAGTCGGCGGAGTAGCGTAAGAAATTTTCGGCCTCGGTACGCAGCGGCGACCATTCTATACGGTCTTCACTGTTCTCAGCCATTTCAACAGCAAATTTTTGCAGGATCTGACCAACAACCGGCACGCTTGCCTGGACTTTCCAGTGTGCGATGCCCTTGGCGTCGGTATGGATCTGCTCAACGCCGGGCATCATCTCGGCAAAATTTGTGACATCGGCAAAAAACTCCCGCACCTTGTCGATGCTCGACCTGACCTCAATATCGCTGCTGTAACCCGCCTTGACTGTAAACATATTTGATAAAATTGGGATGTAATTGTGATACGCAAAAAGTATATCAAATGATCCGTTCCTGTCAGAACGGGGAGCGATAGCGACGGGGTTCCTACACCTTATGATATTTTCAACCGATAATACTTGCCCACGCTGCGGTGCTGTAAAGATAAAAAAATGGGCCGACCTTACAGAAGAGCAGCAAATGCTCGTCCGCAAACTGCCGCTCTCCGCCGAATACACGCACAGCGCGCGAAAAAAGCACCGCTTCTGCACGCGGTGCTGGTTTGAGTTGGTTGAAAAGGAAAGCCATGAGGCATGAGTAGAGAGTTTTTGGTCCGGTCCGGACCAGCTGGACCAAAGTGGACCGAGATCGTTTCTACGTTAAGACAAAATGCTTTCGAATGCAGAACGGACAGCTAGACGGTGGAGCGTCAGTTGTTCAACCAGATCGGCAGGTGAGGCGAGGCCCATTCGGGTGGCGATGGTCTTGAGGGCGTTCTCGTTGCCGAGCGGTACGCGGGTTGTGCGGCCGATCGTTAGACGGAGGTTGTGGTCGAGCTTGGCGAGGAACTCGTAGCCGACGCACAGATCGGAGATGGCGGGTAGTGGAGTGGAGGAATCGGGGAGATTCGACCGATCACTATATAAACGTTCTAATCTATCAAGCATCGCTCGCGTTGAGCGCCTGTTCTCCTCTACTCTTGAACCCCTCTTCTCCCCCACTTCTTCATCCGGCACGTTATCGCGAAGCTGTAAAAATCTCATCGCAAAGTAAACATCGAGCATGCCGCCGGAGCCGTATTTGATATCGATGTCGCTGCCACGGCGGGTTCGAACGCGTTGGTTTTCGAGCGCGAGGCGAACGCGTAGAGTTTCATCGCGTAATTCGTCTGCCGGCAGGGCGGCGGCGCGTTCGTGGATGACGCGGTGGGTTTCGTTTTCGACGTTTAAGCCGATGCTGGCATCCCCGCCGACCATCCTTAGTTTTACAAACGCCAGCATTTCCCATACGGCAGCCGTGTCGGTCATATAAGCGAGAAACGCGTCGATCGACATCGCACTCATTCCTTTTGAGCCAAACGGCCGCAGCCGCAGATCTACGCGGTATAGGCTGCCGTCGCGGGTCATGGACGAAAGCGCCGTGACAAACAGCTCGACCGCACGGCTATAAAATTCGCCGGGCGTGATCTCGGCCATGATATCCTGCGGGTCGAAATAGACGATCACAAGATCTAGGTCAGAGTCGTAATCGAGGCCGCGGCCACCGAGTTTGCCAAGGGCGAGCACTGCGAGATCGAGCGGTGCAGGGCGGCCGATGTTGCCTGTGCGGATGGCGAGTTCATCGCGGACAGCACGTAGAGCGGCGGCGATGCTTGCCTCGGCGAGGTTGGTCTGGAGCCGCTTTGCCTCCGAGATAGTTATCTTTTCGAAGATATCCAGCACGACGATCTGTAGTAAAAACCTCGACCACGTTCGCCGCATAGCCGAAAGGCGCTGGCCAAAATCGCGGGTAGATTCGACCGACGCCATCATCTGCTCGGCGTAATCGGGCTCGGTAAATTCACCTTCGGGGTCGGGAAGATCGGCTACTAGATGCGGATTGGCGGCGAGCATTGACGCAAAATGCGGCGAGACCTCAGACACACGGTCAAGCACCGTGACATTTTTGCTGGACGGATCAAATTCTATTTCTGATTTCTGAATGGACGCAAGGACGTGCGAACGTGAGCGTTCGCTGGCGGTCGGGACATCGCGGGTCGTGTTAATTTCCTCGGAAACCTCTTGCACCTCGCCAAACACATTCGTAAAAATGCGGCTGACGTTTGCGGTGTATTTTGCCAAACCCTTTTCAAAATTACCGCCCTCGGCAAAGCTCATACGGCGGGCGAGCAATTCGCGTTTTTCGGCGTCTTCAGGCACAGTATGCGTCTGGACTCCGTTTTCCATTTGGAGCATGTGCTCTGTACGCCGCAGAAATGTGTAGGCTGTCGTCAACTCTGTCAGATCTGTTTCGGTCAGGTGTTTGCGGTCGGCAAGCCGGACGAGGCTAATGAGTGTATGCGGACTGCGAAGCCATTTGTCACGGCCGCCGTGGGCGAGTTGCAGAGCCTGAGCGAGAAACTCGATCTCGCGGATGCCGCCGCGTCCGAGTTTGACGTCGAAACCGCGACGGTTGACCTGTTCGAGATCGATCTGCTCTTTCGAACGGCGGACGTTGGCAAGAGCCGTCTCGACGGTTTCTTTCTTAGAAAAAACAAGATCCTCGACCTCCGCAAAGAATGTTTTGAACAGCTCGATATCACCCGCACAACCACGCGAACGGATCAGGACCTGACGCTCCCACGCTCTCGCTTCGGTCTTGTAATAACGCACCATATCGGCAAGCGAGATCGTCAGAGCTCCGAGCGAACCGTGCGGCCGCAGACGCAGATCGACGCGATAAGCGGCACCTTCACCGGAAGGCTCGCCGACGAGTTTTGTGACGTATTCGGCAAGCTTGACGAAATATTCGCGGTTCGTGACCTGTCCGCGAGAGCCGTTGCCCGAGGTCGAGCCTTCGTCTGAATAGAAGAATACGAGATCGATGTCCGACGAATAATTAAGCTCGCGTGAGCCAAGTTTGCCCAGCGCCGTGATGCAAAACCGGGCGGGCACAAAGCGGCCTTTGTCATCGGTTTCTTGCGGCTGGCCAAAACGGTTGTCCATCTCGCGGCGGGCAAGCTGCAAGGCGGATTCGAGTATAGCGTCGGCGAGATGTGAGATCTCCTCGGTGATCTCGGCAATCGTCGCGAGACGCCGGATGTCGCGGAGATAGATGCGAAGCAGCTCGCGGCGGCGAAATCTGGCAAACAGAACCTGAGGCTCAAGCTGCGAGTTTGTCAGGGCAAAACGCGCCAAAGATTCGAGCAGCTCGTCTTTGCCGCGAACACCCGATTCGCGTCGTTTGCGGTTGAGCCACCAGAAGTAATCAGGATTCTGAAGCAGCGTTGTAGCAAGCAGAGGGCTGAACGAGACGAGCGTCAAAACGTCGGAAAGCAGCCCTTCGTTTTTGAGCAGCTTTGCTGACTCAGACGGATGAGCCTCAGCCAGCTGGCCGAGAAACCGACGGGCGGCTTCGGCGTCGGGCAGGCTGCTCATCAAAAATTCGTCTCTTTTCATTGCTTAAATCGTCGAGGATCGACGCCGTATTTCTTTATCTTATAGCCCAAGATCCGCTCGGTCGAGTCAAGCATCACGGCTGCCTTGGCGATATTGCCCCGGGTCGATTTTAGAGTGTCCTGTATCATGTCGCGTTCAAATGCTGCGACCGCGGATTCGAGCGTGACACGCATCTCGGTGCCGCTGACCTCAGCAGTTTGCAATGTCGGCGGCAGATGATGGCCGTGAATTACGTTTGAATCACAGACAAGAACAGCACGCTCGATAGCGTTTTCAAGCTCGCGAACATTGCCGGGGAAATGATAGGCCGTCAGCATGTCGATCGCTGGCGTCGAGATACGAAGTATGTGTTTGTTGTGCTCCGCTCCATATTTTTCGACGAAATGCTCGGCCAGTAGCAGAATATCGGCCTTTCGCTCGCGTAGCGGCGGCAGAAATATCGTGAATACATTTAGAGCATAAAAGAGATCTTCGCGAAATCTGCCGTCGGCTACGGCATCTTCGACCGATTGGTTTGTCGATGCGACGAGTCGAACGTTTGCGGGAAAGGTTTCGTCACCGCCGAGGCGTTCGAATTCGCGTTCTTGGATCACCCGGATCAATTTCGCCTGTGTTTGCATAGGCAAATCGCCTATCTCTTCCAAAAATAAAGTGCCTCCATCTGCCAATTCAAAATGGCCTCGTTTCTGTTTTGATGCCCCGGCGAACGAGTCTTTTTCATAACCAAACAGCTCGCCATCGATGATCGTTTCGGGTAAGGCGGCGCAGTTTACCATTATAAACGGGCGTTTTGAGCGGAGGCTGTTGTAATGAATCGCGTTTGCGATCAGCTCTTTGCCGGCACCGCTTTCGCCGCGAAGTAGCACCGGGACATTTGAACGGGCGATCTGCGTTACCTGATCCTGCACCTGCCGCATCGGGCTCGAATTACCGATGAGATTGCCGAAATCGTACTTTTCCTTTAGCTCTTGTTTTAGGTGTACATTTTCGGCCACGAGCTTGCGGCTCTCTTCGCGTTCGAGCCGCTCGGCCCGGAGCAATTGGGCGATCAGGGCCGCCGTGATCTCGAGCATTCGGACGATATCGCGGTCTGAGATGCTTTTTGGTTCACCAAAAGCGAGTGAGATCGAACCGATGCAATCGCCCGAAAGTTTTATCGGGACTGACGCGATAATACGCGGGGAACCATCGTCAAAAAAAGCGAGGGTCGATTCGTTTTCGATCGAAAAGAACAGCGGCGATGAGCGTTCTATAACCCGCACGAGGACGCTTTTTGCGGCACGGGCTTCGAGGCGGCGAAATGTAACGGCTTCCATACCGACGGCGGCAATTACATCGATCTGCCCTGTTTCGGCGTGCCGCAGACAGACAAATCCGAAATCCGCCGACATCTCGTCATTCAAGATCTGGAGTATGGCGGTGCTGTCCGTACGAATGCCTTTCAGGTCATGCGTGACAGCTGTTATTTGTGAAACGATGTCTATTTCGTTGCGGATCATTTACGACAAAATTGTAGGACAATTGATTATAGGTATTATTGCCCGCCGCGACAATTCGACTCGGTGAAACGCCTATTTATTTGGGTTACGCTACAATATCGAGTGTGGATGAACGGCTGTTGATACAAATACCGCTCGCGGCGCAGAAAATGCGGCTTGAGGATTTTTTGCTTGACCATTTTAGCGGGCTGAGCAAGATGTACCTGCGTGACCTCGTCAAAACCGGGCGATGTGAGGTGAACGGGCGGCATGAGAATATCGGCCATAAACTGCGGGAAAACGATCTGATCGAGATCACGGTCGATACGACACGTGAAACGGCGATGCGGCCCGAGAATATCCCGCTTGATATCGTTTATGAGGACGATGACATCATCGTTGTTAATAAACCCGCCGGAATGCTAGTCCACCCGTCGCATCGCGAAAATACGGGCACGATGCTAAACGCACTCGTTTACCATTGCAATCTCGACTCACCAACATTGATCCGCCCGGGCTTGATACACCGCCTTGATAAACAAACCTCCGGCCTCGTCATCGTCGCGAAAAATGCTGTCGCACATCGTCGAATGTGTTCGGCACTGATGAAAAAGCACGTCGAAAAACGGTATCTCGCACTTGTTGACGGCATTGTAAAAGAAAATGACGGCACGATCGAAGCTCCGATCGGACGGTTTGCTGAGTTAAAACAATGGAGCGTAAAGTCGGACGGGAAGCATTCAGAATCGCGGTTTTGGGTGCGGGAAAGATATGCGGATACAACCCTTATTGAACTTGAGCCTGTGACGGGACGGACGAATCAACTGCGTATCCATTGCGAATTGATCGGCCATCCTATCGTCGGCGATACACAGCGCGGCGGCAGGGAATTTAACCGGCTATGCTTGCACGCTTGGAGCCTTGCGTTTACACACCCGATCTCGCGGGAGCGTTTAGAACTCGAATCAAAGATCGATTTTTAATTAGCTGCGCGGAGCGACCAAAACGATGTCGAACGCCTTTTGCCCTGTCCCTTTATTAAACTGGATCTCGACCGTGTAGTTTTTACCGGCTTCGAGCGTCCAACAGCCTTCGCCGTAGCCCTCGTAATATTTGCCGTCCGTATAGAGCGTATTTGACCACAGTTTGTAGCAATATTTACCGCTGCCGCCAAATGTCCAAGATTGCTTAACGGACTTTGTCGTGGTGTTTAGAGCAAAATCGCGGCGGATCTTGTTTGACCCAAATTCCATGATGATGTGTTCCCACGTCTGCCCGGACGCTGTGTTGAGTGTATCGATGACGGTTATCTTTCCGGGTGACGTAGCTCGGCGTGCTCCGTAAAGTTTTTGGATGCCGACGATGTCGAGTGCACTGAGGACGCCGTCGTTGATCCAACGCGGATTGCAGTAATTCATTACCGAATCCGGGTCGTAGGCGGTGAGCAGCAGGCCGCCGCTGCTAGTGCTTTGTTCGGCCTTACAAGTCGAATCGGAGCGGTCCTGTTCGTGAATGAGCCCGAGAGCGTGGCCAAATTCGTGTAAGGCGACCGTTGTGATGCAGGATGGCCGGCGATTTTCCGCCTGGCAGCCGGGAGCGAAATTTTTGAATGTAAAATTCAACTCCATCCCGTTCTTTGAGCCATCGATGAACTTGCCAATACCGGAATTGGAACGCGTGTCGGTGATCAAGATCCGAATGCCTTTGCTTGCAGCGTTACAGGCTCCCCAACCGTAAAAATTGACGTTAGCGACGCTTTGCCAGGTTGAGGCGATCTTGTTTTTGACGAGGTTGGTCTCGGTCGCCCAGCCGGTAGGGTTTTCCCAGCACACGGGAATGTAGGTAATGCCGTCGGTGTGGGCCGGCCATTGCCAACCGGCTCCGGACACGGCTTTATGGACCTGGCCGAGAGCGGCGGGAACGAACGAAAGTAGAATGACCGCTAAGAAAATTGTGATGCGAGCGAGTCTAAACATATATTCCCTCATTTTTTGCCACGAGAATGGTAATGCTTGATCACACCCGCGAAGGCCTGCGCTAATTGATGCCGCCTTGGATTAACTGAGTTGTCGACAATTTATTCCTCGACGGCTTTTTTCTCGTCTTCGTCTGAAAACTGATTGTGCAGCTGCACCGGGTCCGCCTTTTTGCGTAGACGGATATTCAACATCTCAACAAAGACCGAAAACGCCATCGCGAAGTAGATGTAGCCCTTTGGTATTGTCTGATGAAAGCTTTCCGCAACCAGCATCACACCGATCAGTAGCAGGAATGAAAGAGCGAGCATCTTGATCGTCGGGTGCCGCTGGACGAACGCTCCGATCGAACCGGCAAACAGCATCATCGCAATGATCGATATGATGACCGCAGAGATCATTATGTAAATGCCGTTTGACCCGTAGGTCGTTGAGATCATGCCGACCGCGGTTATCACACTGTCCAGTGAAAAGACAATGTCGAGCAGCACGATCTGGACGATAACGCTGATGAATCCGGAGTACGATCGCTTGGAACCCGTACCTTCCTCGCCTTCGAGGCTGCCATGGATCTCATGTGTGCTCTTGGCGATCAAAAATAAACCGCCGATGAGCAGGACAAGATCTTTTCCCGAAAAGCCCCTGCCCCACACGGTGAAAAGTGGCTCTACAAGGCCTATAACCCACGAAAGTGAAAGCAGTAGCAAAATGCGAATGCCAAGTGCGAGGCTCAGACCGATATAACGAGCCTTTGCCTGTTG
>DEQS01000097.1:25150-25657 GCA_002360555.1 Chloracidobacterium sp. UBA3360
ACGAGCTCGAGAACGGTCAGCGTACCGAAGGCGATCCAAACTTGCGGGTCAGAAAGAAATTCCATCTAATAAGTGCTCCAAATCGATAAGACTAACTACTTATGATAATGCAGAAATGAATATTGGTGAATTGTTTGATAGATTTGTTTTGTCCGGCAATGAACGCGCCGGGATAAAAGTAACTTACAACTGATAGATGAGCCGAACGCAACTTGGGACCGCCGAAACAAACATCAAGCCAAAGAAACGGCGGTTTTTTGCCCTCGTCAGCCTCGTGATAGGGTTGTTGTTCGGGCTATTGCTGGCCGAGACAGGTTTGCGTATCGTTGGCTATTCATCACCCGAATTTTATGCGGCTGATGAGTCACGAGGCTATGCGCTCATCCCTGGAATGAAGGGAACGTACACCAAAGAGGGGCGCAGCTTTGTTGTGATAAACAGCGATGGCTTTCGTGATGTTGAACACTCGATCGAGAAACCGCCGGGCACATTTCGCATCGCTGTGAT